>NZ_JAOAUU010000152.1 GCF_030157465.1 Zoogloea sp.
GCTATATGGCCAGTGCCGCGGAAAAGCTGCGCCGGCAAGGCTGCCTGGCCGGTGCAGTGCAGGTGCACATCCGAACCAACGTCTTTAAAGCTGATGTTCCCCAGTATCAGCAGGCGGTGACGCTCCCGTTGTCTGCACCGACGGACGATACGCGGGTGCTTACTCGGTGGGCGTTCCGGATACTCAAGCGGATCTACCGGCCGGGTTACGCCTATCACAAGGCAGGGATCATGCTCTTGGATTTGGTGCCGCTTGGTCAGCGGCAGCCGTCGTTGTTCGAGACAGAGGACGGCAATCGGCTTCGGGCACTGATGCAGGTGCTGGATGAGATCAACGGGCGGTATGGGCGGCGGACTCTGCAGTTTGCCTCGGAAGGAATCACCCGCACATGGACCATGCGGCGGGACAGGCTTTCGCCGGGGTACACCACAAGGTGGGAGGAGTTGCCGAAGGTGTTGGCAAGGTGAGCCGCACAGAAAGTCTGGTTGTCCGGCGTGGTCGAAACCGACGAAATCTTCTTCCCGCTTTTCTTCAAAGGACTGCGCATAGCTCTGCTATGGCCTGCCAGGAGTCGGTGCGGGAAGCTCAAGACCGACGGGCGATGAAAAGGTGGCTGTCGTGGTCGCCCTCCAGCGCGGAGTTCGGAAGATCGTCCAAGAAGTATTGCCGAACGCCAAAGCGGCGTCCCTGACTGAAGTCATGCGCTCTGCGTCCAGCGCTTGGCGTGGATGCGGTGCTGTGCTCCGAATGCCACGCCTTGAGCTCGACCGACGTAAAGGAGCTCGGTGTGGAGTCAGGGTACTTCGTCGTCTGTTTTGACAGCTTCCAAGATGCGCTCCCGGTGCAGCAGTTTCTGTTTCATGCCGTGCTTACCTTGTAAGCAACTGCTGGCCATAGTGCTCTTGAAGCTCTCCGCCGTAGAAAGTTTAGGCGCCTAAAAATAAGCACCTGGCAACCCCATCGTCCCTAAGTCCCTTAGCGCTGCGTGGGTCAGTTGTCTTTGATTTTCCGTCGATCAAACAGCAACCCAATCTCTTCAATGCTTCGTTGCCGTTCAGCTTGGACGTAGATCGAGGTTGTCTGTAGAGACGCATGACCAAGTACCCGTTGCAGTACATCCAGTGGCAAGCCCTGGGCCACCGACAGCGTCCCAAAAGTGTGCCGAAACGCATGAACGCCACGTGTGGCTAGGATTTCCCGCTCTATTTCGGTCATCGCGATCTTGTAGTCATCTGCAACCTGTTTGAGTGACCTTGTGATCAAACGGCCAAGTCCGTCTATCGAAAATCCTTTGGCTTCGTTATCGTCGGCAACCAAGTGCTTGCGGAGAGCCTGATCCGTTGGTGGAATCATCAGCGGCGACAAAATAAAGCCATTTTTCTCCCGATCGTCACCTCGGTCGCGCCAATGCGCCTCCAGCGCCTGCACGGCCTCTGAGGGTAGAAATACGGTTCGCCACTTAGACCGTTTTCCGAGGACTGAGAGCTCATATAGATTGTGACTCTGAATCTTCTTCAGGTTCTCCCGTCGGGCTGTGGCTGCTTCTTCCCGTCGCATCCCCGAGTGTCCGATCAAAAGAAGGGCCGCTTTTGCGAGTCGAAGTTGTCCTTTTTTCCTGGCCTCTGCGTTCAAGATTGCCTGATCGAGGTAGCCGCCGCTATCCGCCAGTGCTGACCACAACACCTCTGGCAAGGCCTTGTCGATCTGCATCGGGTGCAGGGCCACTTCGGTCACTGGGTTGCCGATTGCTACCCACGGGTTACCACCTAGATAGCGAACATTGACTAACCACCCGAAAAAGGCCCGGATCACCGTGATCGCGTACAGCTGGGACTTGGGTGACAGTGAGCCCTCGAACGGCTTCCAGCGCACGGACCACCGCGAGGCCTTGGGACCACACCAAGTCGGATCCGGCGTGGCCAGAAAATCCTTGAAAATCTCGCAGTCTTCGACGAGAAGGCTCGAAAGTGGCTTCTGGCGCTTGTATATCGACCACAGTAGCAGGCGCTCAAGTTCGCGCCGATAAGCCCGACGGGTCTTCTCCTGCGCTCGGAACTTGACGAGGTAGCTCTCTACGGCTTCGAGATCGTTATGGGCCTGGATCAATGAAAAATTCGCAGCCCGATTCAGACCTTGGTGACCATCCAGTTCGCGCGGCAAACGCATCCCTTCCAGTGGTACCAGGATAGGGTTGGATGCCCTCAGGGTGATGGGGACAAGCTCACCGGCCACTGGTGCCTGTTGGGTGCCCGTCACCGTCAGGGAACCGAGCGTCTTTTCGTGGGTTTGGAGCCAACGGAGGAGCGCCCCGGCCTTGCCTTGGCCCAAGCGCGGGATAGGTCTCCACCAGGTGGGGCCTCGGGCCTCAATGAGGGTCAGGAGATCCTCTAGCGTCCGAATACCTTCGTCTCGAAGATGACGGGAAACACGGGGTTTGAGCCAAGCAGTCAAAGCATCCTGCCGCTGCGGCTGGGATGACTCGAACTCAGCGGCCAAGAATAGATATTTCAGGGCGACCTGGGACCACTTGGCTGATTTTCTGGCGTTGCGCAGACCCTCGGCGATGTGTGGGTTGGCCACCGAAGCCCGTTCTACCAGGTGATCACGCATGAGATCAAGGCGGTCCTCAAGGTCGGCCGGCGTCGCGCAGCCGAGGGCCTCCAAATCTTCTTCGGTGTAGTAGTTCTGCGCAATGAAGACGATCGACAGCTTGTTCAGTGAGGCCCTGAGCGCTGTGAAGTCGGCACGCGTGTAACGCGGGATGTCGTGCGCAATGCAAGTGTTTTGCGCCATGGCGAGCTGCCTGAAGGCTTAAAAACTGGATTTTAACCAATAAATTTAAGCCTGCTAATAGCAATTATCAGGCTTGATAGTGAAGCCAAAAAAGCGTGGCCTCCACCGACGCCCCCTTTGCGTTAATGAAACGGGGTCTGATGTGCGACTTCAAACCGCCCACCCGGGGCGTCCGGTCGTTTGTCCAGCGTTCAGAGGGTGGCGCCCGGCGTGATCAACGGGGAGGCCAGCAAGGTCATACCCACCTTGCCGCAGCTGAGTCCGTAGAGTTTTTCGCGCTCAACGAAGTCCAACGTTTCGGGGACGCTTGCCGGGGTGACGGGGTCAGTCCTACTTCCAGCATCCTTTGCCTGTCTATGCTGCATAGACAGGCTATTTAAGGGCCGGGCTAATAGTTCCGTTTCAGGTCCCGATAGAAGTTCTCGTGCGGTCCAACGCATTCCAGGTAGACCAGCCGAACTGTGTCCTCTACCGTGTAGCCGAGCAGGTAGAGCTGACCCTGGCTCCGGAACTTCACCACCCTCAAGGCGGCCAGGTCCCCTTTTTTTAGCTCTCCACTCTCGGGCTTGGCCACTATACCGGCGACAGCCTGGTCGACATCGACCGCAACATTGTCGTGCAGTTTCTTGTACTGACGAGCGAATCGACGTGTCTGGACGACTCCGTATTCGCTCACTACGGACGGCTCTGCGGTACGAACGGTGTCGCGTCTTCCCGTGGCTCGGACATAGAGGCCAAGGACTCCGCGACAAAGCTCACCGGGAGGTCGGGGTTATCGAGCGCGGCGCGCCCCACCTTGGCCCAGAACTCGATTTGGCCGGCGATGGTCCGGTGCTCAACGGCTGCGTCAGCCTTCGCTTGGTTGTAGAGCGTCTGGTCGATTCGGATTGAGGTAGTGGCAGACATAATAGGAATTTACTACAAATGTGGTAAATCCAATCCTAGCCTAGCAGGAAGCCTGTGTCCAGCGACCGGATGTACCTGCAGCGTTCCGAGGCCTCCGCTATAGGCAATCCTCGCATCAGCGTCTCGTTTGATTGTGAATGCTCGGAAGAGGACACCCAGCCTGGCTAGATATCAGCCTGATTGTCGCTGCAGGCAAATCAACCTGAACGGCCTACGTTGAGAACCGCCTCCTGCAGGAAGCAAAGCGGCAAGGCCGCTACTCACTCACGCGAAAATGTGTGCGTTTTTACTCCACATGGCTAAAGGCGGCGGAGCAGTCACAAAGACCAGTAGCTGCGGCAAGAGTGCTGCAGTCAAGAGTTGGACCTGGAAAATAGATAGGCGAATCGGCCGATCATTTACTTTTGTGTTCGGCGGCCTTTTTTCTGCGCATCTCACAAGCCGCACCAAATCAATTTCAAGATGAAAACCATGTGAAGGTGTGAGCGAGCTGGCTGTAGTGCGCTGTTTTATATGGGTATTTTTTTTGGTGCGGCTTTTGAGATACAAAAATTCGTGTATCAGGCGGCCCACAAAAAGGGCTTTTGGTGCGGGTATTCGAGAACTAGACTGCAGGTTCTGTTTAAATAAGTCGTTGATTTGTAAGAGTAATGTACGTTATGTACTTTTTTGGTGCGGGATTTGTGCGCTGAAGAAGCGCGCTTAAATCGCATCGGCAAGATTCTTTTTGGTGCGGCATTTGAGAGACGAAGAATGGCCCTGCAAGCAGATGCCCGACACACCCCAGCAGGCGCCTTGGTCATTCTCGCCGGACGGCGGGGTTGAGATCGAGCTTCCCCGTGCTCGCCTCCTGTTGCGGGGGGCCGTGGATCTGGCGGTGCTTAAAGGGGTGCTGACGAGTCTGTCCCGATGATCGGTCCCGATCCGGGTACCCGTATCTTGCTGGCCTGCGGTTTCACCGACATGCGCCGGGGCTTCGATGGCCTGGCGGCGCGGGTGCAAAGCCAGCTTGAGCAGGATCCTTTCTTGGGTCAGTTATTCGTCTTTCGCGTATGCGTCGTCCCTGCCCCGTCTTGAGTCGATTCAGGCGATGACCGAACGAGAGACGCGTTACGTTTTCGATGGGCAGATCCAAGTCGATGATGCCTACCTGGGCGGTGAGCGTAGCGGGGGCAAAGTCGGTCGGGGCTCGGAGAACAAGGTCCCGTTCGTCGTTGGCATCTCCCTCAGTGATGACGGACAGCCGCTGCGCGTCAAACTCACCCCTGTGTCGGGCTTCAGCCTGGACGTGATCGGCCAGTGGGCCAAGACGCACCTACCGGGCTTTTGAAGCTGCTGCGCGAGGTGAGCAAGCGCAGGTTGGTCGAGGTGCTGGTGATCCTCTCCGCCACCGAAGTGCAGTATGGGTGTCACCGACCGGCACATAGGAGCCATTTGATGATCGGCACAATGGAGCCAGTCCTCCTCTGACGGACGTCTCGACCTTTCTCGGCCCATCGCTACCCTGCCGGGTTTGGCAGGAGAGAGCCGGTGGCCCGCAGCAGCATCGAGATGCATCAGTACCGCCAGATCCTGATGCGTTTGCGTCAGGGCGATTCGGATCGCGAGATTTCGCGTTCCGGTTTGATGGGACGTGCCAAAGCAGCCTGTTTCCGGGAGTTGGCCCGCGAGAAGGGCTGGCTCAAGCTCACTCGGCCCTTGCCGCCAGACGCTGAGATTGCGGCAGTGCTGGTACCCCCACGCCTGCCCGTGTCCGCCCAGTCGACCCTTGCGGCCTACCGCCCCCTCCCGTCGAGTGCTGGCTCGACCAGGCCGTCTCCGGCGTGGCGATCCACGCTGCGCTCGTCCGCGAGATCGGTGCCATCGGGCGCGAGCTGCCGCCCGACACCACGGTGCGCCTCACCTTCGAGCCGGGGGAGGCGGCCCAGGCTGACTTCGGCGCCGGCCCCAAGCTCATCGATCCGGCCACCGGCGAGCTTCGCCGCTCCTGGGCTTCCGTGATGAGGTTCGCCTTCTTGCGCCACCCGTACGTGGAGTTCGTGTAGGACCAGAGCGTGCGCACGTGGCTGGGTTGCCACCGAACGCTGCGTAGAGTACCCGGACGGCGGAAGGCCTCCTGTCAGAACGAGATATAATTGTCTATAAATTTAAATAATTTATCCTAATCTTTCAAGGATGACGTAAAGCATGAGCACCACTCAATTGCATTCGGGGTCGCCCAATATTTTTCATCGGCCCGGCTTGGCTGCCAGGATTGCCGGGCAGGTGCTGCACGTCTCTCCGACCTCGGCTTCCTCCTCTGGTGTGTTCCTGGCGGCACCCCGCCGTACCGGCAAGACGACCTTCATGCGGGAGGATCTGGCACCGGCGCTTTCAGAGAAAGGGGCGCTGGTGATTTACGTCGATTTGTGGGAAGACCCCAAGGCAGATCCGAGCGAGGTCATCGTCGCGGCGATCCGGGCGGAGCTTTCCCAGCATGAGTCTGCGCTAAAGAGGCTTGCCAAGAGCTTTGGCATTGGTGGGGCCAAGATCGCAGGCGTGGAATTTTCGCTGGACCGCATCGGGCTCGGGAAAGAGGTCTCGCTGGTCCAAGCGCTGTCCGTGCTGTCCGACACCACAGTGCAGATGATCGTACTGATTATCGACGAGGCGCAGCATGCGATTACGACCTCTGCAGGGGCGGACGCGATGTTCTCGCTGAAAGCGGCTCGCGATGAGCTCAACAGTCGAGAGCACCACGGACTGAGGGTGGTCTGTACCGGCTCGAATCGGGATAAGTTGGCCATGTTGCGCAACAGTAAGGACCAGGCATTCTTCGGCGCACCGTTGGTGCCCTTTCCCTCGCTGGGGAAAGAGTACGTCGAGTGGTTTTGCCAGCACACGAATGATTTGCCGGCGCCATTGGAAGCCGAGGTCGTGCAGCCGCTCTTCGAGCGTGCCGGCTACCGTCCGGAGATCCTGGGTGCCGCGGCCGACGAATTGCGTTTTGATTTTGCCCTGGAAGCGGCGGACGTGACCGAGCGTTTCCGGAGTGCGGTCGAAGCCCAGATTCAAGTGGCTAACGATGAAACGTTGCGGGTCGTGCGCAGCCTTACTCCGATTCAGTTTGCCGTGCTGCGTGTGATGGCCGCCAGTGGCGCAGCGTATGCGCCCTTCGAGGCGGTGACGCTCGCCAAGTACAAGCAGGCAATCCAGCAGGCGGGGGACGACAATGTGAGTGTTGAAGTCCCGGCGATACAGCAAGCCTTGATCGCCTTGCAGGAAAAAAGCCTCATCTGGCGGGCGTCACGGGGCGTGTATGCGATCGAGGACAGCACCCTGACAGATCTGTTGAAGGAGCGTGGGTTACTGGAAAATTTTTAAATAGATTTTCTGCAAAAACGATCGAACTGGCTGGGGGGCAGTGCCACTATTCCGAGCCGGAAGAACGAGATGCGGGCAAACCCCTTTAGGTTCTGTTGACATTCGCCCCTCCTAATAAATGTCAATATCCTGACGTGCCCAGAAAGTCGTTTATGGTCAGCCCATGGCGCAGGGGGCTGTTTACCCGGCGCCATTTGTGGTCTTATTCCGACTTTTGGGCAGATTCAGGATGGTGCGTGTGTGCTTGCGTGACGATCAATATGAGCGGATTGCAGGATGAGCGGCTGGGGTGTGAGCGCAACACAGTCCAATGCAACTATCACGACCTGTGCAGGACAAAGTACAATGTAGCAACATACTTACACGAAGGAGATGAGCGTGCCGCACACAATCCTTTCGAGCCGGGAGTTCAACCACGATGTCGGGCGCGCCAAAAGGGCCGCGCTCGAAGGCGCCGTCTTCATCACGGATCGCGGGCGCCCCTCCCACGTACTGCTATCCGTCGAGGCCTACCGCAAGCTGCTGGCCAAGGAACCCAGCATTGTCGATCTGCTGGCCCAGCCAGACGCCGGGGATATCGACTTTGAGCCGGTACGTATCGGCGGTTCCCTCTTCCGTCCGGCAGATCTCGCCTGATGTATTTGCTCGATACAAACGTCGTCTCCGAGCTTCGAAAGGCGACGTCGGGCAAAGCGGATGCAAGGGTTACTGCCTGGGCGTCAGGAGTACCCGCCTCTGAACTATTTCTCTCCACCATCTCCGTGCTGGAGCTTGAGATGGGCGTCCTGCTCGTCGAACGCCGAGATGCCGCCCAAGGCGCCGTCCTCCGTAGTTGGCTCGACAAGCACGTCCTTCCCGCCTTCGCGGATCGCATCCTGCCGGTGGATGCCGCCGTGGCCCGACGCTGTGCCCGGCTGCACGTACCTGATCCGCGGGCGGAGCGGGATGCACTCATCGCAGCTACAGCCTTGGTGCGGCAACTGACGGTGGTTACGCCAAACATCGGGGACTTCGAGGCGACAGGGGTGAAGCTGCTAAACCCGTGGGCAAGTCCTCCGCCCTGACGCTCATAATCTCGTCGCCATCGCGGGCTGGCAGGTCGATGCAAAACGCCGAGAAACCGCACCCGCCGGGGCCCTCGCTGTTTAATTTCTCATGACTTCATTTCCGGAATTGGCTTCCCAATCCCGTTTTGATGCCCGTCGAATGGGTCGGGGAATGGGCTTTCGCCCAATTCCGGGTGCCGCTTCATGCCGCACTCCCCGCGCTCTGCAATTTCGCAATTCTCAGTAGGTTGTAACCCACCGTCTTCGGCCAGCCGAAGATCTCCTCGATCCGCTTGCGTTTCCTCTGGCTGACTTTGTAGCCCTCGGTGCAAGTCGTCCGTCCATCGAGCCCCGGTGTCTTGCGCCCGTCGATTCGGGCGATATGTGGCTTGATCTTGTGCTCCCGCAGGTGCTGGACGAAGTCCTTCACGTGATAGCCCTTGTCGGCACCCAGGGTCTTCGGGTGTATCTTCCGCCGCCGCGCACGAGTGAGCAGTTGCCGCGCCGCTTGATGCTCGGCCAGGGTGGCGTCGGTGATCAGCAGATCCACGCACAGGCCGCTCCGGTTCTCCATGAGGGCATGGCCGCCGTAGCTGAGTCTGGCCGGCTGGCCGTTGCCCTTGCGCATAAGCTTTGCGTCGGGATCGGTGGTGCTCCGGTGGGTGGCGTTCGAAAGCTTCTCACCCTTGAAATCGACCATTCCGGTGCCGTCCCCGGGCTTGGGCGGTTCTTTATCGTCCTTGCGCTTGAAGCTCTTGAAAGAGGCCCAGGCGTCGATCAAGGTGTCGTCGACGGTGCTGATGATCCGCTCCGCCATCGAGGTGCTGTATGGGTCAGGTTTTCCCACCAGAGCCCTTGGCCGCGTCGGCCAAGGCACGGACGAGTTCCGCGTTCTGTGCGTTGATGCGTGAAAGCTCGGCGTTAAGCCCTGCGATGTTCGAGGCGGAAGCCTCCCGCGCCGCGTCGAGGGCGGCTTTCAGGTCGTCGGCCCGCTTGGAGGTCTCCTCGGCTCGTACTTCGGCGGTCGCTGCCCGCTCGGATGCTTTGGCGAGCTTGTCGGACAGGACGGCCGCTCCGGCCTTTGCGTCTTTTTCAGAAGCTTCGAGCCCGGCGAGCCGCGCCTGCAGGGTTTCGAGCTCCACGGTCACTTGGTCGGCCAGCTCGGCGGCCTCGCGCTTCTCGGCTTCGAGCTGGGAGCGGGCGGTCTCGAGGCCCTCGTGCTCTGATGCCAGGCGACCGTTCGCGAGCTCAAGGGCGGCCGCCCAGATCTCGGCGCCGAATTCGGCCAGGCGGTCGGCGACGAGCTGCGGGGCCGGTTCGCGGATCGGCGCCTCTCTGGCCTCTTTCCGGCTCCGCCACTCGGCCATCGCTTCCGAAATCGTGGTGAAGCTGCCGCCGCCGAGGGCCTTGCGGACTGCCGCCAGGGTGGGGTTCGCACCGGCGGCGTCGAGTTCTTCGGCGATTGCGAAAATCCGGTCTTTGGTAGTCGATGCCATCTCACGTTCCTCTGTTAAATGTAGTATGTTGTAGTAACGTACAAAATACTACAAAATACAACTCCCGCGGCCGGAATTATCAAAAGAACCACGGCCGCCGCGCCGAAGGCCAGATCCCTCGCGGAACCGCTCATTTCCTACCCTTTCAGCGTCGAGTGCGGTCCACCGTAACCGTTCCGGTAAGGCCGCGACTGCGGCGGATTCTCAGTGCACGCACAGAAAAACCGGCTCCTCCGCGCTGGGGGGACGGTCCCTTGGGCGCGCGGGTTACCCGGCCACAGCCCGCACTTCGGTCCCGCTTTCCAGGATCTTCAGGAATTCCGCGTAGGCGAACACCCTTCCGCGCTGCTTCCCGGTGATCTCGCTGACGACGCCTAAGGTCTCCAGAGCCTCAAACGCCTTGTTGACCGTGGGAGCGCTGAGGCCGGTCTTCTCCTGGGCCTGGGAGGCATTGAGGAACGGATGGATCTGGAGCAACTCGTGGAGGCGGAGCATGGAGTTGGTCTGCTCGCCGCAATCTTCGATCCGTTTCCTGTCGTGCCGGAACAGCGTGACGATGCGCATTGCGCTCTCGTAGGCGTTATTGGCCGTGTCGGCGACTCCGGTGAGGAAGAACTCGGTCCAGGTTTCCCAATCACCGCGGAGGCGGACGTCCTGCAGGAGGCGGTAGTAGTCCTCCCGGTGCGTCTTCAGGTAGAGGCTGAGGTACAGGAGGGGTTCGTGGAGGACCTTCTTTTCGACCAGAAACAGGGCGATCAGCAGGCGGCCGAGGCGACCGTTGCCGTCCAGGAACGGATGGATCGACTCGAACTGCACGTGCAGGTACCCGGCTTTCACAAGCGGTGGAATGCCCTCGGAGTCGTCGTGCAGGAAGCGTTCGAGGTCGCCGAGGCACGCGTCCATTTCGTTGACCGGCGGCGGTACGTACTGGGCGTTCCCCGGCCTGGTCCCGCCGAGCCAGTTCTGCGAGCGCCGGAACTCCCCCGGGTTCTTGGCTTCGCCGCGGCCCCTCTTGAGCAGGCGCGCGTGCATGTCTCTCAAAAGGCGGAGGCAGAGGGGGAGCCCGTTCGGGTCCCTGATGACGCCGAGGCCGTACATCATCGCGTCCACGTAGTTAGAGACCTCGGTGACGTCGTCAAGCGGCTTCCCGGCCAAAGCGGCGTTTTCGTACTGCAGGAGGTCGTCGAGGGTCGACTGCGTCCCCTCGATCTGGGACGACAGGACCGCTTCCTTGCGGACGTACATGTACAGGAAGAGGGCTTTGTCCGGAAGGAGCATCGCCACGCCGTCGAGACGGCCCACCGCGCGGTCCGCTTCGCTCAGGCGCCCGAGCAGGCGCGGGGAGATATTCAGCGGGGGACTCGGCGGGAGCGGTGGAGGAACGTAAGCCCTGACGGTCTCGTCGAAGGCGACGGTGGAGACGTAGCGCCCGATCCTCGGGTTCGCGTCCTGTCGCGTGGGATTGTCGGCCATGGGGTCCTTAGTTAAGCCCACTTAATTAGTGCGGGGCGCTAGTTAAGTTTATCCGGATTTATTTTATTAGCGAGTTTAATGAGGCTCGTAGAACAACTCGATGTAATCAAACACGTCAGTGCGTGCTTGGGCCCAAATCAGATAGTCAGCCACCCCTGACCACAATATGGCATCGCATGCGGTGGGCCGAGATCAAATCGGCGCTGGCGCCGTGCTTTGCCCGCAAGGACGCCCGGTGATTGGGCATTTGAAGGACGACTGCGGCTTGCGGCGGAACTGGCTCAAAGGCTCCGAAGGCGATGTACTGCATCCGGTGCTGTGTGCGGCCGGCTACAGCCTGCGCGGGCTCCCTCTGGAAACAAATAAGAGCGGCGCTGAGTCAGCAATGGCGAGATGAATATCACCGGAGGTTGTGCGTAGAGTGGCGTTTTGCTACCCTGCGCAACACCCCCGCAATCCTGGACTCGCCATGATTCGCTGCCACCTGTCGACCTTCATGGGGCGCGACAAGCTCCGTATTTCTGATGTTTCTCGCCTCACAGGCTTGAATCGCAGCACTGTCAGCGCGCTATACAAGGAGACTGTGACGCGCCTGGATGTGGCTGCCATCAATGTCCTCTGCAATTTGTTCCGCTGCTCCGTGGGCGAACTCTTTGAGCATGTGCCTGACGATGACAGGAGCGCTTTGTGACGCTCAGTGCATCACGTTGGCACGTCATAGCCGAATCCCACTTTGCTTGGGAGCGCGAGGCTCTCGAATGGCTGCGGGCTCACTTGCCCGATCGCGATCCCTGGCATGCCTGGACCAACTTCGAATTTATCGACGATGAGGGCAAGGTCAACGAGGTGGACGCCCTGGTGCTTTCGCCGGCAGGTTTGTTCTTGGTTGAAATCAAGAGCCGCCCTGGCGTGTTGCGCGGGGACGTGCATAGCTGGACGTGGACCACAGACGGCCGGACTTTCACCTATGACAATCCGCTGATTCTCGCTAACCGCAAGTCCAAGCGCCTGGCCAGCCTGTTGCGGCACCAGCCGGCCATCAAGAAGGCGAAAATCCGTCTTCCCTTCGTTGAACCGGCTATTTTCCTTTCATCTTCAAGCCTGGCCTGTCAGTTGGAAGGCTTGGCCAAAAGCGCCACTTTTCAGCATGGCCGCCCAGGTACGCTAAACGATCCAGGTATCGTTGGCGCCCTCAGCAATGGCATCACCTCCCGCACCAGCACGCCGGTAGATATCGCCCAGACACGTGCAATCGGCAGGGCCTTGATTGAGGCCGGCATACGCCCGTCCAACAAGCACCGGCAGGTCGGCGATTACAAACTGACCAAACTCGCCGCCGAAGGCGAAGGCTTTCAGGATTGGGAAGCCAGTCACGTCAGCGTTGACACCATCCACCGGCGGGTACGCATCTACACCCTGGCCACCGCGTCCAGCCCGGAGGCCCGCGCCGCCCGGCTCCGCCAGGCACGCCGCGAGTTTGAAGTGCTGGAAGGCATCGATCATCCAGGTATCCTGCGCGTCAAAGACTACAAGGAAACGGAACTCGGCCCGGCGCTGATCTTCGATCACGACCCCAAGGCTGTGCGACTCGACCACCTGCTCCGCGAGAGGGGCAAGACGCTCACCATCACCCAGCGCCTGCAGATGGTCCGCGACATTGCCGAGACTCTGAAGTACGCCCATGCCAAGCGGCTGTACCACCGCGCCCTGGGGCCGCAGAGCATCCTGGTTTACGGCGCAGACGCTGGCTCGATGCACCTGCGCCTGATGAACTGGCAGACAGCCTCGCGCAACGTGGGGGGCTCGGCTGCGCCCAACACCGTGCACCACACCACTGGAACGCGCCACGTCGAGGACTACGTTGAAGACCTCGGCCTGCTTTACCTCGCACCCGAAACCACCCGGGCCGATCCCGCCCAAGGCGCCAGCCTCGACGTGTTCTCGCTCGGCTGCATCGCCTACTACATCTTCACCGGGCAGCCCCCGGCTGAGTCCGCGCTAGAACTGTCGGAGAAGTTGCGTGTAGGTCAGGGCTTGCGCCTATCCGACACCATGGACGGCTGCGGCGCCCGACAGCAGGAGTTGATCCAGTTCGCCACCGCTCCTGACCTGCTCGCGCGTTACGACACGATCCAGGGCTTTCTGGATGACCTGGATCTGGTGGAGGACGAGCTGACCACGCCTGACCCCGAGGCCACCGTTGATCCCAGCATTGCCAGTGCCGGCGACCGCCTGGAGGGAGGCTTCACGGTCGTCAAGCGCATGGGACGCGGTTCCTCTAGCGATGCCTTGCTAGTTCGTCGCGATGGCAATGATGATGAAGCCATCCTGAAAGTGGCTTGCGACATCGCGCACAACGACCGCCTCGTCGCCGAAGGCGAGGTGCTGGCCCGCCTGCACCACCAAAACATCGTTGCCCACCGCGAAACGCTCACCATCTCCGGCCGCACCGCACTGCTGCTCAAGAGCGCGGGCGCGAAGACCTTGGCCGAGAAACTCAAGGAAGAACGCCGCCTCTCGTTGGACATGCTGCAGCGCTTTGGCGAAGAGTTGATTGGGGCCGTGAACCACCTCGAATCCGAGGGCGTGGCACACCGTGACATCAAGCCCGACAACATCGGTATCGCCGAAAACCGTAGCGGCAAGCTGCAACTGGTGCTGTTTGACTTTTCCCTATGCCGAACCCCAGCCGACAACATCACGGCAGGCACCCATCCCTATCTGGACCCCTTCCTGTCGTTGCGCAAACCCCCGCGATGGGACCTGTACGCTGAGCGCTTTGCCTTGGCTGTCACACTCTATGAGATGGCCGTTGGTCAGCCGCCAGTGTGGGGCGACGGGCAGACCTCGCCGGCTATGCTTGACGTCGAAGCCACCATTGAGCGGGATGTTTTTGACCCTGTCACGCGCGAAGGTTTTGCGCGCTTTTTCGAGAAAGCGCTGAAGCGCGATTACCGCGAGCGCTTCGACAACGCCGAAGACATGCTGCGCGAATGGCGGGCCATCTTCAACGCACGCCGTACGCTGCACCCCGGCGATGCTGCGCCGGCCAGCGGCCTGGCCGCCATCGCCCCCACGGCCACCCCGCAAACCACCATGGCCGAGCTCGGCTACAGTCTCGAAGCCCAGGTCGTGCTGGAGCGCATGGGCGTGCACAACGCCCGCGAACTCCTGGCGGTAGACCGCGTTCGCTTCCGCTATCTCAAGGGCGTGGGCGACAGAATCCGCAAGGAAATCCGGCTCACCGCCAAGGAGCTGGCCCGCCTGCGGCCAGACCTGACCCAGGGCCGCAGCCTTGCGCACGATGCCGACGAAGATATCGAGGGCGCGGTCAGCATCAACGAGCTTGCCGCCCAGTTGCTGCCGCGCCGTCCGGCCGGTGACGACCGGCCCGAAGAAGCGGCCCTCGCCCACTACCTAGGCCTGGACGATGCGGTGAAAGCGGGCGTCTGGCCCAGCCTCGGCGATGCCGCACAGGCCGGCGAGGTGGATCGTGCCACCCTCACCGCCACGCTGATCAAGGCCCGGGCGCGCTGGCTCAAGAACCCGGCCTTCACCGAGCTACGTCACCAGCTCGACACCCTCGTGAGTAGTCAGGGCAACGTTATGAGCGCGAGAGAAGGCGCGTTGGCCCTGTTGGCACTGCGCGGTTGCGCCTCACAGGATGATGCCGAACGCCTGCGCCAGGCCACCGCAGTACTGCGTGGTGCCGTGGAGGCCGAGGCTCATCTCGACCAGCCGCGCTTTGAGGCCTACGACCACCAACCCCACCTGCTGATCGCCAGCGCTGCGCTATGGGCAGACTACGCACGTCAACTGGGAGCAGCCGCGGATGCCTGCGCCTTGGCCGACCCCTTGCTGCCACCGGCCCGCGTGCTGGAGATGCTGGAGGGGGTGCCCCTGCCAAGGCCCGATCAGCTGGGTGGCAACGCACCAGCGCTCATTCCGCCCACCCGCCTGCTGCGCCTCGCCGCCTCGGCCTCGCGCAAGGCCGCGGTGTCCAGCAGGCAAGAGATGTACATGCGCGGCATGGCGCCCATCCAGGCGCTGCGCCAGTCCCTGGGTGCATTGGTCGGGGCTCCGGAGCTGCGCGCCAAGGACATCCAGGATCGCGTCCGCGGTCGCTACCCCGAAGCATCGGACCTACCTCACAGGCCCGGCCTGGATCGCCTGCTCGAAGAGGCCGGTGCCCCGCTCACCTGGGACATCACCGCTGCCGATGGCCGCGGCGCCTACCGTCTGGCTACCCTGAGCCGGGGACAAACCGCCGGCACGACCACCCACTTTTCACGTCAAGCCACGCTCCTGACGCCCCACGTTGCGGGTGATAGCGATGCAGCGCAGGCTGCCGCGGTCGAAGAGCGCCTGGTGCGCTCGCTGGACCAAGGAGGGCTGTTGGTCCTGACAGTGCCTCCTCGAATCGCTCGCCGCGCGGAGGCCGAGCTGCTCCGCCGTTTTGGCCACCCCACTGCCTTGCCAAGCGCCGTGCAACGGCTCAACCTCGACGCGCTGCTGCTGGCTGCCCTGCGTGAGCAAGCCCAGGCCATGAAAGCGGACTGGAAGGTCGTGCTCCAGGCCGACGCCGCCGAGCACGGCAGCCGCCACTGGACCAACCTGCAACGCCTGGTGCAGCGCGCGGTGCCAGCCCTGCGGGCCGCCTTGCTGAACAGCCCGTCGCCCATCCTGCTGGTGTGCGCAGGGCTGCTGGCGCGCTACGAACTCATGCACCTGGTCACCGAGCTGGAAGAACACGCCGGCCGCCCCGGCCACACCCACTGCGCCTGGATGCTGCTGCCCACCAGCCACCAGGGCCTGCCCCTCATCGACGGCGTGGCCGTGCCCCTGGTCAACAACACCCGCGCCCTGGCGCTGCCCCAGGCCTGGGTGGAAAACAAACACCGGGCCAGCCACGCCACTTCGACCGCCGCCTCCGGAAAGCACACCCAGTGATCCACGCCCCCCAACTGCTCGCCGACCTGACCAAACTGCTCAAACGCCTCGAAGACGATCTGCGGCAGCGCATCAAAGAACTCCCCGAGCTCAAAACCAGCCTGCAGGCCGAATGGCAGGCCGCCAACGACGTCAACCGCTGCGCCGAAACCTTTGAAACCTGGGCCGACCAGGTCATTACCCAGGCCGGAGTGCACTGGCTGCTCAGCTGCGTGTTCCTGCGTTTCATCGAAGACAACCAGCTGGTGGACCGCCCCTGGCTGGGCGGCACGCCCGAATCGGGCCGGCTGGCCCTGGTGCGTGATCGGCACGACGCCTACTTCCAGGCCCACCCGCTGGAGAACGACCGGGACTACCTGCTCGCCGCCTTCCGCGAGGCCGGCACCCTGCCCGGCCTGCACACTTTTTTTGACGAAGCCCACAACCCGGCCTTCCGGCTGGGCATCAGCGGCGACGCCGCCATGGCCCTGCGTCAGTTCTGGCAGCAGGTCGACCCGAACACCGGCACGCTGACCCACGACTTCACCGACCCTGCGTGGAACACCCGCTTCCTGGGCGATCTGTACCAGGACTTGTCCGAGGCCACCCGCAAGCGCTACGCGCTGCTGCAAACGCCCGAGTTTGTCGAAGAGTTCATCCTCGACCGCACTCTTACCCCGGCCATCCGCGAGTTCGGCTTTCGGGAAGTGCGCCTGATCGACCCCACCTGCGGCTCGGGGCACTTTCTGCTGGGCGGCTTCCACCGCCTGCTGGCCGAGTGGCAGCGCAACGAACCCGGCCGCAACCCGGTGGACATCGCGCAAAAGGCACTCGACGCAGTGGCCGGCGTGGACCTCAACCCGTTCGCGGTGGCCATCTCACGCTTTCGCCTGTTCGTGGCAGCCCTGCAGGCCTCCGGCGTGCAGCGCCTGGCCAATGCGCACGATTTCAAGGTGTCGGTGGCCATTGGCGACAGCCTGCTGCACGGCACGCGCTTTGGCCTCACCCAGAGCCAGGATCTGTTTGATGCCGCCGACAGCCACGCCGACACCGGCCTGGCCCACGCCTACGCCAGCGAAGACCTGAGCGAGGTGCAGCACATTCTGGGCCGCCAGTACCACGCGGTGGTGGGCAACCCGCCCTACATCGTCGTCAAGGACCCGGCGCTCAATGCGGCCTACCGGAAAGAGTACGCGAGCTGCCATCGTCAGTATTCATTGGGCGCCCCATTCACCGAGCGCTTCTTCGAATTGGCCGTGACGGCGGCCGAGGGGCGCAGCGCTGGCTACGTGGGGCTGATCACCGCCAACAGCTTCATGAAGCGCGAGTTCGGCAGCAAGCTGATCGAGCAGGTGCTGCCCCGGCTGGACCTGACCCATGTGGTGGACACCTCCGGCGCCTACATCCCCGGCCACGGCACGCCCACCGTCATCCTGTTCGGCCGCCACCGCCCGCCGGTGGATGAAGGCGTGCGCACCGTGATGGGCATCAAGGGCGAACCGAGCACGCCGGACGATCCGGCGCAGGGGTTGGTGTGGAGCGCCATCGTCGGCCAGATCGATCAGGCCGGCAGCGAGAGTGATTTCGTCAGCGTGGCGGATACGCTACGGGCGACGTTTGCCAAGCATCCGTGGAGCATTGGGGGCGGCGGTGCTGCAGATTTAAAGGATTCTCTCGAAGAGCTCTCATCCAAGAGGCTCGGAGACCTTGCAGAGTCAATGGGATTCTTCCAAGACACCCACGCTGATGATTTCTTTGTTCAACCCATAGCCTTTTTTGAGCGGATGGGTTGTGGTGAGTACACAAGACCTTGTGTACGTGGCGACGGAACTCGCGATTGGTCCTTGGCAATAGAGGAGTCAATCCTGTTTCCCTATGACGATGAAATCATCCAGTGGGGTGCCATTCCTGCGGACTCATCGTTGCGGTGGATGTGGCCCTGCCGCACCACCTTGTGGGCGAGGTCAGTGTTTGGCGGCAAAACATATCGCGAAGCAGGCCGGCCATGGTGGGACTATCACCAGTTCCCAAAGGACCGCGCCCGAGCTGAACACCTGCTTGCCTTCAGTGAGATTGCGACGCACAACCACTTCGTGTTTGACCAACAGGGGAAAGTCTTCAACCGTACCGCGCCGGTCATCAAGCTGCCCGCTGGCAGCAGCGAAGACGAACACCTGGGGCTGCTCGGGCTGCTGAATTCATCGGTGGCGTGTTTTTGGTTGAAGCAGGTGTGCTTCAACAAAGGTAACGGCGGCATCGGTGGGGGTATCTCCGACGAGAAATGGGAGCTTCGATACGCTCACAACGCCTCTCAAGTTGCTGAGTTTCCATTGGTAAGTTCGCGACCGCTCGACATCGCCAGCCGTCTGGACACCCAATCCCGCCAAGTCACCGCACTGCTGCCGACAGCGGTTCTGGCTGCTGATCCGCTCCCCACCCGCACCAGCCTTGATGCCGCCTGCGGCCAAGCGGCTCAACTACGCCGCCAGATGATTGCTAACCAGGAAGAGCTGGACTGGCACTGCTATCAGCTCTATCGCCTGCTGCCAGCTGGCGTGAGCGCCGAAGAAGTGGAGTTTCACGCCCCAGTGGAGGTCGCGCTGGGCGAGCGTGCCTTCGAAATCGTACTTGCCCGCCGCGTGGCGGCCGGCAAGGAGCAGACCACCTGGTTCGAGCGCCACGGCTCCACGCCCATCACCGAAATCCCCGCCCACTGGCCCGAGGCCTACCGCCGCGTGGTGGCACGCCGCATCGAGCTGATCGAAAGTGACAAATCCATCGGCCTGATCGAACGCCCGGAGTTCAAGCGCCGCTGGAACTCGCCCCGCTGGGAAGACCAGGAACACGCCGCCCTGCGCGACTGGCTGCTGGCCCGCCTGGAAGCCCCGGCCTTGTGGCCGGCCAGCGCCGACCAGCCGCCCCAGCTCACCAGCACCAGCCGCCTGGCCGAGGCGGTGTCGCACGACGCCGAGTTTATGCAGATCGCCGCGCTCTACGCCGGCCACAGCGATTTCGACCTGCCACAGCTGGTGGCCGAGCTGGTGGCCCTTGAGTCCGTGCCCGCCCTGCCCGTGCAGCGCTACACCGACACCGGCCTGCGCAAACGCGCCCAGTGGCAGGACACCTGGGCCCTGCAACGCCGCGAAGACGCCGGGGAAGACGTGGGCAAAATCCCCGTGCCGCCCAAGTACCAGAGCAAGGATTTTTTGAAAGCCGACCTGTGGCGCCTGCGCGGCGGCTTGGACGTGCCCAAGGAGCGCTGGGTGAGCTACCCCGGCTGCGAACGCGGCGCGGACGGCAGCCTGGCGATCGCCTGGGCCGGCTGGAACCACCTGCAACAGGCCACGGCCCTGGCGGGCTATTACATAGACATGAAGGACAGCGAAGGCTGGGAACCCACCCGCCTGCAACCCCTTCTGGCCAGCCTGCTGGAGCTGGTGCCCTGGCTGGAACAGTGGCACAACGAGCTCGACCCGGTGTTCGGCGAGCGCATGGGTGACTACTACCGCAGCTTCGTCACCGAGGAAGCGCGGGCCTTGGGCTTCACGCTGGACGATCTGCGGGCTTGGAAGCCGGCTGCTAAGGCTTCCAAGCGGGGAAGGACGAAGAAGGTATGAGCGTCGATTACGTCGCTGCGGCCCGTCGGCACATTCGCGATGCGCACCTGCTGCAGCACCATGAGCGTCATGTTAACGCAGGTCAGCTCTTTGGCATCTCCGTCGAATGCGGGCTGAAGTCGTTGCTCGTGCGTGGTGGCGCTGCGGTTGATGCAGCCGGCAACATAAAAAAGCCGTATCGGGAGCATCTGCCGAAGCTGGACATGCTGGTCAATGGCTTGATGATGCTGCCTGATGGACGCGCTGCAAGCGTGCTGCAAAGTCGCCTGCCTAACTTGGCTTCTTTGGCAAACTGGTGTGTTGACCACCGCTACTGGCGTGAGTCTGCGATTCCGTTACCAACGTCCCTAGAGGCGTGGGAATGGGCGGCCCTTGAAATGGATGCGCTGTTGGATGAAGCGGCAGGTGGAGGCGTGTTGTGATGAGCGGATGCAAGTTCAACGAAGCCCTTGTGCGTGCAGCGCTGGCGTTGCAAGACGAGCGTCTGCCGCCTCAATGGCCGGTCGGCATTGTTCGGGACGTCTACGGCAAGCTGCGCTTTGCCGTCGATGCCTGGCGGCCCTTGGCCGAAGACGAGGAGGCCGAAGGCCCGCGGGCTGCAGCTACACCCGATGATATTTACCCAGCTGCGGCGTTTGAGCTGTTGGGGACGCTTGCAGCGACTCTGACTCCGTATTCCACATCGTCGGGGGTCTTGTTCCGAGACGATTTTTCCAATCCGGCTTCATTATTTCAACATCCTGATTGGTATCAAACCTTGGTTACCGTGCCAGCCTCAACGGAGGAGGACGGCAGCGAGGTGCTTTCTCGGGAAATCATGGTGCGTCTGCTGGACCGCCAGGTGATTGGCCAGGACTGGCTGCGCACCCGTCGCTTCGACGAGCATGGCCACCCGCCTCGCGTGGTGTTCTACGGGCTGAAAGGCGGTGTTGGCCGGTCGACAGCGCTTGCAATGTTGGCCTATCGGCTGGCACGGGACGGCAAGCGTGTCTTGCTGATCGACTTCGACCTGGAGTCACCCGGCCTGTCGGGCCTGCTGCTGCCCCAGGAGCGGGTTGCCACTTATGGACTCGTGGACTGGTTCGTCGAGGATGCGGTGGGGCAAGGCGATGAGGTGCTGCGAGACATGGTTTCGCTCAGCCCATTGGCCGACCAGACGCAGGGCTCGATACGCGTTGCCGCCGCGATGGGCCAGGGCGAAACCGCCTACCTGAGCAAGTTGGCCCGGGTGTACGCAGACACGCCATCGCCAACGGGACCGCAGACTTTCGCGGACCGGATGCTGCGGATCACCCGCTTGCTGGAAGCTCAGGAGCGGCCCGACATTGTCCTCATCGACAGCCGGGCCGGCCTGCACGATGTGGCTGCCGTGGCCATCGGCAGCCTGGCCTCGGTGGCGCTGTTGTTTGCCACCGATGCGCAGCAGAACTGGCAAGGCTACCGGCAGTTGTTCAATCACTGGCACCAGCGCCCGGCAGTGTTGCGCCAGGTGCGTGAGCGCATCGTGATGGTGCAAGCGCTGTTTCCCGAGAGCGATCAGGCCGAGCGGGCCAGTCGATTCGTGCAGAACGCCTGGGATGTGTTTCGCGATCTGATCTATGACGAGCTGGAGCCCGATGCCGACACGCCGGAAGATGCCTTTTCGTTTGATCTGCACAATGAGGATGGGCCGCATTTCCCGATGCGAGTGCGCTGGAATGCCCGCTTCCAGGAGTTCGACCCCTTGCTTGGCCGCAGTGCCGGCGGGGTGGACGACACGGACATCGACCTGGCGTTCGGGCCCTTCATCCAGGAAGTGATCCAGGCTTTGCCGGACTTGAACCATGACTGAAGCCACCCAGCTGCGCGCTGCGCTGATCGAATCACTGCCGGCCGTAGACCAGGCCGGTGCATCGGACGTACGCGAGCCGGCGTTCACGTTTGTGCCGCCAAGCCACGCCAAGGCCCTCGATATCGACAGCAGCGTGGTCGAAGGCATTCGGGGATCGGGCAAGAGTTTCTGGTGGCAACACCTGGCTTCGGACGAACATCGTCGTTATATCGAGACAGCCTTCCCAGGGGTCATGCCAAGCAGCGCCTTTGATGCTGTGCAGGCTTTCGGGGCGCAAAGTGTTTCCGAACACGCACCCAGCCAGGACGTTCTGGCTGCGCTGTTGAAGACCTACTCGGCACGCGCCATCTGGCGCGCCGTGCTGGCACACAGCGCGAACTTCGGCGCACCTTTCCCGGTGTCGGCCCGGTGGACCGAGAGAGTGAAATGGGTCGCGGAGCAGCCCGAGGCATTCGATGAGTTGCTGCGGGCCAAGGATGCTGAGCTGGCATCGAAGGGGCGCACGCTGGTTGTGCTTTTTGACGCTTTGGACCGCCTGGCTGACGACTGGGCAACCATTCGACCCCTGGCCCGCGCCTTGCTGCAACTGGCACTGGACGTCCGCTCCACTCAACGCATCCGCTTCAAGATATTTTTGCGTCCCGACATGCTTCAGGACAAGGAGATCACGGGTTTTCCCGATGCTTCGAAACTGCTGGCTCGCAAGGCTGAACTGCGTTGGCAACGCGCGGATCTTTATGCCCTGATATTCCAGTGTGCAAGTAATGCGGGACAGGCAGGTGCTGTATTTCGCCAAGCAGTTACCGAGGTGACGGGGCAGGTGTTCACGTCCTTGGACAAGACGTGGTTTCTGCCGCGAGCGCTGCGCTCCGACGAAAAGCTGCAGGAACGCCTCTTCGAGCGCTTGGCCGGCAGTGCGATGGCCTCAGGACCGAGCGGCTATAAACGCGGCAAGCCCTACACCTGGCTCGTCAATCATCTGGTGGATGGCTTGGGGCAGGTCAGCCCGCGCAGCTATTGCGAAGCTGTTCGTCACGCAGCGCAGCACACGCCGGAGGATTCTCATACCGCGCTCCATTTTCGGGCCATTCAGGCGGGTGTGCAGGCTGCATCTCGACTTCGCGTCAGTGAGGTGAGCACCGAAGACTATCCATGGATCGAGTTTGTGATGCAGCCATTGCGCGGCAAGCTCACCGTGCCTTGCGTGGAGGAGGAATTCGATCGCCTTTGGTCCGAGAGCAAGACGATCGAGCAACTGAAGGGGCATCTGGCCCAATCGAGCTTGGGCGTGAAGCTTCCACCGCAAGGCCTGGGGTTGGGAACCGTTGGTGTGCTGAACGATCTCCAGACCTTGGGCTTGATCGAGCGGCTTCGCGACCAGCGCATCCAGATGCCCGATGTGTACCGCATCGGGTTCGGACTGGGTCGCAGGGGCGGTGTGAAGCCGCTGAAGTAAAGGGCCAACCATGATCAAGAGCTTCTACATCGACAATTTCAAGTCGTTGGTCGACTTCCGCCTGCCACCGGCGCCTCACCGACTGGGTTCGTTCACCTGCCTGGTGGGTCTGAACGGGGCGGGCAAGTCCACGGTGCTGCAGGCCTTCGACTTTGTCGGGCATCTCGCCAACGGGCAGGTGGCAACGTGGCTCAAGCAGCGCGAATGGAAAGCCGCCGACCTGACCAGCCGATTCCTGAAAAAAAAGCTGATCCACTTTGAACTGGACATCGAGGTGCCCGGTGAGGGACGCATTGTCTGGAGCGGATCATTCAACACTACCGAGATGCGTTGCACAGCGGAGACGGTGAAGGTTGATGACGTGGAACAGGTGCTGCACATCAAGGATGGGCAACTGCTGGTATCGGGCACGGACAGCCAGGATTCGGTGCAGTACCCCCTGCGATCGATGAAATACGAAGGCTCAACCCTCTCGTTCATCAATGTCCGCGATGTCCATCCAGCCTTGGGTGTGCTGAAGCACGTGGCAGCCAATTTGCGCTCCCTTGATCTCCTATCGCCTCAGTCGATGCGCAGGCGTGCCAAGGATGGTGCAGACATCGGCTATGGAGGCGAACGGCTGAGCGCATTCATCCACGGCTTGCCCGCCAACGACAAGTTGGCGTTAATCAAGGCACTGAGGAAGTTCTATCCGCAGATTGCAGGATTGTCGACCACGGCGCTGCGCGCCGGGTGGAAGGACCTACGTGTGGTGGAGCAGTACGGCAGCGCACAGCAGGCACCTTCCTGGCTGGAATCGGATGCTCGTCAGGTTAGCGATGGCGTATTGCGTGTGCTGGCTGTTCTTTCGCAGGTCATCTGTTCAGAGAGCTCTGGTAATGCTGCTCGGCCCGATGGTCTGGGCCAGAGCTGCGTGCTCTTCGATGAGATCGAAAACGGGATCAACCCGGAATTGATGCAGAAGCTGGTGCAGTTGCTGCTCGGTGCCGAGCGGCAAGTGATCGTGACCACGCACAGCCCCTTGGTGCTGAACTACCTGCCCGATGAGGTAGCCAGGGAGGCCGTGTTGCTGTTGTTCCGGAACAGTGCAGGCCACACCAAGGCGGTGCGCCTGTTTGATCTGCCCAGCACGCAAAAGAAGCTCACGCTGCTTGGCCCCGGTGAAGTGTTTGTCGACACGAACCTGGAGGCACTGCCTGCCGAGGCAATGACGCTCGCACTCATCTCCCCGAAGTCATGAGATTGCTTCTTTCAGGTGAAGGGCCCACTGATCTGGGCCATGAGAGACCGACCGGGGGCGGGATGAAGTTCGTGCCTGGGCCGATGGCTTGGGTGGTGGACAAGGTTTTGGAGCGTCATCACACCCAGTACAGCGTGCTGGATATCCATCTGGCTGGCGGCGATTGCGTCACTCATGTTCATGAGACGGCACTGGCGAGCATGGGCAAGCAGGGCTCTCCGTTGTTCCCCGGTGTGAAGTTTGGCAAGGGTACGGCCTTCTTCACGAGGAATGCGCAAGTCTTGGGCCTGTTGGCCAAACAGACTGCCGCGCAAGAGCTGCAACCTGTGGTGGCAGTGCTGTTCCGTGATGGCGACGGTGTCCGCGCAACGCCCTCAGGAGAGTGGCAAGAAAAAGTGGATTCGATGCACCGTGGCTTTGCGATGGTCGAGTGTGATACCGGCGTACCCATGGTGCCGCGCCCCAAATCAGAGGCTTGGTTGCTGTGCGCACTGCGGCCGCCGGGTTACGCGAATTGTGCGCCGCTCGAAGATGCCTCCGGCAACGACGCCAGTCCGAATTCGCTGAAAAAGCAGTTGGCTGCGTTGTCCGGTGGAACGGATCCGTCGGCTGATGAACAAGCGGGCTGGGTGGTGACGGGTGCGGTGGATCCGCTACGTATCGACATGCCCAGTTTCAACGCCTTCAAACAGGCGCTTCACACCGCGGCCCAGAACGCGGGATGGCCTCTGCTGCCCTGACGGACATGCAGATCGCCCAAGGCACGCGCCTAGTCAAGGATTGAGGGAAGAAAACAAACATGACCCTATTGAAAGACCTCATCGCCATCCCTGAACGGGTGCACCAGGGCGACTTCGTGTTGCAGTTGTCCAAGGGCGTCACTGAGCCCGAGCAGACCCTGCGCGACTACGTTGTCACGCCGCAGCTGGTGGATGCCTTTGCCAATGCGCTGGGCTTCATCCAGCAGGCAGTGCAGACCGGCGGCAGCAAGGCTGCGTATCTGCACGGCAGTTTCGGCTCGGGCAAGAGCCACTTCATGGCGGTGCTGAACCTGCTGCTGGCTGGCAACACCCAGGCCCGGGCGACGCCTGAGCTGGCTGATGTGGTGGCCCGTCACAGCTGGACCGATGGGCGCAAGTTCTTGCTGGTGCCCTACCATATGATCGGCGCACGCGACATGGAGTCGGCCATTCTCGGGCAGTATGCGGAGTTCGTCCGCAAGAAGCATCCGGATGCTCCGGTGCCTGGCTTCTACCTGGCTGAGGGTATGTTCAAGGATGCACGCGACCTGCGCGAACGCATGGGCGATGAAGCCTTTTTCGCCAAGCTCAATGAGGGTGCCAGTGGGGGGAGCGAAGGTGGCTGGGGGGCGCTCGAAAGTGGTTGGGATGCCGTGGCTTTCGAGGCGGCGATGTTGGAAGCGCCCAATGGTGAAGAGCGCTCGCGCCTGGTAGGCGATCTGATCACCCAGTTTTTCTCAGCCTACCGGACCTTGGCGGGCAGCGGCGAATCGTTTGTATCGCTCGACGATGGTCTCAGCATCATGAGTCGGCACGCCAAGGCGCTGGGCTACGATGCGGTGATCCTGTTCCTGGACGAACTGGTGTTGTGGCTGGCCAGCCATGCGGCCGACGTCAATTTTGTCAGCCGTGAAGGCACAAAGCTGGTGAAGCTGGTGGAGGCCACCAACGCCGACCGGCCCATTCCGCTGATCAGCTTCGTGGCCCGGCAGCGCGATCTTCGCGACTTGGTGGGTGAGAACCTTGCGGGTTCGGTACAGGTGCAGTTCAGCGATGTGCTGAAGCACTGGGAGGCACGCTTCCACCGCATTACCCTGGAAGACCGCAACCTGCCTGCCATTGCAGAGAAGCGCGTGCTGCGCCCGGTGGACGAGGCCGCTCGGCAGACACTGCAGAGCACCTTCGATGATCTACTGAAGATGCGTAAGGACGTGCTGGACACGCTGCTGACCACCACTGCTGACCGGGACATGTTCCGTAAGGTGTACCCGTTCTCGCCAGCGTTGGTGCAGACCTTGATTGCCGTGTCGGCCGCGCTGCAGCGCGAGCGTACGGCGCTCAAGCTGATGCTGCAATTGCTGGTGGACCGCCGCGCAGACCTGGAACTGGGCCAGCTGATTCCCGTGGGTGACCTGTACGACGCCATCGCCGAGGGTGATGAGCCCTTCAGCGAAGGCATGCGCCTGCACTTCGAGAACGCCAAGCGTCTTTACAACCAGCGCTTGCTGCCCATGCTGGAGCGGCAGCACAACGTGACATGGGAGGC
This sequence comes from Zoogloea sp., assembly GCF_030157465.1. Lineage (GTDB taxonomy): Bacteria > Pseudomonadota > Gammaproteobacteria > Burkholderiales > Rhodocyclaceae > Zoogloea. Next base: position 26,437 of record NZ_JAOAUU010000152.1, read on the forward strand.
GATCAAGCTGGGCCAGGCAGAGGCGACTGCTGCCAAGAGCCTGCGCAACGACGCCCGCCTGTTGAAGACGCTGTTGCTGGGCGCGTTGGTACCTGAGGTGGAATCTCTCAAGGCCTTGAGCGCTCAACGCTTGGCGGCCTTGAACCACGGTACCTTCCGTTCGCCGATCCCGGGCCGCGAGGCGCAAGATGTGTTGCGCAAGTGCCGTGACTGGGCAAGTGAGATTGGCGAGATCAAGATCACTGAGGACCAGAACCCGATCATCTCCATTCAGGTGACGGGTGTCGATATCGAACCCATCCTCCGCGCGGCAGAGGCCAACGACAACCCGGGCAACCGCCGCAAGCGGATTCGCGAGGCCTTGTTCAAGGAACTGGAGATCGACGACACGGGAGATTTGTTCAACACCTATGAGTTCAGCTGGCGCGGCACGCGACGCGAGATTGAGCTGCTGTACGAGAACGTGCGTGAAATGACCGATGACCGTCTGCGTGGCCGTTCCGGCACGTGGACGGTGGTGCTGGACTTTCCGTTCGATGACGCCAACTTTGGTCCGGCCGATGACCTAGCACGTTTGGCGGCTTACCGCGGTGGAGATACCAGAACGCTGGTATGGATACCTTCGTTCCTGAGCAACAAGGCCTTAGCCGACCTAGGCCGGCTGGTGGTGCTGGATTACATCTTGCAGGGTGATCGCTTTGAGACCTATGCGGGCCACCTGTCGTTTGTTGACCGTGTGCAGGCCAAGGCCCTGGCCCGCAATCAACTGGACCAACTGCGCATCAAGCTGCGCGCTCAGCTTGAAGTGGCTTACGGCATCAGCACTGAACCTCGGGATGCGGTCAGCAATCCACTGACGGCAGATCAGCAGTTCCGCTCGCTGGATCCAACCTTGTCTCCGCGGCCGCCCGTGGGTGCCGACTTCAAATCGGCTTTTGAAAACTTGCTGGGACAATTGTTTGCCCACCAGTATCCGGCTCACCCTGAGTTCGACACCGAGATCAAGCCGGCTGTCATTCGCAAGATCTGGCCCGAGGTGCAGAAGGCCATAGAGGCGCCGGGGCAGCGCGGGCTGGTGCAGGACAACAGTGTTCGCAAGCTGGTGCGTTCCGTGGTCAACCCCTGCCAACTGGGGCAGATGGCGGAAACACACTTGTTGATCGAGCCACACTGGCAATCGCGCTTTTCGCAGAGCCACGCGCGAGAAGGTGGGGGGGCGATTACGGTGGCCAGGTTGCGGCAGTGGATCGACATGCCTGCACCCATGGGGCTGCCGCTGGAGCTGCAGAACCTCATCATCCTGGCTTTCGCTGCCTCCACCAGCCGTCGTTTCACGATGCGCGGCGGGCCTTTTGAGCCGTCTGTGGACAGCATGCCGGATGAGCTGGAACTGCGGGAGCAGTCGCTGCCAAATGCCGGTGACTGGCAGCTGGCCTTGCAGCGTGCATCCAGCTTGTTTGGCTTGACCCTGGGCCAGACCCTCAACGCGGCCAATGTGGGCAAGTTGGTGGACGAGGTTAAGCAGACGATCGCGGAGAAGCGCGACGCGGTGACCCGCCTTGTGGTGCAGGTGCGTGATCGGGCTGGCCGGTACGCGGCTGGCGCAACAGGGGCTCGGCAGCAAACCGCTGAGTCTGCGCAGTCACTGTTGGCGGCGGTGGCATCCGCGGCTGATTCAGAGGTGGTCGCAGTACTGGCAACGGCCGATCTGCAAACGTCGGAGGCCGCTGTCGGGCGAGCTTTGGGGCAGGCGAAGGTTTGCGCCGATGTGCTGGAGGCAGGCAGTTACTGGCAACTGTTCGACGTGGTGCTGAAGTTGAGTGATCACCGGTCGGATGCTGCCAAGGTGATCGCCCGGCGCTTGTCCGAGGTGCTGACCAGCGATGAACACGTATTGGCTTTGAAGGGCAGACTCGATGAGTTGCATCGCGATGCCATGGGCTTGCTCGCAGCGTCTGTTTCGGCCCCCGTCCCCGAGCCTGTGCCGCCGCCGGTGCCAGAGGTACCTTCGCCTGCGCCCGTGACGATTCCGCCTGTCCCGGCCAATCTGGCGCCCGAAGTGGTGGCCGAGAAGCAGCAGTTGCATCTGACTGGCGCTGAGGCCGTGGCCGCATTGGATGAACTGAAGGCTCGCGTGACCAGCGAACGGGATCTGGAGCTGACGCTCAGTTGGCGTCTGCAGCGCAAGGGCACCCAGCTATGAGTTTGTCGACGCCGCAAATCAAGGCGCAACTGGAGCGAGTGCTGGACAGCGACCCGACGGCACAGGCCGTTGCGATTCGCGCGGCCGCAAGACAGATCTGGCCGGAGGCGGTCACCCCGCATGGGAAGCGTTTTCTGTTGCGTTGGTGCGAATCCTCATTGGCCATTCGCGAGGCGCTCTGTGAGCTGGAGCAACTCGCACCTTCAGCATCGGGCATGGTGGTGATTACGCCCCTGGCGACGCATGAGGTTGCGGAAGACATCGCTGCCCGGCTGGCCCGTGCGCGGGTATTTCAGCCAGAAGGGTGGGACATTGTTCGCCTGATGTTTCAGGCCAAGGAGACCGATGCTCGCTTGAGCCGGTTTGCCTGGATGCCACAGGCTTTGATCGACGGCGCGGCCCAGGGTGACTATCCGCCCGTGGCCAATGGATTCTTGGACCTGGAAACCGCATGGCGCGAAGTGTTGGTCCGTTTTGTGGGGATCGAGGTGGCCAGGCCAGACGCGATGACGCTGCTGGGCTGGTCGATGACGCCCGATGCCGATCCTCGACTCGGGCCTTTGCCCGCGTCGATGCGCTCGGACATCCTGGTTTGGCTGGCTGACGCTGCCGGCGTAGCCGGATCCATGGTCCTGGGCTGCGTCGAAGCAGGTCGCACGGGTGATGCCTTGCCGCTGGGGCTGGTCAGTGGTGTCATCTTTGCAGCAGACGGTGAAGGGCAGGCCGCGTTGGGGCAGGCGGCGATCCGCCTCGAGCGCTTCGTCAACGAAAAGCATGTGGGTGTAACTGAGGGGCGCCTCTGGGCCGCGGCCGCGGAGCAAGTCGTGCGAAGTTTTGGCGTGGAGGCTTGTCGGGCCCTGCTGGACCGTGCCGATGCTCTGCTGCGTGATCTGCGCATCTCGGAGTTTGCGCAGCTGAGTGATGTGCTTCCGTCTTCGCTGGACCAGCGACTGGCCGACTTTGCCTTGGCGCTGAGTGCCCACACGGCAGAGCCCAATGAAGCCAAGCTTCAGCAGGTTGAGTTGAAGGCTGACCGCGCGCTGAAGCACATCCTGATGAACGAGCAGCGGCCGCGCATGGAGCGTGTCGAGATGGCACGACGCCTGGCCCGCTGGCTGCTCAGCCCAATGGCCTCCGGGGCCTCGCTGCCAGATTCAGTGGAATGGCAAGCTGACCAGGGTGCCTACGTGGATTGGGCCCGATTCAGGCTGCTGGGTGGCGACGAACTGACCGAGTTGTCAGACGCGTATGCCGCATGTCGCCAGGCGGTCATCGCCCGACGTAATGCCTTTGCCAAGCCTTTTGCCCAGGCGCTGGTGCAATGGAATGCGCAGACGCCTGCGGACAGCGGGCGGGTTGTGCCGCTTGAACACGTATTGGACCGGGTCGTCGCTCCGATTGCCGCTGTGCAACCCACGTTGCTGCTGGTGATGGATGGCTTGAGCAACAGCATCTTCCGAGAGCTGTTTGCGCGGGCTGCAGGCCACGGTTGGGTAGAGCTGGTGCCAGCATCTCAGGGCAAGCCCTTCGTCGGCGTCGCAGCAGTGCCTACAATCACTGAGGTGAGTCGGACCAGCCTGCTATGTGGACGACTGACCACGGGAGCACAGGCGCAAGAGAAGCCCGGCTTTGCGGCACATCCCGCATTGATGGCTACGAGCCGAGCAGAGTTTCCACCCAAGGTCTTCCACAAAGGTGACTTGGCCGATGCCGGCAATCTGGCACAGGAGATCCGCACGGCGATCGCGAACCAAAAGCAGCAGGTTGTGGGCGTGGTGTACAACGCTGTGGATGACCACCTCAGCGGACCGGATCAGCTCAACCAGCGCTGGGCGCTGGAGGATCTGCGTCTGCTGCTACCTTTGTTGCGGGAAGCCCGCGAGGCCCGACGCGTGGTGATCGTAACGGCTGACCATGGTCATCTGCTGGAGGACGGAAGCACGCAGATTCCAGGTGGCGAGAGTGACCGTTGGCGACTGGGGGGCAATCCGGCATCGACCCAGGAGCTGGCGATCAGCGGTGGCCGGGTAGTTACCGGCGATGGCGCCAACGCGGTGGTTTGCCTGTGGAGTGAAAGCAGCCGCTATGCGGGCCGAAAGAACGGTTACCACGGAGGCCTGTCGCCCCAAGAGGTCACCGTGCCGCTGAGCGTATTTGCCCCGTTGGGTACCAGCCTTGCTGGCTGGAGTGCTGCACCACCGAACCAGCCGGAGTGGTGGGAGCTGCCCCTTCTTATGCAATACCAGAAGCCAGTAGCTGCAGCAGCGCCGCACGCCAAGCCTGCCCGTACAAAGCCGGTGCAGGTCGAGGCACAGGCGGGGCTCTTCGCTCCCGTCGATTTGCCACTACCCGAAATGGATGTGATTGCGCCGGACTGGATCGCTGGTCTGTTAGCCAGCTCAATCTATGCGTCTCAGCGCCAGTTGGCCGCGCGCGTAGCTTTGCCAGACGACAAGATGAGGCTGCTGCTGGAGGCGCTGGCCGAACGTGGCGGGAAGTTGTCCCGCACGGCTCTGGCGAATCGACTGTCGCTGGCCGAGGTTCGCATGGGTGGCCTGCTGAGTGCCGTGCGCCGTGTGTTGAACGTAGACCAGGCTGCGGTACTCACGGTCGATGAGGCGGCGGGATCGGTTGAACTCAACATCACGTTGCTGCAACAGCAGTTCAAGCTGCCCAAGCCAGGAGGCCCCCGATGATCAGCCCGGCCCGCAGAGAAGACATCATCAGTGCGCTGCGTCGAGGCACTGTTCCAAGCAACGGTCTGGATGCGTTGGCGGTTGGCATTGAGACGTTCGCACCCACTCTCGGCGAAGAGCTGGAATCGGTGGCGTCAGGCCGCGGAGGCTTCAAGGCGGTACGCGGCGAGTACGGCACCGGCAAGACCTTTTTCGGACGATGGCTGCAGGAGCACGCGCGCTCACGGGGCTTTGCTGCAACTGAAGTCCAGATCAACGAGACCGAGACGCCACTGCACCGATTGGAGACTGTCTACAGGCGGCTTGTTGAGCACTTGGGCACGGCAGACATGGCCAGCGGCGCATTCAGAAGCGTGATCGACGGCTGGTTCTACGCTCTGGAGCAGGATGTGCTGGCCGACCCTTCGGTGAACCCCGACGATGCTCAAGCTTTGCTGCAGCGGACGGATGCACTCATGGAAGCTCGTCTCGGCGCCATCAGCAAGACGGCCCCGGCCTTCTCTGCGGTGCTGCGTACTTATAGACAGGCCCTGGCCAACAACGAGGGCATGCTGGCCGAGGGCTTGATCAGCTGGTTGGCCGGCCAACCGAACGTGGCGGCCAGCGTGAAGCGTGCAGCTGGTATCAAGGGCGATCTGGACCACTTTGGGGCCAGCAATTTCTTGGTGGGCTTGCTCACGATCTTGCGAGACAGCGGATTTTCGGGCCTTGTGATGGTGCTCGACGAGGTGGAGACGCTGCAGCGCATGCGCACAGACACGCGCGAGCGGGGGCTCAATGCTCTGCGGCAGTGGATCGATGAGATTGATGCAGGCCGTTATCCCGGGCTGTACCTCATAGTCACTGGCACGCCGGCATTCTTTGACGGCCCGCAGGGCGTGCAACGGTTGGCACCACTGGCCCAACGGCTGCATGTGGACTTTGGGACAGACCGCAGGTTTGACAACCCCCGTGCTGTCCAGATCCGCCTGGCTCCGTTCGATCACGGTGCCCTGCTTTCGGTGGGGCGGCGTGTGCGAGATATCTATGCAGAGGGGCGAGAGCATGAGCAGCGCCTGCGGTCTGTTGTCGATGACGGCTACCTGGACACCTTGGCCCGGGCCGTGGCGGGCGGCCTCGGGGGCAAGGTGGGCGTGGCGCCTCGCTTGTTCTTGAAGAAGCTGGTTGCAGATGTGCTGGATCGTGTGGACCTGCATGTGGACTTCGATCCCCGTCAGCACTACTCGTTGACCCTTTCTGAGACCGAGATGTCTGCCGCTGAGCGGGCTGCAGCAAGCGCGAATTCGGTGGACGACATCGAGCTGTGAGCGAGTTCGAGCAGTTGCACCCCTCCCTCCAGTACCACGTGGTCAACACCTTGGGCTGGAGCACGCTGCGCCCCACGCAACTGGCTGCCATCCCGCCGATTCATGCCGGGGCTCACTGCTTGTTGTTGGCGCCCACAGCGGGGGGAAAGACGGAGGCGGCGACCATTCCAATCCTGTCCAGGATGCTGAAGGAGTCCTGGCCTGGCACGAGCGTTCTTTACATCTGCCCGATCAAGGCCCTGCTGAACAACCTCGAACATCGGCTGACCCACTATGCTGGGCTAGTCGGACGCACGGTGGAAGTCTGGCATGGCGACGTGTCGCAGTCCCGCAAGAAGAAAGCACTGAAGGAAGCGCCGGACATCTTGCTGACAACGCCGGAATCGATCGAAGCGATGCTGATCTCCGTGCGGGTGGACCGTCCTGCCTGGTTTGGTAACTTGCGGGCGGTGGTTGTGGACGAATTGCACGCCTTCGCTGCGGATGACCGCGGTTGGCACATGAGGTCGGTGCTGCAGCGGCTTGAGCACTATTTGCCGCAACCGCTTCAGCGCATCGGTCTTTCGGCGACGGTCAGCAACCCGCAGGAACTTCTGGAGTGGTTCGCCCCGGTCGGAGCGCGGCAGGTGGTGGGCAGCGCCTCCGTGAGCACCGATGCCGATGTCACCATCGATTACGTTGGCAATCTCGAGAACGCCGCGACGGTCATCTCACGCCTTCACCGTGGAGAAAAGCGCCTGGTGTTCTGCGACTCACGCAGCAGCGCGGAGCAGCTGAGCAGCATGCTACGCGCCAAGGAGGTGCGGACCTTCGTGAGCCATGCGTCGCTGAGCGTGTCCGAGCGCCGGCAGGCTGAGGCTGCGTTTGGCGAGGAGAAAGATTGTGTGATTGTCGCGACATCAACGCTGGAGCTTGGCATCGACGTGGGCGATCTGGATCGCGTGATTCAGATCGATTCGCCGTCTACCGTCTCGTCGTTCTTGCAGCGCATGGGCCGTACCGGCAGGCGGTCGGGCAGTCTCCGGAATTGTCTGTTCTTGACGACGAATCAAGACGCTTTCATGTTGGCCTTGGGTGTGACTCATTTGTGGTCAAAGGGCTGGGTGGAGGCTGCACGGCCGCCTGATGAGCCGTGGCCGATCGTAGGACAACAGATTCTTGTGGCTACGCTGGAGCGGGGCGAATGGCCTGTGAGTGAGCTTCTCTCGCTGATGGCTCGTTGCTTCCCGGAGCGGCCGGCAGACGGCATCAGGTCGATGGTCGACCACATGATTCAGATGAGCTATCTGGATAGCGAGGGAGGACTGGTTCGCATCGGCCCTGAAACAGAACGAGAGTTCGGCCGTGGCCACTATCGCGATCTGCTGGCGTCCTTCAGCGGCGCTCAACTCCTGACGGGCCGGTGCGGCGGCGCCGAGGTCGGTTACATCGACCCGACTGTGCTAACCGGCGAAGAGCCTCAACGGCTGCTGCTCTTGGCTGGCCGCAGTTGGCTGGTGAAAGAGATCGAGTGGTCCAAGCGGATCGTCTGGCTGGAGGCGGCGAAAGAGGGTGGTAAAGCTAGATGGATGGGTGGAGCACGCAGTCTGAGCCGGGAAGTCTGCCAAGGTATCCGCGCCGCTCTGGTTGGTGGCGCATCCCCTGCGGTCCACCTTTCCCAGCGCGGAAAAATTGAGCTTGCGACCTTGATGGACGAGATTGCCGTGTCTTCCGATGCGCACTTCATGTCCAGGCTCGGTGACTCTCCCGCACGCACATGGACCTTCGCTGGCACGAAGGCAAACCGAACTTATGCGCGGATGGCAGGAGGTGGAGGCGCGCATGTCAAGTTTGATGCACTGAGTATTCAGGCGCCAGCCGCCGCTCTAAGTACTGCCAGCCCCAAAGGTATGACTTTTCAACTGACGACTAAAGAGCAAACCGCTTTCTCTGCGGATACTAAATTCGCCCCCTGCGTACCGTCCGAATTGCTCTGCCGGACGATTCTCGCGAGAAACTTTGAATGAGGGGAATACTGGAGTGGAAGCCAGTGTTCAGTTGCACCAGATAAATTTGTCTCGGTTATGGTGTTACATAACTCTGGCTCAAGAATAGTAGCCCCAACCCCAGACGGATTTCAGGCGTAAGCGACCGTTACGCGTCGGTTTTGACGCACGCGGCCTGTGCGTCGATTTCGACGTGCGGTGTAGTGGTGCCATTCAGCGCCTACGTCTCCTACGTCGATTGCGCGTCGATTTCGACGTTAGGTTCCGCCTGGCCGTTCGGCACTCACTCCTTAAACGTCGGCTGCGCGTCGATTTCGACAAAAAGAGCGATCTGAGAACCAGCCTTTTGAATTGTCGGCGTCGGATGCGCGTCGATTCTGACGCGTGCCGTCTTTTATCGCATGTGGATTGATTTGTGCGTCGATTTCGACGCTTGTTCGACATTTTCCTGTGGCTCCCTGCGCACAACAAACGTAAGCACCCGGCAAACCCATCTTGCCCGTGTGCTTCAGAGCGAAGCTGCGTCAG
>NZ_JAOAUU010000153.1 GCF_030157465.1 Zoogloea sp.
TCGATAAAGTCGAGATCCACGAGTGCAATTACAACTGGAAGACCTTTATCGAGGTTTACCTGGAGGACTACCACGTTGCGCCTTACCACCCGGGGCTTGGCCATTTCGTCACCTGCGACGATCTGACCTGGCAGTTCGGGCAGTGGTACTCGGTCCAGCGGGTGGGTATCACCTCGCTTAAAAAGCCTGGCTCGGCCGCCTACAAGCGCTGGCATGAGGCGGTGCTGAACTATGGCGGCGGCGAGATGCCGAAGCATGGCGCCATCTGGCTGACCTACTTCCCCAACATCATGGTCGAGTGGTATCCCCATGTGCTGGTGGTGAGCACCCTGATTCCGACGGATGTGGACAAGACCACCAATGTGGTGGAGTTCTACTATCCGGAAGACATCCTGGAGTTCGAGCGTGAATTTGTCGAAGCGGAACAGGCTGCCTATATGGAAACGGCTGTCGAGGACGACGACATCGGCGAGCGGATGGATCGGGGCCGCCGGGCCCTGATGAAGGAAGGTCGTAACGAAGTGGGGCCGTACCAGTCGCCCTACGAAGATGGCATGCAGCACTTTCATGAGTTCTATCGCCGGATCATGCAGCCGCATCTGCAGGCCGCAGGAGTCAAGCCGTAAGGCGTTCGGTTGATTCAGTACAAAAAGAAAGGGAGCCGATCGGGCTCCCTTTCTTTTTGTTGCCGCCACCCGGAGGTGGCGTCAGCCTGTGGCGATGTTCAGCGGTTCGACTCGCGGACGATTTTCCATTGGCCGTTTTCCAGCTGGTATTTGAGCGTCTTGTTCATGCTGTCGCTGTAGCCGCTGGAGCGGTAGTGCTGCACGAAGCTGGCCTCAATCGTATCGGGGGACAGGTTGCGCACCGTCAGATTGTCCACCTCGACAGAAATGGCACCCGGCTTGTTGATCCGCTTGTCGCGGTTCGTCATCCAGTCTTGCAGGCTGCCCTGTTCAGGCTTGAACTGGCTGGAGTAGAAGGCCGTGTAGGCCTTCACGTTTTTCGCCGACCATGCCGCAGCCCAGGATTTGACCAGGGGTTCGATCGTGGCGGCAGCGGTGGGGGCCGGAGCCGGGGCCGCTGTCGGTGCGCTAACAACGGCGCTGGACGCCACGGAGCTTGCAAGCGGAAGGGGTACGGCGGCGGGTTGCGGACGGCCCTGCATCGCGCCGGCCGTGTCTAGGGGCTGGACGAGCGGAAGCGTGGTGCTGCACATCAGGCTTTCGTCTTCGGCCGGCTCGGTAACGCCGGCTTCTTCGGGGCCGTTCTTGGCAACGGGGGCGAGCTGTACGCTGGGCAGGATGCGGTGGGTCTGGGTGAGGACGCGCAGTTCGGCCTGGGTCAGGTCGTAGCGGGCACGGGCGCTGGCGCGCTTGGCGTCGAACAGTTCGTTCTCGGTGTTGAGCACGTCGAGGAGGCTGCGCTGGCCGATGTCGAACTGCTGGCGGTAGGCGTCGCGGGCCTTTTCGGTGGAGAGCTGGTGCTGGTCGAGATAGCCCAGTTGTTCCTTGAGTTTCTTGACGTCGTTCCAGGCGATGGCGGTTTGCTGGCGGATGTCGCGGCAGGCCTTGTCGCGCAGGTCGGTGGCGTTGTAGTGCTGCTCGTGGGATTGACGGATCCGCGCTTCGTCGGCGCCACCCTTGAAGAGGTTCCAGTTCATCAGCACCTGCACGGCGCTGGAATTGGTTTCGCCGGTTGCGCCGAGCAGGTTCCTGTCCATGCCGGTGCTGGCGCGGAACTCGACGGTAGGCAGGTTGTTGGCCCGCTGCACGTCGATGTTGGCGCGGGAAGCCCGGATGTTGGCCACTGCGGCGCGAAAGCCCGGGTTGCGCTCGACGGCTTCTTTGAGCACGTCTTGCGACGCGGGCAGCTTGTCGCTGAGCGTGGGCGGGGTTTCGAGCTTGTCGGCCGGGGCTTCGCCAACGATGCGCTGGTAGCGCTGGCTGACGTCGTGCAGGTTGGAGCTTTCGGTGAGCCAGTTGGACTGGGCCAGGGCCAGGCGGCCGAAGGCTTGTTCCAGGTCGACCCGACGGCCTACGCCGGCTTTTACGCGGCGTTCGATCTGATCGACGGTTTCCTTGTGGATGGCCCAGTTTTCCTGGGCGAAGGCGGCCAGTTCGCGGTAGCGCAGTACGTCGAGATAGGCACGGGCGGCTTCGTAGGCAACTTCGTCAGTGGTGCCGAGCAGTTCGAAGTAGCGGGTGGCGCGGGCAAAGCCGAGGCGCTTGACGTCGTTGCGGGTGGCAAAGCCATCGAACAGGATTTGCCGCAACTGTAGCTGGTAGCCCGGCCGGTTGTAGCTGCTGGGCAGGCTGGTGGGCGTGTCGCGGCGTTCACGGCCGGTGTAGCCCTGCAGGTCGACCCGCGGGAAGAATGCGCCACGGGCGACGTCACGCTCGGCGTCGGAGGCCTGGTAGTCGTGGAGGCGGGCGAGCACTTCAGGGTTGCGCAGGACAGCCTTTTCGATCGCATCGGGCAGCGTGCCGGTGTTGGCCGCGAAAGCGGGTGACATGGCAAGAAAGGAAAGAGTCAGGCAGATGGACAGCTTTGTTACTTTGAACATTGTCATCTCGATAGCAGACAGGCCGGGTTTCGAATAAAGAGCAAAAGTGTTTCAGCGGGAATGGCTGGATTTTATGTGCCGATGACACGCGGCGATGCGCAGTATTTGTGTTTTTAGCGATCTAAGCGGCCAATATGCAGCCGGAGAATTAATTTTTCACAATTGACGGCTCTTTACGCCAAAACCTTAATTTACAGAAGGAGATGCCGTTGATTTGTAGCTGACCGGCCAGGCCTTGTTGTGCCTGCACGCGGCGCTAGATGTTTTGTCCGACTGTGCTCGACGGTTTTCCTGCTGACCCGCCTTCAACATTCCATGCCCGGATCCCCTTTCTCCCGCTCAAGCCGCAGTCTGGCGACCGCTTGTCGGCGCTGGGCCGGGGCGGGCCTGGCGTTCCTGTTTCTGGGCGGGGTGGCGTCGGGAGGCTTCGAGATCGAGCGCATGCGCCAGTCGGCGGTGCAGCGCTTCGGCGTGTCGGCGGGCGAAGCTGTGGATGGGTGGCGCAGTGCGCTGGCGGGATGGCGCGGGCTGTCCGAAGAAGACCAGTTGCAGCGGGTCAATGAGTTTTTCAACCGGCGCATCCGTTTTGCCGATGACCAGGTGGTGTGGAACCAGTCAGACTACTGGGCGACGCCGCTGGAAGCCTTGGGCAGGGGCATGGGGGACTGCGAAGATTTTGTGTTTGCGAAATACTTCAGCCTGCGCGAGCTGGGTGTTTCCGAAAGCCGCCTGCGCATGACCTACGTGCGGGCGCGGATCGGCGGGCCGGCCAGCAGCGTGACCCAGGCCCACATGGTGCTGAGCTATTACGCGTCGCCCGATGCGGTGCCGCTGGTGCTCGACAACCTCATCACGACGATTCGTCCGGCGAGCAGCCGTCCGGATCTCGTGCCGGTGTTCAGTTTTAACATGCAGGGTGTTTTCGTTGGCGGGGCCAGCCAGGCTTCGACGCCGGTGGACCGGTTGTCCCGCTGGCGGGAAATGCTCATGCGCATGAGTGCAGAAGGCTATACGCCTTGAAGGAATTGATATGTCCCTGTTGAAACGGTTGTGGATCAGCGTGGTTGTTGCGATGGGTGTGGTGCTCGCGGGGGCGTTTGCGGTGAGTGTGCTGACCGCGCGCAGCTACTTCGAGCAGCAGCTCCAGGCCCAGGCCAGTGACGGTGCGGTGTCCCTGGCCTTGTCCATGTCCCAGCAAAGCAAGGATGAGGCGACCGCCGAGTTGCTGGTCACCGCCTTGTTCGATGGCGGGCATTACCGCCTGATCCGTTTTACCGACGCCGGCGGGCGCGTGGTGGTCGAGCGCAGCCAGCCCGATGTGGGCGAGGGCGTGCCGGAGTGGCTGCCCGCGGTGTTGCCGATGCACATCCGGCCCGGCCAGGCGCAGGTGAGTGACGGTTGGCGCCAGGTGGGGCTGATCACCGTGGAGGCGGCGCAAGGGTATGCCTACCGCTCGCTGCTTCGCGGCGTGCTGCAGTTGGGCAGCCTGATGCTGGCGATCGGCTTGTTCTGGGCGATGGGCGTGTCGGCCCTGCTGCGCTGGGTGCGCCAGCCGCTGGCCGAAATGGCCGAGCAGGCGGAGGCCATCGGGGCAGGGCAATTCCGGGTGCTGAAGGAGCCTAATGTGTCCGAACTGCAAAGCATGGCACGGGCGCTCAATCACATGTCGGATCGGGTGCGCGCGCTGTTTGCCGAGCAGGCCGGGCGGATCGCCGAGTTGCGCGACGAAGGGAGCCGCGACCCGGGCACGGGCCTGTTCAACCGGGCGTGCTTCAACGGCGAACTGCGCCGCGTGCTGTCGGATGCCAGTGTGCCGCCGGCCGGGTGTCTCGGCATGTTTCGGATCGCTGATCTGGCGGCGCTCAACCAGCACCTCGGGCGGGCGCGTACCGACGAGTGGCTGGTTGCGGTGGCCGATGCACTGCAGGGCAGTCTGCCTGCGCTTGACGATGTGTCGCTGGCCCGCGTGGGTGGCGCCGAGTTTGGCGTCGTGCTGCCCGGTGTGGTGCTGGACGACGCACGGAAACTTTTCGAGCGGGCGCTGAGCGCGGTGGCGGCACTCGACCTGCAGGTGGACGGGGCGCATGCGTTGCGGATGAATGCAGCGGTGGTGACCTATCGTCACGACGAGCAACCCGGTGCTGCGCTGGCGCGGGTGGATTCCGCGCTGATGCGGGCCGAATCGGCTGGCGTGCTGATTGCCGAGACGGACGGCGCGTCGCTGCCGATTCCGGTTCCTGGCGAAGGCGCGTGGAAGGCATTGCTCGAAGGCGCGCTGGTCTGCCATGAGTTTTCTCTGGTGGGTTACCCGGTGCTCGCGGTCGATGGCAGCCTGGTGCACCGGGAGTTCATGCTGCGCCTGCCCATGCAGGGCGGCGCCGGCACGCTGACGGCGGGGCAGTTCATGCCGGCTGCGGTGCGGGTTGGCCTGGCATCGGCCTGCGACCTTGAAGCGCTTCGTCTTGGTATTGCGAAACTGCTGGATTCGCAGGAACCGGTTGCCATCAACGTGGCACCCCGTTCGCTGATCGAACCGGATTTTCTGGATCGGCTGGACGTGTTGCTGGCGACGGCGGGAAGCGCTGCGGCGCGGATTGCCGTCGAGGTCAGCGAGCGTGGACTGGACGCCAACCTGGCCGGGCTGGAGGCGCTGGCCGAAGTGTTGGCACGTCACGGGGCCCAGCTGGGTATCGAGCACTTTGGCCGTCAGCTGGCGGCCTTGCCGCGCCTGTACGCGATTCGTCTGGCGTATCTGAAGCTGGATGGCAGTTTTGTGGCGGGCCTTCACGAAAACGCGGGCCACCAGCGGCTGGTGAAGGCGATCGTGGATTTAGCTCGCGGCCTGAATGTTGCCGTGTACGCCGAGCAGGTTCATTCCGCGGAAGAGTGGGCTGCGGCAGCCAGCCTTGGCGTGAGCGGCATGACCGGGCCCGAGGCTTCGCGACGCCTCGCCGGATGACGTGAATGGCAGGCCAGGGTGCCTGTGCTGCCTGTGCTGCGTGAGATGAATGCAAAAAGGAGGCCTTCGAAAGAGGCCTCCTTTTTTGTGTCACTGCAATTTAATCCGTGTCGGATGGATTGATTTGCCGCTTCAGTCGCTTAGTCGGTGTGGAGCTTTCCTTTGAGGAGCAGGTCTTGAATGATCTGCGTGTCGGAGGACAGCGCGCCGCTGTTGGTGAGATCGACACCCTGGAGCACGATTTTCTGGTCGGTGGCGCCGGCGACGAAAGTGCCGCCGGTGTAGCCGCCGCTGGAGCTGACATGAACCACGGTGTCGGCGCCCGCCTTCTCGAAGTGCAGGTAGTTGCCCAGGTTGCCGCTGGCCTGGCTTTCGCCCTGAAGCAGGTCGTGCAGGTCGAGTACGTCGCCGCCGTTGATGGCGCTGGCCGTGTTGAAGTCGGTGATGGCATCGACGGCAGGCTTGGTGGTGGTGACGGTATCGGCAAGGCTCCACTTGAAGGTGTCGGAGCCGAGGCCGCCGGTCAGGGTGTCGTTGCCGGCGCCACCTGCGATCAGGTCGGCACCGCCGCCCGCGCGGACGATGTCGTTGCCGGAGCCGCCCGAGATGTCGTCACGCCCGTCGCTGCCGGTGATGTCATCGTTGCCGTTCGAGCCGGCAATTTGCGAGCCGGTGCGGATCAGCCACTGGCCGTTCTGGGTGGGGTCTTCGATGATGTCCTGCAGCGCGTTGAGGGTGGGCGCGCTGGTCGGGGTGAAGAGTGCGAACTCGTCGGTGCCGAGCGTCTTGTAGCCGGTGTCGGGCTCGCCGGACAGTTTGACTTCGACGCGCAGACGGGCATTGCCTCCCTGTTCCCAGTACAGGATTTCAATGGGCTGCAGGCCGGCGGCGAGGCTTACGTTGGTGTAGGTGCGGGCGGTGGGCGACTGGATGTTGTCGAACATGGCCACCGTCTGGCCGGCGATGTTGAGCCGGAAGCCGTCGTCGGCGGTTACGCGGATGTCGTAACTTCCGCCACCGAGATTGACCAGGCCGACCATGCGCATGCCGGAGTCGGTGGTGTTGCCGATGCCGGTGGTCGTCTTGAGTTCGCTGCTGTCGGAGCCGGTGGTGCCGCCGCGAAGGAAGTTGTAGAGCGCGCCCGAATTGATCGCCAGATTGCTGCCCAGGAGGGTGGGGTTGTTGCCGAGGTTGCCATCGACGGCGCCGACGCTTGTGCTGCCGGTGGTGTAGCCGAAGCCGTAGTCGATCTTGTCGGCGCTGAAGGTGGCGTCTGCGCCGGTGGCCGTGGCGGCGTTGTAGGTGCCGACGATGGTCTGGCCGCTGCGGCCGTCAACAATTCTGGTCATGTCGGAGACACGGTCGAGATTGCCGAGGGTCCTGTCGTCGGCGTGAAAGCGGGTGCTCGTGGTGTTGCTCGTTTCGTTGTAGCCGTAGTACTCACCGGTAAGGCCGAGGCTGGCCTTGGCGATGGCAGAGGTTGTGCTGCTCAGGACGATGTTGTTTTCGGCAAGGCGGCTCACGTCGAAGGTGATGCTGGAGCTGCCGGTGTCGCCGTCCTTGTCGGCCAGCACGAAGGAGAAGCTGTCTGTCACCTTGGTGCTGATCGTGGAGATGGGTGTGTAGGTGTAGCTGCCGGTGCTCATGTTGATGGCCAGCGTGCCGCCGGCTGCGGTTGAAACCGTGAGCTGGTGGCTGGTGGCGTTGTAGCTGCCGTGGCTTGTTCCGCCCGATACGGTGACGCTGCCGCTGCCGGCGGCATTGTAGTTGTAGGTGACACCATCGACCGTGACGGAGCGGATGCTGCCGCCGTCTGCGCCAAAGCCGCTGGTGCCTCCGAGCAGGCCGCCGGAGAGGAGTTCTCCGCTGGCCGGCTGTGGCACAGTGGCCTGCAGGGCGGTGGAGAGTTGGTTGAAGTCGCTGATCACCTGGCCATTGAGATTGGTGCTGGTGACGCCGTTGTAGGCGATCGGGTCGAGCGGGGCCTGGGTGGCACCGGTGCCCATGCCGAGGGCGAAACTGGTGATCTGGTTGCTTTGCAGGAAGCCCTTCCAGGCGGCTTCGTCGCCCGCGCCGATGGCGGTGCCGGTGTTGGGCTGGCCGTCGGAGAGGAAGTAGGCGATGTTCTGGCCCGATGCCAGCTTGCCAGTAGAGGAATAGGCCGACTGGCCGGCCGCGATTGCGGCGTCGTAGTTGGTGCCGCCGGTGGCGACAATGGCGGCGAGCTGGGCCTTGGCCTGGGCCACGGTGGTCCAGACACCGCCTGCAGCCGCTGCTTCGGTGTTGAAGGTGACCAGCCGCACGCGCACTTCGCCAAAGCCGTCGTAGCGGTCGAGCAGGGTGTTGAGCGCGCTGATGGCCGAGGCGAGGCGGGTGGTGCCGGCCACGCCGTCGGTGCGCGTCATGCTGGCCGAGTTGTCGAGTATGAGCAGCAGGTTGGTGTCCACCGGTGCGACGGTGATGGTCTGGGATGCGGCCGCGGCGATCGGGGAGTCGTCTTCGACGTTGACGGTCAGGGTGCTGGTGGAGGTGGTGACGCCGTCGCTGACGTTTACGCCAAGGGCGATGCTGAGAACGTCTTCACTGGTGGTGTCGGGGTGGTCGACCGGGCCGGATAGCTTGACGGTGTAGCTGCCGTCATTGGCGATGGTGGCGCGCAGGATTTCGACGCCGTTGGCGGAGCCGATGAGGGTCTGGGTGCCGCTGCCGCTCCAGGTGATCGGTACGCCGCCGGAACTCAGGCTGGCGACGGGGGCGGTGAGGCTGGCGACCAGGGTGTTGCCGTCGGCATCGGTGAGGCTGAGGATGCCGCTGGCCACGGTCAGGTCGGTGCTGTCGGTGTTGCCGGCGGAGTCGGCAATGCTGCCCGCGAGGCCTTCCTCGGACACGTTGACGCTGGCGCTGCCAACCAGCGGAGCATCGTTGGTGCCGGTGACGGTGATTTCCACCATCGTCACGGTGCCGTCGGCCGTGGTCACGGGGATGCGCTCCATGACCTGCTCGCCCTGCTTGAGGCCCTGCACGTTGGGGGCGCTGTTGTTGAGCGTATAGACCCAGCTGCCGTTGCTTTCCAGCTTGAGGCTGCCGTAGGTGCCGGCGACGGTTTCCGGAACGAAAGACGACTGGCCGGCGTCGGCATCGCTGATCACGAGGGTGCCGCTGGTGCTGAGGGTGATGTCTTCGGTGACGGTGCCGCTCATGCCGCCACTGATGACCGGGGCGTCGTTGGTGCCGGTGACGGTGATCGATACCGTGGTCGTGGTGCCGTCGACGCTGGCGACGGTGAAGGTTTCGGGGCGGGTTTCGCCTTCCTTCAAGGCCTGGACTTCGGGCTTGGTGTTGTCGAGGGTGTAAGTCCAGGCGCCGTCGGCGGCGAGGGTGAGCGTGCCGTACAGGCCCGGGACATCAGTCTGCGGGCGGAAGGCGGCTTCGCCGGCATCCGGGTCGACGATGCTGAGGGTGCCGGAAGCGGTGGTCTGGGCCGGCGTGTCTT
>NZ_JAOAUU010000154.1 GCF_030157465.1 Zoogloea sp.
AGAGGCCGCATTATAGAGAACTATCAAAAACAGTCAAGAGATTAGAGAGATAAATTAAATCGTGGCGCGAAGAACAACTGCGCAATGCAGGCATCAATCCCGCGAGCACCATTTCGCAGAACGAGCCCACGGCTCAAAGCGCGACTCACTCCCCGTCATGAACAATGCCGCGGCTCTTGAGGCGATAAACCATCTGCGGCCGCGTGATGCCGAGCAATCGCGCTGCCGCGGCGACGTTACCGTTAGCTCTTTCTACAGCCCTTTTCAACAGAAGCGTCTCGATTTCGTCCAGCGAAACGTTGTCACAATCGCCCCCCTCGCCCAGCAGCAAATTATTCACGCGGCGACTCACGCGATCGACTTCGCGATCAGAGGGCGGATCAGCAACAAAGGAGGATGGATCACTCGCGACCAATCGCCCTTCCCGGCCGATCTCGAATCGCTGCTCGCCGAAGCGCTCTCCGCTTGTAAACAAGTGAGACGTATCGATGGCGCCGTTATCTGGCGCAAGAATGACCCCTCGCTCGATGACGTTTTCCACTTCGCGCACATTGCCCGGCCAGTCATAGGACAGCATGGCATCGACCGCACGCTCGGTGAATCCTGTCATCCGCCGCCCGTGCAGCCGGTTGTACTTGGTCAAAAAGTGCGTCATCAGCAGCGGTATATCCTCGCGGCGCTCGCGCAGGGGAGTAATGCGAACGGGGAAGACGTTGAGACGGAAAAAAAGGTCCTCGCGGAAACGACCGGCCTTCACCTCTTCGCGCAAATCAACGTTGGTCGCGGCGATCACCCGAACATTCACCGAGCGCGTGTGCGTATCGCCGAGCCGCTCTATCTCACCCTCCTGCAGGACACGCAGCAGCTTGCCTTGCGCACTGGCGCTCAGCGTGCCGATCTCGTCGAGAAACAGGGTTCCACCATCAGCGCGTTCAAAGCGACCCAGGCGACTTTGCATTGCCCCGGTAAAAGCCCCCCGCTCTACGCCGAACAACTCGGACTCGATCAACTGCTCGGGAATCGCAGCGCAATTCACCGCCACAAAGGGCATCGTACTCCGGGCACTCAAGCGGTGCAGCGTGCGCGCGAACACCTCCTTGCCCACCCCGCTCTCACCCAGGAACAAAACCGTCGCCTGGGTTGGCGCGACGCGCCTCACCATATGAAGCACCGCCGTGTAGCTCGGCGAGACGCCCACCGGACCGGTCTGCAACTCCACGTCAGCCGGTCGCCCAACCTCACTGGCCGGCCGCCCACCGATCAGCGAGGAAGCCCCGACCACCGCGTCGGGCAGGATGAAGCGCATGTCTTCCACCGCCTCATCGCCCCACTCCTCGACCAGTTTGCCAACGATGCGGCACGCGGAATGCCCCATGGACTGGCATTCCACCTCGCGATAAAGCACCTGCCGCCCCATGAATTCGGTCGAAAACCCTGACGCGTAGCCAATCTGCATCCAGCACGCCGGCTCGTTGCCGATCGGGAAGTGACGGATGTGCTCCTCATCCTCGACCGGGCTGGTCCAGAGAAACTCGCCGTAATGCCGGCCAGCCTCGACATCGAACTCGAGATTGATCGCCTCGGAAATCCCGATGCCCTCCAGGCAGTGCATCTGGGGGCCAACGACAAACATATCTTTGAGGGATGTCTTGGAGCGCACCTTGCGGGCCATCTGCGCATCATGCACGCCGGCGTGGTAGCCCATGCGGGTCAGGAAGCCGCGAGCCACGTCCATGCCGAGCACCTCGATCATCTCCCGCCGCAGCGTTCCCATGGATTTGGCGTGGATCAGCAGCATGCGCTGATCATCCAGCCAGATACGACCATCACTGGTTGAAAACCGCAACCGGGCGAGCAGGTCGGCAAGATCCGGGAAGCGCACTTTCTCCTGCGCCACCGTACCAGGGGGAACAAGAGGCAGGTGACCACGCGAATTCAAGGGCGCCTTAACGATCGTCTTCATGCTTTTCTCCATGGGCGAGACACGTCCCACCTCTCATTTTCTCTCCGTCAACTGCGCGGGTCTTGGTTGCATTGAACGGCTGATTTCTGCATCCAGACCCTCAAGCGACAGGCTCGACGACACCAAAGATACGCCGGCCCCCACGATGCTACCGCGTCACAAGGTGAACTATGAATGCATTGATACATGCTGCACTGCAATATTTATAACCCCATTAACTCATTTGATTCACTACCCGTACGGGACACCCCCCTTGCAAGAGGGGTCATCATCATGACAAACACCATAAAAAGAACAAAAAGGAACAAAAAAGCCATACGCCACAATGGCGTACCAAAACGCCATCCATATCTGGCCGCACGTGTGGCACAGGTAATGCTAACAATAGCGGCAAAGGCCAC
This sequence comes from Zoogloea sp., assembly GCF_030157465.1. Taxonomy (GTDB): domain Bacteria; phylum Pseudomonadota; class Gammaproteobacteria; order Burkholderiales; family Rhodocyclaceae; genus Zoogloea. The sequence continues at coordinate 2,365 of NZ_JAOAUU010000154.1, forward strand.
AAGTGTGACGAAATGCTTCAGAGCTGTAACGGCCCGGACACCGCCACACCCTAGACGAGCCCCAAGCCCCTCGGAGAGGCAAGCCAGGAGACAAATTCAGCGCACCATCGGTAACCGCAGCGCGACAGGATCGCGCCAGGTACACACGCCGTAAAGCCACCGTTTGTTTCCCCTCGCCAGTTATCAGCAGAACGGCCGTTTCGCCACCGCGGCGTCTGGCGGAATGCGAAAAGGCAAGACAGGCGATGAGCAGCACCCAACAGGCAGTCCCTAGATTTTGACCATGGATAGGAGATCAGCGTGACCCAAATCAACCAAGAGACTCAACTCAAAATCGCCAAGGTAGAGGCGATGCTGGAAGAAGACCCGGCCAAAAGCGTCTACCGCATCGATCGCGCGGCCTTCACCGACGCAGAACTGTTCGAACTGGAGATGAAGCACATCTTCGAAGGCAACTGGATTTACCTTGCCCACGAAAGCCAGATCCCGAACCCGAACGACTACCTGAACATCTACGTCGGTCGCCAGCCGGTGCTCATCACCCGCGACAAGACGGGCCAGCTCCAGGCCATGGCCAACACCTGCACCCACCGCGGCGCCACGCTTGCCCGTCACAAGAAGGGCAACAAGTCGAGCTTCACCTGCCCGTTCCACGGCTGGACTTTCAGCAACAGCGGCAAGCTGCTCAAGGTCAAGGACCAGACCGCTGACGCCGGTTACCCCGACAGCTTCAACAAGAACGGCAGCCACGACCTGGTCAAGCTCGGCGCGTTCGAAAACTACCGCGGCTTCCTGTTTGGCAGCATCAGTGCAGACGTGGTCCCCCTGGCTGAGCACCTTGGCGAAGCCGCCAAGATCATCGACATGATCGTGGATCAGTCCCCCGAAGGTATTGAAGTGCTTCGCGGCTCCGGCGCTTACACTTTCGACGCCAACTGGAAGCTCCAGGCCGAAAACGGCGCTGACGGCTACCACGTCACCGCGGTGCACTGGAACTACGCAGCCACCCAGGGTCGTCGCACCACCGACGGCAAGGTCGACACCATCAAGGCCATGAGCGCCGGCGGATGGGCTCGCAAGGGCGGCGGTTCCTACTCCTTCAAGAACGGCCACATGCTGCTGTGGACCAACTGGGCCAATCCGGAAGATCGTCCCCTGTGGCACAAGCGCGACGAATGGGTCGAGAAGTTCGGCGAAGCCCGTGCCGACTGGATGCTGAGCAAGTCCCGCAACCTGTGCCTGTACCCGAACGTCTACCTGATGGACCAGTTCAGCTCGCAGATCCGCGTGCTTCGCCCGCTGGCTGTCGACAAGACCGAAGCCATCATCTACTGCATCGCCCCCAAGGGTGAGGCACCGGAAGCCCGCGCTCGCCGCCTGCGCCAGTACGAAGACTTCTTCAACGCAACCGGCATGGCCACCCCTGACGACCTGGAAGAGTTCCGTTCCTGCCAGCACGGCTTCAACGCCCGTGCCGTCAAGTGGAACGACATGACCCGCGGCGTCAAGCACTGGGTGAAGGGTCCGGACGCAACCGCTGATCTGATCGGCCTCAAGCCGGAGCTGAGCGGCATCAAGACCGAAGACGAGGGCCTGTACGTCGTGCAACATGAGTACTGGCTCGAAACCATGAAAAAAGCCATCCTCGCTGAACAAGAAATCGGAGCCAACTGATGCTGTCCTACGAAGCCATTCAATCTTTCGTTTTCCAAGAAGCCCGTGCCCTCGACGAACGCCGCTGGGCCGACTGGCTGGAGTTCTACGCTGAGGATGTCGAGTACTGGATGCCCTCCTGGGACGACGACGACACCCTCACCAACAATCCGCAGAACGAAGTTTCGCTGATTTATTACGCAAACCGTCAGGGCCTGGAAGACCGCATCTTCCGTATCGAGACCGAGCGCTCCAGCGCAACGATCCCGGACACCCGCCACAGCCACTCGATCACCAACCTCGAAGTGCTGTCGCAAGACGAAAACAGCGTCAAGCTCCGTTTCAACTGGACGACCCACAGCTTCCGCTACGACATTCTCGACATCTACTTCGGCTACTCCGAGTACACCCTCGACGTGTCCGGCCCGAAGCCCGTGATCAAAAAGAAGTACATTGTTCTGAAGAACGACTACGTCCATCACGTTCTCGACATCTACCACATCTAATCTGACCTGATGGAAGACAGCCCGCCTGCGTTCGCGCAAGCGGGCTGTAGCACTAACCCCGCCGAGAAGGACAATTCCATGGCTTACAACATTGCCCTGCAGTTTGAAGATGGTGTCACCCGCATCATTCAGTGCAACGCCGATGAACTGGTGGCTGACGCCGCTTACCGCGCAAAGATCAATATTCCTCTTGACTGTCGCGACGGCGCCTGTGGCACCTGCAAGTGCCACTGCGAAAGTGGCACCTACACGCAAGGCGTGTACATCGACGACGCGCTGACCGAAGACGAAGCCGCCAAGGGTTTCGTCCTCAGCTGCCAGATGACCCCCACTTCCGACTGCGTCGTCCGCATTCCGGCTTCTTCCGCCGCCTGCAAGACCGAAGTGTCCAGCCACGCCTCGACGATTACCAAGATCAACCGCGACTCGAAGACCACCGTGTCCTTCACGGTACAGGCCGATCGCCCGATTTCCTTCCTGCCTGGCCAGTACGTCAACCTGCAGGTTCCCGGCACCACGGAAACCCGCGCGTACTCGTTCAGCTCGGCCCCCAACCAGGCCGAACTGTCCTTCCTGATCCGCGACGTTCCCGATGGCCTGATGAGCACCTTCATGCGCAGCAAGGCCAACACCGGTGACACCATGAGCTTCACCGGCCCCTACGGCAGCTTCTACCTGCGCCCCGCCGCACGCCCGATCCTGATGCTCGCCGGCGGCACCGGCCTGGCCCCGTTCCTCTCGATGCTGCTGTGGCTCAAGGACAACCCCACCGACCAGCCCATCATGCTGGCCTATGGCGTGAACACCAACGACGACCTCGTCGAGCTTGACACCCTGAACCAGCTCAAGGCCGCCATGCCGAACCTGGAATTCACCACTGTCGTCGTCGACCCCGCCAGCGGCCACCCGAAACTCGGCTACGTCACCGACCACCTGTCGGCCAAGGATCTCCACGACGGCAACGTCGACGTCTACGTCTGCGGCCCCCCGCCGATGGTTGAAGGCGTGCGCAAGTGGATGTCCGGCGTTGGCGTCACCCCGCAGAGCTTCCACTTCGAGAAGTTCTCGTCCTCGACTGCAGGAGCCCACGAATGAGCCGCGCCGATCGTTTCCAGAACAAGGTCGTCATCGTCACCGGCGCCGCCCAGGGCATCGGTCGCGGCGTTGCGCTGAACGTGGCTGCCGAAGGCGGCTCTGTGCTGGCCGTCGACCGCTCCGAGCTGGTCAATGAAGTCGTTGCCGAAATCACCGCTGCCGGCGGTGTCGCCGCCCCCTTCCAGGCCGACCTCGAAACCTACGCAGGCGCCCAGGCCGTGGTGGCCGAAGCCCTTGCCAGGTTCAAGCGGGTCGACGTGCTGATCAACAACGTCGGCGGCACGATCTGGGCCAAGCCCTTCGAGCATTACGAAGAGGCGCAGATCGAAGCCGAAGTCCGGCGTTCGCTGTTCCCGACCCTGTGGTGCTGCCGTGCCGTCCTGCCGACCATGATCGCCCAGCAAAGCGGCGTGATCGTCAACGTGTCGTCGGTCGCCACCCGCGGCATGCATCGTGTTCCGTACTCGGCAGCCAAGGGCGGCGTCAACGCGCTGACCGCGGCGCTGGCCATGGAAAACGCCCAGCACGGCATCCGCGTCAACGCCACCGCCCCCGGCGGCACCGATGCCCCGCCGCGCCGCGTGCCGCGCAACCAGCAGCAGGTCGAGCAGACCGCCCAGGAAAAGGCGTGGTACCAGGTCGTGATCGACCAGACCGTCGACTCCAGCCTGATGCACCGCTACGGCACGATCGACGAGCAGGTCGCACCGATCCTGTTCTTTGCTTCCGATGAAGCGTCCTACGTGACCGGCTCGATTCTGCCGGTGGCTGGCGGCGACCTCGGCTAAAAACAAGAAGCTCCCGCGCCCCCTCCCCATCCACACCAAATTTCCAGCAATCAATAACAGGCGAGAGACAATGGCCCAAATCGACGTACACAACCTTTCAGACCACGCCAAGTTCAACGGCTTTCACGGCATGGTGCTTTTCTGGTGCGCCCTCATCATCATCTTCGACGGCTACGACCTGGCAGTTGCCGGTATCGCCCTGCCGTCGATCATGAAGGAAATGGGTGTCACCCCAGCAACGGCCGGCTACATGGTCAGTTCGGCACTTTTCGGCATGATGTTCGGTGCGATCTTCCTTGGCACCATCGCCGACAAGATCGGCCGGCGCTGGGCGATCGTCATTTGTATCGTCCTGTTCAGCGTTTTCACTGCACTCGCGGGCCTGACCCACGATCCGATCGCCTTCAGCGCCACCCGCTTCCTTGCCGGCCTCGGCATCGGCGGCGTGATGCCGAACGTCGTTGCACAGATGACCGAGTACTCGCCGCGCAAGATGCGCAGCACGCTCGTCACCCTGATGTTCAGCGGCTACGCAGTCGGCGGCATGCTTGCCGCAGTGCTCGGCAAGGGTCTCATCGAAACCTACGGCTGGTCCTACGTGTTCTTCGCTGCCGTCGCCCCGGTGCTGCTGATCCCCTTCGTGCTCAAGTCCATGCCGGAATCCATGCCCTTCCTCATCAAGATGGGCCGGATTGACGAACTCAAGAAAATCGTCAGCCGCATGGAACCCAGCTACACGCCTTCGGCCAACGACACCTTCGAGCTGCCCAGCAGCCACAAGGCAAGTAGCGCCCCGGTCGGCAAGCTGTTCCAGGATGGCCGCGGTTTCAGCACCATCATGATCTGGGTGGCTTTCTTCATGTGCCTCTTCATGGTCTATGCCCTGAGCTCCTGGCTGACCAAGCTGATGGCCAGCGCCGGCTACAGCCTCGGCTCCGCGCTGACCTTCGTGCTGGTGCTGAACTTCGGCGCGATGATCGGTGCAATCGGCGGCGGCTGGCTGGCTGACCGGTTCAACATCAAGTACGTCCTGATGTGTTTCTATGCCCTGGCTGCGGTTTCGATCACGCTGCTGGGCGTCAAGATGCCGACCGAGCTGCTGTTCTTCGTCGTCGGCCTGGCTGGCGCATCGACGATCGGCACGCAGATTCTCACCTACGCCTACACCGGCCAGTTCTACCCGATGTCGATCCGCTCCACGGGCATCGGCCTGGCTTCCGGCATGGGCCGTAGCGGCGCCATCCTGGCCCCGATCGTGATCGGCACCCTGGTGGGCATGGCCCTGCCGCTGCAGCAGAACTTCATCGCCATCGCCATTCCGGCGGTGATCGCGGTGATCGCGGTTGGCCTGGTGAACCACAAGCTGTCGGCCTCCGCTCAGCACTGAGAGTACTCCGTGGTCACCACACGACCAGGGGCTCCGGCCCACGCCAAGCCCCACCATCGCGGGTAGACCGGCCGAACCGGCGGCCCTCTGGCTGCCGGTTCGGCCGCAAGCACATGTAACCTGGTATCGCGCCTGATCGCATCAATGCCTGTCCATCAAGAAAGCACGCCCATGCACTTCGTGGTAACAATCGAAAACACCGGCGAAACCTTTCGCTGCGGCGAGGAGGACAATGTCCTCCAGGCCATGGAGCAGCTGCAGCGCAGGGGCATTCCGGTCGGTTGCCGCAACGGAGGCTGCGGTGTCTGCAAGGTGCAGGTGAGCGAGGGCAGCTACACCAAACGTAAAATGAGCCGCGCGGTCATCAGCGCGGATGAAGAGGCCAGCGGCTGCGTGCTGGCCTGCAAGATCTACCCCCAGAGCGACCTTCGGGTCGAGGTAGTAGGCAAGATGGCTCGTGCCATTGTTGCCAAAAAAAGTATGTCGTTCGATTTCGGGTTCGCAACGGCAACAGCAATAAATCAACCCGACGAGGAGAAGTGAATGGCACTGACCGGCGTTTTACGCCCTGGGCACGTCGCATTGCGCGTGCTGGAAATGGGACCCGCTCTCAAGCACTACAAAGATGTGCTTGGGCTTATTGAAACGGCTCGCGACGACAAGGGTCGCGTCTTCCTCAAGGCCTGGGACGAGCATGATCACCACAGTGTGGTCCTGCGCGAAACCGACGAGGCCGGCATGGACTACATGGGCTGGAAAGTCGCCTCTGTAGCCACGCTGAAGAAACTGGCCACCGACATCGAACAATCCGGTCTGTGCACCGATCTGGGCTGGGTTCCGGCTGGCGAACACCCGACCACGGGTGAGCGTTTCCGCTTCACGATCCCGACCGGCCACGTGATGGAGCTGTTTGCCGAAAAAGGCATCGTCGGCAACAACTGCGGCACCGACGGCGAGAACATCAACCCCAACCCGTGGCCCGATGGCCTGCAGGGCATTTCGCCCTCGCGCTTCGACCACTGCCTGCTCTACGGTGACGACCTCGACGGCACCGTCAAGCTGTTCACCGAAGTGCTCGGCTTCGGCCTTGCCGAACAGGTGATGGCCGGCGAAGACAAGAGCTTCATGATCGGCGCTTTCCTGTCCTGCTCGAACAAAGCCCACGACGTCGCCTTCATCCGCCAGCCGGTCAAGGGCAAGTTCCACCACGCTTCGTTCGAACTCGGCAGCTGGGAAAAGGTGTTGCACGCCGGTGACGTCCTGTCCCGCAACCACACCTCGATCGACATCGGCCCGACCCGTCACGGCATCACCCGCGGCGAGACGATCTACTTCTTCGACCCGTCAGGCAACCGCAACGAAGTCTTCTCCGGTGGCTACATCTATTACCCGGACCGCCCGACCATCACCTGGTGGGACGTTGAACTCGGACCGGCGATCTTCTATCACGATCGCAAGCTGAACGAAGCCTTCCTGAGCGTGTTTACCTGATCTAAAAATCAACCGCGCACCGGCTTCCCGGTGTGCGGTTGTCGTGTTTGTGGATACGTTAAAAAAATATCGAGATTTGTTATAAATTTCGGTAATTTGCGATATGCTCCTGGGTGTGGTTTCTACCACGCTCGCAGGCAGAAACAGGCCTTCCAGAGACGGTGTTCATCCGATTCCAAGTGCAGCACACTGGCGTGCGCCGGCTGAGCGGGTTCGCGACACCATAACAAGAGAGTACGACATGAAAGACATCCTGAATTTCATCAACGGCGAATACGTATCCAACGTAAGCGGCAAAACGTACGAGAAGCGCAACCCGGTGGATAACTCGCTGATCGGCATGGTTCACGAAGCCGGCAAGCCGGAAGTCGATGCCGCCGTGGCCGCCGCCAAGGCAGCGCTTAAAGGCCCCTGGGGCAAGCTGTCGGTGGTTGAACGCTGCAACATGCTCGACGCCGTCGTTAATGAAATCAACCGCCGCTTCGACGATTTCCTCCAGGCCGAAATCGCCGACACCGGCAAGCCGGCCCACCTCGCCTCGCACATCGACATCCCCCGCGGCGCGGCCAACTTCAAGATCTTCACCGACACGATCAAGAACGTCTCGACCGAATCGTTCGAGATGCGCACCCCCGACGGCAAAACCGCCCGCAGCTACGGCGTGCGCACCCCGCGCGGCGTGATCGCCATCGTCTGTCCGTGGAACCTGCCGCTGCTACTGATGACCTGGAAGTGCGGCCCGGCCCTCGCCTGCGGCAACACCGTGGTCGTCAAGCCCTCCGAAGCCACCCCGAGCACCGCCACGCTGCTGGGCGAAGTGATGAACAAGGTCGGCGTCCCGAATGGCGTCTATAACGTTGTGAACGGTTTCGGCGTGGATTCCGCCGGCGCCTTCCTGACCGCCCACCCGGACGTCAACGGCATCACCTTCACCGGCGAAACCAAGACCGGCACCGCCATCATGAAGGCCGGCGCCGATGGCATCCGCCCGGTGTCGCTGGAACTCGGCGGCAAGAACGCCGCCCTCGTCTTCGCCGACTGCGACTTCGACAACGCCGTCGCCACCATTACCCGCTCCTGCTTCGAAAACGCCGGCCAGGTTTGCCTCGGCACCGAGCGCGTTTACGTGCAGCGCCCGATCTTCGACAAGTTCGTTGCCGCGCTGAAGGAAAAGGCCGAGCAGATGAAGCCCGGCAAGCCCTTCGACCACGACACCAAGATCGGTCCCCTGGTCAGCAAGATTCACCAGAAAAAAGTGCTGGGCATGTACGCCAAGGCAAAGGAAGAAGGCGCCAACATCGTCTTCGGCGGCGGCATCCCCGACATGCCGGACGAACTGAAGGACGGCTGCTGGGTTCAGCCCACCATCTGGACCGGCCTGCCCGAAACCGCCACCGTCGTTACCGAAGAAATCTTCGGACCCTGCTGCCACATCCAGCCCTTCGACACCGAAGAGGAAGTCGTGGCCATGGCGAACAACAACCGCTACGGTCTGGCCACCGCGATCTTCACCCAGGACATCAGCCGCGCCAGCCGCCTGGCCACCGAGATCGAAGTCGGCCTGTGCTGGATCAACAGCTGGTTCCTGCGCGACCTGCGCACCCCGTTCGGCGGCTCCAAGCAGTCCGGCATCGGTCGTGAAGGCGGTGTGCACTCGCTGGAGTTCTACACCGAACTCCGCAACGTGATGATCAAGTACTGAGATTCCGGGCATGAGCCAGAATCCTGAAATCGGCAAGAGCGTTCGCACCGGCAGCTTCAATACCAATGTCCACGATGCGGGCAGCGGTAGCGGCGTGCCTGCCCTGCTGATCCACGGCTCGGGCCCGGGCGTCAGCGCCTGGGCCAACTGGCGCCTGGTCATTCCGGCGCTGGCCAGGGATCGCCGCGTGATCGCACCCGACATGGTCGGCTTCGGCTACACCGATCGTCCCGAAGGCATCCAGTACAACATGGATACCTGGGTCCGGCAGGCGCTGGACCTGATGGACGCCCTCGGCCTGGAGCAGGTCGACCTCGTCGGCAACTCCTTCGGCGGCGCGCTTGCGCTGGCCCTGACGATCCGCGCCCCCAAGCGGGTGCGCCGTCTGGTGCTGATGGGCTCGGTCGGCGTACCCTTCCCGATCACGCAGGGGCTCGACGCCGTCTGGGGCTACCAGCCGTCGCTCGATAACATGCGCAGCATCATGGATTATTTCGCCTGGGATCGCGCCCTGGTCAATGACGAACTGGCCAAGCTCCGCTACGAGGCCAGCATTCGCCCGGGCTTTCAGGAATCGTTCTCGGCCATGTTCCCCGCTCCGCGTCAGCGCTGGGTGGATGCGATGCAAAGCAGCGAAGCCGACATCCGCGCCCTGCCCCACGAGACGCTCATCGTGCACGGCCGCGAAGACAAGGTGATCCCGCTGGCCACCTCGTTGACCCTGGCCGAGTGGATCCAGAACGCACAGCTGCACGTGTTCGGCCATTGCGGCCACTGGACCCAGATCGAACACAACGCCCGCTTCAATCGGCTGGTAGGCGATTTCTTCGCCGAAGCCGATCAACAATCAGCTTAACCATTCGAGGTTTTCCATGGATAAATCCAAGATCGAACACTACGGCGACGAGCTTTACAACGCGCTGATCACCCGCACTGCCGTCGCTCCGCTGACCGACCGCGAAGCCGACATCACCATCGAGGACGCCTACCAGATCCAGCAGCGCATGATCCAGCGTCGCCTCGACGCCGGCGAAACCATCATCGGCAAGAAGATCGGCGTGACCAGCAAGGTCGTCATGGACATGCTCAAGGTCAACCAGCCGGACTTCGGCATGATGACCTCCGGCATGGTCTTCAACGAAGGCGAATCCATCGACACCAGCACCATGATCGCCCCGCGCGCCGAAGCCGAAGTGGCCTTCGTGCTCAAGAGCGACCTGATGGGCCCGGGCGTTACCGCTGCCGACGTGCTGCGCGCCACAGATTTCGTGGTGCCCTGCTTCGAGATCGTCGACTCCCGCATCCAGGACTGGAAGATCAAGATCCAGGACACCGTCGCCGACAACGCCTCCTGCGGCGTGCTGGTGCTTGGCGGCCGCCGCAAGAGCCCGGCCGACATCGACCTGGCGCTGGCCGGCATGGTTCTCGAAAAGAACGGCGAAATCATCAGCACCTCCACCGGCGCCGCTGTTCAGGGCTCCCCGGTCAACGCCGTGGCCTGGCTTGCCAACACGCTGGGCAACCTGGGCATCGGCCTCAAGGCCGGCGAAGTGATCCTGTCCGGTTCGCAATCCCCGCTGGTTCCGGTCAAGGCCGGCGACAGCCTCGTTTGCACCGTTGGTGGCCTGGGTGGCACCTCCGTCCGCTTCATCTGATTATAGAAAGAGATAACTCATGAACCTCGATAACGCCACCATCCTCAAGCTCGCCGAGCACCTCGAAAACGCCGAACTCCAGGCCCACGACGTCACCAAGATCACCAATGACTACCCGGACATGGACTGGGACGACGCCTACGCCATCCAGGACGAGATCCGTCGTCGCAAGATCGCCCGCGGCAACAAGATCGCCGGCCTCAAGTGCGGCCTCACCTCCTTTGCCAAGATGAAGCAGATGGGCGTCGAAGTGCCCGTGTTCGGCTTCATCGCCGACTACATGGCCCGTCCGGACGGCGGCGACATCAAGCACGCCGAGATGATCCACCCGAAGGTCGAAGCAGAGATCTGCATCGTCACCAAGGCTCCGCTGAAGGGCCCCGGCTGCCACGTCGCCGCCGTCATGGCTGCCACCGACTTCGTGCTGCCGGCCGTTGAAGTGATCGACTCCCGCTACCGCGACTTCAAGTTCGACCTGAAGAGCGTGATCGCCGACAACACCTCCTCCTCCCGCTTCGTCATCGGCGGCAACATGCGCAAGCTCGACGAACTCGACCTGCGCACGCTGGGCGTGGTCCTCGAGATCAACGGCGAAATCCGCTCGATGGCTGCCGGCGCTGCCGTGCTGGGCAACCCGCTGGCCGCCGTTGCCATGCTGGCCAACCACCTGGGCGCCCGCGGCCAGGAAATCCCGGCCGGCACCTTCATCATGACCGGCGGCGTGACCGAAGCCATCACGGTCAATCCGGGCGACAACGTCAATGTCCGCTTCCAGGACCTGGGCTCCGTCTCGATGCGTTTCGTCTAAAGCCAGAAGCGCCACTGACCCGACGCCGGCCAGCCGCTTGCCCGGCCCTGTCTCGACGAGGCAGGGCCGGGGCCGCGCCGGAACGGGGAAAGTGGTGCTCGGGCGCCAGGCGCAGCCGGCTCCGGCCGCGCCTGGCTGCAGTAACCCGATCCTGAATCCAGTCGGTTTTATCGTGGCGACAGCCAGGCAAGCCAGGCGCTGCCCCAAAAAACCAAGGACTGGGGGCGGAGACAACAAGAGGACAATTTCATGTCATCAAAGCAAAACCTCACCACCGTGTTCAACAAAGAGTCTGGAGAAATCCACCTCGGCGGCATTGACGCGCTGGTTCGGCTGACCCTCGACCAGGTTCGCACCGACGAACGTCGCGGCCTCAAGACCGGCATGTTCGTTTCCGGCTACCGCGGGTCCCCCGTCGGCATGCTCGACGCGGCCCTGATCAAGCAGCAAAAGCTTCTCCTCGAACACAACATCAAGTTCGTCGACGGCCTGAACGAAGACCTCGCCGCCACCGCCGTCTGGGGCACCCAGATGATGCACACCGTCGGCAAGCAGAAGTTCGACGGCGTCACCGGCATGTGGTACGGCAAGGCACCGGGCGTTGACCGCTCCGGCGACGCCCTCAAGCACGCCAACTACACCGGCATCGGCAAGAACGGCGGCGTGCTCGCCGTCGTCGGCGACGACCCGAGCTGCAAGAGCTCCTCCCTCGCCAGCCAGTCCGAGCCGATGCTGTTCCACGTCGGCATGCCCTCGCTGTACCCGGGCAACGTCCAGGAAATTCTCGACCTCGGCCTGCACGGCTACAACATGTCCCGTCTGTCGGGCCTGTGGGTCGGCATGAAGATCGTCACCAACGTGGCTGACGGCACCGGCACCGCCAACATCGATCCGTCGCGCCTGAATTTCGTCACGCCCGACCTGATGTTCGACGGCCAGAAGTTCACGCCGAACATGAACCTCGGCATGAACGTGCGCGTCGAAGCGCTGGAGATGGAGCAATCGCTCTACACCCGCCGCCTCGAAGTGGCCAAGCGCTACGCCCGCGAGAACAAGCTCAACAACGTCGTGTTCCCGAACCCGAACGCGTGGCTGGGCATCATGACCGCCGGCAAGACCTACAACGATCTGCAGCAGGCCTTCCTCGAGATGGGCCTCGACGCCGACGCTCTGCGCCACTACGGCATCCGCATCCTCAAGATGGGCATGCTGTTCCCGATGGAACCGACCATCGTGCGCGAGTTCGCCGAAGGCCTCGAAGAAATCTTCGTCATCGAAGAAAAGCGTCCCTTCCTCGAAATGTTCGCCAAGCAGGTGCTCTACGGCCGCGCCAACGCGCCGCGCATCGTCGGCAAGTTCGACGAGGAAGAAAAAGAGCTGCTGCCCCACTACGGCGAGTTCGAATCGGACATCATCGTGCGCGCGCTGCTCAAGCGCCTCGGTCGCAAGACGCGCATCGAGTCCGCCGAAAACTGGCTCAAGCGCCTCGACGAGATCCACGCCCGCACCAAGCTGCCGACCTCCGCGCGTACCGCCTGGTATTGCTCCGGCTGCCCGCACAACAGCTCCACCGTGGCGCCCGAAGGCAGCATCGTGTCGGCCGGTATCGGCTGCCACACGATGGCCATGTGGATGGGCCGCAACGTGGTGATGGGTACCCACATGGGTGCCGAAGGTGCCCAGTGGATCGGCATGGCGCCCTTCACCAACACCAATCACATCTTCCAGAACATGGGCGATGGCACCTACGCCCACTCCGGCAGCCTGGCAATCCGCTACGCCGCCTCGACCGACGTCAACATCACCTTCAAGCTGCTGCGCAACTCGCACACCTCGATGACCGGCGGCCAGGCGATCCAGGGCGCACACCCGGTGGCAGCGATGGTCTCCGACCTGCTCGCCAACGGCGTGCGCAAGGTGATCGTCACCACCGACGACCTGTCGATGTACTCGGGCGTTTCCCTGCCCGGCCACACCGAAGTGTGGCACCGCGACCGCCTCGACGAAGCCCAGCGCGAACTGGCCGACACTCCGGGAACCACCGTGCTGCTGCACGACCAGGAATGTGCCGCCGAACTGCGCCGTGCGCGTAGCCGCGGCAAGGCCGAAGAGCCGGTCGAAGTCACCGTCATCAACGAGCGCGTCTGCGAAGGCTGCGGCGACTGCGGCGAGAAATCCAACTGCATGAGCGTGGAGCCGGTGCAAACCGAGTTCGGTCGCAAGACCCGCATCCACCAGAGCTCCTGCAACAAGGACTTCTCCTGCGTGAAGGGCTTCTGCCCCTCCTTCCTCACCATCACCCCGAACGCGGCCCCGGCCACCGACGGCAAGAAAAAGAAGAAGGGTCGCATCCCGGCACTCGAGCGCGAACTGCCCGTTCCGGTCAACAAGATCGACGACACCATCGGCGTCGGCATCCACGTGATGGGTATCGGCGGCACCGGCTCGGTGACCGTGGTGGCCACCCTGGCCAACGCGGCGCGCCTCGAAGGCAAGCACGTCATCGGCCTCGACCAGACCGGCCTGGCCCAAAAGGGCGGCGCGGTGATCTCGGACATCAAGATCACCCACGTACCGTTCCAGGGTTCCAACAAGATCTCCGACGGCCGTGCCGACCTGTACCTGGGCTTCGACATCCTCAACGCGACGGACCCGAAGAACCTGGACAAGTGCGGTGCCAACCGCACCATCGCCGTCGTGTCGACCACCCAGACGCCGACCGGCCAGATGGTGTCCAAGCGCACCAACCAGTTCCCGGCCATCAATGGCCTGACCGCCGGCATCGACCGCGTCACCCGCAAGGAAGACAACGTCTTCCTGGACGGCCAGGCACTGGCCGAGGGCCTGTTCGGCGACGCCATGGCGACCAACAACTTCATGGTCGGTGTGGCCTTCCAGGCCGGCACCATCCCGCTGAAGGCCGAGTCCATCGAGCAGGCAATCAAGAACTCCGGCGTGGCCGTCGACATGAGCCTGGCGGCCTTCCGCTGGGGCCGCATGGCCGTGGTCGATCTCGCTTTCGTTGAAGCCGAGATCGCCAAGCACAAGGCAGCCGGCAGCGTCGTCACCCTGAAGCAGGCTCCGCAGCTTTCCGCTGCCGCCCGCGCCATCGCCGATTCCGTCGGTGCCCAGGGTGAAGTCAAGCGCCTCGTCGAAGTCCGCGTGCCCGAGCTGATCGCCTTCCAGGACGAAGCCTACGCCCAGCGTTACGCCAACGTGATCAAACGCGTCGTCGCCGCCGAGCACCGCGTCCTGCCGGGCTCCCAGCTCTCGGAGGCAGCAGCCCGCTACCTCTACAAGCTGATGGCCTACAAGGACGAGTACGAAGTGGCCCGCCTGCACACCGACCCGGCCTTCCTGGCCGAGCTGGACGCGCAGTTCCCCCACGGCTACGAAGTGAAGTACAACCTCGCACCGCCGCTCGTTTCCGAACGTGACCCGAAAACCGGCCACCTCCAGAAGAAACAGTACGGCGCCTGGATGTTCAAGGCCTTCCAGCGCATCGCCAGGTTCAAGAACCTGCGCGGTGGCGCCCTGGACATCTTCGGCAAAACCGAAGAGCGTCGCCAGGAACGCGAAGCCGTCGAGGACTACATCAAGCTGCTCGACGAGATCCTCGCCAAGCTGACCACGTCCAACCATGCCGCCGCCGTGGCGCTGGCCAGCGTGCCCGACGAAATCCGTGGCTACGGCCACGTGAAGGAGAAGAGCGTTGCTGACGCGAAGAAACTGCAGGAAGCACGCCTGCAAGCCTTCCGTAACCCGCAAGCAGCAAAAATGACGGCCTAAGCCAGCACCAGGCCGACACGCCGCGGGCCCTGCACCGGAAACGGTTCAGGGCCCGCGTTGCGTTGACGGGCACGCTTCCGACGCACGCCGGCAAGGCAGGCACCCGCCGGACTTTTACCTCGTTTCACCGTAAACTCGCCGCACCTCGTCGTCCCCGAACAAACCCCATGACACAACCTCAAGGGTGGCACCGGCTCAAAGCCCTGCTGCTTTCCGAGCTGGCCGAACTCGTCAGGATCAACCCCAGCGACCGGCCCTGGCAGATGCCGTTCGCCGCGGCACTGGCAACCGGCCTGCCGCTCCTGGTGGGGGCGTATTTCGACCACATGGAATACGGCCTGATCTCGTCCCTGGGCGGGCTGACCTTCCTGTACCTGCCCAACACACCGCTTTACCACCGCATGGTGTCGCTGATGGCCTGCGGGTTCGGCATGGCCGCCTGCTATGCGCTCGGCGTGATCAGTCACTTCTTTCCACCGGCAATGATGCTGGCGCTGAGCTTCACGGCCATTCTGGTCTCGATGGTGTGCCGGTTTTACAACCTGGGGCCGCCGGGCAGCCTGTTCTTCATCATGGCCGCATCGATCGGCGCGTACTCCCCCGGCGAGGTACTGGATGTGCCGCTCAAGGTGGGGCTGCTGACCATGGGCAGCCTGCTGGCCTGCCTCATCGCATTTTTCTACAGCGTGTACATCCTGCGGCAGCGGCCTCCCGGCCCGGTGCTGCCGCTGCCACGCCCGACCTTCGATTTCGTGGTTTTCGACTCGGTGGTGATCGGCCTCTTCGTGGGCGCTTCGCTGGCCCTGGCCCAGGTGCTGCAGCTGGAAAAAGCCTACTGGGTTCCGGTGAGCTGCCTCGCCGTGATGCAGGGCATGTCCCTGCGTGCCGCCTGGACCAAGCAACTGCACCGCGTGGCGGGCACCGGAATCGGCCTTCTGGTTTCCCTGGGCCTGCTGATGCTGCCGCTCAACAACTGGAGCATCTCGGCGGTCATGATCGTGCTGGCCTTCGTGATCGAAACCGCCGTGGTGCGGCACTACGGCTTTGCCGCGATCTTCATCACGCCCATGACCATCCTGCTGGCCGAAGCCTCCACGCTGGGGCATGGATCCTCAACCGCGCTGATCGAGGCACGCTTTTACGATACCGTCCTTGGCTGCCTGGTCGGCTTTGCCGGCGCGGCCTGCCTGCATAGCCCGCGTTTTCGCGAGGTGGCGGGCAGCCAGCTGCGGCGGCTGATCCCGTCACGTGCCGGACGCTGAGCCACACACAGCCCCACACGGAGCCAACGATGAAGATTTCCGATCTGCTCGGCATCGAGCACCCGCTGATCCAGGCGCCGATGGCCGGCGTACAGGGCAGTGCCCTGTGCATTGCCGTTTGCAATGCGGGGGGCCTCGGCTCCCTGCCCTGCGCCATGCTCACGCCACAAAGCCTGCGCAGCGAACTCGAAACCATACGCCAGCACACCACCCGGCCCTACAACGTCAATTTCTTCTGCCACACCCCGCCCGCAGCCGATCCCGCCCGGGAAGCTGCCTGGCGCCAGGCGCTGCGCCCCTACTATCAGGCGCTCAACATTGATCCGCAGGATCTATCCCCCGCAGCGGCACGTGCGCCGTTCAGCAGTGCGGCGGCCGACATCCTCGAAGAATTCAGGCCGCCCGTGATCAGCTTTCACTTCGGGCTGCCCTCAACCGAGCTCATGCAGCGGGCCAAAGACTGGGGCGCAAAAATCCTCTCGTCGGCCACCACGGTGGACGAAGCGATCTGGCTCGAAGATCACGGAGTCGACGCCATCATCGCCCAGGGACTGGAGGCCGGCGGCCACCGGGGCATGTTCCTGAACGATGATCTGACGACACAAATGGGCAGCATCGCCCTGGTGCCGCAAATTGTCCGCCGGGTAAAAGTGCCGGTCATTGCGGCCGGCGGCATTGCCGACGCACGCGGCGTTGCCGCGGCAATGGCGCTCGGGGCCGCCGGTGTCCAGGCGGGCACGGCCTACCTGCTGGCCTTGGAGGCGACCACCAGCGCCGTCCATCGCGCCGCGCTGAAGAGCCGGGCAGCCGCGCATACCGCGCTGACCAATCTGTTCACCGGTCGGCCGGCCCGCGGCATCGTCAATCGGATCATTCGCGAACTGGGGCCCATTTCAAACAAAGCACCGGAATTTCCCCTGGCGACAGCGGCCATCACGCCGCTGCGCACCCAGGCCGAAGCCATGGGCTCGGACGAATTCTCGCCCCTGTGGGCCGGGCAGAATGCCAGCGCCTGCCTGGAAGCCGGCGCCGCCGACATCACCCGGGCCCTCGCAGCGGGATTCCAGGCCTGAGGCAGGCGGCTCGTCGCAGGCGCGTGTGCTGCGGTTACTTCGGCTTGCCGGGTTCGGCCTCCAGCTCGAGGCCCCAGTCACCGAAGGTGTACCAATCCTCGCCGATCATCTCGGCCGGATGCAGGGTGCGCCCCGAACCGTTGCCGCAGGCCAGCGCGTCCGCCGCGCAATACTTGTCGCAGCCCCAGCAGATGCGCTCGGGGTGCGGCGGGTTGAGGGGAAACTTCTTGGCCATTTGGGGCAATCCACTGCAGTCACAGATCTGGCCGCAGCCTACCCGACGCCCCGGCCGGCGCATTGACCCCCATCAAGCCCGCCATTTCGGGCACGGCAGGCGCCTTACCCGCACATTTCCCGGTACTCCGCCGGAATCTCCACCGCCCGGATGCGCAGCGGATCAGCCGCATCGCGCTTGGCAAAGACTCGGATGTCGCGCCCCTCGGCGATCAGGGTGTCACCACGCCGGGCCACGTGGCGCATGACGAAGCTTTTGGTATTCCACTGCTCGACCCAGGTTTCGATCTCGATATCCTCGCCGTAGGTGGCGGGGTTGCGAAAGCTGGCCTGGGCGTCGACCAGCGGCGTGCCGATGATGCCGGACATCCGCTCGGTGTCGCGCCAGCTGGGCACGCCGCAGGCGGTGAAAAACTCCCGGCTCGACGTGTCGAACCAGCGGAAGTAGTTCGAGAAATGCACGATCTGCGCCGGATCGCAATCGACGAAGGCGATCCGGTAGCGCATCACATGACTGCGGCGGACGCCGCCTTCAAGCGCGGCGCCACCCATGTCAGCGCGCACCCATCAGCGTGGCCAGCTGGCCCCACTCGGGCTGGAACAAGCCGCCTTCCATCAACTGCACGTCGCGCATCAGCGGCGGGAAAGCCATGTGGGCCACGATGTCACGCTCGATGTCGATGCCCGGCGCCACTTCCAGCAGCTCGATGCCTTCGGCGGTCAGCCGGAACACCGCCCGCTCGGTCACGTAAAGCACGGCCTGGCCGATACTGGCCGCGTAGTGGCCGCTGAAGGTGATCTGCTCGACGTGCTCGAGGAACTTGCGGCTCTTGCCTTCCTTGACGATCTTGAGGCGACCGCCATCGACGGCGATTTCCAGCCCGCCAGCGGTGAAGGTTCCGCAAAAAACCACCTTCTTGGCGTTCTGGGTGATGTTGATGAAGCCGCCGCAGCCCACCGGACGCCCGCTGAACTTGCTCACGTTGACGTTGCCGTGGCCGTCGGTCTGGGCCAGGCCCAGGAAGGCCACGTCGATGCCGCCGCCGTCGTAGAAGTCGAACTGGGCCGGCTGCTCGATCACCGCTTCGGCGTTCGATGCATGGCCAAAATCGAGGCCCGCCGCCGGTACGCCGCCGATGGGGCCGGTTTCCAGCGTCAGCGCCATCAGGTGCTCGATTTTCTCCTCGGCGGCGATCGACGCCAGGCCTTCCGGCATGCCGATGCCCAGGTTCACCACCGCGCCGGACTTGAGCTCCATCGCGGCCCGACGGGCGATGATCTTGCGCTCGTCGAGGGGCAGCGCCTGCATGGCGCGGGTCGGCACCTTGATGTCGCCGGCGTAGACCGGGTTGAAGTAGGTGCCCATCGTTTGCAGATGGTTTTCCGGGCGGCCGATCAGCAGGTAATCCACGAGGATGCCGGGAATCTTCACGTCCTTGGGGTGCAGCGTGCCGTTCTTGACGATGTGTTCAACCTGCACGATCACGATGCCGCCGCTGGCCCGCGCCGCCTGGGCGATGGACAGCGATTCCAGCAGCACGCCTTCGCGGGCCATCGACACGTTGCCGTTTTCGTCGGCGAACGAACCGCGCAGCAGCGCCACATCCACCTTGGGATTGCGGAAATACAGCCACTCCTCGCCGTCCAGGTGCACCACCTCGACCAGATCCTCGGTGGCCGCGGCATTCACCTTGGCGCCTTCGATGCGCGGATCGACAAAGGTTTCCAGGCCCACCTTGGTCATGAACCCCGGACGCCGGCCGGCGATCTGCTTGGGCAGTTGCACCAGCACGCCCTGGGGCAGGTTGTAGGCCTCGATCTTGTTTTCCATGATCAGGCGCATCAGCTCCGGCCCGCCAACGCCGAAGTGGCCGCCGACGATGCGCTTGAGCAGGCCTTCACGGGCAAAGTGATGCACGCCGCGATCCTTGCCGTTGCCCACGCCGGTGGCGTGATACAGCGTGAGATCCCGCGGGTGACCGGTGGCCTCGAAGGATTCGCGGATCGCCAGCACCGCCTCTTCGGCAAAGCCGGCAAGGCCCATGCCGGTGCAATAAACCGTGGCGCCGTTCTTGACCAGGTGGCCCACGTCGCCTGCTTTGATAACTCTTGGCATCGTCAGCTCCGCTTACTTGGCCGACAGGCGCACGGCGCCGTCGAGGCGGATGACTTCGCCGTTGAGCATGACGTTCTCGACGATGGAGCGCACCAGCGCGGCAAACTCGGCCGGACGGCCGAGGCGCGGCGGGAAGGGCGTCGCCTTGCCGAGCGAATCCTGCACGTCCTGCGGCAGGGCTTCCATCATCGGGGTCAGGAACAGGCCCGGCGCAATGGCATTCACGCGGATGCCGGAACGCGCCAGTTCGCGGGCGATGGGCAGGGTCATGCCGACCACGCCGGCCTTGGAGGCCGCGTAGGCCGCTTGTCCGACCTGGCCCTCAAAGGCCGCCACCGAGGCGGTATTGACGATCACGCCGCGCTCGCCGTCGGCGTTGGGGCTGCCGGTGGCCATGGCCACGGCGGCCAGCCGGATCATGTTGAAGGCGCCCACCAGGTTGATATTCACGGTGCGCACGAAAGCCTCCAGCGGGTGCGGGCCGTCCTTGCCAAGCACCTTCCAGGCCGGGCCGACGCCGGCGCAGTTGATCAGGCCCTGCAGGCCGCCAAACTGGCGCACGGCCAGATCGACCGCCGCCTGACCGTCGGCCTCGCTGGTGATGTCGGTCTTGGCAAAAGCCACGCGCGCGCCGAGTTCGGCGGCGAGCTGCTCGCCCTTTTCAACGCCCACGTCGGCGATGACGACATTGGCGCCGCCGGCATGCAGGGCGCGAACGGTGGCTTCACCGAGGCCCGAAGCGCCGCCGGTGACGATGAAGGTGGAATCCTGAATGTGCATTTTCTGTCTCCTTCTGATGGCCGGCTCGAGGCCGGCCCAGTCGCTGTTTGTTCTGGGCGAATGAATTCTGTGAAAATGCCAGAGCCATGTAGGTCGGGTTAGCCCGCAGGGCGTAACCCGACACCAACATGAACATCGATGGACACGTCCGATGTCGGGTTACGCTGCGCTAACCCGACCTACCCAAGCTGCGTTGTTGTGCCTGTGCAGGGGCGACTTCAGTCACCCATCCGCGCGTTGAATCACAGGCAAGCCGTTGATCCGTCTCCGCGGGCGACTGAAGTCGCCCCTACCGTGTATCAGGCGCGCTCGACGAGAATCGCCATACCCTGGCCGCCGCCGACGCAGGCCGACGCGATGCCGAACTGCTGGTCGTCCAGCGAGAGCTGGCGCGACACGGTGTGCGTCAGGCGCATGCCGGAGGCACCCAGCGGGTGACCGATGGCGATGGCGCCGCCGCGGGTGTTGGCGCGCTCACGGTCGAGGCCGAGTTCGCGTTCGCAGCCGAGGTACTGGGCGCCAAAGGCTTCGTTGATCTCGACGCGGCCGACATCGGCCAGGCTCAGGCCGGCCTTGGCCAGCACCGCGCGGATCGCCGGCGCCGGGCCCATGCCCATGATCTCGGGCGGCACGCCGGCCGAGGCTCCGCCAACGATGCGGGCCAGCGGCTTGAGGCCGTGGGCGCGCACGTATTCGCCGGATGCCACCAGCACCGCAGCGCCGCCATCGACGATGGCCGAGCTGTTGCCGCCGGTCTGCACGCCCTTGAAGGCGGGCTTGAGCTTTTGCAGGGTTTCGAGGCTGGTCGGCTTGACGTGCTCGTCGCGCCCGAAAGACTGCTGCCGATCGGCAAGCTTGAGAAAGCGGCTCTGGTAGCCCTCCAGGGCAAACTCGGCGCTGGTCACCGCCACCACTTCGTCGTCGAAGTAGCCGCCATCCCACGCGGCGTTGGCGCGGGCAAAGCTCTGGGCGGCGTAGGCATCCACGTCTTCACGGGTGATGCCGTACTTCACGGCAACGTTTTCGGCGGTGTTGCCCATGCCCTGGCGGGTCGCCGGGTCGGTGAAGGCTTCCCACAAAAAATCGCGAAACTCGATCTGCCCCATGCGAAAGCCCGCCCGGTGCGTGTAGGCCGCCACCGGGTTGCGCGACATGGATTCGGCGCCCACCGCCAGCACCACCTGGGCGCTGCCCAGGGCGATCTGGTTGGCCGCCTGCAGGATCGTTTCGAAACCGGTGCCGCAGATGCGCGTGGCCAGCATGGCCGGGGCCGTTGCCGGCACGCCGGAATACAGGCCGATGTGACGCGGCAGGTAGTAGGCGTCGAAACCGGCCTGGGCCATGTTGCCGCCCACCACCGACTGCACCTCGGAGGCCGGAATGCCGCTGCGTTCAAACAGCGCGCGGGCGGCAAAGATGCCCATGTCGATCGGGTTTACATCGCGCAGCACGCCGTTGTAATCGGCAAACGGGGTGCGGGCGCCGGCCACCAGGTAGACGTCGTCGTAGCGGGTAACCAGTGCGCTGTTGGTGAATTCTTCGTAAGCCATGTTCTCAGCCCTTCTTGCGGTTCAGGAAGTCCTGCATGCGACGGTTGGCTTCGTCGCTGCTCTGGGCAATCGCGGCGGCCAGGGATTCGGTGTAAAGGCCGTTGGCCATCGACATGTCGCCGATGTTGGCCACCGCGGTGATCGACGCCCAGTTGGACAGCGGCGCATTGGTGGCGATCTGGGCCGCCAGCTTCATGGCTTCTTCCAGGGCCTTGCCCTCTTCGACGAGGTAGTGCGACAGACCGAGGCGGTAGCCGTCTTCGGCGCTGTAGCGGCGGCCGGTGAGCATCATTTCGGTCATGCGGTCGGGGCCGATGATCTTGCCGACGCGCACCGAGGCGCCGCCGCCGACAAAGATGCCGCGCTGGCCTTCCGGCAACTGGAAGAAGGCGCTCGTGTCGGCAACCCGCACGTGAGTGCTGGTGGCCAGCTCAAGACCGCCGCCCACCACCGCGCCCTGCAGCGCCGACACCACCGGACGGCCGCCGAACTGGATCTTCTGGAAAACCTTGTGCCACCACTGGGAGTGCTGCAGCACTTCGAAGGGCGAGCGGATCTGGTGCTCGGACAGATCGAGGCCGGCCGAAAAGTGCGCGCCTTCGCCGGAAATCACCACCACCGTGGCATCACTGCCGAGGCTGTCGAAGCAGGCTTCGATGTCCTGCAGGAGGCCGTTATTCACGGCATTGCGCTTGGCCGGACGGTTGAGCCGGATGTGGGCAATGCTGTTCTCGATGCTGACCAGGATGTTTTCGTAGTTCATGTTTCTTCCTTGTTGTTTTGGGGCGCGGGAGCGAGTGCTGTTCTCCATTCCCGCGCGGTCCCCTTGTCAGGCCTTGCCGGCCGGCAGCAGGATCACGTCCTCGTCCGGCTGCTCGGAATGGAGTCGCATCACCAGGTCGGCGCGGCGCGTGAGCACCAGGCGCTGGTTGATGTAGCCCTTGTCGGTAATCTCGCCGGCGTCGATGGAGGGCGGCTCGACCAGAACCATGGCCCGTGCCGCGTAGCCGGCGGAGCCGCCGCCGCTCTTCTTGAGCGTGGCGAGGCCGCGGGCCACCATGGCGCGCACCGAGGGCTGGCGCAGCAGCACCTCGACAGGCGCATCGGCCGGCAGGTTGGCCGACAGCTTGCGCAGCTCGGGCACGTTCGGAAAGATCAGAAAACCGATCTCGTCGCCGTTGTGGCCGGTGACGACGATGTCCTGGGCCATGGGCACCAGGGCATCGAGGCCTTTCATGCGCAGGCTGCCCACGTGCACCCAGGTGCCGGTGACGAGCTTGAAGTCTTCGCCCACGCGGCCGTCGAACAGCAGCCCCTTTTGCGGGCGGGCGCTATCGACGAACTCGACCGCATCACCGATCTGGTAGAAGCCTTCTTCGTCGAACGCCGCCTTTGAAAGCTCGGGCAGCTTCCAGTAGCCGGGCATCACGTTGTGGCCGCGCACGCGCACTTCCATCTTGTCGGCCGAAGGCACCAGCTTGAGTTCGGTGCCCGGAATCGGGATGCCGATCACGCCCGAGCGCTCCGGCGCAAAGTGGCTGTCGGTGCACAGCGGCGCGGTTTCGGTGGAGCCCCAGCCGGAAACCAGCGGCACATGCACGCCGAGGGTTTCCATCGACAGGCGGTTGATCTCGTCGTACAAGTGCTGCGGCAGCGCGGCAGCGGCGTAGAAGATGACCTGCAGGTTCTTGAAGAAAGCCTCACGCAGGGACACATCCTCGTGCAGCGCCGACACCAGCATGTCGAAGCCGCGCGGCACGTTGAGATAAATGGTGGGCGAAATGTCGCGCAGGTTCTTGAGACTGGTTTCGAAGGCGCCCGGCGCCGGCTTGCCGGTGTCGAGATACATCGTGCCGCCGTTACGCAGCACCATGTTGAAGTTGTGGTTGCTGCCGAAGGTATGGCTCCACGGCAGCCAGTCCACCACCACCGGCGGGTTCTGTTCGAGGAAGGGCCAGATCTGCGCCTTGGCCTGCTGGTTGGAGCAGATCATGTGCTGGGTGTTGATCACCGCCTTGGGCGCGCCAACCGAACCGGACGTAAACAGGAACTTGGCGATGGTGTCGCCATTCACGGCGGCATAGGCCGCATCCACGGCCGCTGCGTCGGTACGCTCGAGCAGCGTCGAGAAAGGCACCGCGCCCTCCCCCGCGCCGCCCGCACTGCCGGCCACCACCACGCCGTCATGCAGCGGGGCGATGGCGGCCAGCGCCGGCGCAAAGCGGGCGTGGTTCTCGACGAAGATCACGCCCGGCGTGATGTGCTCGATGTTGCTCTTGAGCTTGGCAAAATCCTTGGACACCAGCGAGTAGGCCTGGGAGATCGCCGACACCGGCACACCCACGTGCATCGCGGCCAGCATCAGCACCGCGTGCTCGACGCTGTTGTCGGACAGCACCACCACCGGCCGATTCACCGACAGGTTCTGGCCCAGCAGCCAGGTGCCCACGGCACGCACGCGGACCAGGGTTTCGGCGTAGCTCAGGCGAACCCACTCGCCGTTGGCGCCGCGCTCGGCCATGAAGGTGCGCTCGGGCGCCTCCGCGGCCCAGCGCTCGAGGCTCTGGCCCAGTTTGTCGGGAACCGCCCCGAGGGGCATCGGCGAGCGCAGCACGCGGCTGCCGTCGGCGCGGTGCTCCACCAGCACGGTGGCCGGGGCGAACAGCTTGGCGGGATCACGAATGATCGTAGTCATCGTCCGCGCTCCTTACTTGGAAGGAAGAATCTTCCAGTCGCCGCCCTGCACGCGCACCAGCACGCGGGCACGCTCGTCGAGGCCGAAGTGGTCGTTGGCGCTCATGTTGAACACGCCGTGGGCACCGGCCACTTCACGCTCGGCTTCGATGGCGTCACGCAGGCCCTTGCGGAAAGCGGGCGTGCCCGGCTTGCCGGCCTTGAGCGCCGAGGGAACAGCCTTCTCGATCAGCTTGTAGGCATCAAAGGCGTAAGCGCCGAAGGACGACACGCTGCCGGCACCGTACTTGGCCTCGTAGAGCTTGATGTATTCCAGCGCCGGCTTCTTCGACGGGTGCGAATCGGGCAGCTGGCTGGCCACCGCAACCGGGCCGATCGGCAGGATGCCGCCTTCAACCGCCTTGCCGCCCACCTTCAGGAACTCTTTGTTGGCCGCGGCGTGGGTTTGATAGATCTGGCCCTTGTAGCCGCGCTCGAACAGCGTGGTGTGGGGCAGCGCAGCCGGGGTGCCGGAACCGGCGATCATCACCGCGTCGGGCTTGGCCGCAACCACCTTGAGCACCTGGCCGCTCACCGAGGTATCCACGCGGTTATAGCGCTCGACAGCCACCAGCTTGATGCCGGCGGCTTCGGCCGCGGCGGTGATTTCCTTCAGCCACACTTCGCCGTACGGGTCGTTGAAGCCGATGAAGCCGAGGGTCTTGACGCCGCTTTGCTGCATGTGGCCGACCAGCGCCTTGGCCATCAGCGAGTTGTGCTGCGGTGCGCGAAAGACCCACTGGTTCTTGGCCGCCGGCAGATCCACCGGGCACATCGCAACCTGCGGCGTGGCGGTTTCGTTGGCCACTTCGGCCATGGCCGCGCAGGCCGGGGTGGAGGACGAACCCACCAGCACATCCACCTTGTCTTCGGTTACCAGCTTGCGGGCGTTCTTGGTGGCCTGGCCGGGATCGGTGCCGTCATCGAGCACGATGTAGTTGATCTTCTCGCCGGCGATGCTGGTCGGCAGGATCGCGAAGGTGTTTTTTTCAGGAATGCCGAGGGACGCCGCGGGGCCGGTAGCCGACACGGAAACGCCGATATTGATATCGGCCTGGGCCATGCCGGACAGGGTGGCCAGGATCAGGGCGGGCAGCATGCGTTGGGTTTTCATCGTGTCTCCTCCAGTTGGAAGTGTGCCGGCTCTTGGGCCGGGCGTGTATCAGATATGAGATTTTGAACCGCAGAGAAAATATACTTTACAATACACCCGCAACGCAAGAGATCTTATTTGATATTTAAGGAGGAGACTATGTCCAACTACCAAGCCCCCCTGCGCGACATGCGCTTCGTCATTCATGAGCTGGTCGAAAGCCACAAAATTTGCGCCCTGCCCGGCTACGCCGACTGCGACGCCGACCTGATCGACGCGGTGCTCGAAGAAGCCTCGCGCTTCGCCGGCGACATCCTGTCGCCCCTCAACCCGGTGGGCGACCGGGACGGCGCGCGCTGGCTGGCCGGCGCCGACGGCAAGGGCGAAGTGCGCACCGCCGCCGGCTTTGCCGACGCCTACAAGCAGTTCGCCGAAGGCGGCTGGATGGCCCTGCCCTGCCCGCCCGATCACGGCGGCCAGGGCCTGCCGCGCCTCCTGGCGGTGGCCGTGAGCGAAATGTGGAAGTCGGCCAACCTGTCCTTCTCCCACGTCATCACCCTCACCCACGGCGCCATCGAGGCACTGATGATCGCCGGCTCCGACGAACTCAAGGACACCTGGCTGCCCAAGCTCGTGTCGGGCGAATGGACCGGCACCATGAACATCACCGAGCCCCAGGCCGGCTCCGACCTGGCCGCCATCGCCTGCCGCGCGGTGCCCCAGGCCGACGGCAGCTTCCGCATCAGCGGCCAGAAAATCTTCATCACCTACGGCGACCACGACATGGCCGCCAACATCGTGCACCTCGTGCTGGCCCGCACGCCCGACGCCCCGGCCGGCGTCAAGGGCCTGTCGCTGTTCCTGGTGCCAAAGTTCATCCTCGACGAAAGCGGCAAGCCCGGCGAGCACAACGACGTGTATTGCACGTCCATCGAACACAAGCTCGGCGTGCACGGCAGCCCCACCACCACGCTGGTCCACGGCGACCATGGCGGCTCCACCGGCTACCTCATCGGCCAGCTCGGGCGCGGCCTCGAAATCATGTTCGTGATGATGAACTCGGCCCGCCTGTCGGTGGGCACCGAAGGCCTCGGCGTTGCCCAGCGCGCCTGGCAGCTGGCCTCGGAATACGCCAAGGACCGCGTCCAGGGCACCGACATGACGCAAAAAACCGGCGAGCGCGTCGCCATCGTCCGCCACCCGGACGTGCGCCGCCTGCTGATGACCCAGCAAAGCCACACCGAAGCCATCCGCGCCCTGGCCTACACCATCGCCGCGCTGCAAGATATTGCCCACCAGTCGCAAGACCCCGACGAGCGCGACAGCGCCCACCGCCGCGTTGAACTGCTGACCCCGGTGCTCAAGGGCTGGAGCACCGAAAGCTCGGTGGAACTCACCTCGCTGGCGATCCAGATCTTCGGCGGCATGGGCTTCGTCGAGGAAACCGGCATCTCCCAATACATGCGCGACGCCCGCATCACCCCGATCTACGAAGGCACCACCGCCATCCAGGCCGCCGACCTCGCCGGCCGCAAGATCGCCCGCGACGGCGGCAAGGTGCTCGCCGCCCTGGTGGCCGACATGCGCGCGGATGCGGCGGCCCTGGTGGATTCCGGCAACGCCACGCTGGCCGCCATCGGCACCCGCATCGGCAACGGCCTCGCCGACCTGGAAGCCGCCACCGCGGCGCTGCTGGAAAAAATGGCCACCCAGCCCGCCGCCGGCCTGGTGGTGGCCGAACCCTTCCTCAAGCTGTTCGCCACAGTGGCCGGCGGCTGGCTGATGGGCAAGGCCGCACACAAGGCAGTCACCGCCATCGCCGGCGGCAGCGACGACCCGTTCTACAAGAGCAAGATCGCCTCGGCGAAGTTCTACGCCGATCACATCCTGACCCGCAGCAGCGGCCTGCTGGCAACGGTGCAGGCGGATAACTCGCTGCTGCTGGAGATGGCGGACGAGGGGTTTTAAGGCCGAAATGCCGGGGTGGGCGGAACACTGCCGGCCCCGGCGCAGGCTGCAGCCCGGGGCCGGGCGGCCCACCCAGCGGGCGGCCTGGCACGGTAGCTTTTCCCATCATTTGGAGACCGGCGCATTCGATGGGCTGCCGCCATCGAATGCGCCGTCGTCACCATCGTCTGCGCCAACGTCAGGCTGGGCACTCTTCCATCCGTGCGCTGAGAATGGCATCGCGGATGCATGCAAGAGGCACTCAAGCGCGGGCAGCATTCGGCCAGGAGCGGACACAGGGAGCAGATTCCGAAACCGGCCGTTCTATCCGGCCCCGATGGCCTTCGGGCAGGGGTGGTGAATTCACCAGGATTGACTTGCGCCGCCCTAGCTTTCGCTAAAGGGGCGGCAGCGTGTCAAGAGGTGATCGCACTCCGGCACCGCCAACTTTCAGCACATGCGTGTAAATCATCGTCGTGGAGACGTCGGAATGGCCGAGCAGGTCCTGCACGGTTCGAATGTCGTAACCACTGCGGAGCAAGGCCGTCGCGAACGAGTGGCGCAGGGTATGCGGTGTGGCTGGCTTCGCGACACCTGCTTGTTCTACGGCACGTTTGAAGGCGCGCTGAAAGGTCTGGTCATACATGTGATGGCGACGCACGACACCGCTCCGTGGGTCGGTCGAATGCGTGTGCTGCGCAAAAACCCAGAACCACGGCCAAGAATGCCCGGCGCGCGGATACTTCCGCTCAAGGGCATCGGGAAGCGCAACGCCACTGCGGCTGTCCGCCTGGTCCTGCAGCCACCATGCCCGTGCACGCGCCACCTGCTCGCGCAGGCCGTGCGCCAGGCTCTCGGGCAACATCAGTGCCCGATCCTTGGAGCCCTTGCCCTCCCGCACGATGATCGTGCCGTGATCGAAATCCAGATCCTTGACCCGCAGTTGCAGGCCCTCGCTGATCCGCATGCCTGTTCCATAAAGAAGCTGGGCGAACAAACGATGCTCGCCTTCCAAAAAACCGAGGATGCGAACCACCTCATCCGGGGTCAGCACGACCGGCAAACGGCGTGACGGCCGCGGTCTTCCGATCTCTTGAAGCCAGGGCAGATTTGCGCACAGCACCTTGCCATAGAAGAACAGCAAGGCCGCCAATGCCTGACGATGCGTGGATGCCGAAACCTTGCGCTCGTTCGCCAGCCAGGACAGAAATGCCTCGACTTCGCTGCTGCCCAAGGTTGCAGGGTGACGCAAACCGTGGAAACGGATGAAGGCACGAACCCAGTGGACATAAGCCTGTTCGGTTCGTAAGCTGTAATGCAGGTAGCGTATGCGCTCACGCAACTGGTCGAGAACCTTGACCGAGCGCAGCGGCGGTAACGGTGCAGTGCTGGTTTTCATGGCTTGTTATGACTGTTATTTTGTACAGTCTATGCCTCGTACATTCAGGCGGCAAGCGCATTACGACGCAGGTCGGTGTTCGATGTTACGGAGCAGCGCCGATGTTACACAGCAGGGCAGTCGCCCTAAAACAAAGTTAGGCAGCGCAATCAACAGTCTTGGCGCCCCAGCTGTCCTGAACACGCTGACGCCGCAACCGACTCATCAATCCGATGAGGTTTCCAGGGAGGAAGAGTGAAGAGTTTTCAAGCAATATTATTCGCAGCAATCGCCGCAACTGCCGGATTTACAGCAAACGCTCAGCCAGCCAATGATGAGGTACTTGTTGGCCCCGTACCAATTGCGGTGGACGCACTTGGCACGACAGTTACAACTGAAGTTTCAACGTACTTTCGAGTTATTACAAAGCCAGACGGAATTTATTTGGATGCGAGAGTCATCGGCAACCTGAAAGATGCCCAAGCGAAATTTCCGACCCTGATCGACAAACTTGACTACAACCGAGACAACTGCAAGAGCTATAAACCTGACAATATTGTTCCAAATATCGGGCGACGCGCGCTCGATTCCGATGGTGCCAAGGCCGTAATCAAGCTGGGCGGTAGTGTTGAGGTCTGGAGTTGCTTCGAGAATCCCATTCCCGCAACAAAGCTGGTTTGGAAGGTAAAGCAGATTGGATTCTTCAAGACGAAGGTGCCTGTGATTGAAACTTCTCCCGGCAGTCCACTGAAGACTAGAACCTTGTCTCAGTCCTTCGACACAAGCATCCCGATTTCTCTGAAAATACTCGCAGATAATTCAGTAAGCGCCGTTATCGAGAAGCCAAGTACAAACTTGAATGGATCGATAGCTTCAGTTGCTCAAACTCTTGCATGGCTCTTCGGGTTCGACATCGATTCGAAACTGAAAGCAATTATTGACAAAAGTATTGACCCGGCCACGCTTGTTGCAGCAATCCCAGAGGAATATTCAGCGCTGTCCCCAAAAGTAATCTCAGCACAATTTTCAAATGTCAACGGCGATTTAACAACCATTTTGTCATTGTCCGCAAAAATTCCAACTGAGAAGATCAATGAGTTTGTTTTGGCGCTCGTGACACATGCAAAGAAGAAGTAGCGCTGCCTAACCCCTCGCTCAAGCTGAGCACCAACGGCGTGCCACGCTGGCCGGCAAGCGCAGGGCCTTCGGCCCATTTTTCGCTTGCCGGCCAGCGCGTCACACCGTTGGCGCCAGCTTAGCTCGAACGTTAGGCTACTTGCAAAGTTCACTGTATGCACATACAGTTATGGGGTGCCATCTTGCACACCAAACCAACTTTAGGACTCCCCGCATGCTTGACCACATGACATTTCGCGTGACTAATATTTCTCGGGCCAAAGCGTTTTACAGCGCAGCCCTGGCACCGCTGGGTTACAGCGTATGCTTCGAAGGCAATTACGGTTCAAACATGCTTGGTCTGGCCTACCCAGACGCATCTGAGCCTGACGGCAAAAAGGCCGATGTGTGGTTCATCGACGGGCCTTCGCCGTATGGCGGTCCAACCACAACATCTGGTTGCCACCTCGCATGGCGCGCAAAAAATCGTGCGCAAGTACATGCCTTCTACAAAGCAGCCATTGCCGCTGGCGGAAAAGACAATGGAGCTCCTGGCCTACGTCCTGACTATCATGCAAACTACTATGGAGCATTTGTCATTGACCCTGAGGGCAACAACATTGAAGCGGTCTGCCATTTGCCCGAATAATCGACATATAGAGCACACCCACCATAGCATTTTGGAATTGCCGTGTGCAATATCGTCCCTCCGTGCCTGAGCCTAACACTACGCTCAACCCGACCTGCGCAAAAAGCCGCGCAGTCGGGTTAGCTCCACGTTAGGCCTCGCCACCGAAACTTCGCGCGACTGATCGCCCATGTATTTCCCAACTCCCGACGGATTCTCGGTTCATGGACCTGCTGTGCGCTATACCGAGCTCCCCCCCACCGACGATCTGTCCAACGTGGTTCACTGCTTCTGGGAGCTTCGGACGCTTGCCACGTTGCCCGAGGATTTTCTCTATCACGCACTACCCGATGCTTGTGTGAACCTCTTGTTCAACCTGGCCGACACCGAGATCGCCGGAGTCACCGCACTGCATACCGAGGCCACGACACTCAATCTCGGCACATCGTTCCACTACGTGGGCGTGCAGTTCTATCCAGGGGTATGGCAGGGGGATCGCAACGACATCTTGGACAGATATGTCGGCGCACCCTACCGAGGTACATTGCCGCTGGTGCAGACAGCTCAGCGGCTGGCGAGCCTTGAATTCACCGAGATGGCGCCAGCGCTGGCTGAACAGGTGCGGTGGTGCATGACGCATGGCTACGTCTGTGTGAATACAGCCATTGCGCGCATCCTGTTGAATCTTGACGCCATCCGATCGGTAGCCGATATGGCGGCGCTACTTGAAATGTCCCCCCGGCAACTGCAACGCATGCTCAAGCGACAAACTGGCTTCGCGCCGCATGACCTGCTGAAAGTCCTGCGCGTGCAGCAGGCCTTCCGCAAGCACTATCTCGATCTGTACGCCGATCAGGCCCATTTCATCCATGCCTTCAAACAGGCCATCGGCTACACCCCGGTGCAGTACCGCAAGCGCTTCGGTGTCTGATCCATACAAGACTGCGCAATGCAAGACCGCTAGCCTCACGGATTTACCGTGAACAAGGAGCTTGCGATGAATAAGCCGAACGCGATTGGCTGGTTTGATTTATATGTGGAAGACATGGACCGCGCTGTGGTCTTCTACGAGGCCGTCTTCCAGCAGAAGTTGGAATCGATTGGCGATCCGACCGGAGAGACTTTGATGCGGAGCTTTCCCGCGGACATGGGCGCATACGGCGCAGCCGGCGCTCTGGTCAAGTCTCCCCATGCCCAACCGGGGCCGGGCGGCACCCTGATCTACTTCAGTGTGGACGACTGCGCCGTGCAACAAGCACGGGTCGTGGCAGCTGGCGGCAAGGTCTTGCGCCCCAAATTCTCCATCGGCCAGTTCGGCTGGGTGACGCTATGCCTGGATACTGAGGGGAACATGTTTGGACTGAACTCGATGCGGTAAAGTTGGCACCACAGGTGAGGCCTAACAATTCATTCAAGCCGACGCCGCTTCGCGGCGCGGCTTAATTCAGGCGTTGAACGACAGCTTTCCTCAAAGCTCAACGGCGGCATTGGGTCGGGACTTGCCTGTCAGTTCAAGCCGGTCGGGTTAGCTCAGCGCAACCCGACATTCCCCAAGCACTATCGACGCACCATCGTTCCCGGCGGCACCTTCTTTTTCACTCTTGTGACGGATCGTAGCCAACCTGTTCTGGCGTCGGATGAATCCGTCGATGTTCTGCGCAATGCCTTCCGAGTCGTTCGCCAATCGCATCCATTCGGCTCCAGCTTCGTCCGCTTGTAAGCACCCGGCAAACCCATCTTGCCCGTGTGCTTCAGAGCGAAGCTGCGTCAG
>NZ_JAOAUU010000155.1 GCF_030157465.1 Zoogloea sp.
TCTGGATGGTCATGTGCAGCGAGCCGGTGATGCGCGCGCCCTTGAGGGGCTGGGCCGCGGCAAATTCGTCGCGGATGGCCATCAGGCCCGGCATTTCGGTTTCGGCGATGCGAATCTCCTTGCGGCCCCAGTCGGCCAGGGAGAGATCGGCAATAACGTAATCGGTGAATTTTTCAGCCACAGCGTTCATGAGAACTCCTCGAACATGTGGCCGGGAGGGACTACGCGTGGCTTGGGCAATGCAGGCTCACCGCGTCTCCCCGTGCCCGGCACGGGTTTGCAAAACAAAGCATGGACGGGTGAGCGCAGTTGCTGATGCCGCAGATAAACGTCTTCTGCGGCACCGACATCGAGCCTGGGACGGCGGGCCTTGCACCCGGCGGTCTTGCAGCGCTCCTCGAATCAGGTCGACGATTATATCGGGTTTCAGGGCGGATTATTCAGGCTCGGTTGACAATCGCGTCAGTCCTGTCTTTTCAGCGTGGCGAGAATCTCGGTCACGACCTCGTCCCACTGCTCGCAGCGCCAGACGCTGGCGTAGCGCTCGAACTGGCGAATGGTGGATTCCAGCGGAAAGCGGTTGTCGCCGATGAGACGCACCATTTCGTCGGCCAGGCTTCGGGCCTTGTGGCGGTTTTCCTCGCCGTTCCAGTCGCCCGGGACGAATACGTAGCCGAGGGTGAGTAGTTCAAGCAGGGTGCCGATGGCCCAGATCCGGTCGAGTGACTGGCTGCTGTCGCTGGCTTCGTAGCTCCACCGGGAAATCTGGCAGGCGGCCTGCCACCAGGGCTGCAGGGGGGCTTGCCAGGCATTGCCGGGCGCTGCACTGCGGTTGTTGCGCACGGACTCGAGGGCCAGGTACTGGGTGATCACCCAGTGGTTGGTGGGGGCCTTGCGCAGGGCTTGCCGATAAAAACGCTGGGCGCTCAGATAGGCTTCCTGGATCTTGTCGTCGAGCCGCTGGAGTTCGTCGGGCCTGGCCTTGCCGGCCTTGCTGTCGGCGAGGGCGCGGCGCTGCTTCTCGAAACTCACGGCGATGCGCTTTTCGAGGGCGCCGCTCATGCCCAGGCGCTCGCTGGCCAGCACGGGGTCGTTGCTGGCCCGGGCTTCGCGGATCCAGGAGTCGATCAGTTCGCGGATCTTGCGGTGGCAGAAGGCCATTTCGTCGCCAAGTTCGGGCGATGTCATGTCGCCCTTGGCCAGGGTGTCGAGCCGGCCAAACTGCACTTCGGCCTTGCCGCGGGTTTGTTTGTAGAGGAAGGCCCGCACCTGATCTGCAAAATCCGGGGGTACCGTGGCATAGGCGACGATGCTGGCCCAGTCGTGGGTGCCGGGCGCGTTGGCGCGCAGGCGCTGGCGCAGGTCGAACAGCACGCGGCGCGGGTCTTCGCCGGCGAGGACGCCCTTGTAGAGGATTTCGGCGGCCATCGTCGAGGCGCGCATCCACAGCGGAAACTGGGACGCGACGACCCACGGGATGCCGGACATGTGCAGTTCGTGGGCGATGCTGCCGCCGGGGGTGAGCACCGATTCGATGTTGCCCGAGTCGCAGGTGGCGAGGGAGACGAAGGTGGGCACCGAGGGCGTGCCGCCGCTGCTGCCGCGGGCGGTCAGGGCGATGGCGAGGCGGGTGCCGTCCACCACGTCGGCGCTGGTCGGGTCGAGGGTGCCGCACAGGGCCACGCCGAAGCGGCGGTCGCCGGCGTCGTTGAAGGGCGTGCCGTGGGCCAGGATGTGCACGTGGGTGTATTCCTGGTCGGCGCAGGCCTGGCGGATGTCTTCGAGGCTGGCGTCGGGCAGCACGGTGAGGATGGCCTTGACCTTTTCGACGCGGGTTTCGGTCTGGCCCTTGTCGACGATTTCAACCCACGGCTCAATGGCCCGGCGCAGGGCGTTGAGGTGGGCCTGGGCGGGCACTTCGGCGTAGCCGGGCGGCGAGGCGAAGGCGAAGAGAATGCGCGGCGTGCGGTTCCAGTCGAGCTTGAGTGGTGAGCCGCGGCGCACTTCGCGGGTGACCGTGATCGGCGAGCGGGGCTGCAGGAACAGCGCGCTGCCGGAGCCCGGAAAGGCGTTGGGGGCGATCGCCATTTCGAAGGGCACCATGCCCAGCTCGGAGGGCGACAGCACCAGGCGCAGATGCACCAGCGGTTCGCCGGCGCTCTGGGCGCTGCTGAGCGCCGAGAGCAGCGCGGGCACCTGGCCGATCACCTGGCCGATGGCTTCGCCCATGCCGCGCACTTCGGCCTGGCGTTGTTCGTCGCGGGCCGGATCGACGCCGTTTTCGTAGCGCAGGCGCTTGAGGCGGATCAGCAGCTCGCGGTGTTCGAAGGGCATGTTCACCGTGACCGAGCCGTCGTCGCCACATACCGCAACGTAGGGCGTGAGTGGCGACAGGAGCTGGTTGTGGGCCGGGCCTGGGCGCAGGAATTCGAGTTTGACGCTGCAGATGTCGCTCATGGTTCAGGCCTCGGGCTGGATGATTTCGTCGTGGGTTGCGGTACCGTCGCCCTTCACCACGAGCAGCATCCCGCGGGTGCTGCCGTTTTCCCGGCAAATCCGTACGGCCGTGGTGCGGTCGAGGACGAGGCCGCCGCCGGCGACCTGCGCGTTGTCGAGGCTGGCCATCTTGCCGTCCTCCAGTACGTCATAGACACGCTTGAAGGCAGCCTTGTCGTCGAGCATGGCCTGGGTGAGCTGGATCAGGCGAATCCAGGTGCCGGAGTTGAAGTAGGCGCGCCCGCCGCCGAGGGCGATGGCCCGGGCCAGGTGGGTGTGGCCGGTGATCACGAAGCGGAAGTCGGAGTGCACTGCCTTGAGGATGTCCCGGCTGGTGTCGTCGGTGGCGGTGAGGCTGAAGCTGGTGTCGTCGCCCAGCCAGTCGAGGAGCGCCCGGCGCAGGGCTTCTTCCCGGGGGACGCCGGTGATCCAGCCGGTGACGCGGTCCCACATGTACTGCCAGGTGCCGAGGGTGCCGTCGGCGCTGCCGCCGGCGCCAAGGCTGTCGCCCAGCGCGTGTTCGGCATCGCGCAGCATGTCGTCGGCGCGCCGGGGGCCGAGCGGCGGCGGGCTTTCGAGCACGGCCCGCATGATGTTGCTGTCGCGCCCGAGCAGGCGTTCCAGGGTGGCGCCGGTGGGGGCGGCGGCGGCGGGATCGTCCGGCCCGCCGAGGCGCTGGTCCTTGACCATGCCGCCGACGATTTTGGTCGGCAGGATGGAGGCCAGGCTGGTGAGCTTGCGCGCCTGGGCGGGGTCGAGGGCCAGCAGGGTGCCGATGGCGGCGGAGTCTTCGGGCTTGAGCAGGTCGATCCAGGCGTAGCGCCGTTTGACCTCGTTCATCACCTCCTTGACCATGCGGGTGCCGGCGTTGGGGTGCCATTCGTCTGCGGGCAGCGGCTGGCGCACGTTGAGGCGCCGCCCGAGGCGGGCCAGATCCTCGTAGCGGTTGTAGTTCCAGGCGTCGACTTCGTTGCCGTGGGTGCAATAGACGGGTTCGCCGCCCACCGTGCAGGCGTAGCCGGCGCCGGTGGTGGAAAACTCGATGCGGGCGCGGGCATCGAGCTTGCCGCCGGCCAGGCGCTCGACCAGCATGCGCTGGACGGCGGGCAGGGCCAGCTCGATGTCATGGTTGCCGATGACGATGACGAGGGCCCGGTTCTTGGCCTTGACGAACTCGGCGAGGGCCAGCCAGATTTCCCGGAAGGCGTCGCGCTCGATGATGTCCTGCACCACCTTGACCGCGTTATCCATGGCCACATAGCCGGTAACCGAATCTTCGGCGAGGGTGTCGATGACGTCGCCGTTGAGCACCAGCGCCAGGCGCCGGTCTGGCGTTTGTGTGCTCAGCCGGCGGATGAAACCGGCCAGCCGCCTGGTTTCGCGGAGGATCTGGAAGCCCGGCAGGCCTCCCATGTGCAGATCGGAAACGACGTACAGGTCGTCGAAGTCGGGGAGTTCCGGCATGGTGGCCTCATCTGGCTGCAAGGCCGGATCGACGGAGCCCCTCGCCCTGTCTGGATCTCAGCCGTCTTGCCTGTAGTCAAGCATAGGACATGGGTAAGTCAAGCGGGGGCCGGATCAGCGCGCCGCATCCAGCGCTTTGGCAAAAACTTCGGCCTCCTGGAAGCCGATGATGCGCAGGTTCTTGCGCTCGGCACCGGCGGCGTCGAAGAAGATGATGCCGGGTGGGCCGAACAGCCCGAAGCGTTTGAGCAGCGCCTTGTCGGCGTCGTTGTTGGCGGTGACGTCGGCCTGGATGAGCTGGAAGCCTTCCAGACGCCGGGCCACGGCCGGGTCGGCAAAGGTGAAGCGCTCCATCTCCTTGCAGGAGATGCACCAGTCGGCATAGAAATCGAGCATCACCGGGCGCGTGGCGGTTTTCAGGATCTGGTCGAGTTCTTCCACCGAGCGCACGCGCTGGAACCGGGTTTCGGCGGCCGGCGCGGTGGCGGCCTGGGCGCGCAGGACGGCCAGCGGTTGCAGCGGATCGCGGGAGCCGGCGAGGGCACCGAGGAAAAGCGCCGCACCGGCGATCAGCGCCAGCACGCCCCAGCCTTTCCAGAAGCGTTGCCACCCGCTGGCATGGGGCGGCAGCGGGTCGAGGGCGTGGAGGTAGATGGCCGACACGACCAGCAGCCCGGCCCACGCCAGCATGCTCACGACGCCCGGCAGCACCGGCGCGACGAGCCACACCGCGGTGGCCAGCAGCGCCACGCCGAAGGCGCGCTTGACGCCTTCCATCCACGGGCCCGGCTTGGGCAGGGTGCTGCGCGCCAGCACGCCGACCGCGATCAGCGGCGCACCCATGCCGAGGGCCATCACAAAGAGCGCCACGCCGCCAAGCGCTGCGTTGCCAGTTTTGGCGATGTAGAGCAGGGCGCCGGCCAGCGGTGCCGCCACGCAGGGGCCGACGATCAGCGCCGACAGGGCGCCCATCGCGACGACGCCGGCCGGGGAGCCACCCTTCTGGTGATTGGCGTTATCCGAGAGTCTGCTTTGCAGCGCGGTGGGCAGTTGCAGCTCGTAAAAGCCGAACATCGACAACGACAGCGCGACGAAAACCAGCGCGAAGCCGCCAAGCACCCAGGGGTTTTGCAGGGCTGCCGACAGGAGCGTGCCCGACAGCCCGGCGGCAACACCGGCCGCCGCGTAGGTGACGGCCATGCCCAGCACGTAGAGGGTCGACAGGCTGAAGGCGCGACTTCTGGATATGGTGTGGCCGTGGCCGACGATGATTCCGGAAAGAATCGGGATCATCGGGAACACGCAGGGCGTGAGGGCCAGCAACAGGCCAAAGCCGAAGAAGCTGGCGAGGGTGGCGAGGGTGGAGCCGCCCGCCAGCAGCTTGGCGATGCGGCCGGATTCATCGTGCTCGTCGGCGGCCAGCGGAGCGGGTGCGCTGGCCGCTGCAGGCGGGGCGTCGCTCCGGCGCAGCGCGCGGGCGAGGAAGCCTTCGCCGCCGCCGGCGCTGGCCAGCGCCACCTCCACGGCGTGGGTTTGCGGCGGATAGCAGATGCCCATGTCGGCGCAGCCCTGGCTGGTGAGGTTCAGCGTGAAGGGCGGCTGGCCGGCGGTGACGGGCAGCGTGAACACCAGTTCGCCGCGGTAGATCTCGACCTCGCCGAAGGCGTCGTCCTTTTTGGGCTTGCCGGGGGGCAGGGCGGGTTCGCCGAAGCTGATGCCGTCGGCCTCGAACCTGAAGCGGTGGCGGTAGAGGTAGTAGTTGTCGGCCACCTGGAAGCGGACCTCGACGGTTTTGTCGTCGATGGCGCGGGCGGTGGCGCGAAAGGCCTGGTCGGCGGGCAGGGGTTCGCCGGCGGCATGGGCGCCGAAGGCGGCCAGCAGGAAGGCGAAGAAAAGGGCGAAGAGTCGGAGCGTACGGATCATGGCCGGCAGTTTTGGGGCCGCAATGTGGCGTGGCCCCCGGATGGATCTGGAATCGGGTTCAGGGGTGGCGGTCTGCCGTTTCGGTGCCCACCCAGGCCAGGTAGGCGGGCAGGCCTTCAAGGAGAGGGACTGCGACGATCTCGGGAAGTTCGTAGGGGTGGGCCGCGGTGAGGGCGGCCTGCAGCGCCGGGTAGCGGGCGAGGGTGGTCTTGATGAGCAGCGGGATCTCGGTGGCGGTTTCGAGCGTGTCGTTCCAGCGATAGACGGAGGTGCACGGCGCCAGGATGTTCACGCAGGCGGCGAGCCGCTGTTCGACCAGCAGCCGGCTGATGCGCCCGGCGCTGTCGGCGTCGGGCAGGTTGGTGATGACGAGAAGGGTTTCTTCGGGAGTGCTCATGATTTCATTTGAGGAGCCGGCGCCGGGTGAGTGCCAGGGCCAGCCAGAAGGCCAGCACGGTGACCATGGCCAGAACGGCGAGGTGCAGGCCGGCCTGCTGCGGCATCTGGCCGAGCAGCAGCGGCCGCACGATGCTGACGGCGTGGCTGAGGGGGAGCAGGTCGGCGATCGTCCGCACGCTGTCCGGCAACTGGTTTTGAGGAAAGAACACGCCGGACATCAGCGTCATGGGGGTGATGAACAGGGTGAAGTAGTACATGAAGAAATCGTAGCTCGGCGCCAGCGCGGTCATGATCAGGCCGAGCGCGGCGAAGCACAGCCCGGTGAGGAAGATCACCGGAATGGCGGCCAGGGCCAGCGGCGAAGCGGTGAAGCCGAAGATCGCGATCACCGCGAGGATGGCGGTGCCGGCGAGGCAGGATTTGCTGGCCGCCCACACCAGTTCGGCCGCCACGATGTCGTCGAGGGCGATTGGCGCGTTCATGATCGCCTCCCAGGTTTTCTGCACGTGCATGCGTGAAAAACCCGAGTAGAGCACCTCGAAGGTGGCGGCGTTCATGGTGGAGTAGCAGAGGGTTCCGCCGGCCAGAAAGGCGATGTAGGACACGCCTTCGACTTCGGGCACCAGCATGCCCAGGCCGTAGCCCAGGCCCAGCATGTAGATCACCGGGTCGGCCAGATTGCCGACGATGGAGGGCAGCGCGAGCTTGCGCCAGACGAGAAAGTTGCGCCGCCACACGGCAAACAGGCGCAGCGACAGGCGGGGCGGGGCGAAGTGATTGGGCGTCATGAGAGCGGCTTAACGCCGGCGCAGAAAATGTTGCGGGCCGGTTCGGGGCGCGTGTCTGGCGTGTTCACAGGTGTTCAGTCGCGCAGTTCGCGGCCGGTCAGCTTCAGGAAAACGTCTTCCAGATTGGCTGGGCGGTGCAGGGTGCGTAGGCCGGGCTGGCGGGCCAGGTGGGCCAGCAGCGCGGTGGCGTCGTCGGTGTAGCAGAAGGCGGTTTCGCCGCTGATTTCGCAGCGCTTGCTGAGCGTGGCGGCGTGGGCTTCGGCCCAGGCTGCGGCGCCGGCGCCAGCGCTGTCCCATTCGCCGAAAACTTCGACGACCTGCGGTTCGATGTGGGCGGCGATGACTTCCCGGGGCGTGCCCTGAACCAGAATCCGGCCGGCGTCGAGAATGGCCAGGCGGTTGGCGAGGCGTTCGGCTTCGTCCATGAAATGGGTGGTGAGCAGAATCGTCGTGCCCTCGGCGGTGAGCCGGCGCAGGCGTTCCCAGATCAGGTGGCGGGCCTGGGGGTCGAGGCCGGTGGTGGGCTCGTCGAGGATCAGCAGTTCGGGCTTGTTCACCAGCGCGCGGGCCAGCGTAAGGCGCCGCTTCATGCCGCCGGAGAGCGACTGGATGCGGGCCTTGTCCTTGCCTTCGAGGCCGGCAAAGGCGAGCAGCTCCGGGATGCGCGGGCGGATTTCGCTTTCGCGGATGCCGAAATAGCCGGCGAACACGATGAGGTTTTCGGCGCAGGTGAAATCCGGGTCGAGGCTGTCGAGCTGGGGCACCACGCCCACGCGGGCGCGGGCTTCGCGGGCCTGTTCGGGCACCGGCAGGCCGCACAGCGTGATGCTGCCGCTGCTGGCTCCGGTCAGGCCGAGGGCGCAGCGCAGGGTGGTGGTCTTGCCGGCGCCGTTGGGGCCAAGCAGCGCGAAGCATTCGCCGGGGCGCAGTTTCAGGTCGATGCCGCGCACGACTTCACGGGCGTCGGCGCCGCTGCCGAAGCGTTTGACGAGGCCGTTGATTTCCAGGGGCATCAGACGGCCGGGGGTACGGTGCTGGCGAAGGATGGACGGGTGAACAGCTTGGCCGCCCAGGCGCTGAGTTCCGGGTGGGTGGTGCGCCAGTGCAGGTGCCCGAAGCGGAAGTCGAGATAGCCGAGGGTGCAGCCCACCGCGATGTCGGCAATGTTGATCAGCGGGCCGCCAAAGCCCTTCCTTTGCAGGAGGCGTTCTTCGAGGGCGGCGAGGCCGCGCTGGATCTTGGCGAGCTGGCGCTCGATGGTGTCGGCGTCCTGCTGGCCGGCGGGGCGGCGGGCTTCGAGGAAGGCGGTGACGGCGGCGTCGGTGATGCCGTCGGCCAGGGCCTCGGTTTGCCGCACCGGCAGGTTGGCGATGCGGTCGACAGGCATCAGGGGCGGGCCGCCGAGGGTTTCGAGGTAGAGCGAGATCACCGGCGAGTCGTACCACACCTCGCCGTCGTCAGCGACCAGCGCCGGTACCTTGCCCAGCGGGTTGTAGGCCGGCACGTTGGTTTCCGGCAGCCACGGGATGTCCACTTCCAGCGCGCAGGTCAGGCCCTTTTCGGCGATGGCGATGCGGATCTTGCGGGCATAGGGGCTGGTGAGGGAGGCGATCAGTTTCATGGTGCCACCTTGGGGGGCCGCGGGCGAAGTGAGCGTTGAGGGCGTGTCATAGGGGGCTCCAGGCGCGTTCGATGATCTTGCGGATGACGTGCAGTTTGCCGTGGAAGAAATGATCGGCACCTGGCACGACGACGACGGGAAGCTCTTGCGGCGCGGCCCATTCCATCACATTGGCAAGGGCGACGGTTTCGTCGACTTCACCGTGGATGATCAGCGAGTCGTCCGGCACCGGCAGGGTGGCGTAGCTGCGCGCGCCGGTCACGCTGCCGGCGGCGGTGCCCACCAGCACGATGCGCCGGGCCGGCGTGACGCCGTCGGCCAGCCGCGCGGCCACGCGGGTCTGCACGAAGGCGCCGAAGGAGAAACCGCCCAGCGCCAGCGGCATGCCGCCCCAGCGGCTTTGCGCCCAGGCGATCACGGCCAGCATGTCTTCGGTTTCGGCGTCGCCGTGATCGTGTTCGCCAACGCTCTTGCCTACGCCGCGGAAGTTGGGGCGCAGCGCGGCGTAGCCCAGGTCGCGAAACACGCGGGCCAGGGTGTGGGCAACCTTGTTGGTGTTGCTGCCATGAAACAAGGGGTGCGGATGGCAGATCAGCGCGATGCCGCGGACGTGCGCCGGCGTGTCGATGATCAGTTCGATCTGGCCGTCGGGGCCGTTGATGAGGGCGGTTTCGGTGGCGGCCATGGTCAGATCTTCAGGCGTTCGACGATGCGGCCGTGCTGCAGGTGTTCGGAGATGATCTCGTCCACGTCGTCCTTGTCGATGAAGGTGTACCAGACGTTGTCGGGGTACACCACCAGCACCGGGCCTTCGTCGCAGCGGCCGAGGCAGCCGGCCTTGTTGATGCGCACCTGGCCCTTGCCGCGCAGGTCGAGTTCGGCGATGCGGTCCTTGGCGTAGGTTTGAAGCGCGACGGCGCCGTGGTTGGCGCAGGAGATGTCGCCTTCGGGGCGCTGGTTGCAGCAGAAGAAAACGTGGTGCTTGAAGTAGCTCATCGGGTGTCTCGGCGATCGGTTCTTGAAGTGACCGTGATTATCTGCCAATCGTTCCGCTGCGTGGCAGCTTCAGCGGCGCGGTAAGGGTCGCGGGTGTTGCTGGCACCTAGCAGGCCCAGATAGGCGAAGGCGATGAAGGGCCATAGGCTGGCGGTGAGCTGCGTAAGGCCGTGGAAGTTGAGGAAGTTGCCCTGCTGGATCAGCGCTGCGTCGCTGGGCAGGAAGGGGTTTTCGGGGGCCAGGTTGACCAGCGCGGTGCCCACCAGCAGCGCCATGCCGGCCAGCATGGCGTGGCTGCGGGCTGGCAGCAGCAGGCACACGCCGAGCAGCGCGGCACCGGCGGCAAGGCCGATCTGCCCGCCCGGTGTGGCCCAGTGCAGCGGGTCGCCCGGCGCAAAGAAGCTGGCCGAGGCGAGCGTCTTGGCGCCCAGCCCGAGGAGCACCATCAGCACGATGGGCCAGGGGCTCCAGGTGCGCATCATGCTGCGCGCGGTGAGGCCCACGGCCAGCATCTGGCTGGCGGCGATGGCGGCTTCGACCTTCACGAAGCGGGTCGGGTTGAATTGGAGCGGGGTGGGCAGATCGAACAGGCGGCGCAGATCGCCAGTGGCAAACAGCAGGCTTTCGGGCGTCAGCAGCGTGAGGAGCCACAGGCCCAGCACCACCAGCCCGATCTCGCCCACCTGCCCGCTCACGATGTGGCGTCTGCGCCAGCGGGTCAGCCCGCTCTTCGGGTCGAAGAGGCGTCCGCTCCAGAAGCCGCCGGCCAGCGCGCCGATCACGCCGCCGAGGGTGTTGCAGCCCACGTCCACGTTTGAAGGCACCCGGCTGGGCAGGAAGTTCTGCAGGGTTTCGACCGACAGGCTGAGCAGGAAGGTGAGGATGATGGCCGTGGCGACCGCCCAGTTCCGCGACATGCGTCCGGGCAGGGCGGCCACCAGGGCGAAGCTGAAGGGCACGAAGCCGATCACGTTGACCGTGAGATCCACCCACGTGTAGTAGCGCGGCCAGGGCAAATCGAGGAAGTAGAACACCGGCAGCCCCGGATCCCGCCAGCCGGTGAAGGGGTGCAGGCAGGCGTAGACGATCAGCACGCCGATGGCGGCGGCGAACCAGGCGGCTAGCGGAGAACTGCGGCGGTGGAGGGGCATTGCGTCCGGCGGAATGGCGGGGGATGGGGCTCATTCTAGCCGGGATGGAGGCGGGGGCTGGCGTGGAGGGGTTTTCCGTTGATGGGTGCGCCCCCGGCGCTTGGCCTTCAGCCGTGCCGCAACAAGGGCAGCTTTGCCGTCAGCGCCTCCCAATCCACGGCATCCAGGGTGTTCTTGACCAGCAGTCCCAGGTCCGTCTCTCCTTCCATCAACAGGCGCCGGCTGAAGAACAGGGTGTCGGGGTCTTCCTCGCGCAGGGCCAGGGCGAGGTAGTCGCGGGTGGTGGCCGAGATCGTCAGGTCTGGCTGCCGGGTATCGAGAAGCGGGCGAAAGCCGCGCGGGGTGAAGGTGAAGCGCAGGGCGAAGCCGGCATCGGTCACCTTCAGCAGCAGGCGCTTGCCGGTGAGCGGCTCCAGGGTGTCGCGGGGCAGGATGCGGTCGAGGGCCAGGTTGAGGCCGGCGACGAGGGCCAGGGTGGGCGGCAGCTGGGGCAGGCGGGCGCCGATCAGGGCAATGGGGGCGGGCAGGGTGAAGGCGGGGATTTTCATGGCGGGTCTTGCGCAGTTCAGGCGGTGACGAATTGCTCGACGCCCGGCCGGCCGTGCCAGAAGCCGTTGCACGGAGCCTCGGGCAGGAGCGGGATGGCGGCCGTGAGGGCCTCCGCGGGCGGGGTGATGCCGTCGAGCGTGTGGCGGAACAGCCGGATGATGTCGCCGGTGTTTTCGCCCTGCGGGCTGATGCGCAGGATGTCGATGCCATCCGCGGTCACGGCCGGCAGGTCGCCGAGCAGGGTGTGCACGTGGGCGGACTGGGTCTGGATGCCGTTGAGGGTGAGGAAGGGTTCGCCTTCGCGGGTCTTGAGCGGAATGCCGTCGGCGAACTCCAGGCAGCGGAACTCGCAGGTGTCTTTTTGCAGGTTGAAGTGGCGGGCGGTGAAGCAGCGGGCCGAGAGGGCCAGCGGCAGGCGGCCGTGGGCAAAGATCTCGACTTGCATCCCGCGTTTGATGCCGGCGCGCAGATCAAAAATTTGCTGGCGCGACATTTCCGGCGGGGCGACCCAGCGGGTGGCGCCCATGTCGGCAAACAGGGCGAGGGTGCTTGGGTTGAAGATGTTGAGCGTGGGGCCGGCGATCCAGTCGGTGGCCGGGGTGTCGCCGCCGGTAAGAAGGTGCACCGCGCCCATGTCGTTGGCTTCGACGCGAAAGCGGCCGTTGTTGATGATCCGGCGCAGGGTCTTGAGGTCGGATTCGGATTCGACCAGCACCTGGCTGGACAGCACGACTTCCTTGCCGGCATCGGCGCAGGCGTCGGCCACGTCGAGCCAGTCGGACAGGCGCAGTTCGTGCCGGCGGGAGCACACGGTTTCGCCGAGATAGACGATATCGACCGGCGCATCGACCATGTCGGCGTAGAAGGCGAGGGTGGA
The DNA here is from genome assembly GCF_030157465.1 of Zoogloea sp. Classification (GTDB taxonomy): domain Bacteria; phylum Pseudomonadota; class Gammaproteobacteria; order Burkholderiales; family Rhodocyclaceae; genus Zoogloea. The sequence goes on from NZ_JAOAUU010000155.1 coordinate 12,265, forward strand.
CTGGCGCGGCCAGTAATAGAGCAGGGGGCCGAGGGCGAGTTTTGCGTGGCTCATGGTTGGCGGCTCATTTCCAGGGGCGGTAGTAGGCGCCGAGGGTGTGACTCTGGCCTTCGGAAACCTTGTTGAGTTCGGCCATCCAGGCGGGCTCGACGCGGAAGGGCGCTGCGTCGTTCAGCAGGCGGTCGATGGCGGCGCGCCACACCTTGGTGACTTGCGCCACGTAGGCTGGGCTGCGCTGGCGGCCTTCGATCTTGATGGCGCGCACCCCCACGCGCGCCAGTTCGGGCAGCAGTTCGAGGGTGTTGAGGCTGGTGGGCTCTTCGATGGCGTAATAGGTTTCGCCATTCACGTCGAAGCGGCCCTTGCACAGCGTGGGGTAGCCGGCCCTCTCGCCGTCGGCGAAGCGGTCGATCAGGATGCCGTTGAGGCGGGTTTCCATGCCCTTGGGGGTTTGCTCCCAGCGCACATGCTTGCCCGGCGAGCACGCGCCGTTGCAGTTGGGCGATTCGCCGGTGGCAAAGGCCGACAGCGCACAGCGCCCCTCGACCATCACGCACAGCCCGCCAAAACCGAAAACCTCGATCTCGACCGGCGTGCTGGCAATCACCTGTTCCACCTGGGCCAGCGACAGCACCCGCGGCAGCACGGCGCGGGAAATGCCAAAGTGTTCAAAGTAGAAGTTGATCGCATCGAAGCTGGTGGCCGAGCCCTGCACGGACAAATGCAGGCGCAGTTGCGGATGCGTCTTGCGGGCGTAGGCCATGAGGCCGGGGTCGGCGAGGATCACCGCGTCGATACCGAACTCGGCGGCGCGGTCGACGGCGGCCGTCCAGCGTTGCCAGTTGTCGGTTTGCGGGTAGGTGTTGAGGGCCAGCAGCACCTTGCGGCCGCGGGCATGGGCGTAGCGCACGCCCTCTTTGAGGGCGTTGTCGTCGAAGTTGAGCCCGCTGAAATTGCGGGCGTTGGTGGCGTCCTTGAAGCCGAGATAGACGCAATCGGCGCCGTGATCGACGGCTGTTTTAAGGGCGGGCAGGCTGCCGGCGGGGCAGACCAGTTCGATGGAGCGCGCGGAAGTCATGGGCAATCGGGCGGCGTGAATGACGCGGCCGGACTATAGGCGCCCCCCCGGGGTCGGGCCTTGACGGGGGTCAATGGGGCGTCGTGCGGCGCGGCGCGCGCCTCGCTGCGGCTGCCCCTATAATCCGCCGATCCACCAACGTATTTTTTCCGGTTCGCCCCATGCTGTTCTGGTTCGTCATTGCCTACTGGCTGATCTCGGTCGCCATCGGCCTCCTTGCCGCCACGCGGGTTCACAACACCCGGGATTTCGCCGTGGCCGGCCGTCACCTGCCCTTCTCGATGGTGACGGCAACGGTGTTCGCGACCTGGTTCGGGGCCGAAGCGGTGCTGGGTATCCCGGCGACCTTCCTCAAGGAAGGGCTCGGCGGGGTGGTGGCCGACCCCTTCGGCTCGTCCATGTGCCTGATTCTGGTCGGGCTGTTTTTTGCGGCGCCGCTCTACCGCATGAACCTGCTCACCATCGGCGACTTCTATAAGCGGCGCTACGGCCGCAGTGTCGAGGTGCTCACCACGCTGGCCATCGTGATCTCCTACCTGGGCTGGGTCGGGGCGCAGATCACCGCCCTCGGGCTGGTCTTCAATGTGGTGTCGGCGGGTGCGATCAGCCAGGTGGCGGGCATGTGGATCGGCTCGATCACCATCCTCGTCTACACCCTGTTCGGCGGCATGTGGGCCGTGGCGGTCACCGATTTTTTGCAGATGATCATCATCGTCATTGGCATGCTGTGGATCGGCAACGAGGTGAGCGGCATGGCCGGCGGCGTGGGCGTGGTGGTGGGGCATGCGCTGAACAGCGGCAAGTTCGCCTTCTTTCCGGCTGCCGACGCGAAGGAGGTGATCGCTTTCATCGCCGCGGCGGTCACCATGATGCTCGGCTCCATTCCCCAGCAGGATGTCTTCCAGCGCGTGCAGTCGGCCAAGACCGAGAAAATCGCGGTATGGGGCTCGGTGCTGGGGGGCAGCCTGTACCTGGCGTTCGCCTTCGTGCCGATGTTCCTGGCCTACTCGGCCACCCTGATCGACCCGGCGATGGTGGGGCGCCTGATCAACACCGATTCCCAGATGATCCTGCCCGAACTGGTGCTGTCGCGGGCGCCGCTGGTGGCGCAGGTGCTGTTCTTCGGTGCGCTGCTGTCGGCCATCAAGAGCTGCGCCTCGGCCACGCTGCTGGCGCCGTCGGTCACCTTTACCGAGAACATCCTGCGCCCGGCCCTGCCGCACCTGACCGACCGCAAGCTGCTGTTCTGGATGCGTGTCGTAACCTTCTGCTTCACGGTGCTGGTCACGCTGTACGCGATGGTGTCCGACGCCAGCATCTTCAAGATGGTTGAAAACGCCTACCAGATCACCCTGGTTGCCGCTTTCATCCCGCTGCTGGGCGGCCTGTTCTGGCGGCGCGCCACCAACCAGGGGGCGCTGGTGTCGATTGTTTGCGGTATCGGGGTGTGGCTGGCGGTGCATCTGGCCGGGGGCGAGTCGCCTTTCATCCCCGCGCAACTGGCCGGCTTGATGGCCAGCGCCGTCGGCATGCTGGCCGGTTCGCTGGTTCGCCAGTGGATTCCTCACGACGAAGGGGCGCACGAGCGCCTGCGTCACGGGCACCACGCGGCCGATGTCCACGGCGTTGCCCACGAGGGCATCGGGGCGGTGCATCGGCATTGAGCCGGCCCGGCTCGCAGGAACGCCGCCCACCGCTGCGTGGTCCATCAACAACTGACGCTTTCAAACCGGGAATCTTCACACTTGAGTCTTCACCCCTCGCAATCCAGAACCATCGCCGTTGCCCTGACCGGGGCCTCCGGCATGCCTTACGGGCTGCGGCTCGTCGAATGCCTGCTGGCGGCGGGGTGCCGGGTGTGGCTGCTGTATTCGCAGGTGGCGCAAATCGTGGCCCGCCAGGAAATGGATCTCGCCCTGCCGGCCCGCCCGGCCGAGGTCGAGGCCATGCTGGCCGCGCGCTTTGGCGCGGCCGACGGCCAGTTGCGGGTGTTCGGGCGCGAAGAATGGTTTGCGCCGCCGGCATCGGGCTCCAATCCGCCGGACGCGATGGTGGTTTGCCCGTGTTCCATGGGCTCGCTGGCGGCGATCGCGGCGGGGCTGGCGAGCACCCTCATCGAGCGCGCGGCCGACGTGGCGATCAAGGAAGGCCGCAAGCTGATCATCGTGCCGCGGGAGACGCCCTTCTCGCAGCTGCACCTGGAAAACATGCTGCGCCTGGCGCGCATGGGCGTGGTGATCCTGCCGGCCAACCCGGGCTTCTACCACCACCCGAAAAGCGTGGGCGAGCTTGTCGATTTCGTCGTTGCCCGCATCCTCGACCAACTGGGCGTGGCGCATACCCTCATGCCCCGCTGGGGCGAGGGTGATGAATAAAGATCAACCAAGGACCGAAGCCATGACCGTAGCCTCTGCGGAGCGCGTGCAACTGCCCGCCGAGATTCCGCTGTTTCCCCTCAACCTGGTGCTGTTTCCCGATGGCGTGCTGCAGCTCAAGCTGTTCGAGGCCCGTTACCTGGACATGGCGGCGCGCTGCATGCGCACCAGTTCGCCCTTTGGCGTGTGCCTGATCCGGGAGGGCAGCGAAGTGGGCGAGGTGGCGCAGCCCCATGATCTCGGGTCGATGGCGACCATCGTGGATTGGGACATGTCGCAGCCGGGCCTCTTGTTCATCACCACCCGCGGCGGGCCGCGCTTCCGGATCATCGAGCGAAAGATCCAGTCCGACCGCCTCCAGACCGCTCGCGTGAGCTGGCTGGATGAACCGCCGCCCCAGCCCGTGCCCGAGCATCTCGCCGGCGCGGTGCCGCTGCTCCGAGCCATTGTCGCCGATGCCGGGCCCGACGCTTTTGCCCAGCCCCATCGTTTTGACGATGCCACCTGGGTGGGCTACCGGCTGGCCGAAATCCTGCCGATCCCCACCGAAGCCCGCCTGCGCCTGCTCGAACTCGATGACACGATTTCGCGGCTGGAGATCATTCACGCCTTCCTCAAGCAGCACCAGCTGATCGACTGAGGGGCGCGCCCTCCACTCAGGGCTGGCTGAACAGATCCCGGCGCACCAGTTGCTCCAGCAGCTTGCGGATCGGTGCCGGCAGCGCCGCCTCTTCGAGGCGCTCCAGCGGATGCCACACGGCGCCCGCCTCGGTGCAGGCTGCCGGCGGGCCGGCCACCTCTACGGCTTCGGGCTGCAGCTCCAGCGTGAAATGGGTGAACACGTGGCGAAAGCCGGCCAGCGGCGTGACCCCGCGCACCGTCAGTCCGTAGCGCGCGCTCACCCAGTCGGCGGTGTCGGCGTCCTCGGGCAGTTCGGGCAGGCTTTGCAGGCCACCCCAGATGCCCGCTGGCGGGCGCCGTTCCAGCAGCACCGTGCCGTTGGCGAGGATCACCGCGAAGCGTCCGCTGCGCTGCCGGGTGATTTTCTTCGGCCGGGGTGTGGGCAGATCGGCCACGCGGCCGTCCTTCAAGGCCACGCAGGTGGTGGCCAGCGGGCAGCGGGAGCAGGCCGGGCGGCCGCGGGTGCACACGGTGGCGCCCAGATCCATCTGGGCCTGGGTGTAAATATCCACGTCGCTTGCCGGCAGCAGGCTCTCGGCCAGTTGCCACATGGAGTTTTCCACCGGCTTGGTGCCCGGGAAGCCCTCGATGCCGAAGGCGCGGGCCAGCACCCGCTTCACGTTGCCGTCGAGGATCGCCGCCCGCGTGCCATAACTGAAGGCGCTGATCGCCGCCGCCGTCGAGCGGCCGATGCCCGGCAGTTCGGCCAGCAAGGCCGGATCGGCCGGAAACACCCCGCCGTGTCGGCCCATCACCGCCTGGGCGCACTTGTGCAGGTTGCGCGCCCGGGCGTAGTAGCCCAGGCCGCTCCACAGGGTGAGCACGTCCTCCACCGGCGCGGCGGCCAGGCTGGGCAGGTCGGGAAAGCGTTCGAGAAAGCGCCCGTAGTACGGAATCACCGTGTCCACCTGGGTTTGCTGGAGCATGATTTCCGACAGCCATACCCGGTAGGCATCCCGGGTCTGCCAGGGCAGGTCATGGCGGCCGTGGCTGTGCTGCCAGTTGATCAGCGTGCTGGCGAATGTACTCAATGTCTGTCCCCCTCGACGCTGGGCTGTTGCGGCGCGATAATTCCCGGCCCCCCAACAGGTTTCCGATCCGCCAATGCGGTCGGCCATTCCGATTTCATCATGACTGTTCCCAAAAACGACCCGGCGGTCCGCGCCTTTCGCGACACGCTGGGCATGTTTCCCACCGGTGTGACGGTGATCACCGCCCGCGCGCCGAGCGGCGAGCCCATCGGCCTCACGGTCAGCTCCTTCAATTCGGTGTCGCTGACGCCGCCCCTTGTGGTGTGGAGCCTGTCCGGCCACCTGCCGAGCGTGCCGATCTTCGAAAACGCCGAAGTGTACGCGATCAACATCCTCGCCGACGACCAGCAGGACATCTCCCAGCGCTTCGCCAGCCGTAGCGACGACAAGTTCGCCGGCCTGGCCTTCACCGAAGGGCTGGATGGCGTGCCTGTGCTGCCCGGCTGCTGTGCCTCGTTCCAGTGCCGCCAGTACGCCCGCCACCCCGGCGGCGACCACGTGATCTTCATCGGCGAAGTGGTCCGCTTCGAGCGCGACGTCACCAAAAAGCCCTTGCTGTTCCAGGGCGGCGCCTACCAGCGCCTAGCCTGACTTTCACCGGCGCTGCCCAAATGAACGCTCCCCACTGGATCGAAACCGGCCGCGGCGAACGTGCGCTGGTGTTCCTGCACGGGATCAGCGGCGGCGCCGCCGGCGCGCTCGACATCCTGCCGCTGCTCACCCCGCCAGGCTGGCGCGGGCTGGCCTGGGACATGCCGGGCTACGGCAACAGCCGGCAGGTCGAACCGGTAAGTTTCGACAGTTTTGCCGGCGCGCTGGTCGATCTCTTCGATGCCGCCGGGCTTGAACAGGCGGTTCTGGTCGGGCACAGCATGGGCGGCATGATTGCGCTGCAGGCGGCGGTGCGCTTTCCCGAACGCATCTCCGGCCTTGTGCTGGCCTGCTGCACGCCGGCCTTCGGCGCGCCGGCCGGGCCGCTGCAACAGGCCTTCCTGGCCCGCCGTCTCGGCCCCCTCGACGAAGGGGCCACGATGCGCGAGCTGGCCGTGGAGCTGATCCCGACCATGGTCGGCCCCGGTGCCGACCCGGTGGTGGTGCGCGATGCCGTGGACCTGATGGGCCGGATTGCGCCGGCCAGCTACCGTGCGGCCATGCACGCGCTGCTCGGCTTCGACCAGCGCGCCGCGCTGCCCGGCCTGGCGCTGCCGGCGCTGGTGCTGGCGGGCCGTCACGACGCCGTGGCGGCGCCCGCGGTGCTGCGCCGCATGGCCGAAAGCCTGCCCGCCGCCACCTACCTCGAAATCGACGCCGGCCACCTGCTGCCCTTCGAGGAGCCCGCAGCCTTTGCCGCGGCGGTGCGCGAATTCCTCGCCGGCCTCGACTGCATGCCTGTCATGTGAGCCGTTCAGGCTCGGTGATTTTTATCCCGCCATGAACGAGAGCCCCTTCAAAGGCAAGACCGGCCTGGTCCGCGTCTGGAACGCCTTTCACTACTCCATGGCCGGCCTTGCCGCCGCCTACCGCAACGAAGACGCCTTCCGCCAGGAGGTGCTGCTGGCCGCGCTGCTGATTCCGCTGGCCCTGTGGCTGCCGGTGAGCGGCGTGGGCAAGGCGCTGATGATCTTCAGCGTGTTGCTGGTGATCCTGGTCGAACTGATCAATTCCGCCGTCGAGGCCGCCGTCGACCGCATTTCCCTCGAGCACCACCACCTTGCCAAGCGCGCCAAGGACATCGGCAGCGCCGCGGTTTTCGTGGCGCTGGTGAATGCAGTGGTAGTCTGGATGCTCGTATTGCTCGCCTGAACCTGTCCGCTATCCGACTCCCGATGACATCCAGAACCTCCCGCCCAAGCAAAAAGCCCTGCGTCAATTGCACCTGCGCCACCACCGGCTTCTGCCCGCGGGGCGTGGGCGCCAACATTCCGCCCGAACTCGCCGCCCAGGCCACCGTGCCGGCCAAGCCCCGCTCGCCCGGCCAGGTGCGCCGCGAGCAGCTGGCCCAGCTGGCGGGCAACCGCAAGAAGATGCGCTTTTAAGCGGCGCCCGAGGCGCTGCCCCGTGCGACAATCCTGCCCCCTCATTTGCCGGACGCCCCCATGACCGAGTCGACGCACACCCTCACCGCCCTCGTCGTTCACCGCCTGATCCGTGCTGCCGAGGGGCCGTCGCAGCTTGAGCTGCGTGCCGCGCCGAACCCCCTCGACGACGCCTCCGCGCGCCTGATGGAGCGCCTGTGCCGGTATTTCGCCGAACGGCCGGGCAAGGGTTTCGGGCATTTCGAGCGGGACGAGCGCAGCTTTCCGATGCCGGCCATGGTGCGCCGGCATGTGATCGAAGAGAGCATCGACTTCACGGCCTTCTCGGCCGAAATGCTGGCCCATCTGCAGCAGCGGGTGGACGAGGACAAGGTGGACGACGGTGGCTACGTGCTGATCGCCCGCGCCACCGTGTTTGGCGCAGATTGCCTGTACGTGGCGCTGCTGCAGGAAACCCTCGGCACGGTGATCGGCGAAGGCTTGTCGATCCACGACAGCCCGCACCTGGATTTTGCCGGCCTGCAGGTGGCCGGGCGCATCGACATCACGGCCTGGCAGGCCGGCGCCGAGCGCTACATCGCCTTCCTGAAAGGCCGCGGCGATCTGGCCGGCTGGTTCAAGCGCTTTCTGGGCTGCACCGACGTGGTCATTGCGCTCAAGGAAACCAAGAAGCTCGTCGAAACGCTCACCCACTTCGCCGAAACCCAGCAGCTTGAAGCGCCGGCCCGCGACGAACTGATGGAGCGCGCCCACCTGGTGCTCGAGCAGATGCACGAAAGCGGCGCCGCGCTGGATCTGGCCGCCGTCGCCAGCGAGATGTTTCCGGATGCGCCGCAAAAGCTCCAGGCCACCCTCCAGGACGAAGCCCTCGATCTGGCCAGCGGCTTCGTGCCCGACAAGCGCGCGCTGCGCCCGCTGATCCGCTTCAAGGCCAGCGCCGAGGACTGGAAGCTGGAGTTCGAACGCAGCGGCCTGCGTTCGGGCGCCGTGCAATACGACGAAGCCAACAACACCCTGGTGCTGACCAACGTGCCGGAGAGCCTGAAGAAGATGCTGCTGGAGGGCTGAACCCGCGGTGGCGCCTCAGCGCACGAAGCGAACCGGCGTTTCCGCGGCGAGGGTGCGCGCCCGCAACTGGCCGCAGCCGCCGTCCACATCCTGCCCGGCCGAATTGCGCAGCTTGGTAAGGATGCCGCGGCGGTGCAGCTGGCGGGCGATGTCGGCGGCCTTGTCCCACGCCGGGCGGCGGAAGGGCAGGTCGGGGATGGTGTTGTACGGGATCATGTTCATGAGCGCGTACTTGCCGGACAGCAGGCGGACGATGCCGTCGAGCTCTTCCGGACTGTCATTGACGCCTTCGATCAGCGTCCATTGGTACTGGATCGGGTAGCCGGTGCGCCGGGCGTAGGCTTCGCCGAGTTCGACGAGTTCGTCCGGATCGATACGCGGCGCCTTGGGCAGCAGCTCGGCGCGCAGATCGGCGCGGCTGGTGTGCAGCGACAAGGCCAGCGCCGGCTTCACCACCAGTTCGGGCAGGCGCTCGAAGACGCGGCGGTCGCCCACTGTGGAGAACACCAGGTTCTTGTGGCCGATGCCGCCCTCGCTGCCGAGCAGCTGGATCGCTTCGATCACGTTTTCCATGTTGTGGGCGGGTTCGCCCATGCCCATGAAAACCACCTTTTTAACCGGCCGTTGCTGCCGCGCCAGCACCACCTGGGCGACGATCTCGGCGCTGCCCACCTGGCGCAGCAGGCCGTCGCGCCCGGTCATGCAGAATACGCACCCCACCGCGCAGCCCACCTGGCTCGACACGCACAGGCCGTCGCGAGGCAGGAGCACGCTTTCGATGGTCTGGCCATCGGGAAGCTCGACCAGCAGGCGCGCCGAACCGTCGTCGGCCGGGTGTTCGGAGCGCAGGCGCGCCAGCCCGGCCAGCTCGGCCGAGATGGCCGGCAGGGCGTCGAGCACCGGCTGGGGCAGCATGGGCCCGCGCCGCGTCGGGCCGGCGTCAAGGGGCAGGGCGTGGGTCCAGGCACGCAGGATGCGCTGGACGTGCACGGGTTTGGCGCCCAGGTCGGCCAGGCGCTGGCGGAGGTTTTCGATGCGCATGAGGGGGCGAATGATAGGCTTTTTTTGACGGTTTTTCAGGGGTTTGGCTGTGACTTACAGCCCTGTTCCGTCTGGCCGCGACAGGACCGGAGGCCGTGGATCGTGGATAATCCGGCGGTCCCTGACGCCAAGCGCCTTTGGTTCGTCAGGCCGCAAGCGACGATTGCCCTGTTACGCCATACCATGCCCAGCGAAGACCTGATGTCAGTCGAGAGGGAGACGAAGCGGCAGATGCTCATGCTGCTGTACCGCAACTCCCTGTCCTCATTCCCGCTCAATTTTGTGACCTCCGGCATGCTTGCGCTGGCCTTGATGCAGCAGGAGCTTGCCTTTGCTGTGCATCCGTTGGTCTGGCTGGGCGCCGTGGGGGCCCTGAGCCTGCCTTTTTATTTCAACGCCCGCCACTTCCTGAAGCATCCGGCCAGGCAGCAGGGCGAGGTGGCTCTCGCCCGGGCCGGTCGCATCAACCTGTGGGCAACGATCGTGCTGGGCGGGGGGTGGTCGGTGGCGACATTCCTCTATGCCCCCGGGGAAAGCCTGGAGTTCCGCCTTTTTCTTGCGGCGCTGATTGCCGGCCTTGGGGCCGGTGCGGTGCCCAAGCAGGCCGGTGAGTGGCCCTACAGTCAGGTGTTCCTCGGCCTGATTGCGGCCCCGCTGGCGCTGGTGTCCATCGCGGCGGGAACGCCGCTCGATTACCTGATCGCCTTTGGCGTGTTGGTGTATGTGGTGGCGCTGCTGGACAGCGCCAGGTATCTCAACGACGCCCTGACCACCTCGATGCGGCTGGGCATCGAGCGCATGTCGCTGCTGGCGTCGACCCGCGAGGTGCTGGCCCGGGCCGAGCAGGCCAGCAAGGTCAAGAGCGAGTTCCTGGCCAACATGAGCCATGAAATCCGCACCCCGATCAACTCCATTCTGGGCATTGCCCAGGTGATGCTGCGCGGCGACGTGAGCCCCGGCCAGGCCGGGCAACTGGCCCGGATCGACATGGCCGCCGAGCATCTTCTGGGGGTGATCAACGACATTCTCGATCTTTCGAAGATCGAAGCCGGCAAGATGACGCTGGACACCAGCGAGCTTGAGGTCGGCGAGATTCTCGAACAGGTGGTCGGCCTGCTCTCACGGGATGCGGGCAGCAAGGGGCTAAGCCTGACGGTGGACTGCGATCCGTTGCCCCGGCGCCTGCTGGGCGACTGTGTCCGGCTGACCCAGGCCCTGCTCAACTATGTCAACAATGCGGTCAAGTTCACCCCGCGCGGCAGTGTCACGATCCGGGTGCGCCGCCAGGCTGAAACCGGCAGCCGCATCCTGTTGCGCTTCGAAGTCGAGGATACCGGGGTCGGGATTGCCCCCGAACAGTTCGCGCGCCTGTTCTCGGCTTTCGAGCAGGCCGAGGCCTCCACCGTCCGCGAATATGGCGGCAGCGGGCTCGGGCTGGTCATCACCCGGCACCTGGCGCAACTGATGGGGGGCGACGTGGGCGGGCACAGCGAACCGGGCGTCGGCAGCACTTTCTGGTTCACGGCCTGGCTTGGCAAAGAGCGCGTGATGCCTGACGCGCTGCCTCTGGATGTATCGCTGGATGCGGCCGAGGAGGCCCTGCGCCGCAACTACGCAGGCCGGCGCGTGCTGCTGGCCGACGACGACGAGGGCAACCGTCAGCTGGCCATGGAAATCTTCGAGCTGGCCGGCCTGGCCATGGACATGGCGTGCAGCGGTGTGGAGGCGCTCGAGATGGCCGGCGCGACGGCCTACGACCTGATCCTGATGGACATGCGGATGCCCAAAATGGACGGGCTGGAGGCCACCCGCCGGATTCGTCGCCTGCCCGGCCACGCGCGCACGCCGATCCTGGCAATGACCGGCAACGCTTTCCGGGAGGACAGGGAGAAATGCCTGGAAGCCGGCATGAACGATTTCATTCCCAAGCCGGTGCTGCTCGAGATGCTTTACGCGAAGCTGCTCGAGTGGCTGCCGCCCTCCCGCCAGGAAGGTGCTAGCGGGTAATCAGCGGGACGATGTCCTTGGCGTGCTTCTTGGCTTGTTTGGCGGCCTTTTTTTCCTTGGGGTTCAAGGCGGGCTGTTTTTTGGTTTCCTTGTTGCTCTGTTGTGTCTTGGTCATGATCGTGCTCCTGGTGGGCTCCTGGCGAACGCCGGGTGCACTTCACTATAGGCCGATGGGCGGCGGCAAACCGTCGCGGCAAAAATATGGCACGGGCGGGGCAGGCACGGGCTTGCGCGCAGCGCTCCACACGTGGGGCAAGGCTTGTTCAAAAGCCTGCGCGACTGCGCCGGCAACGGGCAATCCTGCGGGGGCAAACGCGTTCGCCCCCGCCCGGCACGCGGGTTTCAGCGCATCCCGATGTGCGCGCCCTTGAACAGGTCGGGGAGCCCGCGGGGCTGGCTGCGCCAGTACTGGCAGGGCGCCTCCACCTGAGCACCCAGTTTTGCGGCGGCGTGCCACGGCCAGCGGGGGTTGTAGAGCATGGCGCGGGCGATGCCGACCAGATCGGCCTGGCCCTTGGCGACGATTTCCTCGGCATGTTCGGCTTCGGTGATGAGGCCCACGGCGATGGTCGGCAGGCCGGTTTCGGCACGGATGCGTTCGGCGAAGGGCAGCTGGTAGCCCGGCGCCAGCGCAATCTTCTGCAGGGGCGACAGGCCGCCGGTGGACACATGGATGAAGTCGCAGCCGCGCACTTTCAGGGCCTGGGCCAGGGCCACGCTTTGTTCCAGATCCCAGCCGCCCTCCACCCAGTCGGTGGCCGAAATGCGGATGCCCACCGGTTTGCCGGCCGGAAAGGCGGCGCGCACGGCGTCGAACACTTCGAGCGGAAAACGCATGCGGTTCTCGAGATTGCCGCCGTAGGCGTCGTCACGCAGGTTGGTGAGCGGCGACAGGAACTGGTGCAGCAGGTAGCCGTGGGCGCCGTGCAGCTCGATGCAGTCCAGCCCGATGCGGGCGGCGCGGCGGGCGGCGTCGGCGAAGGCCTCGCGGATACGCACGAGGCCGGCGGCGTCGAGGGCCAGCGGGGCGGCTTCGTCGGGCAGGTACTTGAGCGCGGAGGGCGCCACGGTGGGCCATCCGCCTGCGGCCGGCGGGAGCAGCTGCCCGCCCGCCCAGGGCACGGCGCTGGAGGCCTTGCGCCCGGCGTGGGCGAGCTGAATGGCGATCGGCATGGCCGAATATTTGCGCACGCCTTCGAGCACCCGGCCGAGGGCCGCTTCGTTGGCGTCCGACCACAGGCCGAGGTCAGCCGGCGAAATGCGCCCGATCGCTTCGACGGCCGTGGCTTCGATGACCAGCATGCCAGCGCCGGATTCGGCCAGCTGGCCCAGGTGAATCATGTGCCAGTCGGTGGCGTTGCCGTCCTCTGCCGAGTACTGGCACATGGGGGCAATGACGATACGGTTGGGCAGGGTGAGATTGCCGATGGCGTACGGGGAGAAGAGGGCGGACATGGGGGCTCCGGATGGGGGGAATCCGGCATGATCCCAGAAAACACGGCGGCCGGTAATTTGCGCAAAACCCTAAGCGAAAACCGCTTGCCGTGCATGACACAAGGGGCTTTCCCGGGCATGCGCATGAACTCTGTGGCGGTGCCTTGCGGCTCAAGTCGGACGGCATGGCGCCGCTATTAATAGCCGGGCGTCCTGATGCGCGCGTGGTGAAAAGATGCCGCAGTCCTGCATGCGCACCGCCCCGAAGCTCCGCCGATCATTTCCTGGGTAGCACTGCCGATGTACCTGTCACATCCCTTCCCGATTCTTCTGGGCTGCATTGCCGCGCTGCTGGCGCAGCCCGCGTCCGCCGAAACCCTCAGGCTTGGCGGCACCGGTTCATCGGCCTCCCTCGTTGAGCGGCTGTTCGAAGAGTTTCGCAAGCAGGTGCCCGGTGTGGAACTCGTCCAGCCCAGCCCGCCGCTGGGCTCCGGAGGTGCGTTGAAGGCCCTGGCAGGTGGGCGCATTGACGTCGCCTTCGCCGGGCGGCCGCTCAAACCCGAGGAGCTGGCGCAGGTCGGGCGGCATTTCAGGCTGGCCAGCACGCCCTTTGTGCTGGCGTCGTCGGGTGGCCAGAAGAAAAACGGCTTCAGCCTCGATGAACTGGCGGGCATTTATTCCGGCACGCAGTCTGGCTGGGAGAACGGCACCCCGATCCGTCTCGTGCTGCGCGCCAGCTTCGAAAGCGATACGGAGCTTCTTCGCTCCATGTCGCCGGCGATGGCGCAGGCGGTCGGTGATGCGGCGCGGCGCCCGGGCATGGCGATGGGGCAGGACGATCTGGAAACCCTCAAGTTGCTGACGCGTGCGCCGGGCTCTCTTGGCCCCACCACGCTGGGGCTGCTGAGCGTCACCGGCTCGCGCCTGACCGTGTTTCCCCTCAATGGCGTGACGCCGAGCCTCGCAACGCTCAGGAGCGGCAGCTACGCCTGGAGCAAGGACATGCTTGTCGTCCTGCCGCGCCAGCCGACTCCGCTGGCCGAGCGCTTCGTCGGCTTTTTGCGCAGTGACAAGGCCCGCGCCCTGCTGCTGCGTTACGACTATCTGCCGTACTGACCCATGACCGAGTTCGTCCATCCGCGGCTCTCCGGCGTGATTACGCGGCTGGCGGCGGCGCTTGCGCTGCTGCTGGTCGTGGTGCCCACCGGGTTTTATGCCTGGCACGATTATTCCGAATCGGCCCGGGCCCTCGACGCCGATCTCCAGTTCCAGGTCAGGCTGGTCGAGCAGTTCATTCAGGAGCAGCCGGATTTCTGGGAAGACAATTCAAGCCGGCTTCAGGCGCTGCTCGAGCCCCAGGTGCTGTCGGGCCATTTCTTCCGGCTGAACGGCCAGAAGGACGACATTGTTTTCCAGACCGGTCCGGAACCTGCCTGGTATTTCCTGTTGCGCAGCCGGCCGGTGTATTCCTTCGGCGTGCCGACCGGCTCGATCGTGATCGGTGTCTCCCGCCTGAACGCGATCGTCATCGGCGGGCTCATTGCATTTTTCAGCAGTTGCGCGGCGTGGGCCATCTGGGGCCCCGGGCGGCGCCTGCCGCTGGATGCGCTGGGCCGCGCCGAGGCAAGGCTGCGCGAGCACCAGACTTACCTGGAGGACACGGTGCGCGCCCGCACCGCCGAGCTGCGTTGCGCCAAGGAGCGCGCCGAAGCGGCCAGCCAGGCGAAAAGTGAATTCCTGGCCACGATGAGCCACGAGATACGCACGCCGATGAACGGTGTGCTGGGCATGACCGAGCTGCTCCTCGATACGCGCCTGGACGACACCCAGCAGCACTACGCCGAACGGGTGCTGCACTCGGGCCGGCATCTGCTCGCGATCATCAACGACATCCTGGATTTTTCGAAGATCGAATCGGGCCACATGGAACTCGAATCGATCGACTTCAGCCTTGGCGAACTGGTCGAGGACACGGTGGCCATGTTTGCCCATACGGCGGCCGAAAAGGGCCTGGAACTGGCCAGCCAGCTCTCGCCGCCCGACATCACGCTGGGGGTGCGCGGCGACCCTTACCGGCTGCGCCAGGTGCTGGCCAACCTGCTCAACAACGCCATCAAATTCACCCGTCGCGGTGAGGTGGTGGTGCGCGTCCGGATGGAACCGGAAGGAGCCTTGTGCCGGGTTGTGCTGAGTGTCGAGGATTCGGGCGTGGGCATTGCGCCGGAGCAGCGGGGCAAGGTCTTCGAGCACTTCTCCCAGGCGGACGGCTCCACCACCCGCGAATTCGGCGGCACCGGCCTGGGGCTTGCGATCTGCAAGCGCCTGGTGGCCTTGATGGGCGGCCACATCGGGGTGGATAGCGAACTGGGCAAAGGCTCGCGTTTCTGGGTCGAACTGATGCTGCCACGGGCCACCGAAACCGTGCAGGCCCTGCCGGCCGTGCCGCAGATGGAGACCTTGCGGGTACTGGTGGTGGACGACAACCGGACGAACCTGGACATTCTGCGATTGCAACTGGGCGCCTGGCGGATGAGCCCAAGCTGCGCCGAAAGCGGTGACCAGGCCCTTGAAATGCTGCATGAAGCCGCGGCGCGCGGCGAACCCTTCGATCTGGCCATTCTCGACATGCACATGCCGCGCATGGATGGCCTGCAACTGGCCCGCGCCATCCAGGCCGACCCCGTCCTCATCCCGACCCGGCTGCTCATGCTGACCTCCGCCTGGGTGCCCGGCAGCGCCGGGGAGCGGGAGCAGGCCGGCATTCTGTGCTGCGTGAACAAGCCGGTTCGCCAGTCCGAACTGTACGAAGTGATTGTGCGGGCGCTGGCGGCCCCGCGCGCGCCAGTGCCGGTCGTGGCGCCCGCGGCGGCATCTGCCACCGCGCTGAGCGGCCGGGTGCTGCTGGCCGAAGACAACCTCGTCAACCAGGAGCTGGCCCGCGCGATGCTCTCCAAACTGGGACTGACCGTGGTGCTTGCCGGCGACGGCCAGGCGGCGCTGGACCTCATCGCTGAACAGCCCTTCGACCTGGTTCTGATGGACTGCCAGATGCCGGTGATGGATGGCTACCAGGCCACCGCGCTGCTGCGTCAGCGCGAGGCCGGGCACGGCGGGCACCTGCCCGTGGTGGCCCTTACGGCCAACGCGCTGGAAGGGGATCACAACCAGTGCCTGGCCGCCGGAATGGACGACTACCTGGCCAAGCCCTACACCCGGCAGCAACTCGAACAACTGCTGCGTCGCTGGCTGCCGGTCGGGGCTCCGCGGACTGCCGAGCCCGTGGCGCCCGTCGAACCCGTGCTCGAGCGGTCTGCTGCCGCCATCGACAGGCAGGTGCTGACGCAATACCGGGAGCTGGATCCTTCCAGCGCATCGGGCCTGGTGACTCGCCTCATGCGGGTTTATCTGGACAGCTCCCGCGCGCTGCTCGGGCGCGCCGAAGCCGCACTTGCCGCCGGCGATGCGGCCGCCCTGCAGCACGCCGCCCATCCGCTCAAGTCGAGCAGCGCCAACGTGGGCGCCTTGACCCTCGCAGAACTCTGCAGGCAACTTGAAGCCCTGGGCAAGGAAGCCCGGCTCGACGAGGCCCAAGCGCTGTTCGATGCAGTCCGTCAGGAGCATCAACGGGCGGTGACCGAAATCGACACCCTGCTGGCGGAGGCCCCATGAACGGCAAGACACTCAAGGCGCTTCCCGCCGCCCCCACCCCGGATTCCTCCCTACGATGAGCACCCCGTCCCGCCCCGAGACGTCGAAAACCGTCGAGCAGCTGCGCCTGAGCGGCCAGTTGCCGAGCCCGAAAGGCGTGGCGCTGGCGATCATGGATATCTGCCGGCGTGACGACGCCACCATCGAGGCCATCGCCCGCATCGTGCAGGTCGATCCCGCGCTGAGCAGCCGGCTCATCCACCTGGCCAATGCCGCGGCCACCGCCGGCGGCCGGCCGGTGGCCTCCGTGCCCGACGCCATCCAGCGCCTGGGCATGGTGACGGTGCGTCAGGTGGCGGTGTGCTTCTCGCTGATGGACCAGTACCACACCGGGCCCTGCAAGGCCTTCGACTATGACCGGTTCTGGTCCCACTCGCTGCTGATGGCGGTCGCGATGCAGGCCCTGGGTGCCTTCGGGCGGCTGGGTTCGCCTGACGAGCTGTTTGCCTGCGGCCTGCTGGCACGGATCGGCTACCTGGCCCTGGCCACGGTTCATCCCGCTGAATATTCTGCGCTGCTCGAAAAATGTCCGGACCAAAGCCGGCTGGCCGAGCTCGAGCGGGCCCATCTGCAGGCCGACCACAACGACTTCACGGCCGCCATCCTGGCCGACTGCGGCATCCCCGGAGCGCTCGCGGAGCCCGTCTATCACCACGAAACGCCCGACCGATCGGGCTTTGCCGAAGGCTCGCGCCCCTACCAGCTCGTCCAGCTGCTGCACCATGCCCGGCGCGTGGCCGACATGGGCCTGGCGCCGGATCACGCGCGGAGCGGCATCATTTCCGAGCTGATGCTGCTGGGCGGCAAGCTCGGCCTGGATGGAAACGAACTGGGCGACGTGCTCGATCGCATCCTGGCCCGCTGGGGCGCCTGGGGTGAATTGCTGCATGTGCCCGCCCGCCGCCTGCCCTCGTTTGCCAGCATGGCGGCGGCGCCGGCACCCAAGTCCGATGCGCCGAAAACCTCGGCCATACGGGTGTTGCTGGTCGAGGACGAGCCCACCTCCCGCATGCTGCTGGAGGCGCAGCTGATCAGCCTGACCGGCCCCGAAGTGCATTCGGCCAGCAACGGCGAGGAGGCGCTTGCGCTGGCGCTCAAGCTGCAGCCCCACATCATCGTGACCGACCGGGTGATGCCGGTGATGGATGGCATTGCGCTGAGCCGCGCGCTGCGCGCCACCGACTGGGGGCAGTCGATGTATGTGCTGATGCTGACCGGGGTCGACACCGAAGAGGAGATCGTCGAGGCCTTCGAGGCCGGTGTGGACGACTACGTGACCAAGCCGGTTAACCTGCGCGCCCTCAGCGCCCGCATGCGCGCCGCCCTGCATTACGTGCAGCTGCTGGAAGCCTGGGAGCGTGACCGGGCGCAGCTCAAGCAGTTTGCGTCCGAGCTGGCCATCAGCAACCGCAAGCTCGAACATCTGGCCCTCACCGACCTGCTGACCGGTTTGCCCAACCGCCGCGCCGGCATGGCCACCCTCAGCCAGGCCTGGAGCGCCGCGACCCGTTCGCGGCAGGGCATGTCGGTGATGATGGTGGATATCGACCGCTTCAAGAGCATCAACGACACCCATGGCCATGCCGTGGGCGACCGGGTGCTGGCCGACGTGGCCCGCCTGCTGCGCGCCTCGGCCCGCAACGACGATCACGTCATTCGCCTGGGGGGCGAGGAGTTTCTGGTGATTTGCCAGAATACCGATTTAAGATCCACCCTCGAAGCCGCCGAGCGACTGCGGCGCAAGGTTGCCGCGGCGAGCATTGAAGCCGGCCGGGCTCTTCTGCACGTCAGCATCAGCATCGGCGTCGCCTCCCGCGAATCGACCATGCCCGACCCGGACAGCATGCTGGCCGCGGCCGACCAGGCCCTTTACGCGGCCAAGCAGGGCGGCCGGGATCGTGTCTGCCTCAATTCTGCCGGTTCGCTCATCTGCCGTTCGACACGCTGATCCGCCCGACAGAACGAGCGCCGCCCGGTTGGTGGGGCACAACTGACGGTGACGGAGCCCAAAAAATCGCCGCCGACGTTGATAGCTTTTGTGAATAGACTTTATCGGTCTAATCAATTGGATCAATCCTTAAGAATTTTCTAATATTCATCCCATGCCCTCTCGGCAAGCTCCCGGGCTTGCACGAAAGACCCCGGCCAACCGGTGCGGATTCGAGCTTCAGCCTCGTCGCGCCGGAGAGCGCCTCCGGCGATGCAACTCAACATTGATAAAAGGGACGACACCATGCTTGACGCAAACATCAAGGCTCAACTCAAGGCCTACCTTGAAAAGCTGCAACGCCCGATCGAACTGGTCGCATCCCTGGACGACAGCGCCAAGGCCCAGGAACTCCGCAGCCTGCTCGACGACATCTCCGAACTCTCGAACAAGGTCACGCTCCGCGATGACGGCCAGCACGCGCTGCGCCCCTCGTTTGGCGTGGCCGAGCCGGGCCAGGTGCCGCGCATCCACTTCGCTGGCATTCCGATGGGGCACGAATTCACCTCGCTGGTGCTCGCCCTGCTGCAAACCGGCGGCCACCCGCCCAAGGTGGATGCCGCCGTGATCGAGCAGATCAAGGCGCTGCCCGGCAAGTTCGAATTCGAAACCTTCATCTCGCTGTCCTGCCATAACTGCCCGGACGTGGTGCAGGCCCTCAACCTGATGGCCGTGCTCAACCCGGGCGTGACCAGCACCATGATCGACGGTGCGATGTTCCAGGACGTGGTGAACGAGCGCCGCATCATGGCCGTGCCCACCGTGTTCCTGAACGGTGCCGAATTCGGCCAGGGCCGCATGACCATCGAGGAAATCGTCGCCAAGCTGGACACCGGCGCCGTTGCCCGGGCCGCCGACGAGATCAAGGCGAAGGAGGCTTTCGACGTGCTGGTGGTGGGCGGTGGCCCGGCGGGCGCTTCGGCGGCGATCTACGCCGCGCGCAAGGGCATCCGCACCGGCATCGTCGCCGAGCGTTTTGGCGGCCAGGTGATGGACACCATGGGCATCGAGAACTTCATTTCGGTGAAGTCCACCGAGGGCCCCAAGCTGGTTGCCGCCCTCGAGCAGCACGTCAAGGAATACAGCGTCGATGTGATGAACCTCCAGCGCGCCGTCAAGCTGGTGCCGGGCGAGCTCATCGAGATCCAGCTCGAAAACGGCGCCACGCTCAAGAGCAAGTCGGTGATTCTTTCCACCGGCGCCCGCTGGCGCGAAATGGGGGTGCCCGGCGAGCAGGAATACAAGGCCAAGGGCGTGTGCTTCTGCCCCCACTGCGACGGCCCGCTGTTCAAGGGCAAGCGCGTGGCGGTGATCGGCGGCGGCAACTCCGGCGTCGAAGCGGCGATCGACCTTGCCGGCATCGTCGCCCACGTCACGCTGCTTGAATTTGCCCCGGAGCTGCGCGCCGACGCCGTGCTCCAGACCAAGCTCCGCAGCCTGCCCAACGTGACGGTGATCACCGAGGCGCTGACCACCGAAGTGATCGGCGACGGCCAGAAGGTGAGCGGCATCTCGTACAAGAACCGCCAGACCGACGAGATCAAGCACGTGGAGCTGGAAGGCATTTTCGTGCAGATCGGCCTGCTTCCGAACAGCGACTGGCTCAAGGGCACGGTTGAATTGTCCGACCGCGGCGAGGTCGTCATCGACGCCAGGGGGCAGACTTCCGTGCCGGGTGTTTTCGCCGCCGGCGACTGCACCACGGTGCCCTACAAGCAGATCATCATTGCCATGGGCGCCGGCGCCACCGCCTCGCTCAGCGCATTTGATCACTTGATCCGCAGCTGATTTTCGGCCCCGATACCCTGCTTCGTCCAAAAAGGCGGGGCAGGGTATTGCAAAACGGCGCAGGGGTCTTATAATCCGCCCCCTTCCGCTGCTGCTCTCAAAGCGCAGCGGGCAGCAAGGCCGGGAATTCAAACCCCCATGAATACGTTCTTAGCTCAGCTGGTTAGAGCGCCACGTTGACATCGTGGAGGTCGGCGGTTCGATTCCGTCAGGACGTACCAGACATTTCGCCCATCCGGCCAGGCCGGATCAGGCAATAAAAAACCCGCCCAGGTGGCGGGTTTTTTATTGCCTGAAATCAGCGAAACCGATGGGTGGGGTTCCGGCCGGCGGCTACTCAGACGCCACTCCATGGCAGGGGCGGGGCCGTGAGGCGGGTCAGTTGGCCGGCTACGGGGCCAAACCGTGCGTCGCCGGCTTCCCAGTGGCGTTGCGCCTCGGCGATGCGGGCTTTGTCGAAGCCGATGAAGTTCCACCACATCAGCACCGGTTCGGCAAAGGCTTCGCCCCCGAGCAGCAGAATCTTGCTCTCGGCGGCCACGTCGAGCGAGAGCCGGTCGCGGCCCTGACCGAGGTAGGCGAATTCATCGGCCGGGATGCTTTCTCCATCGACACGTGCCGAACCGGTCAGCGGTAGCAGCGCATATTCGAAATCCGGGTTCAGCGTGAGGTCTAGTGTTGCTTGCCGACGGGAGGCGATGTCCAGCCCGAACAGCGGCGAGAACAGCTCGGTTGGCGCCACGGCGTCGCCATAACGGCCGGCCAGCAGGGTGAGTGTGGCGTCGTTGTGCTGCCATGCGGGCAGTTCAGGGTAATGCGCGAAGCCGGGGGCGCGATCCTGGTGGTCGGGCGGCAAGGCGATCCACAGCTGTGCGGCGTGCAGGCGCTGGCCCGGGTGCAGCGAATCCTCGGTGTGGGCGATGCCGTGGCCGGCGGTCATCAGATTGATCTGGCCGGGCTGGATGATCTGCTCGTTGCCCAGGCTGTCGCGGTGCACAAGCTCGCCTTCGATCATCCAGGTGAAGGTCTGCAAGCCGATATGCGGGTGGGCGCCGACATGCATGCCCTGACCGGCGGCAAAGTCGACGGGGCCGGCGTGATCGAGAAAGCACCACGCGCCGACCATCCGTTGCTGGCGGGTCGGCAAGGCCCGGCGTACCCACATGCCGCCGCCCAGATCGGCCGGCCGGGTGGGAATTCGGACAAGGCTTGGCATACGGTTTCTCCTCAAAAACAGCACTCAGGCAAACAGTTCGGTGTGCACCCGGATCTCGCCGGTGAGCAGCTTGTGCATGGGGCAGGCGTTGGCGGCCTTGAGCAATTGTGCCCGTTCGTCGTCGCTCAATTCACCCACGAGCAGGATCTTGCGCACGATGTCGTTGCCGCCCTCGGGCTTGCCGTCCGGATTCAGCTGCAGCTCCACCTCGACACCGGTCAGGGGAATCTGCCGGCGCGCCGCCACCATGCGCAGGGTGATCGCCGTGCAGGCGCCGAGACCCGCCAGGATCAGCCGGTCTGGTGACGTGGCCGTGTTGCCGCCGCCAACCTCGGTGGGTTCATCCGCGGTCCAGGTATGACCAAGGTCATCGCTGAAGGAAACGATGTAGGGCGTGTCTCCCAGAACGGTCTTGACGAAGGGGGTGGCTGGCATGATGGCTCCTGATAAGGTGAGTCGGCAGGCAGATTCTGACCGCAGAAGTGCCGCAAAAATTCGGCCCGCAAAAATTCGATAAAACGCGCAGCCGTTCAGCGTGGCCATTGTGCGTGCAGATCGCTCCAGCGCGTCGCCGGCATCCCGCTGCCGGCGCCCACGTGTCCCACCGCCCAGGGTTTGAATTAAGCACCGCCGTTTTTTGTGAGTGCCAGCGTACAGAGCGCGCCAGATTTCATCGCTAATCTCGGTTTCGTGACTACTGGACTGGAACCCGATATGCAAAATTCCTGGCTGAAAAAGAACCCGTTGATGAGCATGTGGCTCAGCGAGGCAAACCGGATAGCCGCATTGGTGCGTGTCCAGGCAGCCGCGCAGGCCAAGCGCCAGATCAAGGCGGCGGCAGGCAAGGCCACCACTGACAACCTGAAGACCTTGCTTGACGTGACCGAGCCGGCATTGCCCAAGGCCACGCCCAAACGGCGTCGTTGATTTTCCGGGTGTGTCACCTGAGCACAGGGCACCAGCCTGAATGCAAGCAAGTGCGAGCCTATGTAAGGCAGCGTACAGACGGGTTTTTATTTCCTGACTATT
>NZ_JAOAUU010000156.1 GCF_030157465.1 Zoogloea sp.
ACCACCACGAAGCGACGCATCATTTCGTGGTCCTCGTGGGACAGGATGTGGCAGTGCCAGACGTATTCGCCGGGGCGATTGAAGGTGGCGATAATGCGCGTCACCTGGCCCGGATAGGCCAGCACCGTGTCCTTCCGGCCCTGCTCGTTGGGCAGCGCGGGGCTGCGGGTGCCCGCCAGCGCGATCTGCGTGAGGTAGGCGCCGGACGCCACCCCGCCCGGCCCCATGGGCTTGGGAACGAGGGTGCCGGTGAAGGGCTGGCGATCGAGCACCCGAAAATCGACCAGGTGCAGGTGAATCGGGTGGGCATCCACCGTGGTGTTGTGGATCTCCCAGATCTCGGTGCTGCCCGCCGTAATGGTTTCGGTGACCGGATCGGTGTACAAAAAAGTACCGAAGCCCGGGCCGGCCGGATTGCCCGGCGCCGGATTGACCGTGCCCAGCAGGGTCTGCAGGCGGCCATAGCTATCCAGCCCTTCGAACAGCATCAGCTTGCGCACCTTGGCGGCGGCGGTATTGGGCACCGGCAGCGGGCCATGCACCGGGCGCAGGTTGGTCGGAATGGTGGCGCCGGTAAGAAAGGACAGGCTGAGGCCGAAGAAGCCGACAGGCTTGGTCACGCTGAAGGCCATCACCCGGTCGGTGGTGCCGGCCAGCGGCGCCGCGCCGTTGGGGAAAGGCGAGCCGGCGCTGTTCTTCATGATGACCTTGCCGTGCCACCACCAGCGCACCTTCGAGAAATCCACCAGCACGTCGGCGCGCTCGCCGGGAGCGAGGGTCAGGCTGTTGAGGGCTACCGGGCTGTTCATCAGGCCGAGGTCGGTGCCGATCTGCCAGAAACCGAGGGTGTTTTTGGGGAAGTTCTCGAAGTTGAAGCTGAGCGTGTAGACCCTTGAATCGGAACCATTGAGCAGGCGCAGGCGGTACAGCCGCGGTTCGCAATCAAAGCGCGGCCAGGGCGCGCCATTCACGACGATCACGTCGCCGAAGAATTCGGGCAGGTGGGTGGGCGTGGGCGCCTGCGGGTTGGCCGGATCGGTGGCCGGGTAATTGAGGGCGCCCGAAACTGCAAACTGGCGATCCTGGATGCACAGCGGCAGCTCGTAGGGGTAAGCGGGCAACTGGCCGGCCTGGACGAGGTAATCCTCGTTGCTGTCGCGGATGAAATAGTTGCCCGCCAGACCCATGTAAACGTTGAGCCGGGTCACGCCGAGGGCGTGGTCGTGATACCACAGGTGCCCGGCTTCCTGGCTGTTGTCGAAGGTGTAGGCGGCGCTGAACAGGCGGCCCTGGTAGTCGGGCATGCCGTCCTTGTTCACGTCGGGCGTGGCCCATGCGTCGGGCAGGCCGTCGCTGGCGGTGAGCTGGTCGCCACCATGGCGGTGGGCCACCAGCGGCACCGGGGCGCGGCCGCCGAGGTTGCCGGGGTTGGCCCAGTCGATGGTGGTATCCACCGGCAGGCGATGGGGCAGCGGGCCGGCGCTGTTCATCAGTTCATTGACGTAGCGCACCGTGATCGGCACGCCGCGGCGCACGTTGAAGCTGCGGCCGGGATAGGACGGCGCCTGGGTCGTCGAGCCGTAGCCCCACAGGGTCGTCTTCAGCGCCTTGCCGGTGCTCGGGTTGACGAGCCCGAGCGCCGCCTGGAACTCGCGGATCTTGAGCGTGTAGGCGGTGCCGCCCGCTGCGTCCGGCGCAAACAGGTTGGCCGGATCGAGGGGATTGGACAGCAGCGTGGTGAACTGCTTTTTCCGCGTGCTGCCGAGAAGCGTCGGAGCGGTTTGCCCGAAACTCCACGGTGAGATGAGGGAGGCCGCAAGACCCGCTCCGGCGGCCTTGAGTACGCTTCGTCTGTTTGCCATGGCTGAACCCCTGGGTAACACGCGCCAGTGCGCGCGGTTCCGTACGCTGTCCGTACGAACTGCAGGGGCTTTCCCCTGCGCCAGCGAGTATCCCGCGCAGGACAAATGAGAATCGTCACAAGTAGCAATTACATTAAAAATGTAACGATAAATTTCAAAATCAATACAAACGGGCCGATTTTGGCGCGCGAACACATGCCTGCGGCCGCCAGATCAGCGGCCGTGACGGGTGGTGAGGGTA
>NZ_JAOAUU010000157.1 GCF_030157465.1 Zoogloea sp.
CGGTGGCAGCGCCAACCTTGATCACGGCAACACCGCCGGCCAGCTTGGCCACGCGCTCTTGCAGCTTTTCACGGTCGTAGTCGGAAGTGGCTTCCTCGATCTGCACGCGGATCTGCTTGACGCGGGCTTCGATGCGCTCGGCAAGGCCGGCGCCGTCGATGAGGATGGAGTTTTCCTTGCCCACTTCGATGCGCTTGGCCTGGCCCAGATCTTCCAGGGTGGCCTTTTCGAGGGTCAGGCCGACTTCTTCGGCGATCACCTGGCCGCCGGTCAGAACGGCGATGTCTTCGAGCATGGCCTTGCGACGGTCGCCGAAGCCCGGAGCCTTGACGGCACAGGTCTTCAGGATGCCGCGGATGTTGTTCACCACGAGGGTGGCCAGCGCTTCGCCGTCCACATCTTCAGCGACGATCAGCAGCGGGCGGCCAGCCTTGGCGACTTGCTCCAGGATCGGCAGCAGGTCACGGATGTTGGAGATCTTCTTGTCGAACAGCAGGACGAACGGGTTGTCGAGGATGGCAACCTGCTTTTCCGGGTTGTTGATGAAGTAGGGCGACAGGTAGCCGCGGTCGAACTGCATGCCTTCGACGACGTCGAGTTCGTTGTTCAGGCTCTTGCCGTCTTCAACGGTGATGACGCCTTCCTTGCCGACCTTTTCCATCGCGTTGGCGATGATTTCGCCGATGGAGGAATCGCTGTTGGCGGAGATGGAGCCGACCTGGGCGATTTCCTTGTTGGTCGAACAGGGCTTGGACAGCTTCTTCAGCTCTTCGATGGTGGCCACGACAGCCTTGTCGATGCCGCGCTTCAGGTCCATCGGGTTCATGCCGGCGGCAACGAACTTCATGCCTTCGCGGACGATCGACTGGGCCAGCACGGTGGCGGTGGTGGTGCCGTCACCGGCGATGTCGGAGGTCTTGGAAGCGACTTCCTTGACCATCTGGGCGCCCATGTTGGCGAACTTGTCCTTGAGCTCGATTTCCTTGGCCACGGACACACCGTCCTTGGTCACGGTCGGGGCGCCGAAGGAGCGCTCGAGCACGACGTTGCGGCCCTTGGGGCCCAGGGTCACCTTGACGGCATCGGCCAGGACATTGATGCCCTCAACCATGCGGGAGCGAGCGGAATCACCAAACTTTACTTCTTTAGCAGCCATTCTGTGTTTCTCCGGAATTCTTTAAATGAGGATAGCGACGACGCGGGGGGAATGAGGCTCAGGCCTCGACCACGCCCATGATGTCTTCTTCACGCATGACCAGCAGTTCCTGGCCA
Source organism: Zoogloea sp. (assembly GCF_030157465.1). Taxonomy (GTDB): domain Bacteria; phylum Pseudomonadota; class Gammaproteobacteria; order Burkholderiales; family Rhodocyclaceae; genus Zoogloea. Next base: position 1,273 of record NZ_JAOAUU010000157.1, read on the forward strand.
TCGACCTTGACGGTCTGGCCGGCGTACTTGCCGAACAGGACACGGTCGCCCACCTTCACATCCATCTTGCGCACGTCGCCGTTCTCGAGGATCTTGCCATTGCCAACAGCCAGGATCTCGCCTTGATCGGGCTTCTCGCCGGCGGAGTCGGGGATGACGATGCCGCTGGAGGTGGTGCGCTCGGCTTCAACGCGCTTGACGATCACGCGATCATGCAGGGGACGGATTTTCATATTAGAGCTCTCCTACTCGGTTCGATCCGGGCGAACTTGCCCGTCAGAAAAAATGGGGCCGACTGATGTCTGGCGTCTGGTGGCGGATGCTGTTAGCACTCACCGCCAACGAGTGCTAATAATAGGGACGGCCTGTTCGCTTTTCAAGTGCGGCGGCTCGTATTTTTTTTCGTTCGCAACCGAACTTGGACCTTTCGCAAGATAACTTGAACCTCCGAACCTCTTGCGAGAACCTACCGCCATCATGTGCGAGGATGCCCGGTCGAACGACTGCTGAGGCTGAGTTTCTGCCGCTGGCTGTCAGGCGACATCGTAAATTGCCCCCCCCTAGCGACACGAGGAATTGCCCCCTCATTCACAACGAGGCAAAGGTTGGAAACGAAGCACATCGAGGTGAATCCTGTGCGCCGCGTTGGTTGCGGAGTGCAGGAGATGTTGGAGCCGGAGGCGGTCATGATCGCCGCGGCCCGCTTGCCGGCGCGCAGCGACCCGGCAAAGAGCCAGTTCTTGCGGTTATGCTGAACTCGACATAAGCGCGTCCGCCATTATGTTGAGTCACCGGCGGCGTGGCTTGAAATGGCCGTGGCCAACACGCCTGCAGGCTCCAGTAGCGGATTTCGCCTGCGCATAATCATTGGTGGTTTCCTGTGGCTCCCATGCCGCACTCCAGGAGACCACCATGCCTACCGACGGAGAGGGTACGAACGGGACTCTAACGACGCAATAAGTAAGCGCCCCGTTCGAGGCATTTAGCTGGTAACCCCATCGAGCCCGCCCCTGCGGGCTCGATGACATCCAAAGCAGCTCTCGAATCGCAAATTTAATGAAATGGAGGCACTGCAGTTCGAGTGCCTCCACGGCGTCAACTCAATGGCTGCAACCGTTCAGAACGATCCCTTCGGCAGTTTGCCCTTGACCGGATCACCCGGATAGCCGAGCGCCTTCCAGTCCAAGCCCTTACCACCCTCGTGACAATCGCGGCAGCTCAGCGCGCTCTTGCTCGGCTGGACCTCATGGAACAGCCCCATGTAGCGCTCGGTTTCGACCCAGCCGACTTTCTCCACGTCACGTCCGAACCACGCCTTCGCGCCCCCCTTCACGCCGGCTTCGATCTTGCCCGTCTTGAACACAGGCCCAACCTGAATCGGGATCAACATTCCAGTGGTGGTGTCGATCGGCACCTTCGCGGTGTGATACTTGAAGGCGTAGATGCGCGCCTTGGGGTCTTTGCGCGAGCCGTTCGGCACGTACATGCCGACCTTGCCGTTCGGGCCGACACGAACCGCTTCGTTCAGCAGTGCAATCTCACCCGTGCCATTCCACCATGTGTAGACCGGCTTCACATCCTTCTGAAACTCGATCTTCGGCTCGAACCGGCCTTCGCCCGCTACCGCCTCGGCCTGACTCCAGTCGCGCCGCATGTCAGTCCGATCGTGCTGAGCAAACACCGTGATGTGACAAGTCGTGCAGTACACACGCTTGCCATGGCGATCGTTTTCGGCCTTCGCATGCAGACGCCCCTTATGGCAGTTTTCGCACTGACCACGCGCCTCGGGCAGATCCTTGCCGCTCATCTGAGTACCTGCGCCCACGACTTGGTGATCCTTGAACTTGTGGCACTGGATGCATTGCATATTACTGCCCATGTGGACGTCGAAGTCCCGATCGGCACCTGCGTGCGCCGTCTCGATATCGCCACGCTTGAAGTTCATGCCACCGCCGGATCCGACATGGCAACGCATGCAGACCTCATTGGTCGGCTTGCTGATGTGCTGCGCAATCGACAGCATCTGCTCCGGATTGTTGATCGCCTTGGGCTGCCAGGCCAACGTACCGTCAGGCTTCTTGACCACGTCGCGCCGATAGTTCGGCGAATGGCAGACCAGACAATCGATATTCTCCAACTGAGCCTGTGTCATTTGTGGCTCCGGCTTCAAACCAAGTCCGACGTGGCACTTCGAACAACCGTTGCCTATCACCTTGCCGTCGTTGTTGGTCAGGATGCCAATCCAGCTAACCGACGGGTTTGTGCAAAAGTCGTTCGTCGAATTCAGCTTCCCGATCCGCTTTCCCTTTGCATTTGAAATGTTCGGTGCTTCAGCACTCCACTGATAGTGGATCGACTTGAAAACGTCGGCAGCCTCTTCGTCGTGGCACTCGATGCACGACTTGGTGCCCTCGTACGTCTTGACGTGCTTGGTGACGTGCCTGTTCTCCCACAAGGCGCCTTCAGATGCAGGTGCTGCAAGCACATTCGCTGAGAGCAGACACACGACCAAGGTCGCCAGGAACTTGCTGATGCCCATTTTGGTATCCTCCCGAAAACGCGGTGCCCAAAGCGCTCAGCGCCCTGATGCGTTGATGCGCATGACAAACCAATCGTGAAACAAAAAGCAGTGATCAATCACAAGCTATATTAGAAATCGATTAATCACTGATTTTATTCCACGCAGATTGATCTAACTCAATCACACGGGTCGCCCAATCCACGGTAAGCCCCCGGCAATCCCCTCTTGGCCGAGCCTCAGGCTGACTCCGGCCTCCACCGATGCGGCAACAACTCCCCGTTCCGGCTCTGTGGCTGAGTCGGCAGGCGTGTGAGCACATCCTTCAGATACACGAAGGGCTCATGCCGGGGGTGTAGTCGAGCTTCTCGGCCACGTCCTCGCCGATACGTTTCATCTGGCAGCCACAAGCACAGGTGGTGCTGTCCGGTTCGTGATGGATCTCAGTGCGAGGCAGCTCGGGCGGCAGGGGTTTGCGCTTGGCCTGGCCCTTGGCGGATGCGGGTTTGCCGGAGAGCTGTTCGAGCTCCTCGGTCATTGCTGCCAGGTCCGCCTCGACCGTTTCCTCGAACAGTTGGGCCTGCTCCGCCGACAGGCGCTCCGTCTTGACCCCGAAGCGCCAGCGCTTGTGCAGTGCCAGCTCATGGGTGAGCTGGTCGATCTTGCTTTGGCGCCAGATGAGCTCCCGATTCTGCGCGATGAGCAGCTGGCGCAGGGCGTCGGCGTCTAGTTCGTGAAGGTTGGTGGGGAGAGCCATGGGCAGATCATGCCTCCGGCGCGTCCTTGCGGGCATCCGGGCATCCCCTGATGGTGCACTGTAAGGTCATTCGAATCACAACGTCATCCCGCAGCTGTTGCCAGGGCAGCCCCAGCACCAGGGCGTCGAACTGGGCTTGGGAGAGCGTCAGCGAGCCAGTCTACCGCGACCACGGCGGCACCTTTGCGCAATTCCAGCCGGACGGGTGGAGCAATGCGTGGGGAAAGCTGTACCGGGACAAAGCTGGCCAGCGGCTCAGAGGCCGCCACACGTAAGGGCAGAGTGGGTGCAACGGGTACGGCGCGGCGGGGTGAGGGTCATGGAAGTGTCCACTTCTATTAACCCGGCCCTTTGATTCACTTGCCACCGTTCGGTCTGAACGTGCGGTCGGCATTCACCGATGCTTCTCTGTGGGGGCGACTTCAGTCGCCCATCCGCGCGTTGAATCACAGGCAAGCCGTTGATCCGCCTCCGTGGGCGACTGAAGTCGCCCCCACAGTCTGGCGCCGCCCTGCTCGAGCCCCCGCCCTCGCACCCGTCCATTACGCCCGACGCCGTTCATTCCGGAGGCGAACTCCGCTCGGCCTTACCGACACATAACGCGTGAAAAATCAGTTGACTTGTAAAGTATTAAAACCTAATCTTCAACCATGCTCTGCGACGCCCCGTTCGACAACGGGGGCAACATCGAAGCGAGCCGGACTTTACCGAGGGCAGATCAATGACGGTTTTTGTCGAGCAGCTCAACCTGGGTGGCCACGGGCCGCGAGTGGCCATCAAGGACACGATCGATGTCGCCGGCTTTGCCACCAAAGCCGGTTGCAGGGCACTGGAAACGGCAGCACCGGCCACGGCCAGCGCGGAGGTGGTCGAAAGATTGCTGGATGCCGGCTACCACCTGGCGGGCAAGACCAACCTGCATGAACTGGCCTTCGGCACGACCGGCATCAACCACTGGACCGGCACGCCGCTCAATCCGCGCTTTCCGGCCCACGTGCCGGGCGGCTCGTCGAGCGGCTCGGCCGCGGCGGTTGCCGGCGGGCAGGTGCCGGTTGCCCTGGGAACGGACACCGGCGGTTCGATCCGCATTCCGGCGGCGTGCTGTGGCGTGTTCGGCCTCAAGCCGACGTTTGGCCGGGTCAGCCGCAAGGGCGTGATGCCCGCCGAAAGCTCGCTCGATTGCGTCGGCCCCCTGGCCGCCGACATGGACGCGCTGATCGACTGCATGCGGGTGATCGCCCCCGGCTTCGACGCCCTGCCACCGATCGAAGGCGTGTCGATCGGGCTTGTGCAGGTGCAGGCCATCGCGCCGATCCGCGAGGCCGTCGAAGCCGCGATCCGGCAGAGCGGCCTGGCATCCGCGCCGGTGAGCCTGGGCCGCTTCGTGCAGGCCTACGACGCCGGCCTGGTGGTGATCAACGCCGAAACCTGGGCCGCCTGCGGCGAGCTGGTGGCCACCGGCCTGGTGGGCGAGGACGTGGCGAAGCGCCTGCTGGCCGCATCCAAAACCACTCCGGCCGACCTTGAAGCCGCCGAAGCCGTGCGCGCGGCCTTTACCGCAGAAGTGGATGCCGCCCTGCGTGATTTTCCGGTGCTGGCCCTGCCGACCATGGCCGACGCCCCGCCGCTGCTCGAAGCCGCGGCCGACACCAGCAAGCTGGTCGGCATGACCTCGCTGGTGCGCCCCTTCAATCTTTCCGGCCACCCGGCCATCGCGATCCCCCTGCCCTCGGTACAGGGCTTCCCGATCAGCCTGCAACTCGTGGCGGCCAAAAACGACGACGAACTGCTGTGTGCCGTGGCCCGGCACATCGCTCACCAGATCAACCAAGACTAGTTACGACGGGAGACACCCATGTTGGCTCATTTGCAGGATCCGCAGGAAAGCGCGGCCAAGGCGCCGGAAGTCACCTCGCTGGAAGGGCTGCTGCAGGACATTCGCAGCCGTCGCAAGGAGTTCGAGGCACAGAAGTTCATCTCGCAGGACATCATCGAACGCTTCAGGAAAGTCGGCGTCTATCGCGCGCTGGTTGCCAAACGCTTTGGTGGCGACGAAAAATCGCCGGCGGAATTCTGCCAGCTGGTCGAGACGATCGCCGGCGCCGACGGCTCTGCCGGCTGGGTGGCGAGCTTCGGCATCGGCGGCAAATACCTGGCCTCGCTGCCGGTGGAGACGCTGGCCAAGCTCTACGCCAACGGCCCGGACGTGGTGTTTGCGGGCGGCATTTTTCCGCCGCAGCCCGCCCAGCAAGTCGAAGGCGGCCTCAAGGTGAATGGGCGCTGGAGCTGGGGCAGCGGTTCGATGGGCGCCGACATGATCGGCGTGGGCGTGCAACCCAAGAGCGGCGAAGGCCTGGGCCTGCCGCGCATGGCGGTGATGCCCCGTGAAAAAGTGCAGATCGTGCCCAACTGGGACGTCTCCGGCCTGCTCGGCACCGGCAGCAATGATCTGGTGGTGACCGACGTGGTCGTGCCGGAAGAATGGACTTTCGTGCGCGGCGGCGCGTCGTCGCTCGACACTCCGCTGTACCGCTATCCCACGCTGGCCCTCGCCGCGCAGGTGCTGTCCGTTGTCGCGCTGGGCATCGCCCGCGCCGCCATCGACGAAGTGCTGGGCATGGCCGCCGGCCGCACCTCGGTCACTGGCGCGCCGAACCTGGGCGACCGCATCTACGTACAGCTCGAAGTGGCCAAGATCGAGGCCGAACTGCGCGCCGCGCGGTCGTGGTTCTACGGCGCCATCGACGACGCCTGGCAGGTGCTGCTGGCCGGCGGCGAGCCGAGCGATCACCAGGTCAGCATGCTGCGCCTGTCCACCACCCACGCCTCCCGCGTCGGCGCCGACGTGACCCGCCGCGCGCAGATGCTCACCGGGATGACCGGCGTCTATGAATCCAGCCCGCTGGCGGCCCAGGTGCGCGACGTGCAGATGATCACCCAGCACGCCTTCATGGGCGACATCACCTACCAGAACGCCGGCGCGATGCTGTTCGGCCTCAAGCCCATGCCGGGCTACCTCTGAAATCCACCTGACGGAGTTTGCTATGAGCGAAAAGAAACCCCTGCGCGTCCTGTTCTGCATTGGCGTGAACCAGAACTTCATGGACGGCACCCCCGAAGAAATGAAGGACGTGTGGGCCGCCTTCGTGGCGATGATGCGCGGCATCCCGAGCCTGCCGGGCGTCACCGTCCTCGGCAACATGGACGACGACCAGATCATGGTCGGCCCCTCGGTCGCCTTCCCCTGGACCACCTACGTGCTGGCCGACGTGCCGGACTACGAGACGGTGACCGCCGCCTGCAACCTGTTCCGCGTTACGCCGGTGGGCGACGGCACCTACAAGCTGTGGAAGTACATGCGCGTCGAAGCCCGCATCGGCCGCGAACTGATCATTCCCGAATAAGCCCGCCATGGCCGACAGCAAGAAACTCCGGCGTCTCGAAACGCGCCTTGCCCGCTTCGAGAGCGAACACGCGATCCGTGCCTGCATGAACCGCTACATGGTGCTGTGCGACGCGCTCGATGCCGCCACCCCGCTGGACGAACTCGTCGGCCTGTTCACCCGGGACGCCATCTGGGAGGGCATCGGCGAGAAGTACCGCGGCACCTTCGGGCGCCTCGAGGGGCGCGGCGCACTGCGCGGGATGTTCGCCGGCTACATGACCGAGCCCGCGCACTTCTCGGTGAATGTGCACTTCCTCACCTCCGAGCTGATCGAGCTGTCCTCCGCCAACACCGCCCGCGGCAGCTGGGTGATGTTGCAGACCTCCACCTTTGCCGACGGCCGCTCGCACCTCAATGCCGCACGGCTGAGGGTGGATTTCGCACGCGGCAAGGGCCGCTGGCGGATGTCCCACTTCCGCACCGAAAACCTTTTCAGCCGGCCGGTGGATGCGTGGGACGTTTCCGCCCCCCTGCCCGTGCCGGACTAAGCCAGAACAGCAACAGCCCCCATTTCACACCGGGCACGCCCCGGCCACTGCACAAGGAATTCATCATGACGAGCAAGACCGACACAGCCGACCAGGCTCTCACCCTCGGCGACCGGGTCCAGGCGGACCGGGTGCACACCTCGCTCTACACCGATCCGGCGATCTTCGAAACGGAGATGGACAAGATCTTCTCCAGCACCTGGGTGTGGGTTGCCCACACCAGCGAAATCCCGGAAGCCGGCAGCTTCAAGAACACCTACATCGGCCGCCAGCCGGTCATCGTCGTGCGCGACCGCAAGCAGAAGGCGCACGTGCTGCTCAACCGCTGCCGCCACCGCGCCGCCACCGTGTGCGAAGGCAAGAAGGGCAAGACCAACAGCTTCGTGTGCCCCTACCACGGCTGGAGCTACTCCCTCGACGGCGCCCTGCGCGGCGTGCCTCATCCCGAGAGCTACGCCGACCAGCTCGAGAAGGGCGAACTGGGCCTGGTCAGTCTTCGCGTCGAGGAATACGCCGGCATGCTGTTCGCCACCTTCAACAAGGATGTCGAGCCGCTGGTCGACTACCTCGGCCCCGCCAAGAAGTGGATGGACCTCTTCATGAAGCAGGGCGGCGGCTTCCCGGTCAAGGTGGCCGGCGAGCATCGCTTCCGCTTCCCCGGCAACTGGAAGATCCAGCTCGAAAACACCACCGACGCCTACCACTTCCCGCTGGTGCACAAATCCTTCCTCTCCTCGGTGGATAAGCAAACCGAAGAGATGCTCGACTTCGTCACCGGCACCGGCTACGTGGAAGACCTGGGCAACGGCCACAGCGTGATGGTGATGATCCCCGCCCTCGTGGATCTGGAAGCCAATCTCGATGCGCCCATCCCCGAACGCTTTGCCGCGCTGGCCGATGCGCTGCGCGCCGAAGGCAATCCGGAAGACGAGGTGCGCCGCATCGTGCGCGCCGTGGGCGGCTCGGGTTTCAACCTGAACATCTTCCCCAACATCGCCTGCTCGATGGCCTTCTTCCGCGTGCTGCAGCCGATCTCGGTCACCGAAACCGAAATCCACCACGCGGTCATCACCATGGACGGTGGCCCGCAAGCCGCCAACCAGGCCCGCCTGCGCATGCACGAACACTTCCAGGGCCCGATGGGCTTTGGCACGCCGGACGATTCCGAAGCGTGGGAGCGCGTCCAGAAGGGCTCCGGCTCGGGCAAGGATCTGTGGATCATGCTGAACCGGGGCCTCGCCGGCGAAAAGGAAACCGCCGACGGCCGCGCCAGCGATGTGAGTGCCGAAACCGGCATGCGCGCTGCCTACCAGCAGTGGAAAAAACTGATGACTGCCTGACCCGGAGACGACCCTCATGAACACCGAACTCATCACCCAAGTAAGCGCCTTCCTGTGGCAGGAAGCCGACATGCTCGACCACGGCGAATACGCACCGTGGCTTGAATCATGGACCCCCGACGGCCTGTACATCGTGCCGATCGACCCGCTCGAAACCGACTTCGCCAACACCCTCAACTACGCCTACGACGACGCCGCCATGCGCGAAAAGCGCGTGGCGCGGCTGGGCAGCGGCGAATCGATCTCCACCTCGCCGGTGCCGCGCACCATCCGCTCGGTGTCGCGCTTCCGCATTCTGGCCAACGACGGCACCAACGTCACGGTGCGCTGCGCCCAGAACCTGCGCGAATTCCGCAAGGACGTGCTCAAGCACTACAGTGCCGACGTCACCTTCGATCTCGTGAAGAGCGGCGGCAGCTTCCTGATCCGGCGCAAGATCATCCGACTCATCAACTCGACCGATACGCTCCAGGGTATCGGCTACATCCTCTAAGGAGCCGGACATGTCACAGGTCGCCCTCGTTACCGGCGCCGCCCAGGGCCTGGGAAACGTCATCGCCACGCAGCTTCTGGCTGCCGGCTACCGGGTCGTGCTCACCGACCGCAACGCAGCGCTGGCAGAGGCCGCGGCCGGGCAGCTCGGCGCGGGCGACCGTGTGCTGGCCCTCAAGCTCGACGTAAAGCACAAGGAAGACTTCGAAGCCGCGCTGGCCGCGGTGCTGGCCAAGTGGGGCGCGCTGCACGTGGTGGTGAACAACGCCGCCATGACCCCGACCACGCCGGTGATGCAGATCAGCGCCGAAGAGTTCGATGAAGTCATCGCCATCAACCTGCGCGGCACCTTCTTCGGCTGCCAGGTGTTCGGCGCGCACCTGGCCTCGGCAGGCTACGGCCGCATCATCAACCTGGCCTCGCTGGCCGGGCAGAATGGCGGCACCGCGTCGGGTGCGCACTACGCTTCGTCCAAGGGCGCCATCCTCACGATGAACAAGATTTTTGCCCGCGAACTGGCGCCCTCCAACGTCACGGTCAATGCCATCGCCCCGGGGCCCATGGAACTGCCCTCGGTGCGCGCCGCCGTGCCGCCGGAACGCCTGGAAAAGCTGATCGAGATGATCCCGGTAAAGCGCCTCGGCAACCCGAAATTCGTGGCCGACCTGGTGGTGACGCTGGCCTCGCCCGACGCCGACTTCACCACCGGCGCCACCTGGGACGTAAACGGCGGCATCTTCATGCGCTAGGCGCCCCGCCACTCCACCTGACAAGCAGAAGAGAAAGCAGCCTTATGTCCGAAGAAACTATCAGGGTCGTCGTCAGCCGGCGTCAGGAACAGGGGCACGGCGTCGTCGTTCTCGACATGGTGAATGCCAACGGCGGCGAGTTGCCCGCCTTCGAGGCCGGCGCGCACATCGACCTGCACCTGGGCGAGGGCCTCGTGCGCCAGTATTCCCTGTGCGGGAGCCCGGCCGAGCGGCGCACCTACCGCCTCGGCATCCTGCAGGATCCCAACTCCCGGGGCGGCTCGGTGGCTGCCCACGCGCACCTGCGCGAGGGCACCGAAGTACGGGTCGGCGTGCCGCGCAACCATTTTCCGCTGAGCATGGACGCCAGCCGTTCCGTGCTGGTCGGCGGCGGCATCGGGGTTACGCCGATGATCGCCATGGCCCACGCCCTGGCCGATGCCGGCAAGGATTTCGAACTCCATTACTGCGGCCGCAGCCGCTCGGCCAGCGCCTTCATCGACGAGCTGAGCGCCAGCCCCTTCAGCGATCGGGTGCATCTGCATTTCGACGACGAAGCCGCCGATCAAAAGCTCGATCTGGCCCGGGCCCTGGCCAACGCCACGCCCGGCACCCATGTGTACACCTGCGGCCCGGCCGGCTTCATGGACTGGGTGATCGGCGAAGCCAGCCGGCTCGGCATCCCCGACGCGCAGGTTCACAAGGAATACTTCCAGGCCACCGCCCCGAGCGGCGGCACCGCCTTCGAGGTGATCGCCAAAAAAAGCGGCAAGCGCGTGCGCGTGGAAGCCGACCAGAGCATTGTCCAGGCCCTCGCCGGCGTGGGCATCAAGGTCACCATGTCGTGCGAGCAAGGGGTGTGCGGCACCTGCCTGTGCACCGTGCTGGAAGGTACGCCCGATCATCGCGACGTCTTCCTGACCGACGAAGAAAAAGCGGATAACGACCAGATCCTGCTGTGCTGCTCGCGCGCCAGGAGCGACACGCTGGTGCTGGACATCTGAGGCGCCCGGCCCCCACAAGAGAGGAGAACACCATGGTCGACATCACCGACTTCCGCAACGGCATGGCCATGCTGGCCGGCGCGGTCAATATCATCACCACCGACGGCCCCCAGGGCCTCGCCGGCTTCACGGCCACCGCCGTGTGCAGCGTCACCGACCAGCCGCCGACGCTGCTGGTGTGCATGAACCGGGCCTCCTGGGCCCACCCGATCTTCAGCGGCAACGGGGTGCTGTGCGTCAACGTGCTCGGCGCCGAACGGCAAGATGTGTCGGGGATCTTCGCGGATCGCAGCATCACCATGGAAGAGCGTTTCGCCCGCATCGGCTGGAATGCCCTCGCCACCGGCAGCCCGCTGCTCGACGATGCCGTCGTGAATTTCGACTGCCGCATCGTGCAGACCCATGACGTGGGCTCGCACAGCGTCTTCTACTGTGAGGTCGAAGGCGTCCGGCAGGGCGCATCGCAGGCCGGGCTGGTGTATTTCAACCGTGGCTACCACGGCGTCGGCGAAACCGCCGAACTCGACTCCTGAGGCCGCGCGATGCCAAATCTCAACGTCTATCTCGTCGAAGGCTTTGCACCCGAACGCAAGACCGCCCTGCTCAAGCGCATGACCGATGCGGTCGTCGCCACCATCGGGGCGCCGCGCGAGGCGGTGCGGATCTTCCTGATCGAACTGGCCCGGGCGCATGTCTGTGTCGGCGGCGTCACGCTGGAGGAGGCCGATCTGCCCGGCGGCCCCACCGTGCATGCGCTGCTGGTGGCCGGCCGCAGCGAAGCCCAGAAGGAAGCCCTGATCGGCGGCCTGACCCGCGCCATCGAAGAAACCCTCGACGTGCCGGCCGACCCGGTACGAATCATGATTCTGGATATTGCCAATACCGACTTCGGCATGAAGGGCGTCACCGCCCGCTCGCTCGGCCGCTAGGCTGCGCGACTTTGGTGCAACGCAGCACAAAGCCGGTGCCGGGGTGAGCGCCAAAAGCCCAAAACCCCGGCCCGAGCTTGAAATACATCAATAAAAACAGCGCCTTAAAAAATAGTAAAAATGGCACGCGAAGTGCTTTAGTCCACGTGTAAGCAGGAGCATCAAGCTGCTCAGGCATTCAGTCTCAAACATTGCTTCAGCAAAGGCTTCAAGGGTTGGCATTCATGTTATTGTTTCGCCCATAAACGTGAAAAATCACGTGATAAAAAATATGAATTCAACCCGTCTTTGTGTGCAGTGTTTTCTGTTTGCATCGGTCGGTTCTGGTCATTCACTTCCACTTCCTGAAGGAGACATCCAATGAAGTTCAAGCATCTGGCAGTTTCGTTGTTGATCGGGGCGCTGTTTGCCGGCACCTCCCACGCCCAGGTCAAAATCGGCGTCGTATCGTCCTCCACCGGGCCGATCGCGATGGTTGGCATTCCGCAGAAGAACACCGTGCCGCTGATGCCGACCAAGGCCGGCGGGCAAAGCATCCGCTACATCCCGCTCGACGACGGCAGTGATCCGACCGCTTCGGTGGTGGCCATCAAGAAGCTGATCAGCGAGGAGAACGTCGACGCGATCATCGGCCCATCCGGTTCGCCCAACGCCATGGGCGCGATCCAGTTCATCGCCGAGGCGGGCGTTCCGCTGCTGGCGCCGGTCGGTACGGCGGCCGTGGTCCTGCCGATGAACGAACAGAAGAAGTGGGTCTTCAAGACGACGCAGAACGACGGCCTGATCGCCTCGGCCCTGCTGGAGCACATGGCCAAGACCGGGGTGAAGACGGTTGGCTTCATCGGCACCGCCGACCCGTATGGCGAAAACTGGGGCAAGGTCTTTGCCGAGGGCGCCGCCAAGAAAGGCATCCGCATCGTTGCCGACGAGCGCTTCCAGCGCCAGGACACCTCGGTGACCGCGCAGGCCCTCAAGGTGATCGCCGCCCGGCCGGATGTGGTGCTGATCGCCGCACCGGGCTCCCCCGCCGTGCTGCCGCAGCTCGCCCTCGTCGATCGCGGTTACAAGGGCAAGTTCTACCAGACCCACGGCGCCGCGCTGCCCGACTTCCTGAAGCTCGGCGGCAAAAAGGTCGAGGGCACCATCCTGGCGGCAAGCCTGATGCTGGTGCTGGACCAGGTGCCCGACAGCCACCCGTCGAAGAAGATCGCCAAGGGCTACATGGCGGCCTATGAGAAGACCTACGGCGTAACGCCCGCCACCTTCGGCGGCAACATGTTCGACGCCGGCCTGCTGCTCGAGAAAGCCATTCCGCTGGCGCTGGCCAAGGGCAAGCCGGGCACGCCCGAGTTCCGCTCGGCCCTGCGCGATGCCCTCGAGCAAACCCGCGAGCTGGCCGCCACCCAGGGCGTCTACAACATGACGCCGGCCGACCACAGCGGCTTCGACGACCGTGGCCGGGAGCTGATCACCGTCTCCAACGGTACCTGGACCCTGCTGAAGTAAGGGCAGGCCAGCTCTCCCGGAGCCCTGGCGCTCCGGGAGCCTTCATCTGCCGCGCCTGGCAGCAACCGCATTTCCGCGACAGGCACCTCCACCGCGGACGGGGATTTTCATGGACGTTCAGATTGCATTGATGCTCGCGCAGGACGGACTCACCAACGGTGCGATCTATGCGCTCCTGGCCTTGGCCCTGGTGCTGGTCTTCGCGGTCACGCGGGTCATCTTCATTCCGCAGGGCGAGTTTGTCGCCTACGGAGCCCTCACCCTGGCCATGCTGCAGGGCGGATCGATGCCGGCAACGGCATGGCTGCTGGCCGGCATGGGTGCGCTGGTGGCGCTGATCGACGGTGCCACTGCACTCAGGAACGGCCAGACCCAAAAGCTCGCCGGCGTGCTCGGCTGGAATGTCGGCTACCCGCTGGGCCTGGTCGCGCTGCTGACGCTGCTGCCGGTGAAGGATCTGCCGCTGGTGGCGCAGGTGGTGCTGGCCCTGGCGGTGGTCGTGCCGATGGGGCCGCTGCTGTACCGGCTGGTGTTCCAGCCGATCGCCTCGGCACCGATACTCATCCTGCTGATCGTTTCGGTTGCCGTCCATGTGGCGATGGTGGGCCTGGGCCTGCTCTTCTTCGGTGCAGAAGGCCAGCGCACCCCCGCGTTCAGTGACGCCAACTTTGAAATCGGCCCCCTGATGGTCTCCGGCCAGACGGTGTGGGTCGTGATGGCGTCCGTCGTGCTGATCCTGGCCCTTTACCAGTTCTTCGAGCGCACCCTTTACGGCAAGGCCCTGCGCGCCACCGCGATCAACCGCAACGGCGCGCGCCTGATGGGCATTTCACCGGCCCTCGCGGGCAAGCTCACCTTCTTCGTGGCGGCGCTGATCGGCGCCCTGTCGGGCGTGCTGATCGCCCCGATCACCACCATCTACTACGACACGGGCTTTCTGATCGGCCTGAAGGGCTTCGTCGCCGCGATCATCGGCGGGCTGGCCAGCTACCCGCTGGCCGCGGTGGGCGCCGTGCTGGTCGGGCTGCTCGAATCCTTCTCGTCCTTCTGGGCCAGCGCCTTCAAGGAAGTCATCGTGTTCACCCTGATCATTCCCGTGCTGTTGTGGCGCTCGCTCACCACCCGCCATGTGGAGGAGGAAGAATGAGAAAAGATCGTCTCGTCCTGGGCGCCTTCCTCGCCCTGGTTCTGGCCATGCCGGCGCTGCTGCCGTCGTTCTACGTCACGCTGCTCAACTACATCGGCCTTTACGCCATGGTGGCCCTGGGCCTGGTGCTGCTCACCGGCGTGGGCGGCCTCACCAGCTTCGGCCAGGCCGCCTTTGTCGGGCTGGGCGCCTATACCACCGCCGTGCTCACCACCGCGCCGGCGCTGCCGGGCTGGATCGCCTGGGCGGGTTCGTCCCCCTGGGCCACGCTGTGCCTGGGCCTGCTGCTGACCGTGGTGGTGGCGCTGATCCTCGGGTCACTGACGCTGAAACTGTCGGGGCATTTCCTGCCGCTGGGCACCATCGCCTGGGGCATCAGCCTGTATTTCCTGTTCGGCACCCTCGAAAGCCTGGGCGGCCATTCGGGCATCACCGGCATCCCGCCGATCGCCATTTTTGGCTGGACCCTGGATGAAGGTGGCGAGATCTATTACCTGATCTGGGCCTTCCTGCTGCTGGCGGTATTCACCACCCGCAACCTGCTCGACTCCCGCGAGGGGCGCGCGATCCGGGCGCTCAAGGGAGGCATGGTGATGGCCGAGGCGATGGGGGTTAACACCTCGCGCTCACGCATGATCATCTTCGTGATCGCCGCGCTGCACGCCTGTGCGTCCGGCTGGCTGTATGCCCACATGCAGCGCTTCATCAACCCGACGCCCTTCGGCGTGCACATCGGCATCGAATACCTGTTCATGGCGGTGGTCGGCGGTGCCGGGCACGTGTGGGGCGCGCTGGTCGGCGCGGGCCTGATCACGATCCTCAAGCAATGGCTGCAGGACATCCTGCCCCGGCTGCTGGGCTCCAACGGCAACTTCGAAGTGATTGTGTTCGGCGTCATGATGGTGATCGTGCTGCAGCGCGCCCGCGACGGCCTGTGGCCGGTTCTGGCCAGGCTGGTGCCGGTGAAGCCCGTGCAGAAGACCATCGACGCCAGCGCCGAGAGCCTGCCCCGGCGCACCCTGCCCCAGGTTGGTGAGCGCATCCTCGAGGCCCGCAACGTGACCCGCAAGTTTGGCGGCCTGGTGGCCAACAACGACATGAGCCTCGACGTTAAGGCCGGCGAGATCCTCGCTCTCATCGGCCCCAACGGCGCCGGCAAGAGCACCATGTTCAACCAGCTTTCAGGCGTCGATACGCCCACCTCCGGCGAGGTGCTGTTTCTCGGCCAGCCCGTTGCCGGCCGCGATTCCCGCCAGATTGCCGGAATGGGCATGAGCCGCAGCTTCCAGCACGTCAAGTTGCTGCACAGCATGAGCGTGCTCGAAAACGTCGCCATCGGCGCCCATCTGCGCGGCGAGCGCGGCGTGATCAGCGCCGCCTGGCGCCAGGATCGCACCGAAGAGGCGCGCCTCCTCAAAGAGGCCGCCTTCCAGATCGAACGCGTCGGCCTGGCCCAGCACATGTTTGACGAAGCCGGCAGCCTGGCCCTGGGCCAGCAGCGCATCCTCGAGATCGCCCGCGCCCTGTGTTCCGACCCCTGCCTGCTGCTGCTCGACGAGCCGGCCGCCGGCCTGCGCCTGAAAGAAAAGGAAGCGCTGGGCGAGCTGCTGCGCAAACTGCGCTCCGAAGGCATGGCGATCCTCATCGTGGAGCACGACATGGATTTCGTGATGGGACTGGTGGACCGGGTGGTGGTGATGGAATTCGGCCAGAAGATTGCCGAAGGCCTGCCCGAAGAAATCCAGCAGGATCCGGCCGTGCTCGAAGCTTATCTGGGAGGGGTGTAAGCATGAACGAAGTGAAGAATCCCGTTCTGCAGATCGACAAGCTCTGCGTTTCATACGGCAAGGTCGAAGCCCTTTCCAACGCCAGCATCACGGTTGGCGAGGGGCAGATCGTCACCGTGATCGGCCCCAACGGGGCCGGCAAGACCACCATGCTGTCGGCCATCATGGGCGTGCTCGGATCGGCGGGGCGGGTCAGTTTCGACGGCACCATCGAGGCCGTTCCCGAAGTGGAGCGGATGGTGGCGCGGGGCATGAACCTCGTGCCCGAAAAGCGCGAGCTGTTCGGCGAGATGAGCATCGAGGACAACCTGGAGCTGGGCGCCTTCCAGCGCTACCGCATGGGCCACCGGGATCAGGCCCGGACCATGAACGAAGTGTTCGAGCTGTTTCCGCGGCTCAAGGAGCGGCGCACGCAGCTTGCGGGCACGCTGTCGGGCGGCGAGCGCCAGATGCTGGCCGTGGGCCGCGCGCTGATGGCCAAGCCCCGGCTGCTGATGCTCGACGAACCCAGCCTCGGGCTGGCGCCGCTGATCGTCCGCGAAATCTTCCGCATCGTGGCCGAACTGCGCCGGCGCGGCGTATCCATCCTGCTCGTCGAACAGAACGCCCGCGCCGCCTTGCAGGTGGCCGACTACGCCTACGTGCTTGAAACCGGGCAGATCGCCATGCAGGGCCCCGCTCACGCCCTGGCCGACGACCCGCGGGTGATCGAGGCCTACCTCGGCCTCGGCGGCAAGCACCAGGCCATGCTCTCCACCTGAACCGACACTACAAGGACACTCCGATGGAAGCGATCCGCATCATCATGGATGAACACCAGTCGCTGGCAGCGATCATTCACGCCATCCGGCTCATGATCAGGGAAGTCGGCGTGGGCCGGCTGGCGCCGGACTTCAAGCTGTTCAAGGCCATGGTGCACTACCTCGACGCCTATCCCGAAAAACGCCACCACCCGAAGGAAGACCAGTTTCTGTTCGGGCCGCTCAAGGCACGCACCACTGAAGGCGCAGACGCCCTGGCCCGGCTGGAGGCCGAGCACGGGCTGGCCGAGGCCCGCATCCAGGCCCTCGACGCCGCCCTGCAAGGCTACGCCGACGGCGCCCCGGACGGTTTCGAGGCCTTCACCGATGCCTTCGAAACCTACGCGAACTTCTACCGCAACCACATGCTGCTCGAAGAGCGCGAGATCCTGCCGCTGCTCAAACGGCATTTCACTGCCGACGACTGGGCGCGGGCGGATGCCGGCTGCCAGGCCACGCCCGACCCCATGAGCGGCACCCGCACGCCGGACGGCGACGAGGATTTCCGGCGGCTCTTTTCAAGGCTGGTGGCCGCGACTCCGGCCCCGCTCGGGCTGGGTGGCGGGCCGTACAAGGATGACTGAGTGCCCCGCCGTCATGCCGGCCAGCGCCTGTTTCGGGATGACGGCACGCTAAGGTATGCTCTCGGGCCGGCCTCCCGATGCCCCTGTCTGCAAACGAAGATTGCCATGACGTCCCAAAAGAAAAGCAGCCGCTACCTCCCGGATCACGAAGATTTCAGCTACGAGGAATTTCCGTTCTACTGGCTCGCCCGCGTGCATAGCGTGTATGCCCTGGAGATGGAGAAAGTCCTCAAGAAGCTGGGCACCGACATCCCGGCCCGGCGCGTGCTGCTGATCCTGCGCCGGCAGGGCCCGGTGAGCGTGTCGGAGCTGGCAACCCACGCCATCATCAAGCTCTCGACCATCACCCGGATCGTGCAGCGCATGCGTGACGACGGCCTGGTCGAAACCCGCACCAACCTTGATGACGCACGCATCACCGATGTTTTCGTCACCCAGAAGGGTTACGAGCTGACCGACCGCATCCAGGAAGCCACCAAGAAAATCTTCGTCAAGGGCTACACCGGCCTGAGCGACGCCCAACTGCAGAAGCTCACCCAGACACTGCAAGTGGTCTTCCGCAATTTCACCGACGACTGAACATCGCCGGCGTTCCGGCCGGCATCAGCGACCCGTTTCACCCCCGGCAGCATCCTGTGCCGATGCGCCGCAGGCGTGGCAAAAGCGCGAGAAGGCGCTTTTTCGCTCGGTGCACTTTCCGCAGTGGTCAAACAGGCAGATGCCGCAGTGGGGGCAGAAGTCGATGCTCGTGTTTTTAAGGTCCACGCTGCGCTCGCAGCCAGGGCACACGCTCTTGGCCAGGCGCGCCAGCGCGGTGTCGTAACCCAGCTCCTGGCGACGTTCCAGATCGGGCCGGGCTTCGGCCTCCTTCTGGCGCTCGAGATAACGGTTGAGCGCCGCAATGGCCTGCCGGCCGACCACCACGGTCACCACGATGCCCACCGCATAACGCACGTAACCGCCGTAGTCGGGCAAGTAGGGCACCAGCTCGACAAAAAAGGCGAACAGCGCAAAGTAGATGAAGCCCCACACGAAGGGCCAGCCGCTGCCCTTGCGCTTCTTCGCGAACAGCCAGCCGGCCACGCCCAGCAGCGGCAGGGTCAGCGCCAGGCGATACAGGAATACGCGCAGCTCCTGGCCCTGCAGGGCATCCGACAAGGCCGACCCGGCGGTCTGCTCCAGTTGCTGCAATTCTTTCA
This sequence comes from Zoogloea sp., assembly GCF_030157465.1. Classification (GTDB taxonomy): domain Bacteria; phylum Pseudomonadota; class Gammaproteobacteria; order Burkholderiales; family Rhodocyclaceae; genus Zoogloea. The sequence goes on from NZ_JAOAUU010000157.1 coordinate 20,018, forward strand.
GGGCGCGCTGCTCGGCCTGACGGGCATCGAGGGCGATCTGCTGCTGGTTTTCAACGGCGGCCAGCGCCCGGCGCTCGCCCAGCTTGAGCGCATCGAGGGCCGTGGTGCGGGTGATCAGCTCCGGGTCCTGCTCGGGCCGCCGGGTGGCCTGCCGGGTCGCCAGCCAGTTGTTGAAAGTTTCATGGGCACTGGCGGTGTCGGCGCGCCGGGCGTTGAGCTTGAGCTGCGCCTGATCGAGCGCGTCGTCGGCCTCCTGGCGGGTCAGCCGGGCCTCCCGGATCGAGGCCCGCGCCTTCTCGGCCGCCGGCTTGTCGATGAAATCCTCCAGCGTGTAGCGCTGCTCCACCTTCGGCAGGTTGGCGACGACCTTTCCGCCCAGGCCGATCAGGAAACTGCCAAACACGAAGGCCACCAGCCACAGGCCGACGCGAAACCATTTTTCGGACAACCTCAACGCCTTGTTCATCCCGTACCTCCCGCAACATCTGCTTCCATCGGCGGCGCCCCACGGCGGCGCGCCTTCCCCTCACCCATCATAAACGGGCACGCGCCATCCGGCCCGCTCCCGCCCGCCGCCGAGCAAATCGTGTCAATTTGTCAAAATCCGCATAAATAACAGAAGTACCCAAATACACCCCATAGCGACGCCAGAGAGCCCCCTATAATCAATCGTCACATCGCAATTGCGGCACGCTGCGGCCTGCGGGATGACTCGCGGCGAAAAGCGCCAGAACGGGCGTGATGCCCTGCCGGCCGGACCGGCATCGCCAGCCTTGCCCCTGACCTACCGGGAGAACGTTACCGATGACAGCCCAGACCACCCTGCGCCTCTGCCACTCCGGCATGGACAGCCGCTCGCTGTATGCCTTCGAGATCTTTCTCTCCCGCGTCGGCCCCCGCGCCTGTGAAATCACCGGAGAAGAAGCCGCCGACGTGGCCTTCATCGACATCGACAACGATCTCGGCACCTACCTGCTCGAAGGCCATCGGCTGCTCTACCCCTCCCGGCCGCTCATCGTCAGCGCCCAGTCGCCCGGACATGGCGACGACCCCCTGACCATCGAAGTGACCAAGCCGGTCGGCCTGGCCGCGTTTTCCGCGGCGCTCGAACAGGTTCGCCGCCTGCTGCCGCCCACCACCGGCGACCGCCCCCGCAGCCTTGACGCCGCCGCCCTCGAAAGCGCCGACGACATCCCCGACGAAATGCCGATCGAGGCCCTGCTCGGCCACGTCGCCCCCCGCCCGGCCAGCGCCGACCCGGTCGCCCTGCTGCGCCAGCTCGAAGAGCGCATGTCCACCTTCTACGTGGGCTCCATGCCCGACGTGAACCTGGACGACCCCGCGGCCCGGGCCGCCATTTTTTACGCGCCGGAGCTGTTCCTGCAGGGCGAGATCGCCCGTGCCCTGGCCCACGCCCGTGAAATCCAGCGCCCGGTTCGCCTCGAAGACCGCAGCGGCACCGCGCTCTTCCTCGACCCCCGCCACGGCCTCGCCTACCAGGCGCGCAGCACCAACGCCCTGCGCGCCCTGTCCCAGCTGCCCACCCGCGGCACGGTGAATATGGCCCGGGTCGAAGCCCGCGACGCGCCGCAGGTTGCCGGCCTCGACAGCCGGCCGCTGGAAGCCCTCGAATGGGACGTGGCCCTGTGGGCATCCCGCGGGCGACTGCCCCGCGGCACGGATCTCGACCACCCGGTACGTCTGCACTGCTGGCCCAACCTCACGCGCCTCGCGGTGCCGCCCGAAGCCATGCGCATCGCCGGCTTGTGGTCCAGGGGCAGCTTCAGCCTGCGCGACACCGTGCGGACCCTCGAAGTCCCCCAGCGCTACGTTTTCGCCTTCTACAGCGCCTGCCACGCCCTTGGCCTGGTCGAGCAGATTGCCACCCCGGCAGCCCTGGCCGCGGCCCGGCTGGACGCCACCGGCAGCACGCCCGCCGCGGCCCCGCCCATGCGCGGCCTGTTCAAACGCATCCTGGGCAAGCTGCTCGGTGCCCGTCTTGGCGAGGCTGCACCCGGCTGACCCCCGGATGAGTCACTACAAGATCATCTTTGCCGGCCCCGTCGGCGCCGGCAAATCCACGGCCGTGTCGGCCGCCAGCGACATTCCGCCGATACGCACCGAAGCCGTCGCCTCCGACGAAGTCCGCGAGCTCAAGCCCAACACCACCGTCGCCCTCGACTACGGCGCGATGAAGCTCGCCGACGGCAGCACCATCCATCTCTATGGCACCCCCGGCCAGCCGCGCTTCGACTTCATGTGGGAGATCCTCACCGAAGGCGGCATCGCCCTGATCCTGCTGATCGACAATTCCCGCGGCGATCCGCTTAAAGAACTCCGCTTCTATCTCGGCGCCTTCAGCGGCTTCATCCGCAAGACCGCGGTGGCCATCGGCGTCACCCACACCGATCTTCGCGCCACCCCGCGCCTGGCCGACTTCCAGGCCGAACTCGACCGTGCCGGCTTTGGCTGCGTGCCGGTCTTCGAAGTCGACGCCCGCGCCCGCCGCGACGTGTGCCTGCTCATCGAAGCCGTCCTCAGCACCATCGACCCCCTGGCGAAGGCCTGATCTTGCGTCACGCTTCAAGAGCCGGATAGCGCCGCTTGATTCCGTGGCGCAAAGCTCACGGAGCGCCAGTCCGGATGCGCTTAGAATCCGGCCCATGATGTTCAAGTCACGTACCCTGCAGATCATCGGACTGGTTGCCCTCGTCTGTATCCTGGTGGATGCCAGGCTGGCCCAGCAGGTCCTGGCGGATCGGGATCAACTGCTGACAGAGGCGCAGGCGTCCCTGACGCGTCAGGCGCATACCACCCTGACGCGGGCCGAAGCGATCATCGAGATCTACGACCGGACCCTGTCCGGGATCGGTGAAGCCATCCAGTTCCGGGGGCCCTTGCCGGATGGCCCGGATCTGGAGCTGCACCGTTTGCTGCTGCGTCGCCATGCCATCACCCCCTACGCAGAGTGGCTCTCGCTGATCCTTCCGGATGGACGGCTGGCCGAGTTCAGCATGGTTTTCCCGGCGATCCGTCTTGACCTGTCGGATCGAGACCACTACCGGATACCGGCGGAGCAGCTGTCCGGTGGATTGTTCATCGGTGCCAATATCGCCAGCCGTTCTGACAGTCGCCCCTTCATCCCGGTCAGCCGGGCGGTCTGGAACGATGTCGGCTCCTTGCTGGGCGTGGTTGTCGTAGGCATTGATCCGGACGCCCTGCGCACCTATTTGTTTGATGCCGGAATCCCGGCCAATCTGAGTCTCAGTCTGGTTCTGGACTCTGGCGCGATTCTGGCGTGCTCTTTGGGTGAGCGAAGCTGCCCAGAAGGCGGGCCAGATCTGGCGTTCGAGGTGCAGCAGGCCAGCCGAGGGGTGACGCGCCAAGGGCTACAGGCGCCCACCCTGCGGATCGGAGATGACGGCCAGTTGCAGCTGACCTCGAAGATCCGCCCCTTGCGGGTGGTGGGGCGCTACGACCAGGCGATGGTGCTCGCCGAGTGGCGCAACAGGGCCACGGAGATTCTGGCAACGGCGCTGGCCGCCAACCTGAGTTTTCTGGCCCTGGGTCTTTTTGCCTTGCGTCAGTTTCAGCGCCGCGAGAAGGCCGTCGCGGCCCTGCATGACACCATCGCCAGCCTTGACCAACGGGTGGCCGAGCGCACCCGGCGCCTTGAGCTTGCCGTGGAGGCGGCGGATATCGGCGTCTGGAGCTGGCGTTTCGAGGACGATCAGCTGGAGTGGGATGCCCGCCTGCGGGCCTGGTATGAATTGCCGGAAGCCTTGCAGGAACAGGGGGTTCGCTACAATTTCTGGCGTCAGAGGGTGCACCCCGACGATATCGCCCGGTCTGAGGCCATGCTGAAGGAGGTCCGTGAGAAAGGGGTCACGGCCAGCGAGGAGTTCCGGATTGTCTTGCCGGGTGGTCGGACCCGCCATATTCAGGCGGCCTGCGCCCTCGAGGTGGACGCGGAGGGACGCCCGCTGCGGATGATCGGCATCAACCGGGATGTGACGGCCCAGCGGGAGCTGGAAGCCTCCCTGCGTCTGGCCCGGTCTGAGGCCGAGGCGGCGGATCGGGCCAAGGGCGCGTTCCTGGCCATGATGAGTCACGAGATCCGCACGCCGATGCATGCGATTCTCGGCATGACCGCGCTGGTCCTGGCCAGTCGGCTGGACGGCTCCCAGCGGGACTATCTTGAGAAGGTTCAGCGGGCTGGCCAGACCCTGATGCGCCTGCTCAATGATGTGCTCGACTATTCAAAGATCGAGGCGGGCCGGATGAGCCTGGAGCGGGTGCCCTTCCGGCTCTCCACCTGCCTCGCCGGCGTGGTGGGGCTGTTCGAGTTCCAGTGCCGGGAGAAGGGGCTGGGCTGGCATCTGCAGGTGCCCGCTGATTTGCCCAACTGCCTGGTGGGCGACCCCTTGCGTCTGGAGCAGATCCTGACCAATCTGCTGGGGAATGCGCTCAAATTCACGACCCAGGGCGGGATCAGCCTGGAGGTGGGCTGGCGCGCGGGGCCGGGCGAGGGCATGCTTACGCTGCATTTCAGTGTCAAGGACAGCGGCATTGGCATGAGCGCCGAGCAGATCGAGGGGCTTTTTTCATCCTTTACCCAGGCGGACAGTTCGATCAGCCGACGCTACGGGGGAACCGGGCTGGGCCTGTCGATTGTCCGCAGCCTGGTCAAGATGCAGGGGGGACACATCGAGGTCCACAGCGTCGCGGGTCAGGGCAGCTGTTTTACATGTGAGCTGCCTTTCGCCCGGGGAACGGCGCAGGCAGGGGCGACTGTCGCGGAAGCGCTGTCGGCCCCGGCCAAGCCGGAGCCCGACAGCGCTTCCGCAGGCCGCACGGTGGGAGATGCTAAAATCGACCGCTCGAAAGTCCGAAATCTGGCGAATTCGCTGCAAGGCCTGCTGGCGGAAAACAGTTATTCCGCCCGCAATGAGGTAAAGAACCTCGAAAGCCTGCTTGCGGAATCCGATCTTGCCCCGGCGTTTGCCGCGGTGGCCAGTGCCGTCCGCCGGCTGCAGTTCAGGGAAGCCGAAGAGGCCCTCCAGGCCTTCATGAAGGATGTGCTCTCCGACCCATTTCAGTCCAAGGAAAACCATGTTGTCTGGCCAGCGCCCGAAGATCCTCATCATTGACGACGTGCCCGACAACGTGGAGTTGCTGGGGGCCGCCCTCGACGACTTCTGCGATGTTCGTTTTGCCCTGTCCGGGGCGGATGGGCTGGCCATGCTGGATTCGTATCTGCCCAGCCTCATCCTCTTGGACCTGATGATGCCGGGCATGGACGGCTACGAGGTGTGTGACCTGCTCAAGCATGATTCCCGCACCCGCGGCATTCCGGTGATCTTCGTGACCGCCCGTACCGATCCGGCCAGCGAGACCCGGGCCCTGATGGGCGGAGGGGCGGACTTCATCCACAAGCCCTTCAACCGGGATACGGTGCGGGTCCGGGTGCGGACCCAGCTGGAGCTCAAGGCGCGGGAGCTTGAATGCCGGCAGGCTCGGGACGATCTGAGCTTTCAGGTGGTGGAGCGGACCCGGGCCCTGGAGGATGCCCTGGCTCAGGCCGAGGCGGCCAGCCGAGCCAAGGGCAATTTCCTGGCCAACGTGAGCCATGAGCTCAAGACCCCCCTCAATGCCATTCTGGGCTATGCCTTTGTGCTGGCCCGCAAGCTGGATGATCCGGTTTTGCGGGAGCGCTCGGAGCGAATCCGGGAATCCGGTCTGCGCCTGCTGGGGGTGGTCAACAACATCCTGGATGCCAGCAACCTGACCGGAGACGGAGCGGCCCTTGAGGGCATCGATTTCCATCTGCTGGAGATGCTCAACCTGTGCGAGGAACAGCTGATCGAGCGCGCCCGCAGCAAGGGCCTGGGCCTGGCCCGGGAAATTGATCCGGAGCTGCCCCTCGTCCTCCACGGCGATCCCCTGCGGATCGGCCAGGTGCTGGGCAACCTGCTCGATAACGCGGTCAAGTTCTCGGAGCAAGGCTGCATCACCCTGAGGGTACGCCGCAAGGTGGAGGATGCCGCGGGGCTGATGGTCCGTTTCGAGGTGGAGGATCAGGGGGTCGGCATTCCGGCAGGGAGCCGGGAGATGATCTTCGAAGATTTTCGTCAGCTGGACGGCTCCTCCACCCGCCGCTTTGGAGGCTGCGGTCTGGGTCTGAGCATCTGCCGGCAGCTGGTCAATCGCATGCAAGGCAGCATCGGGCTCGAGGCTGCGCCAGGCGGGGGAAGTGTGTTCTGGTTCCAGGTTCCCCTGGCGCCCGCGCAGTGCGAATCGGGCCCGCAGCTGACCCTGGCCTACCTGCGCCGCCTGCTGGAAACCGAAAGTCTGATGGCCCGAACCCTGTGGGCTCAGTGCCGGCCGGTGCTGCTGCCCCTGCTGGGGCAGGATGGCGCACGACTGGAGCAGGCCCTGGAGCAAGCCGAGCTGTCCCGGGCCCTCGAACTGCTTGGTGCAGCCGATGAGAGATGGACATGAGTGATGATCACCTGGATACCCTGGTGAGCGCTTTCGAGAGCGAACTGCCCCGTTACCTGAGCGAGCTGCAGGAGGCCTGGCAGGGCCCCCGCCGCGGCACCCGGGATGCGATGGTGAAGATCCAGGAAATCGCCCACAAGCTCAGCGGTTCGGCGGGCGCCTATGGCTATTTGGGGCTGGCGGAAGCGGCGGTAGGCGTGGCTGCGACGGCGGCGGAGGTTCTGTCACACTTTGGGCAGGGGCATAACCCGATCCAGCAACGTCTGTTTGGCCAGCTCAATGCCCTGGGGGCCCACCTGGCGATGCCGGTGCGGGTTGAGGCGGGCCTTGGCAGTCTGGCGAGGCCCGCCCGTGACCGGCGCCAGGTGCGTCATGTGGTGCTGGTGGATGATGACGTGGCCTATGCCCGCCTGTTGCAGGCCGAGATGCGGCATTTCGGCTTTGAGGTGGACACCCTGACGGATCTGACCGCACTGACGCACTACCTGGACCAGCATCAGCCGGATCTGATCGTGATGGATGTGAGCTTTCCGGAAGGCCAGGTGGCTGGGCCGAAGGCCGTCCAGAGCATCCGGGCCCATGCCCATGCCCACGGCCATGTGCCGGTGATCTTCATCAGCGCCCGGGACACCATCGGCAGCCGGCTGGCCGCCGTGCGTGCGGGGGGCGAGGCATTCTTCGTCAAGCCCTTCGATGTGGCCGAGCTGATGGATGCCATCGACCGGATCCTTGGGGGGGGAGAGCAGGCGGCCTACCGCATCCTGGTGGTGGACGATGCGGCCTCACTGGCCCGGCTCTATGCCAGCACCCTGGAGCAGGCCGGAATGATTGCCCAGGTCGTCAGCAATCCTCTTGAGGTGCTGGAGGCGATGGAGAGTTTTCATCCCGACCTGCTGCTGATGGACATTTACATGCCCGAGATCAGTGGCGTGGAGCTGGCCCGGATCATCCAGCAGCACCGCAGCTATCTGGGGGTGCCCATCGTCTTTCTGTCCGCCGAGCGGGATCCGCTCAAGCAGCTGGAGGCCCTGGGTCAGGGGGGTGACAACTTCCTGACCAAGCCGATCGAGGCGGCCGAGCTGGTCAAGGCCGTATCAATCCGGGCCAATCATTACCAGACCTTGCGCTCCCTGATGCTGAAGGACAGCCTGACCGGCCTGCTCAATCATTCCCGTGTGCTCGAGCAACTGGATCATGAGTTGCGGCGGGCGGCCCGCCTGAACCAGCCCTTGTCGGTGGCGATGATCGACATTGACCATTTCAAGTCGATCAATGACACCTGGGGACACCCCGTCGGGGACAGCGTGATCCTGACCCTGGCTCGCCTGCTGCGGGAGCGGCTGCGCGTCAGCGACGTGGTGGGGCGTTACGGCGGCGAGGAGTTTATGGTGGTGATGCCGGAGGCGGGGCTGGAGGACGCCCGGCGGGTAATCGACAGCCTGCGGGAAAGCTTTGCCCGGATTTCGCACCGGGTGGGTGACAAGGACTTTACGGTCAGCTTCAGTGCGGGCGTTGCCCAGATAACGCCCCAGTGCGTGGATCGCTCTCTCATGGAGAAGGCCGATCAGGCGCTCTATCAGGCCAAGCACAGTGGCCGCAACCGGGTCTGCATCGCACCCTTGTGCTGAGTCCGGCACTGGAGTCGCAGCGAGCTTCGAGTTGCTCGATCAGCTCAATGGCCGGGTAATAATCCGGCCAAATGCCTCGCGCCTGCCCTGACACCCTGCCAGCGCCTTGAGAGGCGTCGGCGTCAGGGGCTCTACCACATCAGGTCGTCGGGCACCTGGAACGCGGCGTACGGATCATCCTCTTCGACCCCGGCGCTGGCCTGCTTCACCTCCACGACCAGTGACGGGTCGCGCTCGGCGATCTTGTCGGCGATCACCTTGGGGACGAGTTCGATGGACTCGCCCACGCAGACGACCACCAGCAGCCCGGAAATCAGGTGCTCCCGTACCTTGGCCGAAACGTGTACGCGCTTGATCTTGTTGTCGTGGGTGAAGTTGTAGGCGATGTCGCCGCCGCCCTTGCTCTGGCGGCTCTGCTGAATCATCTGGGCGATCTGCGCCATGATCGCCTTCTGGGTGGCGGCGGCGTCGCGCTGGGCGTTGAGTTCGCGGGCCCGTTCGGCGTTCTTCCTCTGAATTTCCAGGGCCGCGAGGCGCGCCTCGTCGACGCTCTCGACACCCGTGCGGCGCTCGACCTTCTTCTGCTTGGCCTTTTCCTGATTGGTCTGTTTGACCTTGTTCTTGTTGACCAGGCCGGCTTTCAAAAACTGTTCCTGCAAAGAGGCCATGTCTGCCACTCCGTAAATGGGGTTCATCCAGCCGGGTCGAGGTGCCGGCCGGTGCGAGTGGCGGCAGGATAACAAAGATGCCGGCTCCGCGGATTCGGCCGCGCGCCTCCACAGCCACAGCGGCGCCGGCCAAAACTGACGCAAGCTGTCATCCGGATGCAAGCTTCGCGCAAGAAAGACGCCAGACTTGCGAAAGGATCGCCCCCTAGACTGGCCTTCTGACAGATTGAGCCAGCAAAGGCATGACCCAAAGCGTCCCCCACCTTCGAATTATTGTCGTGCTGGCAGCCCTGCTGTCGCCGCACCCCGGCCTCGCCCAGGCGAACACCACCACGCTGACGCTGGCCGAGGCCGAAAAGCGCTTGCTCGAAGCCAACCCGGCCATCCTCCAGGCCCGCGCCGCCGTGGCCGGAGCCCGTGCCGGCATCGACATGGCCGGCGCCCGCCCCAACCCGCAGCTCACCGTCGGCGTCACCAGCACCGACCCCGGCGCCCGGCACAGCGGCGGCTACTGGAAGCGGCCCACGGACAACGTGCTGCGGATGGACCAGCTTTTTGAGCGCGGCGACAAGCGCGAGCTGCGCCTGCAGGCCGCCGGCAGCAACCTGTCGGCCAGCACCGCCGACCTCGCCAACACCATCCGCCTCGCCCGCATCGAGCTGGTCAATGCCTGGCTCGACCTGCGCGCGGCCCGCGAGATCCGCCGCATCGCCGACGAAAACGCCGCCCTCGCCCGGCGCGCCTCCGAGGCCGCCGAGCTGCGCGGCAAGGCCGGCGACCTGGCCGGCATGGATGTGGCCCGCTTTTCCGCCGACGCCGCCCGGGTTGCCAACGATGCGCTGCAGGCCGAACTCGACCTCTCCCGCGCGCGCATCGCGCTGGCCCTGCTGCTGGGCAACCGCGTTGCCCCCGACAGCCTGAACACCAGCGACGACTGGCCCAGCCCCGAGGCCGCGCCCGCCCCCGCAGCGGCCGACGAAAACAGCGTCGAGCGCCCCGATCTCCTCGCCGCCCGCCGCCGCGTCGAGCAGGCCGGCGCCCTGCGCGAGCTGGCCCGGGCCCAGCGCAGCCGCGACGTATCCATCGGCGTGCAATACGAACACGTCCCGGCCAACAGCAACAGCGGCGTCTCGGAATCGTCCTACGGGCTCAGCGTCTCGGTGCCGCTGTTCCTGGGCAACGACTACCGCGGCGACATCGCCAGAAGCGAAGCCGACTACGACGCCGCCGAACAGCAGCTCATCGCCACCCGCGCCTTTGTCAGCAGCGAAAAAACCCGCCTCGGCGCCGAATACGCCGCGCGCCAGTCCCGCTACCAGCGTGTCGCCGACATCGTGCTGCCGGCTGCCGAACGGGCCGGCCGCGGCGCGGACGTCGCCATCCAGAAGGGCGGCATGAGCCTTACCGACTACCTCGACACCCAGCGCAGCCTGCGCGCCGCACGCATCGAAGCGATCCAGGCCCGCGCCGACCTCGCCCGCGCGGCCCTCATGCTGCGCCTGGCCGGAGACACCCCATGAAGCGCAAACCCATCGTCATCGCCGTCATCGCCGCGGCAGCCATTGCCGCCGGCGCCTGGTACTTCCGCGCCCCCCAGGCCGAGCCGCCCGTCGAGGCCGTGATCCAGAAACCCTCGGCCGAACCCGGCGTGCTGCGCTTTCCCACCGCCGCCCCGCAGCTCGCCCAGCTCAAGGTGGACCGCACCGAACTTGCCCCGGTGCCGATGGACGAGCCGCTGGCCGCCCGCGTCGCCTACGACGAAAACGCCACCGCCCGCCTGTTCGCGCCCATCCCCGGCCGGGTCGTCGAGATTCGCGCCAACATCGGCGACACGGTGAAGGCCGGCGCCGTGCTGGCGGTGCTCGACGCACCGGAGCTGGGCACCGCCGCGGCTGATCTGGCCAAGGCCCAGGCCGACTCCCAGCAGAAAAAATCCGCCCTCGAGCGCAGCCGCAGCCTGTTTGCCGCCGAAGTCATCGCCCGCCGCGAACTCGAAGCCGCCCAGGCCGAATGGCAGCAGGCCCAGGCCGAAGCCGAACGCGCCCGGCTGCGCCTCGCCAACCTCGTGCCCGGCGGCAGCCCCGGCGGCCAACGTTACCTGCTGCGCGCGCCGATCGCCGGCGTGGTGGCCACCCGCCGCATCAACCCGGCCATGGAAGTGCGCCCCGACGCCGACGAGCCGCTGTTCGTGGTCACCGACATGAGCCGCCTGTCGGTGCTGGTGGATGTGCCCGAGCGCGACCTGCCCGTCGTCACCGTCGGCAAATCGGCCCAGATCGAGGTGTCCGCCTACCCCCACCGCAATTTCACCGGCAAGGTCGTGCATGTGGCGCCCACCCTCGACCCGCAAACCCGCCGCGTCCAGGCCCGGGTTTCCGTGGACAACCGCGAAGGCCTGCTCAAGCCCGAGATGTACGCCAAGGTCGGCATCCTCGCCGACGCCCGCGAAGAACTGCCCAGGATTCCCACCGGCGCCCTGCTCGTCGAAGGCGTCAAGAATTACGTCTTCGTCGAACGCGACCCGGGCGTCTTCGAGAAGCGCGAAGTCACCCTCGCCGTGCAAACCCGCAACTACGCCTATGTGTGGAGCGGCGTCAAAGGGGGCGACAAGGTGGTGAGCGTCGGCGCGCTGCTGCTCAACGCCGAGCTGGCGAGCAGCTCCCGGTAAGCGGCCATGTTCGACACCCTCATCACCCTCGCCCTGCGCCAGCGCGCCTTCATCATCATCGCCGCGCTGGCGCTGCTCGGTTACGGCCTCTACGCCGTCAGCCAGATTTCCATCGAAGCCTTTCCCGACGTGCAGGACGTGCAGGTGCAGGTCGTCACCCAGGCCATCGGCCAGGCGCCGGAAGAAGTCGAGCGCACCATCTCGCTGCCCATCGAGCGCGAGATGAGCGGCGTGCCCGGCATGACCCAGCTGCGCTCGGTGTCGATCACCGGCCTGTCGGTGGTCACCCTCACCTTCAACGACAAGACAGCCGATTATTTCGCCCGCCAGCAGGTGCTCGAACGCCTGCAAACCGTGAGCCTGCCGCAGGGCGCCCAGCCGGTGCTGGCCCCGCTGACCACGGCGGTCGGCGAAATCTACCGCTACGTGCTCGAAGCCCCGCCCACCGCCAGCCGCGAGGAAATCCGCGCGATCCAGGACTGGACCGTGCGCCCCGCGCTGCGCATGGTGCCGGGCATTGCCGAAGTGGTGAGCTTCGGCGGCGCGATCCGCGAAATCCAGGTGCTCATCGAACCCGAACTGCTGCGCAAATACTCGGTCACCCTCGACGAAGTCACCCAGGCGCTCGCCAATTCCAGCGCCAACGGCAGCGGCGGCCTGATGCGCCGCGGCGACGAAGCCCTGGTGGTGCGCACCCTCGGCCTGTTCAACAACCTCGACGACGTGCGCGACGTGGTGGTGGTGGCCCGCGACGGCAAGCCGGTGCGCATCAGCGACGTGGCCGAAGTGGTTGCCGGCGCCCGCCCCCGCTCCGGCATCGTCGCCTTCAACGACCGCGACGACGTGGTCGAAGGCATCGTCCAGATGACCAAGGGCGGCAACGCCGCGCGGATTGTCGAAGCCCTCAAGCTCAAGGTGGACGAGGTCAACGCCCGCCTGCCCGAAGGCTACAGCCTGCGCCCGATCTACCAGCGCACCGAACTCATCGCCCACACCGTGGCCACCGTGGGCGAAAACCTGCTGGTCGGCGCGGTGCTGGTCACCGCCATCCTGCTGGGCTTCCTGCGCAACCTGCGGGCAGCGATCATCGTTGCGGCGGTGATTCCGCTGTCGCTGCTGTTCGCCTTCATCCTGATGCACGCCATGGGCGTGTCGGCCAACCTGATCTCGCTGGGCGCGGTGGACTTCGGCGTGATCATCGACAGCGCGGTGGTGATGGTCGAAGCCCTGATGGTGCGTCTGGCCGTGGAAAACCACGTCGAACACCACGGCATCGCCTCGCCGGTGGGGCGGCGCATTCACGCCCTCAAGCAAACCTGTATCGAACTCGGCACGCCGATCATGTTCTCGAAGGCCATCATCATCGTCGCCTTCCTGCCCATCTTCACCTTCCAGCGCATGGAGGGCCGCATCTTCACCCCGGTGGCGCTGACCCTCTCCTTCGCGCTGCTCGGCGGCCTGATCCTGACCCTCACGCTGGTGCCGACCCTGCTCTCCTACGCCCTCAACAAGGAGGACATGGCCGAAAAGGAAAGCCCCTGGCTGCACCGCCTGCAGGAAGGCTATCGCGCGCTGCTGGTGCGCCTGCAAACGCGCCGCCGGCAGTTGATCGGCGCCTCGGTGGCCTCCCTCGCCGTCGCCCTGGCCCTCGCTCCGCTGCTCGGCTCCGAGTTTCTGCCCAAGCTCGACGAAGGCAACATCTGGCTCACCATCAGCCTGCCCCAATCCTCCGGCCTCTCCAACACCAAGGAGATCGAGCGCAAGGTGCGCTCGGCCCTCTCCACCTACCCGGAGGTGAAGGCCATCATCACCCACGTCGGCCGCCCCGACGACGGCACCGACCCCAAGGGGCCCAACAACATCGAAATCCTGGTGGATCTCAAGCCCCGCGACGAATGGCGCTTTGCCACCAAGGACGCGCTGGTGGACAGCATGTCGGGCAAACTCGCGGCCATTCCCGGCCTGCCCACCAACTTCTCGCAGGTCATCCAGGACAGCGTCGAGGAATCCCTCTCCGGCGCCAAGGGCGAAATCGCGGTCAAGGTTTTCGGCCCCGACCTGCAGGTGCTCGAAACCAAGGGCAACCAGATCGCCGGCGTGCTCAACCGCATCCAGGGCTCGGCCGACGTGGCCGCCCTGCCGGTGGGCGGGCAGAGCGAGGTGGATATCCGCCTGCGCCGTGAAGCCCTGGCCCGCTACGACATCAACGTCACCGATGTGAACACCATGATCCAGACCGCCCTTGGCGGCAGCACGGTCAATGTGTTTTACGACGGCGAACGCCGCTATGACGTCAGCCTGCGCTTCGGGCCCGACTTCCGCGACCAGGTGGACGACATCGCCAGCCTGCCGGTCGCCCTGCCGGGCGGCCACGGCAGCATTCCGCTGGGCGACCTGGCCGACGTGGAGCTGCGCCAGGGCGCCTCGCGCATCCAGCGCGAAGCGGGCAGCCGCAACGTCATCGTCAAGGCCAACCTGCGCGGCCGCGACCAGGGCAGCTTTGTTGCCGAAGCCCAGCAAAAGGTGGCCGCCGAAGTCACCCTGCCGGCCGGCTACAGCGTCACCTGGGGCGGCCAGTTCGAAAACCAGCAGCGCGCCATGGGCCGCCTCAAGCTCATCGTGCCGATCACCCTGGGCTTGATCTTCTCGCTGCTGTTCTGGGCCTTCCGCGACATCCGCCCGGCCATGCTGGTGCTCTCGATGGTGCCCTTCACGCTGATCGGCGGCTTTGCCGGGCTGGCGCTGGCCGGCCTGCACCTGTCGGTGTCATCGGCCGTGGGCTTCATCGCCGTGGCCGGCATCTCGGTGCAGAATGGCGTGATCATGGTTGAACAAGTCATCGAAATCGCCCGCCGCGGCGCC
>NZ_JAOAUU010000158.1 GCF_030157465.1 Zoogloea sp.
AATCCGCCTGGGGTTGGGGTTACTTGGCTTGAGCCAGAGTTATGCAACAACGCCGTGTTGAGGCGCAATAGATTCATCACGATATGGCGGACGATTGCGAGGTTATTGGCCGCGAAACCACTGCGAGTGCGGGACTGGTCGTCCGCGAGCTGAACATCGAGGCACCAGTGGAGCCGGTTTTCCACTTCCCAATGGCTCCTCACCGCACGGGCCAGGCGTGCGGCGTCTGCGGGCAGGCTGCTGATGTAATACGCGCGCTCAATGCTCGTCCGCCCGTCCTCCGTGCGCTCGCGCTCGATGATGGCGAAGCTGTGGATGTCCTGCCACTGTTCATGCTTGTAGAGCCGATCCACCGCGTCGTAGGCCCAGCAGCGGCGCACCTCGAGACGGCCATGATTCGTTTTCGTGGCCGTGACCTCGTCAGTCGAGCAGGGCCGCAGCGCACCCTCCGGGCCCAGCCCGGCAAACATGATCGAATCGAGCAGATTCGGGTGGTTGTCCTTCACGCACAGCACATAGTCGGCCTCGCCTTTGCGGATCGTTTCGGCGATCTTCGTCTGGGTGCCCATTGCGTCGATGGTCACGATCGTCCCTTGGAGCGCCAGGGTCTTGAGCAGCTCGGGAATGGCGGTGATCTCGTTGGATTTCTCCTCGGTGGCCTTCTGCCCCAGAACGACCCCGAGGCCGGCGGCGAAGGCGCTCACCAGGTGCAGCGGATGGGAGTCGGCGTCATTCTTGTTGTGAGACCGGCGGCGGGTCTTGCCGTCGATGGCCACCACCGTGTCTTTTGCCAGCGCGGGGATCACCATGCCCACCCAGCGCCGGAAGGCGGCCTCGAACTCGTCGGGCGAAATCAGCCCGAACACGCGGGCCAGCGTGTCGTGGGACGGGATGCCCTGCTCAAGCTTCATGAAACCCCGCCGCCAGTCGAGTTTCAACTTGGCCCACTCCTCAATGCCCACAAAATCGTCCGCGCTGCTGAGCACCCCGCACACCACGACCGTCAGAAGTTCGGCCAGATCGTGCTGCGTGTGCCGAGGGCTGCGCGGATCGGAGATCGAAACAAACACCTGCATCAGCGGCATCACTCCTGTCTTCATGGGAAGCCCAAAAAGCCAGGAAACTACACACTTTATGCGGCTGTGAACAGGGGGCGTGTAAGTTCATGAAGGTGAACGAAATTTTGCGGTGGGGTATGTCGGGTCGCTACGATTGCCATGACAATCCGGCCGAGGAAGGTTTCATTTGCAATGCCTACAAGGTAGGTCTTTCGTTTCCGAGGGATTGAGGGATTCAACCGCCGATGGCAAAGTGTTTCGAAGTCGGTTTGGGCTTGAGGATGGCAATTTTAGATTGATGAGTTGTCGCTACATACGGATATTGGAACAGTGAAAGAGGATTGTCGTTTACACGCTTTGAGCGCAAGGAGAGCGCTGCTTCTAGCAGGGTTTGATGGCCAGATCCAAAAGGACTCTGAGCTTTGTATGGAGTTTTCGGTTGATAAGAACTGGATTTTTAGATTTGAATGTGAAAAATATGGTGCCCCTGCTTGGAGAACGTCTATCGTTTATCGGGAAGGAAGTGGCTGGGCCGTTGATGGGTTTTCGATTCCTATTTTGATGCAAGTCTTTAGTAATTTAAAAGGAAAAGAGTATGGGTCGCTATCAATTCAGAGTCAGATAGATTTTTTGTCGTTTGAGAGGAGCGATGTTTTTAAAAATGTAGATTTTTATCGCGATGAATATAATCGTTTGAATGAAGCTGATTTTTGATCGTAACTTGTAACCGTTTAGGCTCGAAGAAAGTCACGCTGCGCCATGGTTTGGCAAGGACGGCAGGGTGCTTCAGCACGATACAAAACAGCTTGCTGGTATGGAAATTAATAATCGCGTCGAGGAATATTTTTCAAGAAAGTTGATCTGAGATGTCAGCAGCCATCGATGTTCCTCAGTATGTGGCTGATGAGTTCAATCGACCTTTTCGGCATCCAGGTCAAAATCCTGGTGCAATGGAAAGGAGTGTTGGAAGGGTTTTAGGTTTATTGGTGAAGCTCTGGACGGTATTCAAGGCTTGGGGTGGGAAATAGATGGAACGCCTTATCACTCTATTGAACGTCTGGAGCCATATGGTTTGAACAGGCTGAAAGCAAGTTCATCATCTATGCTGAGCAGCGTGGGCAAAGAACCGCATTGGCCGTATTCAAGGATTACCAACTTGCCGCTGACTATTTTGTATGGCTTGTTTCGGGTGGGGCTAGAGAAATTAATTGGGAATTGTTTCTTGAGATGGTGCCGTGAGAGCTGAGGTTGGCAATAAAGCTCCTCCGTGTCAGGCTGCTCTTTTTATGGTTGCTGCGTGGTGCGTGGGACTGAATTTTTCGGCTCGATCAAAGACGCGTTCTGGTGCCTGATCCGTCCTGTTGCACACAACTCACCGCCCTGTACCCCGTTGTTATAGGTCACTAAGGATAGGGTTATGACTGCTTTAAAAACAGTTGAAAGAGCTTTGGCGCTTGCACGCGTTCGATTGAGGAAAAATCCTGAGTTTGAAATATTCACATCGACGGTAGCTCAGTTGGAGTATTTGTTATCGGTGCTGCGGGGGGATGAAAGAGATCGATCCCGCCTGAAAGATATTATTGTCGGGCATTTTGCGGTGCGGGAGTTTGAGGAGAGTGATCCTGAGCTGGCTGAGGCTTTAAATGCTGCACAAGCCATTGCGTTC
This sequence comes from Zoogloea sp., assembly GCF_030157465.1. Classification (GTDB taxonomy): domain Bacteria; phylum Pseudomonadota; class Gammaproteobacteria; order Burkholderiales; family Rhodocyclaceae; genus Zoogloea. The sequence goes on from NZ_JAOAUU010000158.1 coordinate 2,725, forward strand.
AAGGCTGCAAGGGGCTTAAAGGTTTATCCGTTCCCAGCCCGGTCACCCCGTTCTCAAGGCAATTGCGAGGAAACCAAATGTTCACCTGGTTGAATAAGCAGGGCGTCAGGAGTGACGCAGGATTTGAGGTTCAATTTACAGGTCGTTTCGACGCCGACTATCGAGAGGCGGGAAAGGTGATGTCGATCTATGTGGAGAGTGGCATCCATGATGGGCAGGCTTGCGTCATCATTAATCCAGACGCTTTTGACCGTTGGAATAGTGATGCGCCAGGCGTCAAGTTGCCTGCGGATGAGCGAGAGCGAATTCAGCAGAACTTCACGGAAGCCATGCTTTTTCAGGGGCTGAAGACGGTTGTGGAGTCGGGAGCGCCCTGAGCTTGATGGGGCCATTCCCACCGCAAGTGGGCCTCACCGATCAGCCGTGCTGCAGTCTGCATGAACCCGCCGTTTCGCCGTATGATTCGGCGAGATTCAAGTCCGACGCGGGTTGCCGGCGATTTGGCCGTGTTGTCCGCGAAGCTGCAGCCTTTGAAAAGCGCCCCCATGCCCAACACCAATTCCGCAGCCACTCCTCCCGTCCCCGATTACCTTCGAGACACCTACACTTGGGCTTACCTCGATCACCGTACCGTTCCCTGGCTGGATCAGCCGGTGGTGGTTTCGGCGATTCTGTGGGGAAACGCGAGTCGCCTGATGAATGCTGCGGTGCGTGAGTTCAGTGCCGGTCAGCGGGTGTTGCAGGCGGCGGCGGTGTATGGGGATTTTTCGCAGCGGCTGGCGCGGCGACTGGGGGGCGACGGGCAATTGACGGTGCTCGATGTGGCGTCGATCCAGATTGCCAACACACGGCGCAAGCTGGCGCCGTGGCCGGCTTCGTCGGCTCACGTGGCGGATCTGACCGAGCCGGTGGGGACGACTTTCGATGCGGTGTGCTGCTTTTTTCTGCTGCACGAGGTGCCGCCCCACGCCCGGCAGCGGATTGTGAGCAACCTGCTCAACGCGGTCGAGCCGGGTGGCAAGATCGTTTTCGTGGATTACCACCGGCCGCGCGGCTGGCATCCGATGCGGCCGATCATGGCGCTGGTGTTCCGCTACCTGGAGCCCTTCGCCAATTCGCTGCTGGCCGAATCCATCGACAGCCTGGTGCCGGAGACGGCCGGTTTCGAATGGACCAAGGAAACCTTCTTCGGCGGGCTTTACCAGAAGGTGGTGGGCGTGCGGCGTTAAGGCCGCATTGCCCTGATCGCCGCCCTCGGCGGCCGGCTGCTTCAGCCGAGGCTGTCGAGGCAGCGTCCGATGGCGGGCAGGCCTTCGCGGATGGCGGCGGGGCCGGGCGCCAGCAGGATGGCCGATTTGATCTCGACGACATGCCCGTCTTTTACCGCGGGGATGGCTTCCCAGCCTGGCCGGCTGGTGACATGCGCCGGCTGAAAGTGCTTGCCGCACCACGAGCCGATGATGAGATCCGGCGCGCGGGGAATGACCACCGCCGGGTCGGCGAGGATGCGCTGTTTGGCGTTGGGGTGAACCGAGAGTTCGCCGAAGCAGTCTTCTCCGCCGGCGATGCCGATCAGCTCCGACACCCAGCGGATGCCGGTGATCAGCGGTTCGTTCCATTCTTCGAAATAGACTTTCGGCCGACGTCCGAGGCGGGCGGCGCGGGCTTCGCCGGCCGCGCGCTCGGTGGCGATGGTCTGCTCCAGTTCGGCGACGAGTGCGAGCGCCCTGGCGTCGGCGCCAACCAGCCGGCCGACGGTTTCGATCATCGCCAGGATGCCGTCCACGCTGCGGTGGTTGAAGACGTGTACGGCCACGCCCGCTTTGATCAGGTCGCGGGCGATGTCCCCCTGTAAATCCGAAAATGCCAGCACCAGATCGGGTTCGACGGCGAGGATGCGTTCGATCTTGGCGCTGCTGAAACCGCTGACCTTGGGTTTTTCCTTGCGCGCCCGGGGCGGGTGGGTGGTGAAGCCCGAAATGCCGGCGATGCGGGCTTCCTCGCCGAGCAGATAGATCACTTCGACGGTTTCGGTCGACAGACAGACGATGCGTTGGGGCAGGCGGGCCATGGGTGCCTCAGCGGGGAAAAGGTGACGGACAGCCCGATGTGTCGCTCGCCGGATTGCACAGGCGCACATCGGCGAGAAAGGCTTCGGCGGCGGCTTGCTGGCCGCGGCTGTCGGCGTGGACCTTGGCGGCATCGCCGGCCGGCAGGCGCCAGCTGCGCTGAACAACATACAAAAAATCCGGCCCTTCGATGGCTTTGACGACGGCCAGTTCGGCGAAATTGGTGTCGGGCACGCGGGGGCAGACGAGCAGGGTTTGCAGGGTCTGGCCCGATTGGCCGTCACCCCAGCGCACACTTTCGACGGTGCCGGCGGGAATGCCGCAGCGCCTGGCCCGCGCGGCCTGCATGCCTTCGAGCAGGGCGAGGGCCTGCCCGGGGCGCTTGCTGCGCGGCAGGCCCTGCACCGAGATCAGCTGGGTCCATTCGCGGATGCTCTCGCCGAGGGGCGCGAAATCGGCGCTCCAGCTTCCGCCTTTGCCGGTGTTGCCGTTGGCAACGGGAAGGGTGTCGGGCGGCAAGGGCAGGTTGAGCCAGCGCGCGCCGCCGGCTGCTTCTTCGGTGCGGCGTTTGGCGGCCAGTTCGCGCAGGCGCCGGTAGGGCGGGTTGAGTTCGGCCTGAAAGTCGGAGGCGGTGCTTTCGGCCACCACCAGGCGCGAGGCGTCGCGCTCGAAGCGATACCACGCGTCGTACTCGCGGGTGGCGCCGCAGGCCTGCACGGTCCAGCGCTCCAGTGAATGGTGGACACGGGCGGGGCGGGTTTCGATGAGATCCGGCGCAGCCTGCACGGTGTGGGTGACGCGCACGTCGGTGCAGGGCGGCGTCGACTTGGCCTCCAGCGCCTGGATGCGTTCAAGCACCTTGTCCTGGGATGTCGCCGTGCGCCAGGCGCCGGCAAAACCGGGCACCTTGCGCCGGTCGGCCGGAATTGCCGCAACCTGGCCGATGGCGGTGACGATCTCGCCGGGCAGCGGCCCGCTGTCGGCTGCCATCGCCGGGCCGGCGACCGCGGTCAGCAGGGCGATGAGAACTGCGCCGGTTTTCATCGCCGGGCTCGCGCTTCGTCGAGCTGGCCGCACAGGCGTTCGGCGCCGTCGAGGATGCGCGGCGTGTGGCGCTGGATCTGGTCCGGCGGGATGAAGAACAGATTGCCCTGCGCCACGGCCGGCAGTTTGGTCCATTTGCGCCAGTCGTCCAGCCACTCCGGCCGGCCTTCGCCCATGCCGCTGGCGACGATGACTTCGGGCATGGCGGCCAGCACGGCTTCGGCGTCGATGGTCGGCGCCAGCATCGGCAGTTTGGCAAACACGTTGTCGCCGCCGCACAGGCGGATCACGTCCGAAATGAGATGCTCGCCGTTGATGGTCATCAGCGGGCGGTTCCAGGCTTCATAAAAGATGCGTACCGGCGGCCGCGCCGAATACTTGGCGGCCAGCGCCGCGTGGCGCTTGCGGAAGGCCTGGGCGGCAGCTTCGCCAGCGCTGTCGGTGCCGGCAAGCTTGCCGAGCTGGGCGATGCTCCTGGCCACGTCGTCGATGCGGCGCGGCTCGTTGATGAACACCGGGATGCCGAGGGCGCGCAGTTTGTCCAGGTGGGCGCCGCGGTTGCCGCTCTTCCAGGCCACGACGAGGTCGGGCTTGAGGGCGGCGACCTTTTCCATGTCCACCGAGGTGTAGCCGCCAACCCGGGTGATCTTTTTGGCGGCGTCGGGGTAGTCGCTGTATTGCACCGCGCCGACCACCTGGTTGCCGGCGCCGGCGGCAAACAGCATTTCGGTGATGTGCGGGGCGAGGCTGACGATGCGTTTGGCCGGCTGGGCGAGGTGCAGGGCCTGGCCGGTATCGTCGGTGATGTCGATGGCGGCCTGGGCAGAGCCCGCGGCAAGCAGCAGGGTGAGGAGCAAACGGCGCATGGGGCGGGCTTTCTCAGAGAATCCGGAGGCGGGTGAGGGCGGCGGCGAGGCGTGCCCATTCGGTTTCGTTGCCGGGCAGGCCGAAGCGCAGGCCGGGCGGGGTTTCAAACAGGCGGGTGAGGATGCCCTGTTGGGCAAGCTGGCTGTGGATGCGGGCCGCGTCGGGGCGGGGGCGCCACTGGAAGAGGGCGGTGCCGGCGCCGCCGCCAAGCCCGTGCTGGTCCAGCAGGGCGGCGAGGCGCTGGCTGTTGGCGGCAAGTTGCGCCCGGGCGGCGGCCTGCCAGGCGGTGTCGGCCAGCGCTGCGGCAGTCACCGCCCGCGCCGGGCCCGACACGGCCCACGGCCCGAGCCGGTCGGCCAGTTTTTCAAGAAGCGCGGCTTCGGCAAACACAAAGCCGACCCGCGCCCCGGCGAGGCCGAAGAACTTGCCCACCGAACGCAGTACCACCAGCCCCGGCTGCCCGGCCAGGGGCACAAGGCTGGCCATGGGTTCGGCGTCGAGAAAGGCTTCGTCGACGATCAGCCGTCCGCCGCGAGCGGCCAGATCGGCGTGCCAGGCGAGCAGTTGTTCGCGCGAAAAACGCTGCCCGTCCGGGTTGTTGGGCTGGACGAGGAGCAGTGTGTCGGCGTTGCCCACGGCGGCATCGATTTCTGCGCCGGGCAGCGCGGTGAGCGCGTGCCCGCGCCAGGCGTGGGGATGTTCGGCGTAGGTGGGCGCGAGGGTGATCACGCGGCCGGGGGCAAAGCAGGCGGGCAGGGCCTGGATCGCGGCCTGCGAGCCGGCCACCGGCAGCAGCTGCGTGCTGCCGTAATACGCGGCGGCGGCGGCTTCGAGGCCGTCGTCGGTTTCGGGCAGGCGCTGCCACACTTCCGGCGCCAGCGGCGGCACCGGCCAGGCTTGCGGGTTGATGCCGGTGGATAGATCCACCCAGTCGGCCAGGGGAATGCCGTAGCGCTGCGCGGCCAGGCGCAGGCGTCCACCGTGCTCAAGCATGGGCAAACACGCTCACGCCGGCCACGGCCAGCAGCCACAGCCAGATGCTGTTGTGGACCAGCGCCACGGCTTTGTCGATGTCGGTGGCGCGGGCCGCCTCGCCGGTGCCCAGACGCGGGCGGTCTTCCAGCTGGCCGTGGTAGATCGCCGGGCCGCCCAGGGACACGCCCAGTGCGCCGGCGCCGGCGGCCATCACCGGGCCGGCGTTGGGGCTGTCCCAGGTGGGGGCCTGGGTGCGCCAGCAGCGCAAGGCGTCGGCGGTGTTGCCGAGCAGGGCGTAGCTCAGCGCGGTAAGGCGGGCCGGAATGTAGTTGAGCACGTCGTCGATGCGCGCCGCCGCCCAGCCGAAGCGCAGGTAGCGTTCGTTGCGGTAGCCCCACATGGCGTCCAGTGTGTTGGCGAGGCGGAACATCAGTGCGCCCGGGCCGCCCAAGAGCGCAAACCAGAACAGCGCGCCGAAGATCGCATCGTTGCCGTTTTCGAGCACGGATTCGACGGTGGCCTTGGCGACGCCGGATTCGTCGAGCTGGCTGGTATCGCGGGAGACGATCCACGACAGGCGCTGGCGCGCGCCGGGCAGATCACCCGCGATGAGCGGCGTGGCCACCGCGCGGGCGTGTTCGGCCAGGCTGCGGCTGCCGATCGCAAAATACAGCAGGCCCACGTCCAGCAGCAGGCCCAGCCAGATGTTGCCCTCGCGCAGCGAACCGGCCAGCGCCACCCACGGCAATATGGCGGCGCTCCAGGCCAGCAGGCCGATGCCCCGATTGGCGCCGAGGCGCCGGAACAGCCGCTCGATCGCCGACGCGTAGCGCCCGAAACCGACCAGCGGATGATGATGCGGCGGCTCGCCGAGCAGGCGGTCGAGGAGAAGGCCGAGGCCCATCGGAATGGCTACGGAGAGCAGGGCGGCGAGGTGCGGGGCGGGCATGGGATAATCGAAAGCTTTTGCACCCCGGATTGTAATTCATGCGTCAAGCCCGCACCCTGATGGTTCAAGGCACAACCTCCGACGCGGGCAAAAGCACCCTCGTCGCCGGCCTCGCCCGCCTGCTTTTCCGGCGCGGCGTCAGCGTCGTGCCCTTCAAGCCGCAGAACATGGCGCTCAATTCGGCGGTCACCGTCGATGGTGGCGAGATCGGCCGCGCCCAGGCCCTGCAGGCCATTGCCGCCGGCCTCGCGCCCCATACCGACATGAACCCGGTACTCCTCAAACCCTCGTCCGACATCGGCGCCCAGGTCATCATCCACGGCCGCGCGGTGGCCAACCTGTCGGCCCGGGCCTACCACGACTACAAGCCCCGTGCGATGGCCGCCGTGCTCGAAAGCTATGGCCGCCTCACCGCAGCCTACGACGCCGTGCTCGTTGAAGGCGCCGGCAGCCCCGCCGAAATCAACCTGCGCGACCGCGACATTGCCAACATGGGCTTCGCCGAAGAAGTCGATTGCCCGGTGATCATCGTCGCCGACATCGACCGGGGCGGCGTATTCGCGCATCTGGTCGGCACGCTGGAGCTGCTCTCGCCCACCGAGCAGGCGCGGGTAAAGGGCTTTGTGATCAACCGCTTCCGCGGCGACATCGGACTGCTGCAATCCGGCCTCGACTGGCTGGAGGCGCGCACTGGCCGCCCGGTGCTTGGCGTGCTGCCCTACCTGCACGGGCTCTTCCTCGACGCCGAGGACGGCCTTGCCGATGCCCGAGTGGATAAATCCGGCAGCGAGGGCGCCGCCCGCCTGCGCGTCGTTGCTCCGGTTTATCCGCGTATTTCCAATCACACCGATCTCGACGCCCTGCGTCTGCACCCCCAGGTTGATTTTTCGTGGGTTGGCCCCGGCCAGCCGATTCCGCCGGCCGACCTGATCGTGTTGCCCGGCTCCAAGGCCGTGCAGGCCGACCTTGCCTGGCTGCGTGCCCAGGGCTGGGAGCCCGCGCTGCGCCGCCACCTGCGCTACGGCGGCAAGCTGGTGGCCATTTGCGGCGGCTACCAGATGCTCGGTCGCCAGCTCCACGATCCGCTGGGCCTCGAGGGTGCTCCCGCCAGCATCGCCGGCCTTGGCCTGCTCGACATGGAAACCACCCTCGAAGCCGAAAAGCAGCTCGAGAACGTCACCGGCACCCTCGCGCTGCCCGGTAACGCCCCGGTTTCGGGCTACGAAATCCACATGGGCGTCAGCCGCGGCCCGGCGCTGGCGCGGCCTTCCGTGCACCTCGCCGGCGGTCGCCCCGATGGCGTGCTGTCGGACGACGGGCAAATTCTCGGCACCTACCTCCACGGCCTCTTCGACCATCCGGATTCCCTTGCCGCACTGCTCGCCTGGGCCGGTGTTTCCGATGCCGAACGGGTCGATCTTGGTGCCCGCCGCGAAGCCGATCTCGACCGCCTTGCCGACAGCATGGCCGGGCACATGAACCTCGCTCGCCTCGCCGATTGCTTTGGTGACGGCGCTGCCGCCACCGCGCTTCGTGCCGGGCTTGCTTGACCGCTCATCCGCCCCTCTCTAACATTCCGCCGATGGACGCCGAACTCGCTTCACTCGAACTCAAGCTCGAACAACTGATCAGCCAGCACGCCTCGCAGCAGGCCCGGCTGATGAGTCACTACGCCGATGCCGCAGCGGAAAACAGCCGCCTCAAGGAGCGTGTAGACGCCCTCGAAGCGGCCAACCGCGAACTCACCGACAAGCTCGGCCTCGTAGGCTCCCGCCTCGAAGCCCTGCTCGCACGCATCCCGGAGGCCTGACATGGAACCCCTCGACATCAAGCTGTTGGGGCGCGAATACCGCGTCGCCTGCAAGCCCGAAGAGAAGGAAGGCCTGCTGGCTGCCGTCACCTATCTCGACGAAAAAATGCGTGATCTGGCCGGCAAGACCAACTCTGCCGGCGAGCGCCTGGCCGTCATGACGGCCCTCAACATCACCCACGAGTTTCTGCAATTTCAGCGTGCGGGCGGATTTGACATCCCGACGCTCAAGCGTAGAATCGAACGCATCAACGGTCGCCTGGATGGCGTTCTGGCAGAGCAGGAAAAGTTCTCCTAGATCCCGCCCGAATCACCAGCAACCCTCGATTTGATTATCCCCTGCGGTGTTGGTTAAGGCTTTAAACTCCTTGAACCAATGTCCTTGTGACATGGGTCGCCGCCCATAGAAATCGCCGGTGTGCGCGCTCCTCGTCGAGTGTGCCTGAGGCGAAAGGAAAGCGACCTCCCTGAACTCCGGTTCAGGATGCCGGCCTGACGGCACTCGCGGGGGACCCTACAAAAAAACGCAGACCAACTGGTCTGCGTTTTTTTATGTCTGGCGGTTTTTACGCCGCCGACTATTGCTGCTTCCTTCCGGCCGGCTTCGTTCAGCGATGCCGGCTGGAAGGAAAGGCTCGAACTCAGTCCGGAGCCTTGAAGCCGGCACCCGCCTTGTTGGCCAGGAAGGCCACCACGCGCTTCAGTTCGCCGTCGGTCAGATCGGCCGCGCCGCCCCTCGGAGGCATTGCATTCTTGCCCGCCGCCGCAGACTTGACCAGGCCATCGAAGCCCTGGGCCAGACGGGGTGCCCAGGCGGCCTTGTCGCCCGCCTTCGGCGCGCCGGCCGCGCCGCTTTCGTGACAGGCGCCGCAAACGGAAGCGTAGATATCTTCGCCCTTGCGGGCACCCGCTGCCACGGCAGGCGCGGCAGCCAGTTCGACACGGGCGACCGGCTGGATCAGCGCAGCTGCGAGTTCTTCATCGACGGCCGCTTTCTTGCCACAACCCGCAAGCTGGGTAGCCAGGGCGGCAATGCCGATGGAAAGGACAATCCGCGCGAAGGAACGGGCGGGGGCAGAGCGATGAAAATCCGACATGCTGAATTCCTCGAGTACGGTCAAGATTGATTAAGGCGTTGATTATAGCGACGCTATTCCCTTTCTGTCAGGCAAAGCATGGACTCCGCCCCCGATTCGCGCTATCCTGCGCGCCGCACGACGCAAAGTCGTGCATTCAACCGCGCGCCCGTAGCTCAGCTGGATAGAGTACTGCCCTCCGAAGGCAGGGGTCACACGTTCGAATCGTGTCGGGCGCGCCAAAAAATCGTTGAAAACCAAGTGCTAAGGCCACCCGTTCGGTGGCCTTTTTGTTTGGTACGGAATGCGTACGGAAAACCGGTTGAGCGTATGCCCTGGTCGGGCGTGCCCGGCTGGTCGTCTTTCGCTAGCGTTCTCCGCCGCAGGCGGGAGGGGCTGGCGTGGCACGTCCGGTCCCTCCTTGCCGCCAAGCCTCACGGGGCCGGCAGCGCGCGTGGCCTGTGAAGATCACGCCGCTTCCATGCGGCGAAATACCAGCGGACGGCCGTTATGGCTGCGTTTCACCAGCCAGGTGGCCAGGGCGGAGTCCATGTAGTCCGCGTGCCCTGGAAACCAGTCGACCAGCGCCTGGGCGTAAGCGCGGGCCACGTCGAACCGGCCCTGGGCCACAACCTCCCGCACGTCGTACGCTGAATTCAGAACCTTCTCGTGCTCTTCGATATGGCATTCGCCGCCGCCAGGAAAGTCGGGGGCGCTGAGCCAGTCGTTTTCCTGTTGGAAATGGGCTTCCGCGTGATGGATGAAGGCATCGAGGGCGCCCGGGATTTCAGCGTCGCGGGCGTTCAGCAGGGCACCGACGCATTCGACAAATTCCGCATGCGTCGTGTCGATCGTATTGTGTCCCAGCAGGAAGCGGTCGCTCCAGGTAAATGGCTGCTCGGTCGTCATCTGCGTCTCTCCTTGCTTTGATGCGGTGTCTCGGGTGGGGCCTCGATTCTTGCACCGAGGCCCGGTGTCTTGTTGCGCTGAAAACCCGGCCTACAAATGTTTGTGGCCCCAGACGCTGGTCACGTCGAAGAGCTTCACGTCCGTGTCGTCGGGTTCAATTTCCAGCCCGCCCCAGCCGCATTCGAACTGGAGTTTGGAGGGGGACTCGACATAGAAGGAGAACATGTTGTCGTTCACATGCCGGCCGATAGAGCGCGTCTGACGAAAATCGTGGGTGTGCACCCGGTCGAGCGTGAGCCCCACGTCATCGATGCGATTGACCTGCAGCATGAGGTGCCCGAGGCGGCGGGGAATCGGCAGGCGGCCGAAGGCCAGCGTGTGGTGGCGCGGATTGCAGCGCATGAAGATGAAGTCCCCGGCGAGCCCGCCGTAGTTTTTGGTGGACACGTAGTCGCTGGTGACGAAGCCCATCATCTCGGCGTAAAAGCGCTGCACCTGCCGGGGGTCGTCGACCACCAGCATGAGGTGCCCCAGACCCTGGTCGCCGGTCACGAAGCCGCCGTGGCCGACCGCCGGGCAGAAGGGCTGCTGCGGGCGGAGCAGGCCGCCGTAGGAGACTTCCACCTCGATGCCCGAGGGGTCGGTCAGGCAGCACATTTCGTAGACGCCGCGGGCAGCGCATTCTTCCGGGCTGGCCAGCCGGAAGGCGTGCCCGGCGCCCTCGAGCCGGGTGCAGACCTCTTGCAGTCCGCTCTGGTCGGCCACTTCCAGGCCGATTGTTTTCAAGTCGTTCTTGTCGCCGCGGGACACCATGATGCGCCACGGGCGGGCGTCGATACGGAATTTCAGGCAGTCGGCGGTGCTCTCCGCCGCCACTTCGCAACCGAACACGTCGCTGCCGAAGAGGCGCCAGCGCGCGAGATCGGAGGCCTCGATTTCCACGTAGGCCAGGCGTTTTACCAGACTCATGATCACGCCTCCTCAGCGCGTCCGCCGCCAGGTCAGCCTGGCGGTACGGGCTTCGGGCGTCCCTTCTTCAAGGCGGGCGACCAGCATCAGCTCGCCCTGGTCGCCCCGGACGATCTTGCGGCGCTGCGTGCCACCCTGCCAGTTCGGAAAGATGGCCAGCTCGACGTGGTGGGTCACGTAATCGCCATCCACCGAGTAGGTTCCGGCGTAGGAGAGGTATTCGTTGTAGGCCGCGGCCTTTTCCGCATCGCTGGCGTCCCACTGGCCGCCGGTGGTGAAGGGCGTGCGGGGCGAGCGGGTCACGAGAACGAAGAGGGTTTCGTCCCCGTACTCGATGAAGCCTTCCACCTTTTCGCCAAAGGGATGGACAACACGTCCATCGTCGTATTCCTGGGTCCACGACTGGACGTACCAGCGGCCCTTGAGGTCATGCGTCATTGCTCAACTCCTAGTCATCCGTCACCCCGTTGAGGCGTGACCGGGGGCTCATTCGGTCAGGAAGTCGCGCACCAGGCGCGCGAATCGTCCCGCGTGTTCAATCTGTGTCCAGTGGCCGCAGTGGCCATAGACGTGCAACTGGGCGCGAGGGATCAGCTCGCACAGGCGCAGCGAATTGGCGAGGGGAATCACCTTGTCCTCGCGGCCATGGATGACCAGCGTTTCGTTGGGGAGCGCGCGGATCGATGCCTCGGCGCTGGCGAGCGCCTGCACCCAGCGCTGACGCGGGGCGGGGAACATCGCCGCAAAGGCCTCCTGCGCCCCGGGCTGGATGCTCGCCTCGTAGCGGGAGCGCACGATGTCCTCGGTGATGCGGGAGCGGTCGAAGGCGAAGACGTCCATGATCCGGCGCATGTTGTCCATCGACGGCTCATAGCCCCACACCGCATCCAGGCCGGGTGTCAGCTCGAAGTCCACGCCGGCCGCACCCATCAGCACCAGCCGGCGGACACGCTGGGGATGCTGGATCGCCAGCATCAACGCCAGGGCGCCGCCAAACGAGTTGCCGACGATATCCGTCTGTTCCACCCCGAGGGCATCCAGCAGGCCCACCGCCTGGGCCACCCAGCGCTCCGGTGAATACTGCCCGTCCGGATCGCGGGCGCTGTAACCGAAACCCAGCATGTCGGGCACGATCACGCGGCACGCCTTCGCCAGTTCCGGCATCGCGAGACGCCAGTTCACAAAGCCGCTCACGCCCGGCCCGGAGCCGTGGATCATGAGGACGGGACGGCCTTCGCCCAGATCGTGATAGTTGGTTCTGACGCCGTCGATATCGATGGAAAGGCCGATTTCCGGGTTCTGCTGCATCGCAGTGTAGTCCTGTGAGGAGGCGCCCTCCGCGGGGGAGGGCGCATGGGATGAAGGCATGGCCGGCCGTCAGGCTACGGTCGGGCACCGGCTGCTTGCCGTGCCGGCCCGAGGCCCGCCGGAACGGATGCCGCTCGATCCGGCGGCATCCCCAGGCCCGGCAAGAGGCTTAGAAGTCGACCTTGTCGGTCTTGTAACGCGGCGGCTTGCCCTCGGCGGTGTCACGGAAGCGTTGCGCGGTGTCCTTGCGCGAGCCCGCCACACCACGACCCGGCTTGGCGATGCCGCGGTTCCAGCGCGAGGCCAGCTTGCGCCAGGTGATGGGCGACAGGTCGGTGGACACGAGTTGCTCGTCGTCCCAGCCGGTGCCGTCGGCGTAGAAGTTCTGCATCGCTTCGCGCGCATAGATGTCGCAGTCGTTGAAGCCATGCAGCGCCAGCGGCTTGTAGACACGCTCGAAACGGTACTTGTAGTCCTCCAGCTCCTTCGGCGTCTTGCACACGCGCACCAGCACTTCCCAGTATTCGTGCGTGTCGTCGGTGATGGGCACGTTCCACTCGTACTGCACGACGTGCTCTTCCGGCCAGTTCTCCACCATCAACACGCCCGGCATCACGACCGAGGTGCGATAAGGACGGGCATTGACGCCCTGAACCTCGACGCCCAGCTCCTTGTTTTCCAGGATGGGCTGCCACTTGTCGGTGAACATCCACTGCATCATGCCCTTCGGGCCGTCTTCGTCCTCGACCACGCTGATCGCATCGTCGCCGGTCGGCACGATGCCGAGCGGCAGCACCCAGTTCATCGCCTGGACGATGCTGCAATCCTTATGCACCAGGATGTGCGCGTTGTCGAAACCGTTCTCGATGGCGACGCGCCAGTTGCCCTGGCCGGTGCGATGCATGCCCTTCGCGACGGCACCCTCGTCGAGGATGCTGGGCGTGTTCGGCCACAGCGGGTGGGGGAAGCGATCGTTGCTCTTGGGGAAGCGGAACGGCAGGTCGTGCTCCAGCGGCGGCACGTCCTCGTCGGCGTAATCGTCCTCACGTACGAAGACGAAAATCATGCCGGCCACTTCAGTCACCGGATAGGTCGTCACGCCGGTGGTGCCGATCAGCTTGTCATCCGGGTTGCCGACGATGGTCGTCAGGCGGCCGTCGTTCAGGTCGAAGGTGAAACCGTGGTACCAGCAGGAGATGGTCTTCTTGTCGAAGCACATCTTCTTCTCGGACATGCGCACGCCGCGGTGCACACACCGATCCTTGAGCGCATGGATCTTGCCATCCACGCGTCGCAGCGCGATGGGCACGCCGCAGATCTGGATGCCTTGAACGTCGTCTTCCGGCAGCTCGTCGCTGAAGAGGGCCGGATACCAGTGGTTGATGAAGCCCCAGGCGGCATCCTTGTAAGGCTGATACTGGCTTTGCGTTTTCTGGTTATTGACGCGCTCGTCGCTGATCTGGTTGAGTTTCTGGGTACGCCGACGAATGATGGGTTGGTCCGACATCTGAATCTCCCGGTAGCTGGATTGGGTGAGAGCGTGATGAAAAGTGCTGTGCATGCGGGAATGATGTTATTCGGCCATCCTTTGTCCGACGCTCCACCCAATGCCCGGCTTATCCCCTTAGCGCACGAATGAAAACGGCCGTTTTCGCGTGCGACGAATCCGCGGCGGGCGAGGCAAATCGCGCCCAAAAAAAAGCCCGCATCAGCGGGCGGGCGTGGGGAAAAGCATTCGGAACCCGGGTCAGCGTGCCAGGGTCTGGGATGGGCTTTCGCCGAAGCGGCGCTTGTAGTCGGTGGTGAAGTGGCCGAGGTGGCTGAAGCCCCATTTGTAGGCCACCGCCGTCACCGTGGATTCGTTGAGCGACAGGCGCTTGAGCTCTTCATTCACCCGACGCATCCGCACTTCCTTCAGGTAGAGCATCGGCGACGTGTTACGGAAGCGGCGAAAGCCGTTGAAGATGGAGCGGCTGCTGACGCCGGCATGCTCGGCGAGGTCCACGATCGTGATCGGCTCATCGGCGTGCTCGTCGATATAGCGCTCGATGCGTTTTACGAAGGCCGGGGCGATCGAACGCTCCTCGCCGGCCAGCTCCTCGCTGCAGTTGTGAGGCTGGCAGGTGAGCAGCATGGTGATCACCATCTGCTCGACCTGTGCGGCGATGATCGGTGAGTCGAAGCTCGTCTCGCCGATCGCCAGGCTCTCGTAGATCCAGCGCAGCAGGCTGGTCCAGCGCATGCCGTCAGCGCTATCGAGCGACATCGAGGGCTGGAATTCGAGCGGACGGCGCATGCCGTGCCCGAGATGCTGGATGCAGTTGCGCTCCAGCGCCTCGCGGTCGATCCGCACCACCAGCTTTTCGGTGTCCATCTCGTGCTGAATCTGCACCGGCGTGTTGGTGTTGATCACCGAACCACACTTGCCGGCCGAGAGAACGGTTTCGTTGCCGACGCGGACGACTTCGCGCCCGCTCAGCGGCACCTGCGCCAGGTAAAAGGATTCGAAGCCGCTGGCTTCCACCCTGACCTCGCCGCCGTAAGTCATGCGCCCGAAGCCGACGCCGCGCACCTGGCGCAGGTGCAGTTGCGCGTCGATCGGACGCTGGCCGCCGATCTTGGTCAGCCGGCTCTCGCAGAAGGTGCGAACGCCCCATTGGCGCGCCTCTTCCACGTCTTGTGTGTGAAACGTGCTTGCGCTGGCGATCGCTGCGTAGGGGATCGCTGCATCATGACGTGCGAGCTCCATCAATATCTCCTCTGGTGGGCGTTTGCGGCCGTTCTCGTTTTTTTTGGATTTTCAACATTCGTTTCCGGGCCGCATAACGAATGCATGAGTCTTTGCGGGAACGCGGATACAGCGCCGCTTCCGGGCAACAGGTTTAAACGAAGCGGCAGAAAAATTCCAATCATTTTCATCTGAAAATAAACTCCCGCATTGCACAAATTTGGTCGATTTTTCGGCAGGGATATTTGCCTGAACGCCATTGATTTGAATTGCATTTTTGCCCGTCCAGACACGCCTGCCACGAGTGCTTCGTGAATGTTTTTTCAAAGCAAAGGCCATGCCATCAATCGGTTAGTGAATAAAGCGCGGAAGGATTCCGTGCCAAATCAGACAAATATGCGCTGCCGGGATAATCAGTGCACTTTTCGTATATCCGGATTCGGAGCGTTCAAATAATCGGTTTGTATTTTTCCGATTTCCTCTCCGAAACAGGCCGACGCTACCGAACCCCATACCCTTAATTTGTGCATCGCGTCATTGCCATGCACCGAAATGTGCAGGCCTGAAGAAAGGTGCACTTTTGGGATAAGGCCTGCGCTGCACGGACAGTGCGGAGGGCTCCAGATGACGGCGATCAAGGCAGTTTCCTCGGGACCTTCGAGCGAGCGCCGGGTAGCCGGCGCATCTCCGGATCGGTCTCGGGCCGTCCGCCAGCACCATCAAGCGCCATTTGAAAACTGCACTGCCGGGATAAGCCCTGCCTCCACCGGAGCGACCATCCCTGGGCGAATTCATAGGATGCCGACGAAGCGCTGCCCCTGGCGCGCACCACGAGCGTGTACACCAGCTATGGAACCAAGGCCCATGAACGATATGCACCAAATCACCCTGCGCTTCGCCGATGGCGTGACGCACCAGGTCGTGGTCGAGAACGCACGTACCGTCCTCGACGCAGCCCTCGAATCCGGCGCACCCTTGATGCACCAGTGTCATTCGGGCAGTTGCTCGAGCTGTATCGCCACTTTGTCGTCGGGCGACGCCGCCACCCGGCCCGGCGCCAGCGCCAGCCTGCTGAGCAGCGAATATGCCGCCGGGCAGCGCCTGCTGTGCGTCACCCAGGCCAACTCGAACTGCACCTTCGAACTGCCCTACACGAGCACCGCCGGCCTCAACGGCCCGGTCACGGCGCACGCCTTCGTAAATGGCGTGGAGCGCATTGCATCGAATGTCATGCAGTTGACGCTGGAGCTGGCCGACGACAACTGGCTGGATTTTCGCCCCGGCCAATATCTGCAGATCGAGGTGCCCGGCACCGGCGAGGTGCGCAGCTATTCGCCCTCGAGCATCGCCGCCGAGCTGCCGCGGCTGCAACTGCTGATCCGGCTCCTGCCCGGTGGGGCGATGTCGGGCTGGCTGGAGCATCAAGCCAGGCCGGATGACGTCGTCACGGTCAAGGGGCCCTACGGCGCCTTCTACCTGCGCGAGGAGTACCGGCGCGCGAAGCACATCTTTGTAGCCGGCGGCACCGGGCTGGCGCCGATCCTGTCGATGATCGACGGCGTCCGCCAATGGGGCGGGCGCAAGCCGCCGATGCTGCTGAGCTTCGGCTGCGCCACGCCGGATGCCCTGTTCTGCCTCGACGAGATCGAGCTGCGCAAGCAGTGGATGCCCACGCTGGAGGCCCGGATCTGTGTCGACCGGGGCGCAAGCGATTCGCTCCACGGGGGCAGCCCGGTATCGGCGCTTCGCGACAGCGACGTCAGCGGCCCCGACAGCGTCGCCTACCTGTGCGGCCCTCAACCGATGATCGACGCCGCCACCCAGCGGCTGCTCGAGATCGGGGTGCCCCACGAACGCATCTTCAGTGAGCAATTCGTCGCCAGTCATTGACCCGGAGCCCCCCATGAACACCTCATCCAGACCGAGTTTTTCCGCCCAACAGCAAGCCTGGTACGAGCAGGCCTGCGCCCGCATCGACCCCAAGCGCCTGCAAAAGCTGCTGTTCGAGATCGTCGACATCCACAGCCCCACCGGCGCCGCCCGCGCCGCCAGCGAGTTCATGGCCCGCCACCTCGCCGAGGTGGGCATGGACGCGCGCTACCAGCCGATGACCGACACCAGCGGCAACGTGCTCGCCGAGGTGCGTGGCAGCGGTGGCGGCGCCACGCTGATGCTGTATTCGCCGATCGACACCCACCTCGAACTCGACGAAGCCGAGAGCCAATGGACTGGCGCGAAGGGTGAGGCCGACATGCAGCCGCGCGCCCAGATGCTCGACGACTGGGTGTTCGGCCTTGGCGCGTCGAACCCGAAGGCGATGGTGGCGACGCTGACCGAGATCGCCACCGCGCTGATCGAAGCCGGCGTGCCCCTCACCGGCGACCTGATGGTCGGCATGGCCGATGGCGGCATGCCGGTGGACATCGCGTCGCGGCAGCACTCGGGCATGTCGAACGGGGTTCTGCACCTGCTCAACCGCGGCGCGGCCGCCGATTTCGCGGTGATCATGAAGCCGTGGAACTGGGTCTACAACGAAGAGCCCGGCATGGGCTGGTTCAAGCTCCGGGTGCATGGCACGCTGGGCTATGCCGGGGTGCCCCACGATCTGCCGGCCTTCCGCAGCTCGGTGGTGCCCGCCGCCACGGTGATCCAGGAACTGCAGGCCTGGCTCCTCGACTACGCCGACCGCAACACCTCCGGGGTGATCAAGCCCCACGGATGGATCGCCGGGGTGCGCTCCGGCGATCCGCAGCGCCCGGCCTTTCCGTCCGCGATCACCGAGATCTTCCTCGATGTCCGCATCAACCCGCGCACCACACCGGCCGACGTGAAGGCCCAGTTCGCGGCCTTCGTCGACACGCTCCGCGAGCGCCACCCGGACATCGTCCTCGATTGGGAGATGTTCGGTTCGGTGCCCGGCGGCACCACCGATCCGGACAACTGGATCGTGGCTTCGGCCAAGCGCGGCTGGGAGCACATCGAACAGCGGCCCCACGGGGTGCCGGATCTGCTCGGCGGCCAGACCGACGGCGCCGCGCTGCGTCGCTACGGGGTGCCCACCGTCCGCCTCGGCTGGCCGTGGCCCGCGCCCAATCCGCCGCTGCCCGTCGCCGAAGGCCTGGGCGGGATGGGGGCCACCTACGTGCCGGATCTCATCCCCTGCGCCCACAAGATCATGTACGTGCTCATCGACACCCTCACCCGCAAACGCCACGAGCTGGGCCTGTAACAACCCTGGGCCGGCGCCTTGCCGGCCCGCCTTGCCCGTGTTGCGCCTGTTTCCAGGAGATTTCCCATGCCGCTCGAGAACCATGAGCCCCCCGTCGTTCCGGGCAGCTCCAGCTGCTTCGTTACCGTGGACGGGATTCGTATCCATTACCGCGAGGTCGACGGGCCGGACGACGCGATTCCGGCCATCTTTACCCACGGTGGCGGGCCCGGCAGCACCGGCTGGAGCAACTTCCGCCTGAGCGCCGGCGCCGTGTCGGCCCGGCGGCGCTGCTATTTCATCGATTTTCCCCAGTTCGGCCAGTCGGACATGGTGCCGATCGGCGGCCCCGTCTTTTCGTGGCAGGCCGCCAGGCTGCTGCAGTTCATGGACGCCCTGGGCATCGACAAGGCGCATCTGATCAACCAGTCCTTCGGCGGCTGCGTGGCGATCCGCCTGGCCGCGGACAGGCCGGAGCGCGTCGCCAGCCTCACGCTGATCGGCTCGCAGCCGGTGGCGGGGGGCATCCTGTCGCCGCTCCCGCTGTTCAGCAAGCACGCCCGCAACATCATGCACGACTACTTCGTCGCCGACGGGGGCCCCAGCCTGGACAAGATGCGCGCCCTGATCGCGCGGCTCGAATACCACGACGACGCGCGGGTTACCGAAGACAACGTCCGCCTGCGCTACGAGGCCAGCATCAACCCGGGTTTCCGGGCGCTCCTGCAGACCCCCGGCGCTTTTGGCGAGTGGGAGAACCTCGTTCCCGTCTTCCCCCGGGTGCAGGCGCCCACGCTGATCTTCTGGGGCCTGCACGACTGGTTCGGCGGCGTCGATGTGCCGATGCTGATGCTCAACCAGTTCGCCGACGCCCGCCTGCATGTGATCGGCCGGGCCGCCCACCACCTCCAGAGCGAGTGCCCCGACGAGTTCAACGCCCATCTTCGGGCGTTTCTGGAGCGGCTGTGATGCGCGGACTGCACTATCGGGAAATCTCCCAGCTCGCCCCGCTGATCCGGGCCGGCAAGCTCTCGCCGGTGGAGCTGACGGACGCCTTCATTCGCCGCATCGAAGCGCTCGACCCGCAATTGCACGCCTACGCCCGGATCACCGCCGACGCGGCCCGGGCCACCGCGCGGGCGGCGGAGGCGCGCATCCGGCGGGGCGAATATCTCGGCCCCCTGGATGGCATTCCCCTCGCGGTGAAAGACCTGTTCTGGACCCAGGGCGTCGTGAGCGCCGCCGGGACGACCATCCACGGGGATTTCGTTCCGCAGCAGGACGCCACCGTGGTGCGCCGGCTGCGCGAGGCGGGGGCCATCATCCTCGGCAAGCTGCAGATGACCGAGGGCGCTTTCGCCACCCATCACCCGTCGATCACCCCGCCGGTCAACCCCTGGGGCGAAGGCCACTGGACCGGGGCCTCGTCGAGTGGCTCCGGCGTGGCGACCGCGGCCGGCTTGTGCTGTGCCTCCCTCGGCACCGATAGCGGCGGCTCGATCCGCTTCCCCTGCGCCGCCAACGGCCTCACCGGGCTCAAGCCCGGCTGGGGGCGGGTGAGCCGGCACGGCACCTTCGAGCTGGCGGCGCTGCTCGACCACGTGGGGCCCATGGCCCGCAGCGCGGCCGATGCCCGCCTCCTGTTCAACGCCATCGCCGGCCACGACCCCCTCGACCCCACCTCGGCAGGGCCGCGCCCGACGGGAAGTGCCCGGGCCGTACCGCTCAAGGGGCTGAACATCGGGATCGACCCCGGCTGGAACGCCAGCGGCACCGATGACACGACCCGGCGTGCACTGGAGCAGGTCGTCGCCACGCTGCGCGATCTGGGTGCCACGGTTCGGGAAATCTGCTTCCCCGACGCCTGGGCCATCGCCGGCCAGTGGGAGGCGCAGTGCGGCATCCAGACCGCCCTGGCTCACGCCGCGACCTATCCCGCCCGGGCGGCGGAGTACGGCCCCGCCCTGAGCCGCCTCATCGACGGGGGCCTCGCCCTGCGCGGCACCGACTACCAGCGCCTGCTGCTGTCCGCAGCGGATTTCACCGGCCGGGTCAATGCGCTGCTGGAGACCATCGACCTGCTGCTGGTGCCGGTGCAGCCCATCGCAGCCCCGACCCTGGACCAGCTGGGCGCCCTGGCCGCCGACCCCGACGCCAATCAGCGCCTCATCCAGTTCACCGCGCCGTTCAACATCACCGGCCACCCTGCGCTGAGCCTGCCCTGTGGCCAGACTGCCGCGGGCATGCCCCTCGGATTCCAGTTCGTCGCCCGCAAGGGGGGCGAGCAGACCCTGCTGGGGGCCGGCGTGGCCCTGCAGCGGGCCACCGACTGGCACCGCGCCCACCCGGTGTGCTGAAACCCGACCCATCGAAATCCAACCAGGACGCATTCCATGCCGCACATGCCCCCCGCTTCTGTCCCCATTGATGAACTGACCATTGCCGCTGCGCTGCGCTTGCTCGCCAGCGGCAGTCTGAGCAGCGAAGCCCTCGTGAAGGCCTACCTCGAGCGGGCCCGCGCGCGGATCGATCTCAACATTTTCATCACCCTCGACGAGGAGGGCGCGCTCGCGGCCGCCCGCGCGGTCGACGCCGCCCGCCAGGCCGGCCAGCCCCTCGGCCCGCTGGCCGGCATTCCGGTCGTGGTGAAGGACAACATCCACGTCGCCGGCCTGCCCTCCACCGCCGGCACGCCGGCGCTGGCCGATTTCGTGCCGGCCGATGACGCCCCCGTGGTGCGCCGGCTGCGCGAGGCCGGGGCGATCCTGCTCGGCAAGACCAACATGCACGAGCTGGCCTTCGGCGCCACCGGCTACAACGCCGCCTTCCATGTGCCCGAGGTCGTCGGCGTGCGCAACCCCTACGATTCCGCCCGCATCGCCGGCGGTTCGTCTTCGGGCAGCGCCGCGGCGCTGGGCGCGCGCATGGCGCCGGCGGCGCTGGGCACCGACACCGGCGGCTCGATGCGCATCCCGCCGGCGCTCAACGGCTGTGCCTCGCTGCGCCCCAGCGCCGGCCGCTACCCCGGCCAGGGCATCGCGCCGATCGCCTCCAGCCGCGACACGCCGGGGCCGATGGCGCTGTGCATGGCCGATGTCGCGCTGCTCGACGGCCTGATCACCGGCAATCTGTCGCTGCCGCCCGTCGAGCTGAAGACCTTGCGCCTCGGCGTGGTGCCCGACTTCTGGGCCAACATGGACGCTGAAGTCGCGCCGATCGCCGCCGCCGTCCGGCAAAGGCTGGAGGCGGCCGGCGTCACCTTCGTGCAGGTCGACGACAAGGAAATCATGGCGATGAACAACGCCGTGGGCTTTCCGGTGGTGTTCCACGAGGCGCGCACCGACATGGAGGACTACCTCGCCACCCAGGGGCCGGGGATCAGCATCGAACAGCTGCGCGCCGGTATCGCCAGCCCCGACGTGGCCGGCATCTACGACACCTTCGTGCTTCCGCAGAAGGCGTTCGACCTGGACGGCAACATCGTCGATTCCGCCCCGCTATATGACATGGCCCAGCGCACCGGGCGCCCGGCGCTGCGCGCCCACTACCAGGCCCTTTTCGAGCGCCATCGCCTGGACGCCTTCGTCTTTCCCACCACGCCGATCGTCGCGCCGCTGGCGAGGCCCGATGTCAGCGAGCCGCAGAACTTCGCGCTGCTGATCCAGAACACCGAACCCTCGGCCAGCGCCGGCCTGCCCGGCATCCAGTTGCCGGTGGGCCTCGGCGCCAGCAGCGGCTTGCCGGTGGGCTTCGAACTCGACGGCCATGCCGGCGACGACCGCCGCCTGCTGGCGATCGGCATGGCGCTCGAAACGGTGATCGGCCGTATCGCCCCGGCGCCGCACTGAATCATTCCAGGCAAACATCGGTCACCCGGCCGTACCCCCCAACGACAGGAGTCAGACAGTGAGCAAATACCCCGAACTCAAAGACAAGGTCATCATCGTCACCGGCGGTGGCAGCGGCATGGGCCGCGCGGCCTGCATGGCGCTGGCCGCCGAAGGCGCACGCGTCGTGCTCGGCAACCGCAACCGCGACCAGGGCGAAACCATTGCCGCCGCCATCATTGCGGCCGGCGGCCAGGCGGTGTTTCAGCCAACCGACGTATCGAAGCCCGCCGATTGCGCCGCGCTGGTGCAGCGCGCCCTCGACACCCATGGCCGCCTCGATGGCGCCTTCAACAACGCCGGCCTGCAGCGGGAGTTCTGCGACATCCACGAGACGCCCGACGCCGACATTTCCGATGTCATCGACATCAACCTGAAGGGCATCCTGTACATGATGAAGTACGAGGCGGCGGCGATGCTCAAGAGCGGCGGCGGCGCCATCGTCAATAACAGCTCCATCTTCGGCCTCAAGGCCATGCCCCACCTGGCCTACTACGTCGCCGCCAAGCACGGCATCATCGGCGCCACCCGCGCCGCGGCGCTCGACTATGCACAGAGGGGCATCCGCGTGAATGCCGTGTGCCCCGGCCCGATCAAGACGGCCAGCTATGACCGCGTCACCGGCGGCGACGATCACATGTACGACGACGGCGTGCCCATGCACCGCATCGGGCAACCCGGGGAGGTGAGCAGCGCCGTGCTGTGGCTGCTGTCCGAACAATCGTCCTACGTCACCGGTGGCTTCATTTCGACCGACGGCGGCATGTCGGCGGGCTGAGTCCGGCCGCCTATCATCCATACAAAAAAGGAGGGCACTCGATGAGCAAGCGGGTCAAGATGATATTTCCCGTTCCGATGAGCGAGGCGACGCGACCGATGGTCGAATCCCAGCTGCCGCCGGAGTTCCGGCGCAGCGACATCGAGGTGGGCTTTGTCGGCGCGGGCAGCACGATCACCCTCGCGGACACGTACTACGACATGGCCATCATGGAGCTAGCGGTGATCCAGGCCGGCATCCAGGCGGAGGAGGAGGGCTTCGACGCGGTGTGCATCAACACCGTCAGCGATTCAGGCCTCGCCGCCCTGCGGGCCCGGCTCAAGATTCCGGTGCTCGCCCCGGGGCAGAGCGCCTTTCATGTGGCGTCCATGCTGGGTCACAAGTTCAGCATCCTCACGATGTGGGAGCGTTGGTTTCCCCTGTACCGCAAGACCCTCAAGGAATACGGCCTCGAATCCCGGCTCGCCTCGATCCGCGCCATCGACGTCCGCCCCGACACGGTGGAGCTTCTGAGCGGCAAGGAGGACATCGTGTTCGCCAAGCTCGAGGAGGCCGCGCTGAAGGCCATCCGCGAAGACGGGGCGGACGTCATCGTCCTGGGGTCCACCACGATGCACCAGTCCCACGCCTACCTGGCCTCCCGGCTGCCCGTGCCCGTCCTCAACCCGGGCGTGGTGGCCTACAAGATGTGCGAGCTTTTCCTGGATCTGGGCCTCGCCCACAGCAAGAAGGCTTTCCCGTCGCCCGAAACCTTGAAGGATGCCGCCTTCGGGGTCTGATTCATTGTCTTGAGCACCTCGCCTCCGCCACCTGATGGGGGCCGCAGGGCAGCGCCGGCGTGGTTCCGCAGACCACGCCGGCGCTGCCCTGCGCCGCTTGTGGGCGCGGCATCGGATCGCCGCAAACCGCAGCTGTTTTGAGCGTCCCTTTGCCGTCAGGCAGGGCGCGGCATCGGTGCGTCGCGGGTTTGGCGGCGCATGGGCCCGCCCGCCGGGCCCCCGCCTGCGCGGCCCCGCAAATCACCTGCGCGCAGTGGTAAGTCCCTGCGCTTGCCGGATAGTCGCCTGATACCCCTGATCCTTAGATTGTCACCATGTTCTGGTGGCCCGAAGCCACGGGTTTCCTTCCCCTAACTGGATATCAAACGACCTATGGATCGCATTTCTTCGACTGTCGAACCCGAGCTCACGAGTGCCGAAGCCCGGCATTCGGGGCTCCGGGGCAAGGTGGTGAAGGTCACGGTTTCGAGCATTCCGTGGCTGATCATCGGTGGGCTGCTGTGGGCCGGCCTGTTCATCAAGCCCCAGCCGGAAGGCGGCACCGTGAAGCCGCCCGAGCTTGAGCGGCGCGATCACTTCTACGGCATTTCCCCGGCGCCGGACGGAGGCGTCTGGGTGGCCGGCTCGGGCGGCAAGATCCTGGCCGTGGACAACCAGGGACGCGTGCGCCCGATGGCGTCCGCCACCCAGCAGACGCTGCAGGACATCGCAATCTGGGACGGCGGCCGGGGTGTGGCCGTCGGCAATGAGGGCGCGGTGCTGATCACCTCGAACGGCGGCCAGAGCTGGAGCGCGGTGGATGGCGTGCCCCGCTCGGCAGTGGCCAACAAGCTCACGCGGGTGCGCGTGGGGGCGGACGGGCAGGCCGTCGCCACCGGCGAAATGGGGGCGTTGCTGTTCAGCAAGGATTACGGCGCCACCTGGAGCCGCCTGCGGGACGAGGAGGATGTCGCCTGGAACGATGTGGCCCTCCTGCCAGGTGGTGGCCTGGTGGTGGTCGGCGAGTTCGGCCGCATTCTGGTGAGCCCTGATGGCGGCGGCACCTGGCAGACGCCGAAAGTCCCGGTCGAGAGCTCCCTGATGTCGGTGGCCTTTCGCACTGCGACCGACGGCGTGGCGGTGGGCCTTGAAGGCGTGGTGCTCACCACGCGGGACGGCGGCCGCAACTGGCAGCAGGAAAAGCAGGGCAATCACAGCCATCTCTTCGACGTGGCCTGGGACGCCGCCAATCAGCGCTGGCTGGGGGTGGGCGCGCTCGGCGCGTGGGTCCGCGCCGGCATCGACGCGACCGACTGGCAGAGCGGCCAGCTGGATGAGCGGGATCTGGCCTGGCACACCCGCATCCTGCCGATGGGCAAGGAAGCCTGGCTCGCCGGCGCGAACATCGGCCGCTGGGACGGCACGCTCTGGCATGCCCTGGGCCGCTGAACGGGCGCCCTTCGTCCCTGCCACCCCTTACTTCCCACGCTTCATAAACTGTTCGGGTTCAACATCATGATCGAAAAAATCGCCGCATTCTGTATGCGCCGGCGAGCCTTGGTTGCGGGCGTGATCGCGCTCCTGACCCTCGTGCTCAGCTGGTTTGCCCTGCGTATCGAGGTGCGCACCGTGTTCGAGGACATGCTCCCGTCCCGCCACGAGTACGTACAAACCCATCAGAAGTTCAAGGACACCTTCGGCGGCTCGAACATGGTCACGATCATGCTCGAGGTGGACAAGGGCGACATCTTCGACATGGAGGTGCTGGAGAAGGTCCGCACGCTGACCCTCGGCCTGCGCGAAGTGTCGGCGGTCAATCCGTTCCAGATCACCTCCCTCGCCTCGAAGAAGCTCAAGGAGGTGCGCGCCTCGACGGACGGCATTGAAACCCGGCCGCTGATGTGGCCGGAGCTGCCGGCCAACGCCGAAGAGCTGGCCGCCCTCAAGCAGGCCGTGCTGCGCAACCCGCTGGTGTATGGCCCCTATGTATCCAAGGATCTCCAGGCCGCGCTGATCACGGTCGACTTCATCGACCGGGAGGTGGACTACACCAAGGTGTTCGAGGAGATCGGCGCCCTGGTGAAGAAGGTGGAAAGCGACCGGGTCGGTGTCCGGGTGGTCGGCGCGCCCATCCTGTATGGCTGGGTGGAGCATTACCTGCCGGAAACCCTGAAGCTGGTGGCGGCCGCCCTGGCCCTGACGCTGGCCATGCTGTTCCTGCTGCTGCGCACCTGGCGTGGCGTGATCCTGCCGCTGCTGGCGGGGGCGGTGAGTGCCACCTGGGCGCTGGGCATCTGCAACCTGCTGGGCATCCACTTCGAGCCGCTGGTCATCGTGGTGGCCATGTTGATCACGTCCCGGGCGGTGTCCCACTCGGTACAGATCGTCAATCGCTTCGATGACGAGCTGGAACACATTTCCCAGGGCATCGAGACCTCCCGCCAGGCGGCCCACGTCGCGCTGGTGGACCTGTTCCGCCCCGGCATGGTGGGGGTGATCGCCGACGCGGCCTGCATGGCGGTGGTGGCGCTGAGCCCGATCCCGATGCTGCAGAAGCTGACCCTGCTGTCGGTGGTGTGGGTGATGACCCTGACCATCAGCGCGGTGATCCTGACGCCGGTGCTGCTGTCCTGGATCCGCCAGCCCAAGGGCACGGTTCATGGGCTGAACCTCGCGCCGCTGCTGCGCAAGGTGCTGGATTTTGCGCTGTGGATGGCGCTCTCCCGTTTCCGTTACGTGGTCATCGGCTGCAGCGTGCTGGTGCTGCTGAGTTCGGGTTACTACGCCTTCAAGCTCAAGGTGGGCGACGCCAACCCCGGCTCCCCCATCCTGTGGCCGGAAGCCACCTATAACCAGGATTCCACGGCGATCAACAACCGTTTCGACGGCGTCGACCGCATGTTCGTGGTGGTGGGCCAGGACGGCAAGGAAGGCCTCGTCAAGAGCAACGAAGTCCTCCAGGCCATGAACCGCTTCCAGCGCTTCATGGAAGTGCAGCCGGAGATCGGTGGCTCGATCTCGATCGCCGATGTCGTGCCGGTGCTCAACCGCACCCTGCGGGAGGGGAACCCCCGCTACGAGGAGCTTGGCGCGACGGCGGCCGTCAATGGCAGCCTGATGGCGATCCTGGAGTCCGTTTCCGAACCTGGCGACATGGACCGCTTCGTGGATAGCCAGGCGGCCAATGGTTCCGTCACCCTGATGTTCCGCGACCGCCAGGGCGCAACCATCCGCACGGCCATGGCCCGCGTGAAGGAATTCGTTGCCCAGAACCCGCTGCAGACGGGCGAATGGCAGCTTGCCGGCGGCCTGATCGGCATCACCGCGGCGATGAACGAGGTGATCCTCGCCAGCCAGATCGAAGGCGTGGCGCTGGCGCTGCTGGTGCTGATGATCATCTGCACCGTCGTCTATCGCTCCACGGTGGCGGGCATGCTCTTCATGCTGCCGGTGATCATCTCCAACACCCTGACCTTTGCCTTCATGGCCTGGAAGGACATCGGGATGAGCATCAATACCGTGCCGGTGGCGGCGCTGGGGATCGGTCTGGGCGTCGATTACGCCTTCTACATCGCCGATCGCATCAAGGAAGAAATCGCCATCGGTACCTCTCCCGAGAACGCCATCCGCATCGCGCTGAACTCCGCCGGCATGGGCGTGCTGGTAACCGCCAGCGTGCTGATCCTCAGCACCCTGCTGTGGTGGGTCTCGTCGCTGCGCTTCCAGGCGGAGATGGGCCTGCTGATGGCGATCTGGCTGGGCATCTCGGCGATGTCCGCGCTGTTCGTGCTGCCCTCCGTCATCTATGTGTTCCGGCCCGACTTCATCTTCGGGCGCAAGGACCGGCCCCTCCTGGCCGGCCTCCAGCCGCAAGCACATTAACCCTTGTCGGTAGCCGGGCAGCGTGTCTGCCCGGCCGCCCTCTGCGCGTCTTAAAACCGCCGGATATCCGGCACAACCTCAACAGCTCAGGAGAAGATGATGACAAATGGAAAAATGGGAGGTCGGCGGCTGGCCTGCAGGCCCAAGAACATCGCCGTCGCGGTGATGCTTGCCGCCGTGTCCCAGACCCCGAGCGCTGGGGAGCCGGGTGACGTGAAGCTCGACGGCTTCCTGCGGCAGGAGTTCTCCTGGAATACCGCGGACTGGAAGGACACGCCGAACTACAACGACCGCGGCAAGCTGTCGATGGCGCGCTCCACGGCCCGCATGAACATTGACTGGACGCCGGTCCGCGACGTGTCGGTGGTGGCCAAGCTGCGCGCCGTGGGCGAGTTCAAAACGCCCTTCCTGAACCATCTGGAAAAGATGGGGGCCTATAACTACGGCAGCGGCAGTGGTCGTGGCGACATCATGGAGCTCTACAACAAGAACGATATCAGTGATGTCGTTCGCGAGCTGTTCGTGGATTTTCCGGTGGGGGACCGCGCGCGGCTGCGCCTGGGCAAGCAACAGGTGGTGTGGGGTGAAACCGACTTCTTCGCCGCCAACGATCTCGTCCATGGCTTCGATTACACCTGGCGCTCCTTCCTCGAGCCGTCCAACGAGGAGCTGCGCAAGGCCAGCATCATTGCCAAGCTGAACGTCGACGTGCCTGAGCTGGACGGTGGCGTCGAGATGTTCGTGCGCCCGGGCTGGGACCGCAAATCGGACATCGGCACCGAATTCGACGTGTACGGCGGCCGGTGGTCGAACCAGTCGGTGGCGGGGGTGGATTTCCGCAACATCGACCCCTACGACTTCCGCAACGCCAAGGGCAACGCCCGGGAGGTGACGGGTGGCGTGCGCTGGACCGGTCTTGCCAGCGACATCAACTATTCCGTGTCCTACCTCAAGACCTTCTGGCCCAGCCCCATGCTCAACCCGGCCAGCACGCTCAAGCTGTTCGGCCTGCCGACCACCCCGTCGGGCGCAGCGACCCTGGGACGGCCCGACAGCCTGGGCGTGGCGGGCGATCTGATCTATCCCACCGTGGATGTGTTCGGCGCCACCGCGAGCGGGTACGCAGGCTGGGCCGACGCGGTCTTCAGCACCGAGGTGGCGCTGATCAAGGATGCGCCTTACCAGTTCCAGAACGGTCCGCTGGCCGGCGCCTTGTCCCAGGCGGTCGCGCCGGGCTTCGACGGCATCAAGCGCAAGGATCTGCTGGCGTGGATGCTGCGCATGGACAAGAACATCGCTGCCACCCAGACCTGGCTCGGCAGCGAAAAGCCGATGTTCTTCTCGGTGCAGCTCTTCGACAAGTGGCTCATTGACTACGAGAAGGGCGAGCGCCTGCTCAACGCGGTGGGTGCCGGTCAGCTGACCAAGGAGCATTCCATGCTGCTGACGGCGATCTTCGACCTTTCGTACAACAACGGCCGGGTCAAGCCCAACCTCGTGGTGGGCACCGATCTGACCTATGGCGGCGGCTTCCTCGCCCCCTCCGTGACCATGGAGCTGAACAAGCAATGGCGCTGGAAGGTGGAGTACGACAAGTTCTGGGACGACAACCACCGCGATCTCAATAAATGCCCGGCGGGCAACGTGGCCGTCTGCGACAGCGCAAGTCTGTTCGGCTACTTCCACCGGCGTGACCAGCTTTACACCAGCCTGACCTATCTCTTCTGACCAATCCCTTCCGGAGCTAACACCATGGCTACATGCAAACCCCTCGTCCTCGGCGCCTGCGCAGCGGCTGTCGTGCTCGCCTTCAGCACTGCCCAAGCGGCCGAGCTGCCGCCCGGCACCGTGATTTCCGCCGACAACATCGACAAGATCAAGAACGACACCTTTGAAGGCCACACCATTGCCAGCCTGCTGACCGAAAAAATGGAGTGGCGCATCCGCAGCAACGGCTGGAAGCTGCCTCTCGCCAAATCCCAGAAGGTCAAGCTCGACCCGAAATGGCTGAAGGCCTCCGAAGCCAATGCCGGCAAGACGAAGATCAACGCCGAAACCTGTCAGGTGGATGGATGGACGGCCGGCCAGCCCTTCCCCAACATCGACATGAAAGACCCCCAGGCCGCCGAAAAGATCGTCTGGAACTGGCACCTCGGGCAACTGCTCGGTGATGTGGCGATCGTGCCCTTCTACACCCAGGTTCTGATCGACAGCCAGAAGGGAGTGCACGCCGAGCCGGTGGCGGAGTTCACCCGCTATTCGATGAAGGGGCGTCTGTCCGGTGGCGACTCGGCAGAGGGCGACGGCACCCAGCGGGGCCGCCAGTTGCTCTACTTCAAGTCACCCTCGGACATGAAGGGCATCGGTACTTTCACGGTTCAGTACGATTCGGCGAAGGTCAATGACGTGTGGGCCTATGTGCCCGCCGTGCGCCGGGTCCGCCGGCTGTCTGGCGGCGCGTGGATGGATCCGGTGGGTTCGTCCGATCAGCTCCAGGACGACCTGGACATCTTCAACGCCCGTCCCTGCTGGTACAAGGGCTACAAAATGCTGGGCAAGCGTTACGTGCTGGCCGTCGCACACAGCAAGTACCCGCTGTGGAACGCCAAGGGCGACAGTTTCGAGAAGAAATACCCGGTACTCGAGAACAAGCCGCCCTACTGGAACATGAACAACAACAACTTCGAGCCGCGCGAGGTTTACGTGGTCGAGGCGATCACGCCGTCGGAGCACCCTTACAGCAAGAAGGTGCTCTACATCGACACCCAGTTCCCGCGCATCCATTACGGTGAGGCCTACAACCGCAAGGGCGAGTTCTGGAAGTTCATGGAATGGCATTCCTACCCGGGCAAGGCCGAGGACGGCTTCCTCGACATCCGCACGGCGGCCGGCGCGATCATCGATTTCCAGCGCAACCACGCCACCGTGTCCCTCATCGATACCGCGTCCTGGAAGACCAACCCGCCGAATGTGAAGGAATCCGACGTTTCCCTGCAAAGCCTGCAGGCCGCCGGACGCTGACCGCCTGCGTGTGAGGTGATCAACAGGGGCGATGCCCGTGCGCGGGCACGCCCTTTTTCCTGAAGCATGCGGCGATCCCATCGTGACGCCGCGGGAGAATCGAATGGAACCCCCGAACATGAAGGGCGCGGCCCAGCCGGTGGGCATCGTCCAGCGCAACATCAGTCGCCATGCAGCCCTGCGCATGGCCATCGCCGCCGTCGACGAGGCGGAACGTCTGGGCGTCCATGTGAATGCCGCGGTGGTGGACCGCCACGGCACGCTCATGGCCTTCCTGCGCATGCCGGACTCCTCCCTCTTTTCCGTTCAGACCGCCATGGACAAGGCCTACTCGGCCGCCAGTGCGCGCCTTGCCACATCCCGCTGGGTCGAGGCCCTGTCGGGCTACCCCGAGATCGTCCAGCAGAACATCCTGCAACGCCCCAGGCTGGTGGTGTTCGGGGGCGGGATTCCCGTTGCGCTGGACGGTGAGGTTATCGGCGCGATCGGCGTATCGGGGGGGAGCGTGGAAGAGGATGAACAGTGTGCGGCAGCAGGCTTGCAGGCCGTGATCGAGGCCTGAGCGCTGCAGACGTGATCGGAAGGCAAAAAAATTGGTTCTGTTCCCGTTAAGTGTGGAAAGCGTTTTCCCCGCGACAGGTCGGGCTTTCCAAGTCTGGCAGGCCTGCCGGGGGGGTAATGGCATCGTCTTGGCTTGAGCTTTTACGGGCAGGCTTTCCCGTGTTTGGCGTCACGTTGGCCGGGATTTCCCACGGCCGGGTTTGCACACCCGGCCGGCTACGGCGGCGCGGAGCGATGCTCCGCGAAACCCCGCCTCCGCCCCCGGCGGGCGACCTTCTTTCTTGCTTCGCCAAGAAAGAAGGCAAAGAAGGCGA
>NZ_JAOAUU010000159.1 GCF_030157465.1 Zoogloea sp.
CAAACAACGGAACGCCGTTCAGTAACGGCAAACCCACCAAGTCTGGAGAGCCTTGTCCGTTGGGGGCAACAACGCTTTTCCATACTTAACGCGAACAGCGCCTTATTTTTCGCCTGGCATTGACGTGTGCGGGCCGTTGATTCTGAAAGACGGCGGCCTCACGCACTGTCTGCAGGCCTGACGACTGTTACCCGGGCCGTGCAGCCCTTCTGGTCGCACTCGGTGCCGATACGGGGCCACGCGCAGGCTCATCGCCTGGCACCTTGCCGCGACAGAACGCCCCGCCAGCAATGAACGACGCGGACAGCCCCGCCACGTCCGTTACCAGATGCTCATCTGGTCATCAAGATTTGTTAATTTCATCATTTTCAACATTTATAATTGCCACCAATGGAAGTCTCTGCTTCATCCCCGCCTTTAAAAGGATCGGAAATGGTTTCAAACCCAGTGTCCCTGCGTCCTTGGCCCCTCGTTCTCACAGCCCTGGCCTTTCCTTTCATCGCACTGGGGATGCAGCTTGCATTGTGGGAAACCGTGAAGCCCCTGGCCTTCATCCTGTTCTACCCGGCTGTCGTCCTCAGCAGCTGGATCGGCGGGTGGATTGCCGGCAGTGCGGCCATCGTTCTCTCCACCGTACTGGCGCGATGGTTCTTCATGGTCCCGACCGAGTCCCTGCTGCTCCCGGGCTCGGCTGATCTTCTTCGCACGCTGACCTTTGTCGGCATCGGGAGCGTCATTGTGTGGGCACACCACCGCTTCCAGATGCGGACGGAGCAACTGGCGATCGCCCTCGAAAAGTACCGCAATGTCGCCGAGAACATTAAAGACGTCGTGTGGGTGCTCGATGCCGGCACGCTCAAACTGTTGTACGTGAGCCCCTCCGTTTTCAGGTTGCTCGGCTACACGCCGGATGAACTCATCGCGACGCCCCCCGAAATCGTGTTGCCACCCGCAATGCTCGCCCTGCTCCGGAACTGGCCGGCCAACGCGCAAGGCCCGGAGCACCCCATAGCGAATGACCTGGAGGTACACCACAAGACCAGCGGCAGGCTGTGGACCGAGATCGTCATCGTCCGCGTGCGCAACCCCCGCACCGGTCGGCTTGAGTTTCACGGCGTCAGCCGGGACATCTCCGAGCGCAAGAAGGCCGAGGAATACATCCGCCACATGGCCCAGCATGACGCGCTCACGGGGCTGCCCAACCGCGTGCTGTTCGACGAGCACGTCGCGGCAACCCTGGCACTGGCGCGCCGCAACAGCACCAAGTTCGGCCTCATGTTCATCGATCTCGACAAGTTCAAGAAGATCAACGACACCTTCGGCCACCGGGTTGGCGACCTGTTGCTGCAAGGCGTTACCACCCGCCTGCTGCAAACCGTCCGGGCCTCCGACGCGCCGGCGCGCATTGGCGGTGACGAGTTCGTGGTTTTGCTCCGCGAGATCCGCGCCACCCACGACGCGCTGCCGCTCGCAGAGAAAGTGCGCCTTGCGCTGTGCGAGCCCTTCGAAATCGAAGGCCACACCTTTACCATCTCGGCCAGCATCGGCATCGCGCTCTATCCCGACCACGGCTTCGACGCGATCGCACTGTCCCGCAGCGCCGACGCGGCCATGTACCAGGCCAAGGATGGCGGCCGCAATCAGGTGACGATGGCGCTCGAAGCGGCCCTGCTCCCCTGAAGCGCGGCGCAAGCCACATCCGGCCCGGCCCACCCCGGCCCACGTATGGCGCCCCCAAGCGGCACCATCTAAGATAGGTCAACCGATCCGGATAACCCGCCGCGCCGACCGAGAGGCCCGCCATGAAACTCCACGCCTTCGTCGCCATGCCCTTCGGCACCAAGCCCGATGCAAACGGCACCCCGATCCATTTCGATCTCATCTACACCCGCCTGATCAAGCCCGCCCTTGAACTGGCCGGGCTCGACGTCATCCGGGCCGACGAAGAAGACCGCGCCGGCGACATCCGGCTCGACATGTTCCAGGAACTCCTGATGGCCGACCTGGTGCTGGCCGATCTCACCATCGACAGCCCCAACGTGTGGTACGAACTCGGCGTGCGCCACGCGCTGCGCTCCCGCGGCGTGGTGCTCGTGCAGGGCCCGCGCAACACCAACCCCTTCGACACCTACACCGACCGCAAGCTCGTCTACCACCTGAGCGACGGCGCCCCCGATCCGGCGCAGCTCGAAGCCGACATCAAAAGGCTTGCCGACATGACCCGCGCCACCCTCGACGCCTGGCACGAGCGCACTGTGAGCCCCGTTTATTCGCTCCTGCCCAACCTCACCGAGCCCAACTGGAAAACCCTGCGCATCGGCGCAGTCAATGAATTCTGGGATCAACACGACGACTGGGCCGCGCGCATCGAAAGCGCCCGCAAGGCCGGCCACCCGGAAGACATCCTGGTGCTGGCCGACGAAGCCCCGGTCACCGCGCTGCGCGTCGAAGCCCGCCTCAAGGCCGGCAAGGCCCTGATCAAGGGCCGGCACTTCAACTTTGCGCTCGAACAGTTCGAGCTTGCCGCCGCCTTCGACCCCGACAACGTCGAAGTCGCCCGCGCCCTCGGCCTGTGCCTTCAACGCCTCGGCCGTGCCGACGACGCCCGCGCCGCCTACGAGAAAATCCTCCGCAAACACCCCGACGATGTGGAAACCTGGTCACTCCTTGGGCGACTCGACAAGGACGCCTGGGTTGCCGCCTGGAACCGCCCGGACAACACCGAGGCGCAACGGCGCAGCGACGCCGCCTACGAAGACGCCCTGCTGCTCAAGGCCATCAACACCTACGTCACCGCCTTTCGCGTTTCCCCCGAGCACTACTATTCGGGCATCAACGCCCTCACCCTGATCCACCTCTACCGCGATCTCACCGGCCAGAAGTCGCCCTTCGACGACGAAGCCGACTGCATGGCCGGCGGCGTCGCCTGGGCCGCCGGCTGCCAGCAGGACAAGAACGAACTCTTCTGGGCGCGGGCCACCCTGGGCGATCTGGCCGTGCTGCGCAGCAATCCGGCCGGCGTCGGGGCCGCCTACAAGGCCGCCATCACCCTTGCCGACAAGGACTGGTTCGCGCTCGACTCCACCCTCGGCCAGCTCAGGCTCCTCGCCTCTATCGGCTTTGCGCCCGACAATGTCGCGGCCGGCATCGCCACCTTCGAACGCGCCCTGGGCCGCCTCAACCCGCCCGAAACAGAATGGCAGCCAGAAAAAGTCCACCTTTTCTCGGGCCACATGATCGACGCCCCTGGCCGCAAGACACCCCGCTTTCCGGCCGACAAGGAAGCCATCGCCGCCACCGCCATTGCCCGCGCCCTCGATGAACTTGGCGCCAGCAGCAAGGATCTCGCCCTCACCCAGGGCGCCTCCGGCGGCGACCTCCTCTTCGCCGAAGCCGCCCTCGCCCGCGGCATGCGCGTGCAGCTGCTGCTCCCCCTGCCCGAACCGGACTTCATCGCCCAATCCATCCTCCCCGCCAGCGACGGCGACAGCTGGCGCAAGCGCTACTACCAACTTCGCGACGATCCGCTGTGCCTGCCGCCGCGGGTCATGCCCGACTGCCTCGGCCCGCTGCCCAAAGACAGCCAGGGCGAGGAAGCCAACCCCTTCGAACGCTGCAACCTGTGGCTTCTCAACACCGCGCTGGCCCTCGGCATCAAGCGCAGCCGCTTCATCTGCCTCTGGAACGGCAGCGGCGGCGACGGGCCCGGCGGAACGGAGCACATGCTCAAGGAAGTGCAGAAACGCACCGGGCAGGTGACGTGGCTGGATACCCGCAAGATGTGGTGACGCTCCGCCAGGCGTCCGGCCCGCATCACGCCTGCAACCCCAGCACGCGTTCATAAGCCCGTCTCATCGACCAGCACCACCGCCAATGCCGTACTAATATTGAAGACGGGCAGGCTTCCTCCGGGCCGCCCAGCCGCACTGCCGGCGCACGCATGCCGAGGTCAAGCCCCATGTCCGAGTTGCATCTGCCGTCTTCCATCGACGCCCCCGCCCCCGTTCCGCCCGCAAACGGCAAGCCGCCGGCGCAGCGGGGCACGTCGGCCACCTGGCTGTTCGGCTACGACATCTTTATTTCCTTTGCCCTCGGCGCTCCGCCCCGCGGCACCCAGTCCTACGCGTCCGACCTGGCCCGGCAACTGCGCGAGCGGGATTTCACCGTGTTCTACAGCGAGGACGAAGCCGCGCCCGGCACCACGCTCAACGACACCCTGCGCAAGGCGCTCAAGCAATCGCGGATTCTCGTCGTCATCGCCAACCGCGGCACCCTGGAAGAACCCCGCTGGGTGCGCGCCGAAGTGGAGGAGTTCCGCCAGTACCACCCCACCCGGCCGATCATCCCGATCAGCATCGAGGGTGCCCTCAAAGACCACGCGCTGCTCGACACCATCCGCCCCTGGCTCAACGTCGGGGAAACCATCTGGGTCGATGACACCCAGGAAGCCGTCAAACTGGGCATCGCCAGCCGCGAAGTCGTTCAGCGCCTGAGCCTTGCGCCCAAGCACCTGCGCGCGGCCCAGCGCTGGCGGGCAACGGTGGTGGGCGCCGTGCTGATCCTGGCCATTTCCACCGGCGCCGCGCTGTGGAACGCCAAGGTGGCCCACGACAACGCGCTCCGGGCCAGCATCAGCGCCGCCGAAGCCAAGGCCGAAGAGATCAAGGCGCGCAAGGCCGAAGCCCGGGCCCTGGGCGAGCTGCGCGCCTCCACCGGGCTGCGCCTGCGCGCCGAATCATCGGCCATGCTGGCGCGGCTGCGCCCCGAACCCGACGAGCGCGCCATGCAGCAACTGCTCGCCGCCCAGCAACTCACGGCCCCCGGCCGGCCGCTCGATGCCGAGGCCGAGGGCGACCTGCTGGCCGGCCTGCGCGGCGCGCGCCACCTGCTGCGGCTGGTCAGCGGCAACGCTGAATTCCTCACCATGGCGGTCAGTGCCACCGGCCGGCGCCTCGCCACCGTGGCCGACGACACCACCCTGCAACTGTGGGACGCCGCCACCGGCAAACCCATCGGCGCCTCGCTGCCGGCCCACCTGCAAACCGTGCGCAGCCTGGCTTTCAGCCCGGACGGCACGCTGCTTGTCACCGGCAGCAAGGACACCACCATGCGCCTGTGGGAAGTCGCCGACGACGGCATCCACCCGGCCCTGGCCTTTCCGCTCACCGGCCACACCGACGAAGTGCGCGCCGTGGCCTTCAGCCCGGACGGCAAGCTCATCGCCTCGGGCAGCAACGACAACACCGCGCGGCTGTGGGATGTGCGCACCAGCATGCCCATCGGGCAGCCGCTTGCCGGCCACAGCGAAACGGTCATCGCCGTCGCCTTCAGCCCGGACAGCCGCCAGCTCGTCACCGCCAGCTACGACCGGACCCTTCAGCTATGGGACGTGCGCACCGGCAAGCCCCACGGGCGCCCCCTCGTCGGGCATGTCGATTCCCTGCGCAGCGTGGCCTTCAGCCCGGACGGCAAGCGCATCGTCTCCGGCGCCTGGGACAACAACCTGATGCTCTGGAACGTGGCCAGCGGTCGGCCCATCGGCAAACCCATGCGCGGCCACCAGGGCCTGGTACGCAGCGTCGCCTTCAGCAGCGACGGCAAGACCATCGTTTCCAGCAGCGACGACGGCAGCGTGCGCCTGTGGGACGGGCACAGCGGCAGGCCCGTCGGCAAACCGCTGCTCGGCCACACCCGGGACGTCACCGGCGCCCGCTTCATCGAGCGGGGCAACCCGCGCATCGTGTCGGTGGGCCTGGATGGCAGCCTGCGCCTGTGGAACCCGGACGACGCCTCGCCCATCGGCGAACCCCTCGCCCGCGGCAAGCACCAGCTTGCAAGCCTGACGCTCAGCGCCGACGGCGAGCGCATGGCGGCCGGCGGCCAGGATCTGCGCCTGCATCTGTGGAAGATATCGAGCCTCTGGAAGAACCAGGGCGCCAACGAAAAACTCCAGCCCGTGCTCGACGCGCCCATCCTCAGCCTGGCCTTCAGCCCCGACGGAAAACGCCTCGCAACCGGCAGCTTCGACGGCAGCCTGCGCCTTGTCGATGGTCGCAGCGGCGCAGCGCTCGGCCCGCCCATCAACACTCACAGCGGCGCCGTGTCGGCCATTGCCTGGAGCCCAGACGGCAAGCAGATTGCCACCGGTAGCTGGGACACCACCCTGCGCATCTGGGATGCCGCCAGCGGCGCCGCCGTGGGCGAGCCCCTCAGCGGCCACGACGCGTGGATTGCCGCGCTGGCCTTCAGCCCGGACGGGCGCAGCGTGGTTTCCGCCAGCGCCGACACCCGGCTGCGCCACTGGAATGTGGCCACCGGTCAGCTCATCGGCCGCCCCATGCTAGGCCACGACAACTGGGTGCTCGCCGTCGCCTTCAGCCCGGACGGCAGCCTGATCGTTTCCGGCGGCGCCGACGACACCGTGCGCCGCTGGAACGCCGCCACCGGCGAGCCCATCGGCGACGCCATGGAAGGCCACGCCAACTGGGTGACGAGCGTGAATGTAAGCCCCAAAAGCCAGCACATCGTCTCGGGCAGCTGGGACCGCAGCCTGCGCCTGTGGCGCGCCGACAGCGGCGTGCCGGTGGGCCAGGCCCTCGACGGCCACGCCGATGCCATCCAGTACGTGGCCTTCAGCAGCAACGGCGAATACGTCCGCTCGGTCAGCCGCAGCGGCGCCCTTCACCTGTGGGCCGCCCCGCTGCGCTGGCCCGGCATGCTGTGTGCCAAGCTCACCCGCAACATGAGCCCCGGCCAATGGAAAAGCTGGGTATCCAGCGACATCGAATACGGCAAGCAATGCAGCGACCTGCCGATTGCCGCAGACTGAAACAGCCCCCGATCAGCGCCGGGCCGTGGCGGGGGAACTCAGAATCACCCGGCGCTGCAGCGTCACCAGGCTTTCCACCACTTCGCCCCAGGCCAGGTTAGCGACCCGCTTGCGCGCCGCCAGACGCTGCCCGGCGCGCAGCTCAGACGATTCCGCCATGGCCAGCGCACCCTCGACAAAACCGGCCTCGTCGCCAGGCCGGGCCAGCCAGCCGTGCACCCGGTGATCGATCAGCTCGATGGCCGCGGCCTGCCCGTAGGCCACCACCGGCACACCGCTGGCCAGCGCCTCGGCCACCACGTTGCCGTAGGTTTCGGTGAGGCTGGGAAACAGGAACAGATCGCCGCTGGCATAGTGTTCGGCCAGCAGCACACCGGTTTGCGCACCGGCAAACACCGCCCGCGGCTGGCGCGCCTGCATGCCGGCCATGGCCGGGCCGCTACCCACCATCACCAGGCGGGCCCGCGGGTGGCGGGCCTGGATCGCCTCGAAGGCTTTCTCGATCAGGCTCAGGTTCTTTTCGGGGGCAATGCGCCCCACGCACATCACGGCCAGATCATCCGGCGCGAGTCCCCACTGGCGACGCAGGGTTTCGCTGCGCCGGGCCGGGTCGAAGAGCGTCGTGTCCACACCGCGGGACACCACATCCACCCGCGCAATGCCCTGCTCCGCCAGCTCGCCGCACAGGGCGCGGGTGGGCACCAGGGTCAGGTCGGCGCGGTTATGAAACTTGCGCAGGTAGGCCGCCATCGGGCGCTTCAGCCAGCCCACGCCGTAGTGGCCGGTGTAGCTGTGAAAATTGGTGTGGAACTCGCTGATTACCGGCAGCTTGAGCTTGCGCGCGGCCGTCAGCGCCGACCAGCCGAGCGGCCCCTCGGTCACCACCTGCACCACATCGGGCCGCTGCAGCGACCAGCGCCTCAGCAGCAGCTTGCGGGCCGGCAGGCCAAGCTGCAGGTTGGCATAGCGGGGAATCGGAATGCCGCGAGCGAGCAGCTCCTCGACCCCGCCGGAACCATCGCCCGCCAGGATCATGCCCCCTTCGTGCACCTGCCGCGGGCGGATCAGGTCCACCCGGTGCCCGGCCGCCACCAGGCCCTCCACCATGCGTCCGGTGGTCATGGCCACCCCATTGATTTCAGGCGGAAACGTCTCGGTCACCACGGCCACCCGAAGGGGTGTCAGCGGGCTGACGATTTCCTGGCAAACAAGTCCGGCTCGGTCCATGCGGCCAGTGTCGCGGCGCGATGCTGCACGGGTGTTACGGCGAAGTGATCGGGGGATGACGGGCCGCGCCACGGCAAATAAAAAGGCAATGTCGCGTTAAGTGTGGAAAGCGTTTCCCCCGTGACAGGTCAGGCTTTCCAAGCCCGGCGGGCTTTCCCGTGCTTAGCGTTACATCGGCCGGGTCTCGCCCCGGCGGGCGACCTTCTTTCTTGTTGTACGACAAGAAAGAAGGCAAAGAAACGTACCCCGCTGCCGCGCCCCCTTCGGGGGTTCCCTCCTTCCGGCGATGCCGTGCGGGGTCTTCGCAAACTCGCCCTTCGGGCTCAGACATGCGAAGCCCTTTTTCCGCCCGTCATCACCTCCAGTCGGCACGTCAGAGGGGACCGGAAATGCAGGTGATCAACGGTTCGTAGCTTTGTCCGGTGATCTGCAATGTGGCATCAGTAAAGGCTCGGTGGTCCTTTGAAAGCCCGTCTGAACCGCCGAGCAGCGCACCAGCAGGCGGGGCCTTCCGGCGC
>NZ_JAOAUU010000160.1 GCF_030157465.1 Zoogloea sp.
GCACGGCCTTCTTGCCGCCGGCGTTCATGGCGATGTTGCCGCCGATGCACGAGGCGCTGGCGGAGGTGGGGTCGACGGCGAACACGCGGCCGGCTGCGGAGGCGGCTTCGGAGACGCGCTCGGTGACCACGCCGGCGCCGGTGCGGATGGTGGCGTAGGACTGGCTCATCGGGCCATTGAGGCCGGGCAGCACGACTTCTTCGACCGGGCCCATCGAGATCAGCTTTTCGGTGTTGATCACCACCGACCTGGCGTCCAGCGGTACGGCGCCGCCGGTGTAGCCGGTGCCGCCCCCGCGCGGGATGATGGTCAGGCCGAGTTCGATGCTGCTTTTCACCAGCGCGGCCATTTCTTCTTCGGTGTCCGGGTAGAGCACCACGAAGGGGTATTCGACGCGCCAGTCGGTGGCGTCGGTCACGTGGGAGACGCGGGCGTGGCCGTCGAAGCAGATGTTGTCCTTGCGGGTGTGGCGAACGAGTTCGCGCTGCACGCGCTTGCGCAGATCGTAGGTGTCTTCGAAGAAGGCCTTGAAGCGATCGACGGCGCCGTGGGCCGCAGTGACCAGGCTGGCCACCTTGGAGGCCCGCTCCGGATCTTCACCGATGGAATCCTCGCGGCGCTTCTCGATTTCGTGGAGGCGGTGGCGCAGGGCTTCGATCAGCGCGCCGCGGCGGTCGCGGTTGGCGAGCAGGTCGTCCTGCAGGTAGGGGTTGCGCTGCACAACCCACACGTCTCCCAGCACCTCGTAGAGCATCCGTGCGGAGCGGCCGGTTACACGCTCGGAGCGCAGCGCATCGAGCGTTTGCCAGGCTTCGGCGCCAAGCAGCCGGATGACGATCTCGCGGTCGGAGAACGAAGTGTAGTTGTAGGGGATTTCGCGCAGGCGTTGGGTCATTGCGTTACCTGAATCTTTGCAGCGGAGAACTGACCATTTTAACGGAGCGCCCCGCCTTCTGTCGAAAAACAAAGCCTTACAGCCAGCAGGGCTTCCGCGGGAGGTCGCGGTGCCGTGGTGCTTGGAGCCGGATTTCGACCGAGTGGTTCCGGCGCAAAAAACAAAGGCCCGTCCGGGCAGGACGGGCCTTGGTGGTGCGCGGGGCGGTGGGTCAGCGGCGGCGCCGGGCCATGACGCCCATCAGGCCGAGGCTGGTGAACAGCAGCGCCAGGCTGTCGGGTTCGGGAACGACGGCACTGAAGGCCAGCTGCGCCAGCCGGGCGTGCAGCTGGGCGCTGGGGTGCTGGTAGTCGAAGTACATGTAGCCGGTGGGGTCGGCGCACACCGTTGGGGTGCCCCAGCCCGGCCGCGCACTGCCGTCCGGTTCGCCGGTGTAGCAGGCGCTGGAGACATCGGTGAAGCCATAGCTTGCCGGATCGTTGGTGATGTCGGTTTGCGCCGAGAACACGTCGAGGGTGTTGATGTCGAGCGCCGTGAAG
The DNA here is from genome assembly GCF_030157465.1 of Zoogloea sp. GTDB lineage: Bacteria > Pseudomonadota > Gammaproteobacteria > Burkholderiales > Rhodocyclaceae > Zoogloea. The sequence goes on from NZ_JAOAUU010000160.1 coordinate 1,435, forward strand.
GCGCTGGCGGACAGCAGGCCGGAAAGGTTTGCGTTGAACAGCGCGCTGACGCCGCCGGCCAGCGCCGACAGATCACTGCTGCCGGCAAACCGGATGCCCGGTGTCAGTGACAGGTTGGGCAGGTTGGGCACCAGGAAGTGCCGTGCGCCGAGGCCTGAAAGCGTGGTGATGGCGCCGCCGATGGCGTTCAGCGTGGTGCCCACCGCGGTGCCGATCGCTGTCGGATCGCCGCCGATCCGGGCGCGTATGCCATCCGAGATGTCGTTCGAGCCGATCCACAGCACATAAAGGGCGTTCGGGTCGGCCGCGGCCGAAAGGGAGGTGACATATGTGCCGATCTGCTGGCTGAAGCTCTTGCCGCCCAGCGGAACCAGGTCGGGGGTGATGCCATTGACGCGCGCGCCGCCGTAGGCGTAGTTGGTACCGCCGGCCAGCGACGGGGCGACGCTCAGGCCCAGGTAGCCTGCCAGTCCGTCGATGTAGTTCTGGCCGTTGGTGAAGCGCCCGGTGCTTGTTCCGTCGGTGAACACCGGCTTGAGCGGGATGGCCGTGCCGGAGATGAGGGCGTCGTTGCCGACATCCGACAGGCTGTCGCCGAAAACGTACATCGCCGAATACGGCCCCGCCTGGGCCAGGGAGCCCGTGAGGGCGAGAGACAACGCGACAACACCACGATAACCACGCTCACGCCATGCCATGACAGCCCCCTCGTCGAGTGAATCGGAAAACTCCCGAAAACCGTGCCGCGGAAGGTTTGCTCCTCTATGGGGGGCATTACCCTGCCTTGCGGCCACAACTCAATATAGGCGGGGGACGTCAGATGTAAAGGCAGGATAAACCCGTTATGGGCACCGGCGCTGCAGCGTGCTACACGGCCGCCTGCACCGCGATTTCCACTTTCCAGCCCGGCGCGGCCAGGCGCGTCACCTGCACGCAGGCCCGGCTGGGCGCGCAGCCGGGCGGAAGCCAGGCCTCCCAGACGGCATTCACCGCGTCGTAGTCGGCCATGTCGGTGAGATAGAGCGTCGCCATCAGGAGGCGATCCTTGCCGCTGCCGGCGCTGGCCAGCAGCGTCTCCAGGCTGGCCAGCATGGCGCCGGTCTGGGTGCGGATGTCGGCGGCCTCGTCGGGGGGCACCTCGACGCAATACATCACGCCGTTGTGACGGGTGTAGTCGGAATAACGCGGCGTCGTGCCGGCTCGCTGGATGTCGCTCACGGAGTCTCTCCAAGGTAAAACCCGCATGTTGCAGTGCGGCCGCCCCGGCTGCTACCCTCCAGAGCTTCATCCGCCGAAACACAGGTTTCCAAATGAGCGCGCCGCACCCCGATTATCTCCAGAAGATCCTCACCGCCCAGGTGTACGACGTGGCGATTCAAACGCCCCTCGACCCGGCTCCCAATCTGTCGGTGCGCATCCACAACAAGATTTTCCTGAAGCGCGAGGACATGCAGCCGGTGTTCAGCTTCAAGCTGCGCGGCGCCTACAACAAGATGGCCAACCTGAGCCCGGCGGCCCTGAAGCGCGGCGTGATCTGCGCCTCGGCAGGCAACCACGCCCAGGGCGTCGCCCTGTCGGCGAAGGTGCTGGGTGTGCGGGCCGTCATCGTCATGCCCACCACCACCCCGGCCATCAAGATCGACGCCGTGAAGCGCAACGGTGGCGAAGTGGTGCTGGCCGGCGAATCCTTCTCCGATGCCTACGTTCACGCGGTCGAACTCGAAAAGACCGAAAAGCTGACCTTCGTGCACCCCTACGACGATCCGGACGTGATCGCCGGCCAGGGCACCATCGGCATGGAAATCCTGCGCCAGCACGGCAAGCCCATCCACGCGATCTTCTGCTGCGTGGGCGGTGGCGGGCTGCTCGCCGGCGTGGCGGCCTACGTGAAGCGCGTGCGCCCCGAGATCAAGGTGATCGGCGTGCAGAGCGTCGACTCCGACGCCATGACCCAGTCGCTGGCCGCCGGCAGGCGCATCGAGCTGCCCAGCGTCGGGCTTTTTGCCGACGGCGCGGCGGTCAAGCTGGTGGGCGAGGAAACCTTCCGGGTGTGCCAGGAATACGTGGATGAAATGATCTCGGTGGACAACGACGCCATCTGCGCCGCCATCAAGGACGTGTTCGAAGACACCCGCTCGATCCTCGAGCCGGCCGGCGCCCTGTCGCTGGCCGGCGCCAAGGAATACGCCAAGCGCCACAACCTCCGGGACAAGACCCTGGTGGCGGTGGCTTCCGGTGCCAACATGAACTTCGATCGCCTGCGCTTCGTGGCCGAGCGCGCCGAAGTGGGCGAGCAGCGCGAAGCCGTGCTGGCCGTGACCATCCCCGAAAAGCCCGGATCGTTCAAGAAGTTCTGTGATCTGCTCGGAAACCGCAACATCACCGAGTTCAACTACCGCTACGGCGACGCCGACAAGGCCCACATTTTCGTCGGCGTCGGGGTGCACAACCGCGCCGAAGGCGTGCGCATCACCGAGATGCTGCAGCGCCACGAGCTGCCCTGTCTCGATCTGACCGACGACGAAATGGCCAAGAGCCATATCCGCTACATGGTCGGCGGCCACGCGCCCCAGGCCGAAAACGAAGTGCTGTACCGCTTCGTCTTCCCCGAGCGTCCGGGCGCCCTGCTCAACTTCCTCGAAACCCTGCGTTCCGACTGGAACATCAGCCTCTTCCACTACCGCAACCACGGCGCCGATTTTGGCCGGGTGCTGGTCGGCATGCAGGTTCCGCCGGCCGATCGCCAGGCCTTCCAGGGTTTTCTGGCGCGGCTGGGTTACGAATACGTGGATGAAACGGGCAATCCGGCCTACCGGATGTTCCTCGGCTGAAAGCCGTGGCCGGCGCTAGCCGGCTGCGGAATCCCGCTCGTCTTCCAGGAGCGTGGCGTTGATGGCCCGCTGGCGCTTGCTCATGAAGGGCTTTTCGGCCCAGGTGTAGAACACCCCGCACAGGGCCAGGGTTGCGGCCACGCTCAGGAGGGGATTCAGCGGATTGGACGCGGGCAGGATCTGGCGCACGATCATGCCCGGCAACTGCACGATGATCCCGTGCAGCAAATACACCGAATACGAGATCACGCCGAGATACGCGGCAGGTTTGAGCAGCCAGCGCAGCGCCCGGTTGCCGCCTTCCCGTGCGGCCTCCAGGCCCTCGCCGAAGGGCGCCGCGAGCCACAGGACCAGTGCGCAGACCAGCGCAAAACCCAGGCTTGCCGACGGAAAGAAGCGCTCCAGCACATCGGCCAGCGAGCCCAGGTAGGCCAGTTGCAGCAAGCTGCCGAGGATCAGCACCACGCCCAGCGCGGCCACGATCCGGCTCTTGCCCGGAAATATCCGGGCGGCCTGCCAGCCGTTCAGGGACAGGTATTGCAGCGCGATTCCGACCGCGAACATCGGCCAGAAATGAATGAACAGGCCACTGTTGAGCGGCAGCGGCCAGGCCAGCAAGAGCAGGCTGGCGCCGCTCACGAGGGCGATGATCAGGCGGAAATGCGCCCGGAAAAGCAGCGCCAGATAGACGCACAGGTAAAACTGGAATTCGATCGCCAGCGTCCAGTAAACCGAATTGACCTGGTTGAACTGGCCCTGCAGGTCGTCGCCGACCGCCATGAAAACCTTGACGAGGCTCACCAGCTGCAGCCAGTCGATGGCGCCGAGAGCCAGAAAGCGCGGTTCGGGCATCTCGTACATGCCGGACTTCAGGGCCGAGATCGCCGCAAGAACATAAGGCACCGCCAGCACCACCAGGATGGACAGCCAGAACGGCGGAAAAATGCGCAGGAAGCGCCGCTTGAGGAAGGCGCCGGCGCTTTCGCCCTTGCGCAGGGTGGCCTCGGCCGAGGCCGAAATGACATAGCCCGAGATGACGAAGAACAGCGGCACGCCCAGGCTGCCGAAACGCACGATATCGGCCAGCACGGGCATGCTGGCCTCGAACCCGCCGCGCACGTGAAACAGGAATACGAGCAGCGCCGCGATGCCTCGTGCCATATCCAGAATCAGGTTCATCCACTCACCATTCGACTCAGGCGCCTGCCGGAAGGCGGGCCGCCAAGGGGCTGCCGATCGCACCGCCGCAGCGGATTGTCGCACGCCAGCGCGGGGCTCCAGCCAGGCAGGATGTGAGCATGTGCTTCAGCGCGGCAGGCGGCCCACTCGTCTCGATGCTGCAGTGCGAAAAGCGGCCTAACGCCCGCCGCGCCACACCGACAGCAGCACCCACAGCCCGCCCAGCATGGCGCCGATAAAGCCGAGGAGGCCCAGCAGCGAGGTGGAATCGCCCCGTTCGACGGTCATGGCGATCGACGAGCCGATGATCAACGCGGCGGTCACGATGCCTATCGTCAGGCGGCTGGCGGCGCGGTCGAGCTGGTCGCCAAAGGCCTTGAGCGGCGGGATGTCGACTTCCACGCGCAGGCTGCCGCGGCGCGCCGAGCGCAGCAGGCGGCCCAGATCCTGGGGCAGGCCGGCCAGCAGGTCGACGGCTGAAGTCAGGGCCCGCCAGCCGCGCCGGGCGATGGCCGACGGGGCGTGGTGGGCGAACAGCACCTGCCTGAGAAACGGCGCGGCTTCGGTGGCGATGTCGAAATCCGGGTCGAGCTGGCGGCCCAGGCCTTCGAGGGTGATGAAGGCCTTGACCATCAGCGCCAGGTCGGGCGGCAGCGCCAGACCATGCTCGCGCAGGATGGTCACCACGTCGGCCAGCATGGTGCCGAAGTCGAGCTGCCTGAGTGGCACGCCGTGGTATTCGTCGACGAAGCGCTCGATCTCGTCGCGCAGCGCGGCGGCGTCGCCGTTGGCGTCGCTGCTCCAGCCCAGGAGCACCTCGGCCACCAGGCTCGCGTCGCGGTCCACCAGGCCGTGCATCAGCTCCGCGACCTCGTAGCGGCGCTGCTCGGGCAGGCGCCCGACCATGCCGAAATCGATGAAGCCCAGGCGGTTGCCGGGCAGGTAGAACACGTTGCCCGGGTGCGGATCGGCGTGGAAGAAGCCGTCCTCGAGCATCATTTTCAGCACCGCGGCGGCGCCGCGCCGGGCCAGCAGCTTGCGGTCGAAACCCTCGGCAAGCGCCGCCACGTTGCGGCCGGGAATGCCCTCGATGAAATCCTGCACGTTGAGCCGCTCGCCGGTCCATTCCCAGTGGATGCGCGGCACGACGATCTCGGGGTGATCGGCAAAGCTTGCGGCGATGCGCTCGGCGTTGCGTCCTTCGGCCGAAAAGTCGAGTTCGCGACGCAGCGACTGCGCAAACTGGCGCACCACCTCCCGCGGCCGGTAGCGGCGCAGGTCGGGGGCCTCGGTTTCGATGATCTCGGCAAGCCGGCCGAGCAGGCGCAGATCGGCCTCGATGACCGGCCGGATGCCCGGCCGCCGCACCTTCAGCACCACCGCGGTGCCATCGGCCAGCCGGGCCCGGTGCACCTGCGCTAGCGATGCCGCCGCCAGCGGCTCGGTGTCGAGTTCGGCAAACACGGCTTCCGGCGCCTGGCCCAGGTCTTCGGCCAGCTGGGCGCGGATGTCGGCAAACGGCACGGCGGGCGCGGCATCCTGCAATTTGCCGAACTCGGCGATCCATTCGGGCGCAAACAGGTCGCCCCGGGTGGCGAGGATCTGCCCCAGTTTGACAAAGGTCGGCCCCAGCTCTTCCAGCGCCTGGCGCACCCGCTGCGGGGGTTCCAGCCGGGCCAGGTGTTCGGGGCCGCGCAGGTTCAGGTGCAGCGCGGTCCCTGCCCGTTCCAGCGCCCGGGCCATGCCCAGCCGCTGCACCAGATCGCCAAAGCCGTAGCGGATGAGCACCGCCGCGATGTCGTGCACCCGGCCCAGGTCACGGGCGGCGCCGAGGGCTTCCCAGAGCATCAGCGGAGGCTCCGGGGGCGGGGGGAGGCGGTGGCGAGTGGCATGGCTGCGGTTCCGGTGAGGGGGGAGCGGGGAAGGACCGAGGGACGATTGATCAAGCCGGCCGGCCAGTCAAGCACAGCATGGCCGGCACCCTACCCCGCCATCGCCCGCCTCATCCAGGCGCTGGCCCCATCCACGGCGATCGCCATCGCCAGCATCGTCAGGATGACCGTGCTGGCCTGGGCTTCGTGGAACAGCGAGAGGCTGTAGTAAAGCAGCGCCCCGAGGCCGCCGGCGCCCACAAAACCGAGGATCGCCGCCATGCGGATGTTCATTTCCCAGCGGTACAGCGCGTAGGCGAGCCACTGGGGGGCGACCAGCGGCAAGGTGCCGTAAAGAAAGCTGGCCAGCGCCGGGGCGCCGCTGCCGGCAAGCGCCCGGGCGGGGGCCGGCGGGGTGTTTTCGAGGGCTTCGGCAAACAGGCGGCCGAGCACGCCGGTGGTGTGCAGCGCCAGCGCGAGGGTGCCGGCAAAGGGGCCGAGGCCGGCGGCGAGCACCATCAGCGTGGCCCACACCAGCTCGGGCACCGAGCGCAGCAGGTTGAGCACGAAGCGGGCCGTGGAGCGGGCCACAAGGCCCTGGCGCCGGGCCGCCGGCAGCGCCAGCGCGGCGCCGGCCAGCGCGGCGATGAGGGTGCTGAGCAGCGAGATGGCCAGGGTTTCGAGCGCCGCAAAGCCAACCCTGCCGAGAAACTCCGGCGACAGATCGGGCGGGAAGAAGCGCTGCACAAAGTCTGCCGCCTCGCCGGCCGCGGCGCCCGAGAACAGCGCGCCCAGGGGCATGTCGAGGTAGGCGAAGCTGGCCCACACGGCGGCCAGCACCAGCGCGATGGACAGCAGCGGGCCGGTGGAGACGCCGGGCTTCACCGGGAGCGCTCCGGGGCGGTATGCCCCAAGTCATGTCGTATCACGTGTTTTTGCCCTGCAAACCTGATTTTGGCGGATTTTACCCCGCTCAACCCTTCACGCAGACCACCTGGCGCAGGGTGTGCACCACCTCCACCAGTTCGGACTGGGCCGCCATCACCGCGTCGATATCCTTGTAGGCCATCGGAATTTCATCGATCACGTCGGCGTCCTTGCG
>NZ_JAOAUU010000161.1 GCF_030157465.1 Zoogloea sp.
ACCAGGCCATCGTCTGCAACATCGGCCACTTCGACAACGAAATCGACGTCGCCTCGATCGAGCAGTACCAGTGGGAAGAGATCAAGCCGCAGGTCGACCACGTGATCTTCCCGGACGGCAAGCGCATCATCCTGCTGGCCAAGGGCCGCCTGGTTAACCTCGGCTGCGGCACCGGCCATCCGTCCTACGTGATGTCCAGCTCCTTCGCCAACCAGACCATCGCCCAGATCGAGCTGTTCACCCGCACCGCCGACTACCCGGTGGGCGTGTACACCCTGCCCAAGCATCTGGACGAGAAAGTTGCCCGCCTGCAGCTCAAGAAGCTCAACGCCCAGCTCTCCGTGCTGACCGACGAGCAGGCCGCCTACATCGGCGTGCCCAAGGAAGGCCCGTACAAGGCCGACCAGTACCGCTACTAAGCGCCCTCCGGCGGGCTCGTTCCGCCGCTTTGCCACAGCCCGCCGACGCCACCGCGCCGGCGGGCCCGTGAGGAAATCCCGTGCCGAACAAGACCCCCTTCTCCATCGAATTCTTCCCGCCGCAAACCTCCGAGGGCGTACAAAAGCTGCGCACCACCCGGGCGAAGCTGGCCAGCCTCAAGCCCGAATTCTTCTCGGTCACCTTCGGTGCCGGCGGCTCGACCCAGGAGCGCACCTTCGAAACCGTCTTCGAGATCCAGAACGAAGGCCACCAGGCCGCGCCGCACCTGTCGTGCATCGGCTCGACCCGTCCGCACATCCGTGAAATCCTGCAGCGCTACAAGGATGCCGGCATCCGCCGCATCGTCGCCCTGCGCGGCGATCTGCCCTCCGGCGTCGGCGATCCGGGCGAACTGCGCTACGCCAACGAACTGGTCGAGTTCATCCGCCTTGAGACCGGCGATCACTTCCACATCGAAGTCGCCGCCTACCCCGAATACCACCCCCAGGCCAGAAGCCCGCGGGACGACCTGCTGGCCTTCAAGCGCAAGGTGGATGCCGGCGCCAATTCGGCCATCACCCAGTATTTCTACAACCTCGACGCCTACCTGCATTTTTGCGACGAATGCGCCGCCATCGGCGTGAACGTGCCCATCGTGCCGGGCATCATGCCCATCGTGTCCTTCTCCAAGCTGGCCCGCTTCTCCGACGCCTGCGGCGCCGAAATCCCGCGCTGGATGCGTCGCAAGTTCGAAGCCTTCGGCGACGACAGCGACTCCATCAAGGCCTTCGGCCTCGACGTGGTGAGCGAGCTGTGCGCAAAACTGATTGCGGCCGGCGCCCCCGGCCTGCATTTTTACAGCATGAACCAGGCCGCCCCGACGATCGCCGTGTGCGAGCGCCTCGGCATCGGCGCCTGACGCCCCGCGGCGCGGCGCACGGCCTGACGGCGACAGGAACCCGAAACAATGCGTGATCCCTACGAGATTCTGGGCGTCTCACCCAGTGCGCCGGCCGAAGACATCAAGGTGGCCTACCGCAAGGCCGCCCGCCTTTACCACCCGGACAAAAACCCCGACCCCGCCGCCGCCGACCGCTTCCGGAGCATCCAGACCGCCTACGAGCTGCTCGCCGACGACGCCCGCCGGCGCGACTACGATCTCTTGCGCCAGCGCAATCTGATCGACGACCCCCTGCAAGAGGCCAGCTCCCTGTGGGCCTCGTATATTGAAAAGGTAATTTCTTGACCTCGTTTTATTTTGAAGACATTTTCGAGCGCTACGTTGCCGAAATCGACGACCTGCGTTCCGACTCCGAAGGCAAGGACGTGCTCCAGCGCCGGGTGCGGGACAAGCACAAGGAATTCTCCTTCCTCCTGTCGATGATCGACGCCGCGCCGGAAATGGTTGCGCCGGCCTTCCACGGCGCCTTCGGATTCAACAAGGGCCGGGCGCTCTACGAAGCCTCGCAAAGCGAGCCCGGCGATGACGGCTTTCCGGCCTGGGCCGAACTTGAGGAATCCATCGAGATCGCCTCTTGGGCCCGCCCGCTGATCAACCTCTGCCTTGCCAAGGCCGGCGGCGAGAGCTTTCTTGTCACCACCGCCGTGCTCGAATACCTGCTGGGCAGCGGCCTGTCGGCCCGCTCCGCGCCCGAAGCCAGCGCGGATGAAGAAGAGGACGAAGGCGCTGACGATCTCGGCGAATCCGGAGAAGACTGGATGTCCGAGCAAGGCTTCGACGCCATTGACCGTTAAGAAAGGTTTTTCATGACCCAGCTTGTCATCAAGCAGACCCAGGCCCTGATCCTTGCCGGCGAAATCTCGGAAGCCGAAGCCAACCTGGTCGTCCTCGCCGAAAAGGAAGGCGACCACGCCCTGGTTGAAGTGCTCGACGAAATGGCGCCCAAGGACGTGCTGGCCGTGATGCGCGAGTTCGACGCGAGCAAGGAATCCATCGTCAACATGCTGGTGAGCCCGGAACAGTTCGTGCAGGCCATCATGCTCGAACGCCAGTACGGCGAGCCCATCGAAAAATACGTGCCGCGCCTGCGCAACACCATGAACGCCGTGATGCACCGCACGCCCGGCGCCTGCTCCGAGGTGCTCGACTGCCTCGCCGAGCACGACGAAGGCGTGCGCCTGCTGGCCGATTACTTCATCGATCACTACGACTCGCTGCAGGCCCTGGCCTACCACGGCGTGTTCGAGGCCGAAGTCGATCTCGAAAAGGCCTTTGCGCCCAAGTCGGCCATCACCTGGGATTCCGAGCGCGTCGATGAACTCGACCAGGGCCTCGAAATCGGCGACGCCATCGAAATGGTGCGGGTTCGCATGTCGCGCTCCGAAGTGGCCGATTCCGACTGGATGGAAACCGCCTGGGTGCTGCGCCACGAGTTTTCCGACACCTTCGAGCTCTTGATCATCGAAATCCAGGATCGCCTGCACCGCGCCGCCGAAGCAGCCAGAATGCCCGTTGCCGAATCTTCCGAACCGGGCGTGCCCAGGCTCGAAGACGAGGACGAGGAATCCGCAATCTGATAACGGGAGAAGCGCGAAGCCCCCACGGCTTCGCGCAGTGCACACGATGTCCAGTGATACCGTTCTTGCAACAGTCGATACCCGCCCCTATTTCGAACGGGTGCTGCGCCACGCCCTGAAAGAAGGCCTCGTCGACGCCGCACGGCTCGACGCCATCCGCCGCGAAGGCGCCAAGGGCATCGTGCAGCTGGCCACCTATTTCGGCACGCCCAACCTGCGCCCCTCACTCGAAGCCGCCCGCACCCGGCTGGTAACCCTGGCCGGCCTGGCCCTCGAAGCGGAATCCGGCGGCAGCCTCGACGCGGCGGCCCGGCTGCTGCGCGACAAGACCCTCCTCGCCCTCTCCAAGGCCGGCGCCGATCGCCTGCGCAAGCTGCACACCCTGCCTACCGAAAGGCTCCTCGCCGATCCCGACATCTTCCGGGAAAGCGAAAAGGAATTTCTCGACACCTATACGTCCGACAAGCCGATCACCTACGCGCACTATCTCGTCGAACGCGCCGCCCGCGAAAAAAACCAGCTCTACATCGACATGACCTGCTGGCTCGCCGGCAAGTTTGGCGCCGACCGGGACGACGTGCTCGAATGGCACGTGTTCTGCGAATCGGTCATCAACAGCGCGCTGCTCATCCTCTACACCGAGCGCAAGCCGGAGGGGCTGTTCAGCGTCGAACGCTTCATGAAGCTGCACGAAGCCGCCCGCAAAAAACGCAGCGCCGGCTTTCCCAAGCTCGACGAATGGCTCGAAGAGGCCCCGCTTCCTGTGCGCAACCTGATGGCCCGTGAATGCGAACGTTTCACGGCCGAAGTGCTGCCCGTCATCCGGGACATCTCCGCCACCGAAATCTATCGAAACCAGGACCGTTTTTCCGGCCTGTTCTTCTTCGACACCAGCTCGGTGAGCGAAATCACCCACCACGACAAGGCCAGGGCCGAAGAATGGCAGCGCATCACCGGCGGCCAGGGCGACCACACCGACGTGCAATGCGGCGTGCTGCTGATGGTGGCCAGCGGGCTTGAACCAGCAAAGATCCTGCGCAAGAAAGACGCCACCCAGATCCGCAAAAACTTCCAGGAATCCGGCTTTGACGACAAAGCCGTCGCCCATTTCATCGAAAACGTCGTGCCCTTCGAATACCAGGCCGACGTAAAACGCATGTGGGAAGACGACCTCGGCCCCGAAGCCCGCGTGCAATTCGAAGGCAACGACACCGCGCTGATCGAAAACTATCTCCAGGACACCTGCCGGGCCAACTGGAAGAAAAAATCCAGCTGACCCAGGCACGGCTTCGATTATCAGCCCGGACATGCCCCCCCGGGCGAATGCACTCGCCTCATGCGCCAATGTGGACACCGCAGCGCACCATTTTGGCGCCTGCCGTGGTCTGAACGCCCCCCTCTGCACCGGAAAACACCCGGATTCTGCGCTTTATCGACCCGGCACGATTTCTGCTTATTACTCCTTGCCCGCTGGCAGAGCCGCCACGGGTCTTATTGCCTCCGCCAACGACGGCGGAACCCGAGTGAGTCGAGTGCGCAAGCACCCGCCACCTCGTTGTTCCAACCCGACTTCGATCCGCGTTTCGCGGGGGCCGTGATGTCTGCGCCACTCATTTCCTGAGCCCGGCAAAGAGATCCAGCACGGTTCCCGGAGGAGCCAGGACGTGCAGGATTCATCATGAAAATCATTGTTGTCGGCCACGGCATGGTGGGCCACAAGTTCCTCGAAGAACTTCACCAACTGGCCCTTGGCCCTACCGAAGTCACCGTGCTGTGCGAAGAACCTCGCGCCGCCTACGACCGGGTTCATCTGTCCGAATTCTTCGCCGGCAAGACTGCCGACGACCTCTCCCTGGTAGAGCCGGGCTTCTTTGACCAGAGCGGCTTCGCCCTGCGCCTCAAGACCCGCGCAGCGGCCATCGACCGCCGCAAGAAGACCGTCACCACCGCCGATGGCGAGGTGCTGGCCTACGACAAGCTGGTGCTCGCCACCGGATCCTTCCCCTTCGTGCCGCCGGTGCGTGGCAATGACCGGGCCGACTGCTTCGTCTATCGCACCATCGAAGACCTGGAAGCCATGACCGAATGCGGCGCCCGCTCGAAGACGGGCGTGGTGGTGGGCGGCGGCCTGCTCGGTCTCGAATGCGCCAAGGCCCTGCGCGACCTCGGTCTGGAGACCCATGTCGTCGAATTTGCCCCGCGCCTGATGGCCGTCCAGGTAGACGAAGACGGCGGCCGCATCCTGCGCAGCAGGATCGAAGAAATGGGCGTGCGCGTGCACACCAGCCGCAACACCAAGGAGATCACCGACGGCGCCCGCGCCCGTCACCGCATGGTCTTCGACGACGGCAGCCACCTGGAGACCGACATGATCGTGTTCTCCGCCGGCATCCGGCCGCGGGACGAGCTGGCTCGCCAGAACGCGCTGGCGGTGGGAGCCCGGGGCGGCATCGCGGTGGATGACCACTGCCGCACCAGCGACCCGGACATCTTCGCGATCGGCGAATGCGCCGCCTGGAAAGACCAGGTCTTCGGCCTCGTCGCCCCCGGCTATGAGATGGCCCGCACCGTTGCCCGCCAGATCACCGGCCAGCGAATCAACGGAACTGAGGCCGCCTTCGGCGGTGCCGACATGAGCACCAAGCTCAAGCTGATGGGTGTGGACGTGGCCAGCATCGGCGACGCCCAGGGCCGCAGCACCGGCAGCCGCAGCTTCCGCTACATGGACGAAGTCAAACAGATCTACAAGAAGATCGTCACCAGCCCCGACGGCAAGCAGCTGATCGGCGCCGTGCTGGTGGGCAACGCCGACGAATACGGCACCCTGCTGCAGATGGCCCTCAACGGCATCGCCCTGCCGGCCGATCCGGAATTCCTGATCCTCCCCTCCAGCGACGGCAAGGCCAAGCCCGGCCTGGGCGTGGATGCCCTGCCTGACAGCGCCCAGATCTGCTCCTGCAACAACGTGAGCAAGGGCCAGATCTGCGCGGCCGTGGCCGACGGCGCCACCAGCATCGGCGACATGAAAGCCTGCACCAAGGCCGGCGCCACCTGCGGCGGCTGCGTGCCCCTGGTCACCCAGGTGATGAAGGCCGAGATGGCCCGCCTCGGCATGGCGGTGAACAACCACCTGTGCGAGCACTTCCCCTACTCCCGCCAGGAGCTCTTCCACCTCATCAAGGTGGGCGAGATCAAGAGCTTCGCCGAACTGCTGGAGAAGCACGGCAAGGGCCTCGGCTGCGACATCTGCAAACCCACCGCCGCCAGCATCTTCGCCTCGTGCTGGAACGAGTTCGTGCTCAAGAGCGACCTGGCAGGCCTGCAGGACAGCAACGACTACTTCCTGGGCAACATCCAGAAGGACGGCACCTACTCGGTGGTGCCGCGCATGCCCGGCGGCGAAGTCACCCCCGACGGCCTCATCGCCGTGGGCCAGGTGGCCAAGAAGTACGGCCTTTACACCAAGGTCACCGGTGGCCAGCGGGTGGATCTCTTCGGTGCCCGTGTCGAACAGCTGCCCTTTATCTGGGACGAACTGATTGCCGCCGGTTTCGAATCCGGCCACGCCTACGGCAAGTCCCTACGCACCGTCAAAAGCTGCGTCGGCTCCACCTGGTGCCGCTACGGCGTGGGTGACAGCGTGGGCTTCGCGGTGGATCTGGAGAACCGCTACAAGGGCCTGCGCGCGCCCCACAAGATCAAGTTCGGTGTATCGGGCTGCACCCGCGAGTGCGCCGAAGCGCAGGGCAAGGACGTGGGCATCATCGCCACCGAAAAGGGCTGGAACCTCTACGTATGCGGCAACGGCGGCATGAAACCGCGCCACGCCGAACTGCTGGCGTCCGATCTGACCCAGGAAGAACTCGTCCGGCTGGTGGACCGCTTCCTGATGTTCTACGTGCGCACCGCCGACCGCCTGCAGCGCACCAGCACCTGGCGCGACAACCTGGAAGGCGGCCTCGACTACCTGAAAGACGTGGTGGTGAACGACAGCCTCGGCCTGGCCGCCGAACTGGAAGCCCGGATGCAGCACGTGGTGGACACCTACCAGTGCGAATGGAAGACCGCCGTAACCAACCCCGCGGTGCGCCAGCGCTTCCGCTCCTTCGTCAATAGCGACAAGGCCGACGAGCACATCATCTTCGTGGAGGAACGCGGCCAGATTCGCCCGGCCCGCCCCGACGAACGCATCGCCGCCAACCCCGAAATCCTGGCCACGCCTGCCTGAGGAGCCCCAGCATGAGCATCGCCCCCCTTCAATGGAACGCCGTCTGCGCGGTGGACGACATCCTGCCCGACACCGGCGTCTGCGCCCTGGTGGAAAACCGCCACGTGGCCGTCTTCCGCATCGGTGAAACGCAGTTCTACGCCATCGACAACGTGGACCCCAAGTCCGGCGCCAGCGTCCTCTCGCGGGGCCTGGTAGGCAACCTGGGCAAGCACATCGTCGTCGCCTCGCCCCTCTACAAGAACCACTTTGACCTGGCCACCGGCGAATGTCTGGAGGCACCGGAACACTCGGTACGCGCCCACACCGTGCGCATCGAGGACCGCCGCGTGCTGGTCGCCCTGGGCTGAGGCTGTAGGGGCGACTTCAGTCGCCCGCGGACTCCGTTGAACGGCATGTCGATGATTTAACGCGCGGTTGGGCGACTGAAGTCGCCCCTACAGTCGCCCATTGCAGCCACCCCTGGATACGCAATTCCTGATATCCGACTTTGAAAAGGTAATCCCATGGCCTATCTTGCCCCCGCCGAATTCGTCACCAAAATGGTGGACGCCGGCGAATCCAAGCTCCTGATGTCCACTCGCGACACCCTGATCCGCTCCTACATGGCCGGCGCCATCCTGGCCCTGGCCGCGGCCTTCGCGGTCAGCGTCAACGTCAATACCGGCAACCCGCTGATCGGCGCGCTGCTCTTCCCGGTGGGCTTCTGCATGCTCTACCTGCTGGGTTTCGACCTCTTGACCGGCGTGTTCACCCTGGCCCCGCTGGCGGTGTTCGACAAGCGCCCCGGCGCCACCTGGAACGGCGTGCTGCGCAACTGGAGCCTGGTATTCACCGGCAACTTTGCCGGCGCGCTCACCGTGGCCGTGTTCATGGCCATCATCTTCACCAGCGGCTTCACCGAAGCCCCCAACGCCATCGGCCAGAAGATCGGCCACATCGGCGAAGGCCGCACCGTGGGCTACGCGGCCCATGGCGCCGGCGGCATGCTGACCCTCTTCATCCGTGCCGTGATGTGCAACTGGATGGTGTCCACCGGCGTGGTCGCCGCCATGATGTCCACCAGCGTCTCCGGCAAGGTCATCGCCATGTGGATGCCCATCCTGGTGTTCTTCTACATGGGCTTCGAGCACAGCA
>NZ_JAOAUU010000162.1:0-1654 GCF_030157465.1 Zoogloea sp.
CTTCTAAACCGCCTGCACGGCGGCGAACGATGGCGACTTCCAAAACCCCGACTTCGCTTTCTTCTAAACCGCCTGCACGGCGGCGAACACGCACCCGGCGCTCAACCAGCGGCCCCTTCACTTCTAAACCGCCTGCACGGCGGCGAACACCCCGCCTGGCCGGGAGCCACCCAATGAAGTCTTCTAAACCGCCTGCACGGCGGCGAACCAGGCGCCGGTTATATGGTCCATGACGGTGCGCTTCTAAACCGCCTGCACGGCGGCGAACCACAAGACGCACCGGGGGCTGGCTGGCCAGCTCTTCTAAACCGCCTGCACGGCGGCGAACTCCCAGCCTCCGCGCGGCTTCCGAGAGACTCACTTCTAAACCGCCTGCACGGCGGCGAACTATGGCATCCCGGCCGGCTCTCTTGATCGCGTCTTCTAAACCGCCTGCACGGCGGCGAACCCCGCTGCCCGACGCCGAATGAGGGCCATCGACTTCTAAACCGCCTGCACGGCGGCGAACTGGGTCACACTCCTGTTGCGGTCCAAGAAAATCTTCTAAACCGCCTGCACGGCGGCGAACTTCCCGGCGTTGATGCAGGGCATGCACCCGACCTTCTAAACCGCCTGCACGGCGGCGAACCTCCTGCACCGCTTCGGGGTCGTGGGCAACCGCTTCTAAACCGCCTGCACGGCGGCGAACGGCCTGCGCACCCACGGCGACGACGTCTCCTGCTTCTAAACCGCCTGCACGGCGGCGAACGAGCATCCACATCTGCGCGCTGTCTGACGCAACTTCTAAACCGCCTGCACGGCGGCGAACGCCCCGTCCGCCGAAGCTGAACCCTGCTCAGTCTTCTAAACCGCCTGCACGGCGGCGAACGGGCAATCCCGGCCGGGGGCGCTGCTGTCGCACTTCTAAACCGCCTGCACGGCGGCGAACGATGCAGCTAGCGCGCAAACGGGCGGCACGCTCTTCTAAACCGCCTGCACGGCGGCGAACGTCAAGGCCGACGTTTCCATCACCAAGCCCAACTTCTAAACCGCCTGCACGGCGGCGAACAACAGGCTTGAGGTCGAACTTGGTCTGGCGAGCTTCTAAACCGCCTGCACGGCGGCGAACGGCGTGTCGGCATCGACGGCGGCCGACGGGATCTTCTAAACCGCCTGCACGGCGGCGAACAATCCCATCGTCACGTCGGCGCAACCCTCGAACTTCTAAACCGCCTGCACGGCGGCGAACAGCGCGGCAGTGGAAATGAGCTGGGCCGTGTTCTTCTAAACCGCCTGCACGGCGGCGAACGCAGTGACGAACAGACCGACCAGCGCGGCAGTCTTCTAAACCGCCTGCACGGCGGCGAACCTGCGCCCAATACTCTTGGGCCTGTTCCAGCACTTCTAAACCGCCTGCACGGCGGCGAACGCAATCGGCAACGTGGTTGTGGCCGCCCGCCTCTTCTAAACCGCCTGCACGGCGGCGAACGCTTACCGTAACAATCTCGCCAAAATCATCAGCTTCTAAACCGCCTGCACGGCGGCGAACAACCCCCAGCGCCCAGGCGAGCCAGGGGAGCACTTCTAAACCGCCTGCACGGCGGCGAACCCCTGACGATCACTGCCGAAGATTTCCCGCAACTTCTAAACCGCCTGCACGGCGGCGAACGCCGTG
>NZ_JAOAUU010000162.1:1754-32568 GCF_030157465.1 Zoogloea sp.
GCCAAGGCGCTGGCGGCGAGGGCCAACTTCTAAACCGCCTGCACGGCGGCGAACGCCGTGGCCAAGGCGCTGGCGGCGAGGGCCAACTTCTAAACCGCCTGCACGGCGGCGAACGAGCGGGCCCGGATTCGTCGTCAGGCTTCCGACTTCTAAACCGCCTGCACGGCGGCGAACCAAACCGAAACTGGCGCCGCGCCATGCACGCGCTTCTAAACCGCCTGCACGGCGGCGAACGCCGGCAACGGCTGCAAATTCGTTGGCGTTGACTTCTAAACCGCCTGCACGGCGGCGAACCCGAAGACCGGCAAAGCACTCGCCGAACGGGTCTTCTAAACCGCCTGCACGGCGGCGAACCCAGAGGGCATCACTCACGATGCGCAGCTCCGCTTCTAAACCGCCTGCACGGCGGCGAACTGGCTGGGCATCACGGTGGTCAATCAAGCCGACTTCTAAACCGCCTGCACGGCGGCGAACGTATCCGTCGTGCCGCACGCCATCGAGCAGGCCTTCTAAACCGCCTGCACGGCGGCGAACCTGCAGGAACGCGGCCTGGTGATCGATGTGGACTTCTAAACCGCCTGCACGGCGGCGAACTCATCGGCATCGGTAGCATGGGACTCGATGAGCTTCTAAACCGCCTGCACGGCGGCGAACCTGGCCAGGCACATCACCGAGCCGTGGTGGCTCTTCTAAACCGCCTGCACGGCGGCGAACACGACGAGTGGCTTACGCCGCCCGAAATCCTTCTTCTAAACCGCCTGCACGGCGGCGAACGACCTGCATTGCTGCACGCTTTCGGCCAGTGACTTCTAAACCGCCTGCACGGCGGCGAACGCGACATTCAGAATCAGCAAGCAAACCGGGGCCTTCTAAACCGCCTGCACGGCGGCGAACGACGCAAAACTTTGGGCAGGATGATGCACTCACTTCTAAACCGCCTGCACGGCGGCGAACTCCCGCCCGATGGACGTGGTGACGCTGGACGACTTCTAAACCGCCTGCACGGCGGCGAACGCTGCTTTCCGCCCTCACGATCTGGTCCGCCTCTTCTAAACCGCCTGCACGGCGGCGAACGCCTTCCCCCAAGTCGGGCAGGTCGAGCAAATCTTCTAAACCGCCTGCACGGCGGCGAACTGGTCTTTCCGGAAGAAAACTGTTTGAGGTTCAAGGGTTTAGTGATGATTCTCCCGGTTTGGCTTTGTTTTTGGGGTGGTTGTTCATCTCCTTGTTTTTAAACGGGTTTCTCCGCCATGGATTTGACGAAGGTGAACAGCAGGTCGAGGGCTTCCGCGTCTTGCAGGGTTTCGATAAGGCGGGCGCGGAAGGTGTTGTCCTTGATGCGCGGGTCGGCGCCGCATTCGAAGGCGAGGGGCATGACGTAGGCGTCCTTGATGAGGTCGGCCACGTCGAATACGAGGGCGCCGCGGCGGGTCTTGCCGTGGAGGAGGGGGAAGGCGTAGCTGATGCCCAGGCCGTTGAGGGCGACTGCGGCGAGGCCGTAGGCGATGTAGTTGCCGTGGTCGAGGAAGCTGTTGACCCGGTCTTCGCGGCTTTCCCGGGCGCCGGCGCCTTCGTTGCGGGTGAACTGCAGGCCGTAGCCGGCCGACAGGCCGGCATACAGGGCGCGGGCCCATTCGGCTTCGGCTAGCAGTAGGGCCTGTACATCGGCGGAGGTTTCGCTGCGCGCCTTGAGGCGGTCGGCGGCGCCGGGCGGCAGGGCGATGTGGCGCTGCAGGAGATCGGGGTTGCGTTGCCAGACGCGGGCTGTGAGGTCGATGCGTTCTGCGATGAGGGCCTTGGCAAGCTGCAGCCGCCGGGTGTCGTCGCTCCAGTGGCGGACCCAGCCCTGCATGTATTCGGTGGGGCGGTATTCGCTTTGGGGGGTGAGGAACACGGGTTCGGCGGTGGCGAAGAGTGGCGAGCCGCCGCTGCCGCAGAAGCCGATGAGCACGTTGGATTCGGCAAGCCGGCGGACGGCGGCGTCGGTGATGGAGGTGCCCTTGCCGAGCAGCAGCAGGGCGGTGTTGCGTTCGGGGAGGTTGAAGTATTGCTCCACGTCTTCGCCGGTTTCGGTGAGCCAGATGATGCGCTCGTCCTTCTGGAGCACGCGGGCGTGCTCCAGGTAGAAGATGTTGGCGCGTTTGGAGAGGAGGATCTGCCGTGGCTTTGCGCGGGGCTTGTTCATGGCAGGTCGGGCAGACCGAAGGGGCGGGTGGCGGTGGCGAGGCCGTAGGCGTCGGGGCTGGCCTCGTCGCCGGAGTCTGCCGGACGGGCTTCGACGTAGAGCCGCCAGGTGTGGCCATTGCTCTCGCTGCGTAACGGAAAGTAGAGCAGGCGGGCTTCGTCGGCGGTCTGGATGCGGCGCAGGCGCAGGTTGCCGTCGGGCTTGCGTTCGGCCCGGCGTGAGGGGATGCGGTAGCGGCGGAAGCTTGTCCAGGGGCCGGCGAAGTCGTCGGGGACGGCACGGGGATAGCTGTAGCGGGCGCACTCGGCGACGGCCCGGTGGCCTTCGGTGGCGGCGACGAGTGCATCGAGGGCATCGCGGGCTTCGGCAAAGATGCGCAGGCGCGGAAAGGCGCGCGGGTAGTCGGGCAGCGCCAGGGCGTACTGCCCCGGCTGCTGGCGAAAGGCGCCGTGGAGCACGCGCAGCACGGCTGCCGCGGCGAGCGGCGAGGCTTGCCGCTCGAGGGTGAGATCCACAAAGCAGCGGGGGTGCATCACTCCTTGCCTCCCGAGAAGACGCCGCCGCGGATGAGGCTGGCGATCATGAACATGCCGTCGGGCGAGGTGGGGTCGAGGGTGTTGAGGCGGCGGGCGAATTCGAAGGCCGAGGTTTTCTTGTCGCGGAAGAATTCCTGGGCTTCGAGGCTGGCGCCGTTGGGTTCGACTGGCAGCGGCCGGCCGTATTCGGCATAGGCGGGATACCAGGTGTCGATGGTGCGCAGGGCGTTGCTGATCTTCTGGTCGCGCAGGGCGGCGTGGCCCATGGTGCGGGTGCTGGCGAATTCCATCCCGCTGTTGCGGGCGCTGCGTTCGGGGGCGCCGAGGCAGTAGAGCGGGCGGGCGAAGCCACGGGGCTTGTCCTCGACATAGTTTTGCGAGGGGAAGACTTCGATGGCGCCGGCGATGCCGAAGTCCACGTGGGCTTCGATGCGCAGGCCGCTGTCGTCGCTGCCGCGCAGGCCGTCGGCCAGTATGGCGGCGACGCGGCGCTCGTCATCGGTGATGGCGTCGAAGTGATTGAGCGGGGTGGCGAGGGCGTCGAAGTGAGCGAGGGGCTCGGCGCGGCCGTTGGCGTCGACCCGGGCGACATCCACGCGCACCGTGCGGGCGATGGTGCGGTTGCGCCACAGCCAGCGGCCGTTGGCGATGTTGCGGGCAAAGCGGGCGGCGACTTCGTCGAGGCCGGCGGATTCCTTGGCGCGTTCGACGAAGCTGCGCACGCTTTCGCGGTAGTTGCGCACGTCGTCGTCCTTGTCGGTGCTGGATGGGGCGCAGGCGAAGAGCACGTTCTCCAGGTCAAGGCAGCGCAGGCCGAAGCGGACGGCGAGGGCCTGGGCGTGTTCGTCTAGCTTCGCGGTGTCGGTGGTCTGGATGTTGGAGACTTCGGCGCGCTTGGCGGCGGCCGCGGTGGATTTCTCGGCGTCGCCGCTCTTGTTGACGTTCTGGGTGCCGCGGATGCCGTGGCGCACCACCATCACCGGGCTCTGGCCGTCGGCAAGCACGTTGAAGAAGGGCGCGTCGGTGATGACGAGGCCGCGCTGGAAGGAGAGGACGCCGGGGAGCTTCTTGAATTCGGGTGCGTTCATGGTGCGGGTTCCTTTACGAAGTTTGGGTTTGACGGACGACAAAGACGTCGTCCTGCAGCCAGGTGTGTTCCCAGAAAGGGATGGGGCGGGGGCCGTAGTCGCGGCGGGAGACGTACTGCACGAGGCCGAGAAGGGGCTCGCTGTAGGCGTGGAGGGGTTGTTCGCCGTCGTCGTCGGGGCGCTTGCCGGTCATGCGCACGCCGTCACGCCGGGAAAAGGGGGTGATGGCGGCGTAGCCCAGCACGGTGGCGGCAAGCCAGGACATGGGCAGGGTGGGGCTGTCTTCCGGTTCGGCCTTGCTGCGCGTGGCGCGGCGGCCGATTGCGGTGACGAGGGCTTCCACCGGGTGGTCGTGGGCGGCCATCAGGTCGCTGCGCTCAATGAGCCAGTAGCCGTTACGTAGCGTGAGGGCGTCAGGGTCGTCCTGCACGTCGACGGTGCCCACTTCATCTACGCTGCCGCCGGCGATCCGGGCGCTGTGCAGGAAGCGCTCGACCTTTTTCTGATTGACCGGGCCATCGACTTCGATGAGCAGGGAAATGACGAGGTGACAGGAGGCGGTGGGCTGCAGCGAGAGCGCGTGAGGGTTCTTGGAAGAGTAGTCGGTGGCGTCGATGAAGGTGGCGCCACGCCGTTGCTGGGGGTGGAAGTCGTAAAAGCCGTCGCTGCCGAACTCGCCAAGGAGCTGGCCGTCGTGGTGGAGGATGGCGACGCGGCGTGGGCGGCAGCCAGTCTTGAGCCCGAGGTTGTGCACGAAGAGCACGATGGCCATGACGGGTGCGGCGTTGATGGCGTAGTTGCCGGCCAGGGCGTTGGCGGCGCGGACGCGGAGTCGGGAGAGGTGTAGATAGCTCATCGTGCGGCGTCCTCGGCGATGGCCTGGAGTTGGTAAAGATCCTGCTGGTCGAAGTGGAAGTCGCCGTGCTCGTCGCCAAAGCGGAAGTCGGCGATCAGCGCGGCCAGCCGGGTGGCGAAGGTGCGGGGCCAGTCGCGATCCCGCAGATCAGGATCGACGAGACCGCGGGCGATCGGGTCGGCGTTGATCGAGACCAGCGGCGAGCCGCCGTTGGGTAGCACGTCCACGTGCTCAAGGAGGCGTTGCCGTGCGAGCTCGCCCTGCGCGAGCACGGCGTCGACGATCTGGCGGACGTTGGCGGATTCTTCGTTGCGGGTGCGCATGTCGGTGGGGATGAGCCCGCCGTTGCGGGCGCGGGCCGCGCGGCACCAGTTGCGGAATTCCACCAGCAGGGGGCGTGGCAGGCGGATCGGGATGCCCTGAAAGTGCTGGGCGAGGGCTGCCTTAACCTGCCGGTTTTCGGCGGGAGGGAAGAACACCAGCGGGCGCTGCATCTCGCGGACGAGGGAGCCCACGTTCTGCGGATTGGCACCTCCGAGCCCGAACACGGCGGTGGAGATGCGCTGCAGCTTGCTGGTGTCGGTGTCGCTGGGCGTGCGTAGCGTTTCGTTGTGAGCGCGGGTTGCCAAGCGAATCGAGCGGCTGACACCGCTGGCGCTGAGGGGAGTGATGGCGACGTAGCTGCCATCCGGGCGTGGGAGCAGGAGCTGTCGGGCGCGGAGCGACACCCTCTCGGTGCCGATCTCGTTGCCGCGCTGCGAGCCGTCGGCGAGCCTGGCGAGAAGGTGTCGGGCTTCATCGGCCGGGGCCGTGGATTTGCCTTCCCGCACCTGCCGGAGTTGTTTGACTACGGTGGCTATCTTGCCGGCGTTGGCGGTGTAGTCGAGATCAGGGGTTTCGCCCGCGGCAAGCAGGGTGCGGGCCGAGACGTAGGGCAGCTTGAGTGCCTGCGCCGGTGCAAGGCGAACGCCGCCGGCGGGGATGTTGGAGTTGGTGGTCTTGTGGGAGAAGGTGACGAGATTGTCGATGGTCTCGGCATAGAGTTCTGGCGGGAGGGAAACCCAGGGCGGGGCCTCGGGTATCGCTTTTGGGGTTCGAGCCATCTGATGCTCCTTGGGTAGGGCAGAATGATGGCAAAAGCGTATTCTCGTATTTGAAATACGTCAAATAATTCCTTCTTGACTTACTAGGATAAAAAAGTATCCGCGAATGCGGTTTGGGATATTCCGCCTGCTCGGCGGCGAACTGAGTTGCTCCTTGCGGACTTACTACTTCTAAACCACCTGCCTCGGTGGCCGCGGCAGCGTATCACGGGCGAGACCGATTCCGAATGCACATCACCCTGATTTCCGCCTGCGAGCGCCGGGCGGTCAAACGCAGCCGCGCAGTGCTGGACAGCTACGCCATCCGGACCGGTGAGCGTTCATGGGCAACGCCGATCACCCTGGAAGGCTTGCGCGAACTCCGTTCGCTGCTCAAAACATCGGCGACCCGGCAGACAGCCGTGGCCTGCTATCGCAACGAGGGGCGCGAGCGGATGCGCCTGCTATGGGTGGTGGGCACGCGGGATGCGTTCGGCCCGGACGGGCACTTTCCTGCCGGGACGATGCGCCGCAAGCGCCGGCCGCCGCCGTGGCTGCCGGTGGTCAGCCTGCTTGCCCAGGCTGCGGGGTTGGCACATGACCTAGGAAAGGCGGGCAACTTCTTTGCTGACAAGTTGGCCCGTGCCGTGGCGGCGCCCGCCGAAAAAGCCGAGGCGGACCCGGTGCGTCACGAGTGGCTGTCAATGCGGGTGCTGCAACTGCGCAGGCGTGGCAAGGATTGGCCCGGTGCGTGGTCCGCGCTCACCCGCCCCCGCCCGGTGGAGGACATGGACGGGCTGGAGGACCGGGGGGTCTTCGGCCCCGCCGACGCCCTCGACTACATCGTCGCGACCCATCACCGGCTGTTCGGCCCGAGGGATACGCCATCGTCCTCGCCGACCTGTGATCGGCATGTGCGGGATGCCGGGCAGTCGCGGCAGCTGGCGCTGGCGGGCGAGTTGCCGGCAGATATCCTGGACGAGCTGGATCGCGTGCTGGCCCGCCTGAACCGCCGCGCAGGCGAGCGTCCGCCGGCCTTCTGGCGCGGGGCGGCGGTGCTGGCGCGGGCCGCGTTGATCCTGGCCGATCACGAGGTGTCGTCCCGCCCGGTACTGCCCGGCGTGAAGGGCTGCGGTCTGTTCGCCAACACCAAGAACGGGGCATTCGACCAACCCTTGTGCTGGCACCTGCAGACCGTGAGCCGTCGGGCGGCGGACTTTGCGTGGCGCATCGCCGGTTTGCGCCTGCCGGGGCTGGCGACCGAGACGGTGGAGCACATCCTCTCGCCGGCCGACGAGCGCGGCCGCTTCGCGTGGCAGAACCGCGCGGTGGCGGCGGTGAGCGCCTTCCGTGCCCGCAGCGAGGCGCCGCTGCTGATCTTCAATGTGGCGGCGACCGGGGCGGGCAAGACCATCGCTAACGCCAAGCTAGCCTGCGTTGCATCGTCCCGGCCACGCTTTGCGATTGCGCTGAACCTGCGCACGCTGACGCTCCAGACCGGCGATGCGCTGAGGGAGTCGCTGGGCCTGGGGGCTGATGAGATGGCCACCGTGATCGGAGATCGTGTGGCCGCGCGTCTACATGCGGCGGCCCGAGAGCAGGGCGCTTACGCTGGAACGTTCGAGACCGATGGCCCAGCCACCGAGTATGACGCACTGGGCGGTGCGGTGTTGCTGCCGGGCTGGATGAAGGTGCTGACCGATGCGCGTCCGTCTCTCGCGCCGGTGATCGGGGCGCCGGTGCTGGTGTCGACCATCGACTACCTCATCAATGCAGGCGAGCCGGGGCGGCAGGCCCATCATGTGGGGGCGCTGCTGCGCATTGCAGACAGCGATCTGGTGCTGGATGAGGTGGATGCGTATGCGCCCGAAGCCCTGGTAGCGGTGTTGCGGCTCATCCAGACGGCGGGGCTGATGGGGCGTAACGTGATCTGCTCGTCGGCAACGCTGCCGGTGCCGGTGGCCGAGGCGGTGAGCCGGGCCTTTGGCAGCGGCGTAGCGATGCGCGGTGCGCTTGAAGGTGGTGACGGCAAGTTTGGCGTCGTCGCGGTGGATGACCGTGGCCCCGCTTCTGTCTTCGAGGGCGGAGAGGATTTTGCGCAGCGCTTCCGGGCGCATCTGGATGCTTTGATGAAGCTGCCGGCGAAAGCCGTGCGGCGCGCTTTCATTCAGCCTATCGAGTCGCGCAGCCGGGAAGGATTTGAGTCCGCCGTGGTGGATGCAGTGCGTCGGTTGCACCGGGGACACCGCTGGCGCGTGGGTGCTGGGAAGACGCTGTCTTTCGGATTGATACGAGTGGCCAACATCCGCACGGCAATTGCGACGGCTCGGGCTCTGGCGCAGGCATTGCCACATGCCCGGGTGGCCTGCTATCACGCTCGGGATTTCCGCATCCATCGGCATCTGAAGGAGCAGAGGCTGGATTTTCTGCTCAACCGCAAGCGCGGTGACCGACACATTGTCGCCGATACCGAGATTGCCGAACTGCTTGCCGGTTCGCCAGACGGCGATGTGCCTTTCATCGTGGTGGCGACGCCGGTGGAAGAAATCGGTCGCGATCACGATTTTGACTGGGGTGTGATCGAGCCTTCCAGCGCGCATTCCATCGTGCAGGCGGCAGGGCGGGTGAATAGGCATCGGCTTTTGCCGGTTTCAGAGCCGAATATCGCGATCCTGCGCTACAACGCGCGCTGGGCGTTAGGGCGTGAAGGCGATGCAATTTTCGTGCGCCCGGGGCTCGAATCCCGCCTGATTGGGATGTGGCGTTACGCGAGTTCAGATATGAATCTACTACTCAAGGATGCGGATCTTGAGCGGCTGGACGTTCGGCTGCGGCTTGGGACGTGCCTGATGGCAACTGAGGAGGATCGCATCATCACGGGTCGTCTTGCCGATCCAATGAAGACACTTCTTGGTGGGCAGGCCAATCCCTCAGGGTGGATGACTCAGGGGTTCTACGATTGCTACCGCCTACGTGATGGCGTACCGCAACGAACTTGGCGTGCTGTGCAGGAGAGTGGCTGCTGGAAGTTTCAGGTGGATGGTGACGACATAGGTGTCGGGCGTGGTCGCAATCTTGCGCTGATAGTTGAGCGTCTTTCCAATGACTGGCTGTGCTGGGATCTGGATGAGCTCGCTGAGACCTGTCGTGAACTTGAGGTGGATACCAAGGAGGGCGCGTCCAGAGGGCTGGAATTCCAGTATCCCGACTGGGGCGCGGATGCTCCTAGCTGGGATCAGTCCTTTGGTTTTTTTTAGGCCCTCTAGTGAGTGGTGGATGCTACGCGGGGCCCTCCTGAGGCGCGTAGATATCCCACGCGCTCCATGGGCGGGCGCCTTGCTTTTGTGCGAGAACGAGGTTTGCTGAGTGTGCTTCGCACTTAACGTTGGTGACGGCCATTAGCCCGACGCACGCTAGTCGGTAGCCTCAACACGATGGGACCGGCGAAATAAGTGCTCAATCCTGCCCCCGCAACCAGTTTCAAGCGTTAAGGCTCAATCACTCCGGTGCTTGGGCTTTTTTGCTTTTTGACGCCTGAATCAGTGCTCCATGTCGACCGGGTGCTGAACAAAAAGGGCTGCCAGATCGGGCAGCCCTTTTGCTTGTATGGGTCAGGCGTTCTTGCGCTTCTGCCAAAGCACATCGCCGCGGCCGCCGGCCCGATTGAGCACGCGTCCCAGCACGAAGAGCAGATCCGACAGCCGGTTAAGGTACTGGCGCGGTGCGTCGTTCACGGATTCCTCCTGGCTCAGCGCCACGATCATCCGCTCGGCGCGCCGGCACACGGTGCGGGCCTGGTGGGCGAGGGCTGCGGCGCGGGTGCCGCCGGGAAGGATGAAATCCTTCAACGGTTCCAGGTCGTCGTTGAAGCGATCGAGTTCTTCTTCGAGGTGTTCCACCTGTTTTGCCGTGATCATCTCCATGCCGGGGATGCACACTTCGCCGCCCAGATCGAACAGGTCGTGCTGGACGTTCGTCAGCAGCACGCGCACGTCGTCCGGGAGTTCCTCGCAGAGCATGATGCCGATGGCTGCGTTTGCCTCGTCCACTTCACCCAGGGTGTGGATGCGCAGGCTGTTCTTGGAAACCCGGTTGCCATTGCCGAGGCCGGTGGTGCCGGCGTCGCCGGTGCGGGTGTAAATCTTGGACAGGCGGTGGCCCATGGTTTTGTCCCTCTTCCTTGGTATGTTCTTGAACCACGGATTATAGCCAGCGGGGGCGGGCGAGGTTGGATGCTACAATTTCCGGCTCTGTAACCTGAATTCCCCGACCGTCGCCAGGCGACGTAACCCGGAGCCCCCACGCCGATGAAAAGCGCCGAAATCCGCCAGAAGTTCCTTGAATTCTTCGCCTCCAAGGGCCACCAGATCGTGGCTTCCAGCTCGCTGGTGCCCCACGAAGACCCGACCCTGCTGTTCACCAATGCAGGGATGAACCAGTTCAAGGATGTTTTCCTCGGCTTCGACAAGCGCCCCTATACCCGCGCCACCACCTCGCAAAAGTGCGTGCGTGCCGGCGGCAAGCACAACGACCTTGAAAACGTCGGCTACACCGCGCGCCACCACACCTTCTTCGAGATGCTGGGCAACTTCAGCTTCGGCGACTACTTCAAGAAGGATGCGATCGCCTACGCCTGGGAGCTGCTGACCGAGGTCTACAAGCTGCCCAAGGACAAGCTCTGGGTCACCGTCTACGCCGAGGACGACGAGGCCTACGAGATCTGGAACAAGCAGGTCGGCGTGCCGGCCGAGCGCATCGTGCGCATCGGCGACAACAAGGGCGCGCGCTACGCGTCCGACAACTTCTGGATGATGGGCGACACCGGCCCCTGCGGCCCGTGCACCGAAATCTTCTACGACCACGGCGAGCACATCTGGGGCGGCCCCCCGGGTTCGCCCGAGGAAGACGGCGACCGCTTCATCGAAATCTGGAACAACGTGTTCATGCAGTTCAACCGGGACGAAGCCGGCGTGATGCATCCGCTGCCCAAGCCTTCGGTGGATACCGGCATGGGCCTCGAGCGGATTTCCGCTGTTCTGCAGCACGTGCATGCCAACTACGAGATCGACCTGTTCCAGGCCCTGATCGCCGCCGCCGCCCGCGAGACCAGCAACGCCGACATGGACAGCCCGTCCCTCAAGGTGCTGGCCGACCACATCCGCGCCTGTTCCTTCCTGATTGCCGATGGCGTGATTCCCGGCAACGAAGGCCGTGGCTACGTGCTGCGCCGGATCATCCGCCGCGCCATCCGCCACGGCTACAAGCTGGGCGCCCGCGCCGCCTTCTTCCACAAGATGGTGCCGGACCTGGTGGCCGAGATGGGTGAGGCCTATCCCGAGCTGAAGACCGGCCAGCAGCGCATCACCGACATCCTCAAGCAGGAAGAAGACCGCTTCTTCGCCACCATCGAAAACGGCATGGCGATCCTCGAAGGCGAACTCGCCGCGATGGCCGCTGCGGGCAATACCGTTTTCAACGGCGAAACCGCCTTCAAGCTCCACGACACCTTCGGCTTCCCGCTCGATCTCACCGCCGACGTGTGCCGCGAGCGCAACGTGACCGTCGATGGCGCCGCCTTCGACGCCGCCATGGCGCGCCAGAAGGAGCAGGCCCGCGCGGCCGGCAAGTTCAAGATGGCCACCAACCTTGAATACGACGGCCCGGCCACCACCTTCCACGGCTACGAAGGCCTCGAAGCCAAAGGCAATGTGCTGGCGCTGTACAAGGACAGCGTGGCCGTCAATGAGCTGGTTGAAGGCGAGATGGGCGTCGTCGTGCTCGACGAAACCCCGTTCTACGCCGAATCCGGCGGCCAGGTGGGCGACCGCGGCGAGCTGCGGTCGGTGCACGGCATCTTCACCGTCGAAGACACCCAGAAGATCCAGGCCACCGTTTTTGGCCACCACGGTGTTGTTACTACCGGCAAGCTGACCGTCGGCAACGGCGTCACCGCCAAGGTCGATACCCTGGCCCGCGCCCGCACCCAGCGGCACCACTCGGCCACCCACCTGATGCACAAGGCGCTGCGCGAAGTGCTCGGCGAGCACGTGCAGCAAAAGGGCTCGCAGGTCGATCCGGACAAGACCCGTTTCGACTTCGCCCATACCCAGCCGGTGACCGCCGCGGAAATCGCCCGCATCGAGCGCATCGTCAACGACGAGATTCTTGCCAACGCCGCCACCGAAGCCCGCGTGATGGACATCGAATCCGCCCAGAAAACTGGCGCGATGATGCTCTTTGGCGAAAAGTATGGCGACGAAGTGCGCGTGCTTTCCATCGGATCATCCAAGGAACTGTGTGGCGGCACCCACGTGGCCCGCACCGGTGACATCGGTCTGTTCAAGGTGACGCTCGAAGGCGGCGTTGCGGCCGGCGTGCGGCGTATCGAAGCCGTTTGCGGCGACGTGGCGGTGGCGCTGGTGCAGGATCAGCAGGTTCTGCTCGATGGCGTGATTGGCGCCCTCAAGGCCCAGCCGCAGGAAGTGCTGACCCGCGTCGCCCAGGTGATGGACAACGTGAAGGCGCTCGAAAAGGAGCTCGCCCGCCTTAAGAGCAAGCTTGCCGCCAGCCAGGGCGACGATCTGGTGAGCCAGGCGGCTGACGTGGGCGGCGCCAAGGTGCTGGCCGCGATGCTCGAAGGCGCCGACGTGACGGCCCTGCGCGAAACTCTCGACAAGCTGAAGGACAAGCTGAAGAGCGCGGCCGTCGTGCTGGCCAGCGTTTCGGATGGCAAGGTCAGCCTGATTGCCGGCGTCACGTCCGATCTGACCGGCAAGGTCAAGGCCGGCGAGCTGGTTAATTTTGTCGCCCAGCAGGTGGGTGGCAAGGGCGGCGGCCGCCCGGACATGGCCCAGGCCGGCGGTACCGACGCGGCAGCGCTGCCGGCTGCGCTGGCCTCGGTGGTGGGCTGGGTCGGCGGCAAGCTGGGCTGATCTGCATGAGTTTCAGCGCATGGCGCTTCTGCCCCCAGTGCGGGAGCCCGCTCGAGTGGGGCGAGCTGGCGGGGCAGCACCGCCAGCTGTGTTTCAACCCTCCCTGCGGCTTCGTGCGCTGGGACAACCCGCTGCCGGTGGTTGCGGCAATCATCGAATGCGTGGATCGGGATGGCGCGGTGCTGATTGCCCGCAACCATGCGTGGCCGGAGAAAACCTTCGGCCTCGTCACCGGCTTTCTCGAGCGTGATGAATCACCGGAAACCGCGGTGGCGCGTGAGGTACTCGAGGAAGTCAGCCTTGAGGCCGTTGCGGTGAAGCTGGTTGGCGTTTATCCCTTTTTGCGCAAGAACGAGGTGGTGATCGCCTATCACGTGCAGGCGCGGGGCGAGATCGTGCTGAACGAGGAACTGGCGGAATACCGTTTGATCGCCCCCGAAAAATTGCGTCCGTGGCCGCAGGCAACCGGTTTGGCGGTGCGCGACTGGCTGCTTGGGCGCGGAATCGCGGTGCCGGATTCGTTCTGATCCCGCCGCAATAAACAAAAAAATCGCCGGCCACCCTTTGCAGGGTGCCGGCGATTTTTTATTCAGGAGTTCAGAACGGCAGCTTGATGCCCGGCCACACGCCTTCGATGGCGCGGCGGAAGTCGGCCTGGATGCGCTCGATGGCCGCCTGGGTGTCGGCTTCAAAACGCAGCACGACCACCGGCGTGGTGTTGGACGGACGGGCCAGGCCGAAGCCGTCGGCGTATTCGACGCGTACGCCGTCGATGGTCAGGATGCTCTCGGCACCTTCGAAACGGGCCTCGGCCTTGAGCTTGTCCACCAGCGCGAAGGGCTCGCCCTCGTTCATCTTGATGTTGAGCTCGGGGGTGCTGATGGCGTCGGGCAGATTCTTCAGCACCGGGTTGGCGTCGGCGTGGCGGGAGACGATCTCCAGCAGGCGGGCGCCGGTGTAGAGGCCGTCATCGAAGCCGTACCAGCGTTCCTTGAAGAACACGTGGCCGCTCATCTCGCCAGCCAGCGGAGCGCCGGTTTCCTTGAGCTTGGCTTTGACCAGCGCGTGGCCGGTGTTCCACATGGTGGGCTTGCCGCCGCGGGCGGTGATCCAGCCGGCCAGGTTGCGGGTGCATTTGACGTCGTAGATGATTTCGCCACCCGGCACGCGGGTCAGCACGTCTTCGGCGAAGAGCATCAGCTGGCGGTCGGGGAAGATGATCTCGCCATCCTTGGTGACGACGCCCAGGCGGTCGCCGTCGCCGTCGAAGGCGAGGCCGATCTCGGCGTCGGTCTCGGAGAGGGCGCGGATCACGTCGGCGAGGTTCTCGGGCTTGGACGGATCGGGGTGGTGGTTGGGGAAGTTGCCATCCACTTCGCAGAACAGCTCGACCAGTTCGCAGCCGAGGCGCTTGAAGAGTTCGGGGGCCACCGCGCCGGCCACGCCGTTACCGCAGTCCATCACGATTTTCATCGGGCGCGAGAGCTTCACGTCACCGATGATTTTTTCGACGTAGGCCGGCACGACGTTGGCCTGGGTGAGCTTGCCCGGGACGGCGGCGGTGACGAGGTCGCCGTCGATGATGCGCTGGCGCAGGGCCTGGATCAGTTCGCCGAACAGGGTCTGGCCGCCGAGGACCATCTTGAGGCCGTTGTAGTCGGGCGGGTTGTGGCTGCCGGTGACCGAGACGCAGGAGTTCGTGCCGAGTTCGTAGGCCGCGAAGTAGGTGAGCGGCGTGGGCACGCAGCCCACGTCGATGACATCGACGCCTGCAGCGCGGATGCCGTCAGCGAGGGCGCCGGCCAGCTCGGGGCCGGACAGACGGCCGTCGCGACCGACTGCGATGGCCTTCTGGCTGCGGGCGACAGCCTCGGAGCCGAGGGCATGGCCAATGGCGCGAACGGCTTCGGCGGTCAGGGTCTTGTCGACGATGCCGCGGATGTCATAGGCCTTGAAGATCTCGGGTGCGGGAACGAACATGCGGAAAACTCCGGTGCGAAAAACGATGAAGGATGAATTATACGCGGTCGCTCATGACAGCCCGGCAGGGGGCTAAGCAATTGGCGGAAAAGCCGTTTGGCAATTGCCGATATCCGTGAAAAAGCGCACGAGCCGGTTTGGCAGCCAGTCCAGGTTTCCGGGCCAGGGGCCGCTGACGAAGCCCACGTGGCCGCCGTCCGCTGGCTGCTCAAGCTGGATGCAGGCGGAAACCTCGTCCCCGCCGGGCAGGTGGCGGGCCGGCAGGAAGGGGTCGTTCAGCGGGTTGATGAGCAGCGTCGGCAGCCGGATGTCAGTCAGGTGGGGCTTGCTCGAGGCGCGCAGCCAGTAGTCGTCGGTATTGCGAAACCCGTGGAGCGGGGCGGTGACGAGGTTGTCGAATTCGTAGAGATTGGCGGCCCGCAACATGGCGTCTCTGTCGAAGAGGCCGGGGTGGCGTTGCAGCTTGAGGGCTGCGCTTGCCTTGAGCGTGGCCAGGAAGTGGCGGGTGTAGAGGCGGTTGAAGCCGCGTCCCAGGTTGTGACCGGCGGCGGAGAGGTCAAGAGGCGGGCAGATGGCGGCAGCCGCGCTGACGATGCGGCTGGCAGCCAGGCCCCGGGTGCCCAGCCACAGGAGCAGGGCGTTGCCGCCGAGGGAGACGCCGGCGGCGTAGCGCGGCACGTGGGGATGAAGGGCGGCCAGGCGTTCGAGAATCCAGCCGATTTCGTCGGCGTCGCCGGAATGGTAGGCGCGGGGCTGTCGGTTGGGCTCGCCGGAGCAGCCGCGAAAATGTGGCACCACGCCGTTCCAGCCCCGGGCTGCGAGATGGCGCATCAGGCTGCGGGCGTAGGGTGAGCGGCTGGAGCCTTCAAGGCCGTGGAAGAGGATGACCAGCGGGGCTCCAGGCCGGTGGGGCAGCCAGTCGAGGTCGATGAAATCGCCGTCCGGTGTGTCCCAGCGTTCGCGCCTGAAATCAGGCAGCGGCCCCTTGCGGAGCAGGGGCCAGATGGTCTGGAGGTGTCCGCCGGGAAGCCAGCGGGGTGCGATGTAGGCGGAGCCGGGCGCGGGGCTCAATGGATGATGTGCGGGCTGTCGCTGCCGCGCAGGTTGTCCATGTCGGGGGCCGGGGAGGCGTGATGCAGGACCATTCGCCAGCCGACGGGCCCACGGGTGAAGACGTTGGTCGCGATGATGGGCGGGTGCAGGCGATGGTCGCCTTCGAGGTGGACGCGCTGATGGACGGTATGCACCGCGGTCATCACGTTGAGCCACTGCACCGGCTGGGTGGGATGCACGATGATGCGGGTTCCGGCTTCGAAGAGTTGCCGCCACGATTCACGGATCGCCGGAATCCCGACCAGGCGGATGCTGCCCGGATGGATGCACACGACCTCTTCGTCTTCCGACCACACGGCCATCATGCCGTCGAGGTCGGCATGGGAGAGGCTCGCGTAGAAGGCGGC
The DNA here is from genome assembly GCF_030157465.1 of Zoogloea sp. Lineage (GTDB taxonomy): Bacteria > Pseudomonadota > Gammaproteobacteria > Burkholderiales > Rhodocyclaceae > Zoogloea. The sequence goes on from NZ_JAOAUU010000162.1 coordinate 17,874, forward strand.
TTCAGCCTCCTCGGGCGAGGTGAAGATGGGGTTCGTCATGGGGCAGGCTTTCGCGGCGGGTGTCCGGATACGGCACGGGGGCGTTGCCGCCCCCGTGCCGACCGAAACATCCTCGGAGTGTCAGTGATGACCTTTGGGGCGCTCGCCCGTGAGGACATACTGGGCGCCGCAGTAGGGGCAGCGAGCCTGGCCTTCCGAGGTGACGTCGAGGAAAACCCGCGGATGGCGCGCCCACAGCGGGGCGTCGGGCATCGGACACTGCAGCGGCAGATCCTTGGCGGTCACTTCGATCGGCTTGGTCTTGTCCTGGTTTTCAGGCATGTAGTTCTCCCCCGGGGCTTAGATGAAGGACAGCCAGTTCTCGTATTCGGGCGCCTGGCCGTTCACGATTTCGAAGAAACGCTTTTGCAGCTTCTGGGTAACCGGGCCGCGCTTGCCTTCGCCGATGATCCGGCCGTCCACGTCGCGGATCGGGGTGACTTCGGCGGCGGTGCCGGTGAAGAAGGCTTCGTCGGCGATGTACACGTCGTCGCGGGTGACGCGCTTGGAAACCACGTCGAGGCCGAATTCCTTGGCGACCTGGATGACCGAAGAGCGGGTGATGCCGGTGAGGGCGGAGGCGATCTCGGGTTCGTAGATCACGCCGTCCTTGACCAGGAAGAGGTTCTCGCCTGCGCCTTCGGCCACGAAACCGTTGGTGTCGAGCAGCAGGGCTTCATCGTAGCCGGCTTCGACGGCTTCTTCGTTGGCGAGGATGGAGTTGGCGTAGGTGGAGGCCAGCTTGGCGCGCGGCATCGTCACGTTGACGTGGTGGCGGGCAAAGGAGGAAATCTTCACGCGGATGCCGTGCTCGAGGGCTTCTTCGCCCAGGTAAGCGCCCCACGGCCAGGCGGCGATGGCGACGTGCACCGTGGCACCCTTGGTGGAGATGCCCATCTTTTCGGAGCCGTAGAAGGCGATCGGACGCAGGTAGCAGCTTTCGAGCTTGTTGGCGCGAACCACTTCGAGCTGGGCTTCCATCAGAACTTCCTTGGTGTAAGGAATGTTCATCATGTAGATCTTGCCGGAGTTGATCAGGCGCTGGGTGTGCTCGGCGAGACGGAAAATGGCCGTGCCCTTGACGGTGTTGTACGCGCGGACGCCCTCGAATACGGACAGGCCGTAGTGAAGGGAGTGGGTGAGCACGTGGGTGGTTGCTTCACGCCACGGAACAAGCTTGCCGTCGTACCAGATGAAACCGTCGCGGTCGGACATGGACATGATGGGGGATCTCCAGCTGAGAACAGTAAAATTAAGCCTTCGATTCTAGCGCATTCCGCAGGCCTGCGGACCGTCGGGCCGAAGGGGTTAAAATGCTGCTTTTGCCAGTACGGGGTTTGCCCATGAGGATCTGGAAGCCGAATGTCACGGTGGCGGCCGTTGTCGAGCGCGACGGGCGCTTTCTGATGGTGGAAGAGGAAACCGATGACGGGCTGCGCTTCAATCAGCCTGCAGGTCACCTCGACGAGGGGGAATCGCTGGTGCAGGCTGCGGCCCGCGAGGCGCTGGAAGAAACCGCTCACCAGTTCCGGCCGGAGTTTCTGGTCGGCATCTACCAGTGGCCGCGGCCGGCGGGTGATATCACTTACCTGCGGTTTGCCTTTGGCGGTGCGATCACCGGTTTCGATCCGGATCGCGCGCTAGACAGCGGAATCGTGCGGGCGGTGTGGATGAGTCTCGACGAGCTTCGTGCCACGCGCGAGCGTCATCGCAGCCCGCTGATCCTGCAGTGCTGCGAGGATTACATGGCCGGCCGGCGTTTTCCGCTGGATCTGATCCGGCATTACGACGCCTGAGGATGCGCGTTCTCGTGCCCTGCCTGGCTGCGTTTTTCGTCGGCTTGTCCGCTGGGCCGGCGGTGGCGGATGAGCGGGTGGAGATCTGCTACAACTACGGCTGCCTTGCCAGGGCCGGGGTGGTTTTTTCCGAGCTGCGTCTGGTGGAAATTGCCGGCCGCTTGCGGCTGGCGGATTCTGCGGTGGCGGAGCGGGCGATTCTGGCCCGGGTGGTGGGGCAGCTTTACCGCTGGGCCGGCGAGCAGTCGCCGATTGGTGCGGATCGGCCTGGCAACTATCTGGATTTTGGTGAGAACGGAATGATGGACTGTGTCGATCATTCCGAATCGACGACGCAGTTGCTCCGCATGCTGGAGGCGCGCGGCCTGCTGCGCTTTCATGCGGTGGAGCCCGTCAGCCGGCGGGTGCGCTGGGTGTTTGCCCAACATTTTTCGGCGGTTATCCGCGAGCGCAGTGAAGCGTCGCCTGCGGATGGCGCGCGTTTTGTAGTGGATTCCTGGTTCGGGGAGCACGGCGATCCAGCCGTGGTGTTGCCCCTGGAAGATTGGCTGGATGGAGAAGGACCGAATGTCTCATAAGCAAAAAGTCGTCGTCGGCATGTCCGGCGGCGTGGATTCATCGGTGGCGGCCTTGCTGCTCAAGCAGCAGGGCTACGACGTGGTCGGCCTGTTCATGAAGAACTGGGAGGACGACGATGACGATGAATACTGTTCGACCCGTCAGGATCTGGTGGATGTGGTGTCGGTGGCGGACGTGATCGGCATCGACCTGGAAGTGGTCAACTTCTCGAAGGAGTACAAGGAGCGGGTTTTTGCCGGCTTTCTGAGCGAGTACGAAGCCGGCCGCACGCCCAATCCGGATATTTTGTGCAACTCGGAAATCAAGTTCCGGGCCTTTCTCGACCATGCGATGGCGCTTGGCGCCGACCGGATTGCCACCGGCCATTACGCCCAGGTGCGTGAATGGACCAACGACGGTCGTACCGAATACCAGCTCATGAAGGCCGAGGACGGTACCAAGGACCAGAGCTACTTCCTGTATCGACTGAATCAGGCGCAGCTGTCGAAAACCCTGTTTCCCATCGGCCACCTCTACAAGCGCGACGTGCGCAAGATGGCTGAGGCGGCCGGCTTGCATGTGTTCGCCAAGAAGGACTCGACCGGAATCTGCTTCATCGGCGAGCGTCCATTCCGTGAATTCCTCGGGCGCTACCTGCCGGCTAGGCCGGGTGAGATCCGCACGCTGGATGGCGATCGGGTGATCGGCCAGCATCAGGGGCTGATGCATCACACCATCGGTCAGCGCAAAGGTCTGCAGATCGGCGGCATCAAGGGCAACCAGGACGACGCCGGCGAGCATGACGCCTGGTATGTGGCGCAGAAGGATGTGGCTAAAAATGTGCTCTACGTGGTGCAGAGCCATGATCATCCGGCGCTGCTGAAGGATCGCCTGATTGCGGCAGATCTGTCGTGGGTGTCGGGGCATGATCCGCGTACCCATTGGGTTTATACCGCCAAGCCGCGTTACCGCACGCCGGATGCGCCCTGTGAGATCGACGTGCTTGCGGCCGGCCGCGCCGAGATCGCCTTCGCCCAGCCGCAATGGGCGGTGACGCCGGGGCAGAGCGTGGTGGTGTACGAAAGCAAGGTGTGTCTGGGCGGCGGCATCATCGTGGCATAAGGCGGGCCTCTTGCCATTAAAAACGGGCGCCGTGGCGCCCGTTGTACTTGATGCGGTCGCTCAGGGGTTCTGGGCGAGACGGATGCTGTCGTAAGACCAGTTGCGCTCCCACGCGGCGCGCACCAGGTTGGGGTATTCGGCCCGGCCGAGGCTGCCGTTGTAGCGGCCGAGCGCGCGGAAGAGGTCGCCCTTTTCGATGTCGACGTAGTGTCGCAGGATTGTGCAACCGAAGCGCAGGTTGGTGCGCATGTGGAAAAGGTTGCTGTCGGGCGTGCCGATCAGCCTGGTCCAGAAAGGCATGACCTGCATGTAGCCGCGGGCGCCGGCGGTGGACAGGGCGTATTTCTTGAAGCCGCTTTCCACCTGGATCAGGCCCAGCACCAGTTGCGGATCGAGTCCGGCGCGGGTGGCTTCGTAGTGCACCGCGCGCAGGAGTTCGGAGCGATAGGTTTCATCGGGGATGCGCCGGGCCAGGCGCTGGGACATTTCGGCCAGCCAGCGCGCCCGTTCGGGCGAGCGCTGGAAGCTGGTGTCCAGCGGTGCCTGGTCGGCAACCGCCGTGTGCAGGGCGGCCTGCACGCTGGCGGCCAGCGGTTCGTATTGCTGGTTGCCGGCCTGCGCAGGCGTCGCCCCGCCTGCCAGCAGCACGGCGAGGAGGGCGGGGGCAAGCGTGTTGCGCAGGCTGGTCACCGGTCAGCCCTTCAGCTTGGCGATGACGACTGCAGCGACATCGGCGAGCGCAAGCTTGGTCGCTTCCGCCTCGCGACGCCCCTGGTACTCGACCACGCCTTCCTTCAGGCCGCGATCGCCGATCACCACGCGGTGGGGCGTGCCGATCAGTTCGTTGTCGGCCAGGAGCGAGCCCGGGCGCTCGTCGCGATCGTCGAGGAAGACGTCGATGCCGGCGGCCGACAGCTCGGCGTAAAGCGCGTTGGCGGCGTCACGCACGGCCTCGGACTTGGCAAAGCCCATCGGCACGATGGCGACCTGGAAGGGGGCGATGGCGTCCGGCCAGATGATGCCGCGGGCGTCGTTGTTCTGCTCGATGGCGGCGCCGAGGATGCGCGATACGCCAATGCCGTAGCAGCCCATCTCCATGATCTGCTCCTTGCCCTGCTCGTTGAGGAACTTGCAGTTGAGGGCTTCGGCGTACTTGGTGCGCAGCTGGAAGATATGGCCGACTTCGATGCCGCGGCAGATTTCGAGGCTGCCCTTGCCGTCCGGCGAGGGGTCGCCGACGACGACGTTGCGCAGGTCGGCCACTTCGGCTTCGGGGAAGTCGCGGCCGATGTTGGCGCCGGTGTAATGGTGGTCGTCGTCGTTGGCGCCGGTGACGAAATCGGCCATCGCAGCCACCGTGCGGTCCATCACTACGCGGCCGGTGAAGCCGATGGGGCCGAGCGAGCCGGCGTTGGCTCCAAAGGCGGTGAGGATGTCGCCGGGCGTGGCGAAGGTGAGCGGGTTGCGGATGCCGGCGATCTTCTGGGCCTTGACCTCGTTAAGCTCGTGGTCGCCGCGCAGCAGCAGCAGAACGGGCTTGCCGCCGGACGCGTCGTCGCCTTCGACGACGATGGCCTTGACGGTGGTTTCGGCGGGAATCTTCAGGAAGGCAGCCAGCTCGGCGATGGTCTTGGCGCCGGGGGTGGGCACCTTGGTCAGCGCTGCCGTGGCCGCGGGGCGCGGCATTGCAGGGGCGACCGCCTCGGCCAGTTCGACGTTGGCGGCGTAGTCGGAATCCGGGCAGTAGGCGATGTCGTCCTCGCCGGTTTCGGCGATGACATGGAATTCGTGGGAGCCGGTGCCGCCGATCGAGCCGGTGTCGGCAGCCACCGCGCGGAACTTCAGGCCGAGGCGGTTGAAGATGCGGTGGTAGGTGTCGTACATGTTGCGGTACTCACGCTGCAGATCCTCGAAGGAACTGTGGAAGGAGTAGCCGTCTTTCATGACGAACTCGCGGCCGCGCATCACGCCGAAGCGGGGGCGGATCTCGTCGCGGAACTTGGTCTGGATCTGATAGAAATGCTTGGGCAGCTGGCGGTAGCTGCGCAGATCGCGGCGCACCACGTCGGTGATGACTTCCTCGTGGGTCGGGCCGACGACGAATTCACGGTCGTGACGATCCTTGAAGCGCAGCAGTTCGGGGCCATAGAAATCCCAGCGGCCGGACTCCTGCCACAGTTCGGCGGGCTGCACGGCCGGCATCAGCACCTCGATGGCGCCAGCTCGGTTCATTTCTTCCCTCACGATCGCTTCCACCTTGCGCAGGGCTCGCAAGCCCAGCGGCATCCAGGTGTAGATGCCGCCGGCAAGGCGTTTGATCAGCCCTGCCCGCATCATCAGCTTGTGACTGATGACTTCGGCGTCGGACGGGGCTTCCTTGAGGGTCGAGAGGAAGAACTGGGAGGCACGCATGGACGGAATCCGTTGAAAGTTCAATTTGCAATTTTAGCGTGCACCCGCAGCCTTGGCGGTGTTCGTGTCGCAACGCACCGTTTCGGGCGTGCTCCTTTCAAGGGCGGGGGAAATGTGGAAGAATTCTGGCCAGTTCATGAATTAAAGGTTGCACCATGCTCGACCGTGAAGGCTTTCGGCCTAACGTCGGCATCATTCTGGTGAATGCGCGCAACGAAGTTTTCTGGGGCAAACGGATACGAGAACATTCCTGGCAGTTTCCGCAAGGCGGAATCAAGCACGGCGAATCGCCGGAACAGGCCATGTACCGGGAGCTCTACGAAGAAGTCGGCTTGAAGCCTGAGCACGTTCGCGTCATTGGCCGCACACGCGGCTGGTTGCGTTACGAGGTGCCCAAGCACTGGATCAAGCGGGAATGGCGTAACACCTATCGGGGACAGAAACAGATCTGGTTTCTGCTGCGACTGGTGGGGCGAGATTCCGACGTTTGTCTGCGCGCCAGCAATCACCCGGAGTTCGATGCCTGGCGCTGGAGTTATTACTGGGTGCCGCTGGAGGCGGTGATCGAGTTCAAGCGCGGCGTGTACCAGTCTGCGTTGCTGGAGTTGGCACGCCTGCTGTTTCGTGACCGGCTGTTCGATATCCCCGAAAGTTACCGGCTCTTTGATATGCCGCTCGGGCCCGAAGACGTTCCACACTCCTCTCCCTGACCCTTTCTTGCAGAGCTGAAGCCCTGCGTCTATGTCCCCGTCCCGGATCTGAAACCTGCCTTCGCTGCCCTGGCCAGCGCTTCCGGTTTCAGATATCGGGCGACTCGGGATACACCTCATGGCGCAGGCTCCATCAGATCAGGTGATCCTGATCCTGAGCGGATGCGGTGAACGAGCCACGGCCCGGCGTCTTGCGAAGATATCTCCGTTTTTGGCTACGATCCAGGAAATGGCTGATTCCCGGCGCTTTCCTGCCATTGTGATTTCCCGTCACTGATACCTGCTTGAACCTGCTTGAATCGGGCTGGGTGTTCAGCCACGTCCAGTGTGTCGTGGCAATCCTCAAGCCTGGCAGCTGGCTGTTGTGCGAGATTTGTTCCGCAGTTCCGGCTTGCCCTCCAGGCTGGGTCGCGCTGACATCCAGGCTTTTTGCGCCAGCTGATCGCTGTTGCCACGGCTGGCGGGGGAGAGGTTGTAGAATCAGGAGTCCGTTTCCTTGAAGGTTCCCATGTCCGCGTTTTCCCGTCGCCTGCGTCAAGGCGCTTTCGCGATCGTGTCGGTCGCACTTCTCTCCGTGTCGGTGGCCCATGCTCAGCGAACTGCGCTGTTCGAGAGCGATGGCAAGCCCGACTGGAAAGAGGGAGAGGTCCGTTTTCCGCCCTATCCGGCGCCCGCAGATTTGCTTGCCTTTGATGTCAGCTCGTCCGCCACGGCCTCATTCTTCATCGACGCCAGATCGCTCAGCCTCGCCGACGATGGCGTCGTGCGCTACACGCTGGTCGTGCGGGGAGCAGGGGGCGCCGAAAACGTGAGTTATGAGGGCATTCGTTGCGAGACCGCCGAACGCAAGCTGTACGCCATCGGGCGTAGCGGCGGCGAGTGGGTGCGTTCCGGCAACGACGCATGGGCGCAGATCGCCGACAACGCGTTTAACCGGCAGCACGCAGCGCTCTTCAAAGACTACTTCTGCCGTCCGGGCGAGGCTCGGCCCGTGCTGGACCAGATCCTCCGCTCGCTCCGCTACGGCGCTCTGCCGCGTTAAGAATCCGAATCCTGAATTTCGAGGTTGTGAGAGATGATTGACCAGCTGATTATCGGTTTTGACAAGGCGCTGCGCACGGTGTTTGCCAATGCGCACACGGTGCGCCCCGTGCCTGGCGCCGCCCAGCCCGAGGCGGAACTGTCTGACGAGGAGCGGCGGAATGCCGCTGCCCTGATGCGGGTGAACCACTGCGGCGAAATCTGTGCCCAGGCGCTCTACCAGGGGCAGGCGCTGATGTCCAAGGACGAAGGGATCAAGCGCGCGCTCGAGGGGGCGGCCCATGAGGAAACGGAGCATCTTGCCTGGACCGAGCGCCGGATTGCCGAGCTGGGGGGGCGAAAGAGCCTGCTCAATCCGCTCTGGTATGGAAGCTCCCTGGCCATCGGCATGATCGCCGCACGCTTCGGCGACGGCGTGAACCTCGGTTTCCTCGCGGAAACCGAGCGTCAGGTTGAAGCCCACCTCAAGAGTCACCTGGAACGATTGCCCGCCCAGGATCTTCGCTCGCGGGAAATCGTCGAGCAGATGAAGGTCGATGAGGTGGCTCACGCCGAAACGGCGCTGGGGCTTGGCGCGGTGGAACTGCCTGCGCCGGTCAAGGCCGCCATGAAGGCGACCTCCAAAGTCATGACCGGCGTGGCCTACTGGGTGTAGTGCGGCGATTGGCGCCAAAGGCGTCGGCATGACGCCTGCGCCCGTAGTCGCTCAGGCTTCTACGATTTCCCAGGTGTGCTCGATCACAGCGGTCTTGCCGAGCATGACCGTCGCCGAGCAGTACTTTTCGTAAGAAAGCCTGATGGCCCGCTCGACTGACTCGGGCTTGAGGTTGTGGCCGCTCACTTTGTAATGAAAGGCGATGCGGGTGAAAACCTTCGGGTCCGTCTCGGCCCGCTCGGCCTTCAGGCTTACCGCGCAGTCAGTGACCTCCTGGCGACTGCGCTTGAGGATCAACACCACATCGAAGGCTGTGCAGCCTCCAGCGCCGGCCAGCATCATCTCCATCGGTCGGGGCGCGAGATTGCGCCCACCGGCTTCCGGCGCACCATCCATTGCCACAAGGTGTCCGGAACCTGTTTCGGCATGGAAGGTCATACCGTCCGCACCGCCCCACTTGACTACGCATTCCATTCTACGTTCCTCAGAAATCAACTGGCGCGCCCACAACCGGCGCCCGGGAATACGGATTGTAGCCGGACCATGGCCAGCAGTCTGAGGTGTCTTTGTTGCGGTGCAGCAAGGCGATCTTCAGGGGGTAGGGTGGCTCAGTGCGTTTATGTGTTTGGGGTAGTTTCTTACCTATTTAAAACAATGGGTTGCGAGTGTTTTTTTGCGATAAATGATATTTATACGGGCATCAGAGTATTTGTGACGCGACGCACAAAAATTGCTTGCGCCTGCACGGGTACATCGCGATAATTCATTCAGTCCAGTTGCTTTTGTTGGTTGAAGCAGCTGAAAGGTGTCTCCTCCACCCTCCTCCTTTGGTGTGGATTTAGCGCAGATCTCCCCGATCTGCGCTTTTTTTTATCTCTCGATAGGGTTTGACAAAGGCCCGAGCTGCGCGATAGAATCCGCGGCTTTCCGAATTATGGTTTGTTCCCGGTGTCGGGAAAAGTCTGAGGATTCTCCATGAAAACGTTTTCTGCCAAGCCGCATGAGGTCAAGCACGACTGGTTCGTCGTAGACGCGACGGACCTGGTCCTTGGTCGGCTTGCTTCCGAAGTTGCGCGTCGCTTGCGCGGCAAACATAAAGCCATCTACACGCCGCACGTCGATACGGGTGATTTTATCGTCGTCGTCAACGTTGATAAGCTGCGTGTGACCGGCAACAAGGCCCAAGACAAGAAGTACTACAGCCACTCCGGTTATCCGGGTGGTATCTACGAAACCAACTTCACCAAGCTGCAGCAGCGCTTCCCTGCTCGCGTGCTGGAAAAGGCTGTCAAGGGCATGCTGCCCAAGGGCCCGCTCGGCTATGCGATGATTAAGAAGATGAAGTGCTACGCTGGCGCCGAGCATCCGCACGCCGCCCAGCAGCCCAAAGTTCTCGCGATTTAACAGGAGCCAACCATGGCTGTGACTTACAACTACGGTACCGGTCGCCGGAAGTCTGCCGTTGCCCGTGTATTTATGAAGAAGGGCACCGGCAGCATTGTCGTCAATGGCAAGCCTGTCGATGAGTTCTTCTCCCGTGAAACCGGTCGGATGATCGTTCGTCAGCCGCTCGTGCTGACCAACTTTACCGACAACTTCGACATCCTGGTCAATGTGACCGGCGGTGGCGAATCGGGTCAGGCTGGTGCCGTGCGTCACGGCATTACGCGTGCCCTGATCGACTACGATGCGGAACTCAAGTCGCCCCTGAAAAAGGCTGGCCTGGTTACTCGCGATGCCCGCGAAGTCGAGCGTAAGAAAGTCGGCTTCCGCAAGGCGCGTCGTCGCAAGCAATTCTCGAAGCGTTAATCGTTTCGACAGTTGTACCAAAAGGCCGCCTTCGGGCGGCTTTTTGTCATCTGGAAGTAGTATCTTTCACCCGGTGTGGCGCGGACGTCGGGTTGCGCTGGTTGTTCATTTCCTGTTGGGGGCGAGCATGATCAAGGTTGGTGTTGTAGGTGGTACCGGATATACCGGCGTCGAGTTGCTGCGTTTGCTGGCACAGCATCCGGAAGTAGAGATCAAGGCGATTACGTCGCGTGGCGATGCAGGGGTGCCGGTCGCTGATATGTTCCCGAGTCTGCGTCGTCGGGTTGATCTGCGTTTTGTCGATCCTCAGTCCGCCAATCTTGCCGCCTGCGACGTGGTTTTCTTTGCCACGCCCAACGGCATTGCCATGCAGCAGGCTGCCGATCTGGTGGCTGCGGGGGTCAAGGTGATCGATCTCGCCGCGGATTTCCGCATTTCGGATATTGCCGAGTGGGAAAAATGGTACGGCATGAAGCATGCCTGCCCGGAATTGGTGGCCGAAGCTGTGTACGGCTTGCCGGAGGTTAATCGCGCAGCGATCAAGAGTGCCCGTATCGTGGCCAACCCGGGCTGCTACCCCACGGCGGTTCAGCTGGGCTTTTTGCCGCTGGTCGAGGCGGGGGTGATCGAGCTCGACGGCCTGATTGCGGACTCCAAGTCGGGCGTCTCGGGGGCCGGGCGCAAGGCTGAAACCCACATCCTTTTTGCAGAGTCGGCGGATAACTTCCAGGCTTACGGTGTGGCCGGTCATCGCCATCTGCCGGAGATCCGGCAAGGTTTGTCGAGGTTTGCCGGTGCGCCAGTCGGTCTGACCTTTGTGCCCCACCTGACGCCCCTGATCCGTGGAATTCATGCGACGCTCTACGGGCGTCTCAAGAAGGATGTCGACTTGCAGGCCCTATTCGAAGAGCGCTTTGCCGGCGAGGCCTTTGTGGATGTCATGCCCAAGGGCTCGCACCCGTCCACGCGCTCTGTTCGCTCGGCAAACATGTGTCGCATTGCGGTTCATCGACCGCAAGGAGGCGACGTGGTGGTGGTGCTGTCGGTCATCGACAACTTGGTCAAGGGAGCGGCGGGGCAGGCGGTACAAAACATGAACATTCTGTTTGACCTCCCCGAAATCGCCGGACTGGGCCAGATTCCCGTCATGCCCTGAACTAAAGACGAGTAATTTTGTCGACTATTTGCTGTCAGTGTGTTGACCGCTTGCCGGTGCGCTGACCATAATCCGCAAATAAATCTGAAGGAGTTGTTCCATGAATGCCGTAATCGAAACCCCCAGCCCGTTTGTCTTCACCGATAGTGCGGCGAACAAAGTTAAAGATTTGATCATCGAGGAAGGTAATCCCGATCTGAAGCTGCGGGTTTTTGTGAGTGGCGGTGGCTGTTCCGGGTTTCAGTACGGTTTTACCTTTGACGAAATCCGTAACGAAGACGACACTGTGCTGGAAAAGGATGGCGTGATGCTTCTGATCGATCCGATGAGCTACCAGTACCTGGTCGGCGCCGAGATCGACTACACCGAAGGTCTGGAGGGTTCCCAGTTTGTGATCCGGAATCCGAATGCAACGAGCACCTGTGGCTGCGGTTCTTCGTTCTCTGCCTGATTGATCCTTGATGTTGTAGCTTGCGCCTGTCGGCGTGCCGTCTAGCCGGTCAGGTTAAACTCGAAAACGCCCGATGAATCTCATCGGGCGTTTTGTATTTGTGCGCCCAGCGTGGGCGAACTATCTGCGATAGCAAGTCGCGCCGCAGGTTGAGCTAACTCGGTCTGAACGGAAAGGGCAGGCTTCGGAGTATGCCTGCTCATAAAAAACAAAGCCCCCGACGGGCGGGGCGGGGGCTGTGGTGTTTGTCTGAAGGCAGGAGGGGGCTTCGGAGTCTTCCGTTTCTTCAGTCCAGAAAGGCCGTCTTGTCCTGCTGGAGTTGAGTGAGCCGGGCCGACAGGGCTGTTGTTTGGGCGCGGAAGGTGGCTAGCGCGCTGCCGCTCAATGCGGTCGCGTTGGGCAGGCTGACCGTCAGTGGGTCTTGGTGGATATTGTTGATCCGGAACTCGTAATGCAAGTGGGGGCCGGTGGCCCAGCCGGTGCTTCCAACGTAGCCGATTGTCTCACCCTGGGTTACGCGGGAGCCAGGCTTCAGGCCGCGCGCGAAGCCGCTCAGGTGCCCATATCCTGTCGTGTACTTGTCGCCATGGCGCAGTACGATGAAATTTCCGTACCCGTTCTGCTGACCGACGAATTCGACCGTGCCGTCCGATGTGGCCTTGACGGCCGTGCCGTGAGGCGCTGCGTAATCGACGCCCTTGTGTTCGCGCCAAGTGCCGAACACCGGGTGAAGCCGCATCGAAAAACCTGAGCTGACGCGGGAGAACTCCAGCGGTGAGCGAAGAAAGCCTTCCCTGTGGCTTTTTCCGTCCTGGTTGTAATAGTCTTGGCTGCCGTTTGGCTGAGTGAAGAGGTGGGCCGAGTGTCGAACGCCTTGGTTGATGAACTCGGCGGCGATAATTTTTCCGGTGCGAATGGCGCGGCCCTGGTGGTAGAGCACTTCGTAGATGACGCTGAAGCGGTCGCCCTTGCGCAGGTCTGTGTGAAAGTCGATGTCGTCGCCGAAAATCCGCGAGAGTTCTTCTGCCACGCTGTCGGGAAGGCCCACCGCATCCATGGCGGCGAACAGAGACGATTGCACTGTTCCTCCCTGCATGTGAATACGGCTCTCCAGGGCAAGCGCCTTCTGGCTTGCGTGCAATCTTCCGTCCGTTACTTCGATGACGTGCGCGCTGTCTGATCCCGGGGCTGAAATCGATGCTGAGTGGAGCCCGCCTTCGGCGGTGCTGGCGACGGTGATCAGGGCTCCGGGGCGGAAAGTGCCGGCCAGTTCTTTCGTAAGCTTCGGGTTGTTCGCCTGTGCGGTCAGGGCGCCTGCGGAAACGCCAAGGCGACGCAGTGCACCAGCCAAGCTCTCGCCGGCGCGGATCCTGTCTTCGCGGATAAACGGGCGCTGGTCGTTGCGACTGACAGAGACGGAAGGGGGTGCCAGTTGTTCAACCACCGTTTCCGTGACGAGCGGCTCCACGGGCATGCCCGGCGCCACCGCGATGGCCGCGGCCATTCCCACCGCAGACCCAAGGCCCGCACCCGCAACGCGCCACGTCCGCGTCGTGACGCCTTCGCGAAGCTTTTTGAGATGCGCTAGAATCGCCGTCTTTTCTCTAAGCATCAGACTTTCCAAGCAAAAACAAGCCGCGAAGTCTAACAAAAACGACGCGTGTCTGGACTTGCGCAAGGACAAATATGACCGAAATTACTGCGGCGCTGGAATTTATCAAACGTGGAGCTGATGAGCTCCTGGTCGAAGCCGAGCTTGTTGAAAAGCTCAAAACGGGCAGAGTCTTGCGCGTCAAGGCCGGCTTCGACCCCACGGCGCCTGATCTACATCTCGGGCATACCGTCCTGATCAACAAGCTGCGCCATTTTCAGGAGCTCGGCCATCAGGTGATGTTTCTGATCGGTGATTTCACCGGGATGATCGGCGATCCGTCCGGAAAGAACACAACGCGCCCGCCGCTGACCCGAGATCAGGTGCTCGAAAATGCCAAGACCTACCAGGAGCAGGTCTTCAAGATCCTAGATCCTGCCAAGACCGAGGTGTGCTTCAACTCCAGCTGGATGGAGGCGCTCGGTGCGTCGGGCATGATCCGTCTTGCGGCGCAGCATACCGTCGCGCGGATGCTCGAGCGAGATGACTTCTCGAAACGTTACGCTGCCCAGCAGCCGATCGCCATTCACGAGTTTCTTTACCCCTTGTGCCAGGGGTATGACTCCGTTGCGATGAAGGCCGATATCGAGCTGGGCGGCACGGATCAGCGCTTCAATCTTCTGGTCGGCAGGGAGCTGCAGAAGCATTACGGTCAAGCGCCGCAGTGCGTGCTCACCATGCCGCTGCTGGAGGGGCTGGACGGCGTGAACAAGATGTCCAAGTCGCTGGGCAACTACATCGGAATCTACGAGCCGGCGAACGAAATCTTCGGAAAAATCATGTCGATTTCGGATGATTTGATGTGGCGTTACTACGATCTGCTCTCGTTTCGTCCGAGTTCGGAGATTCAGGCTCTTCGTCACTCAATTACAGAGGGGAGGAATCCGCGCGATGTGAAAGTGATGCTCGCGCAGGAGATTGTTGCGCGCTTTCATGGCGCCGCTGCTGCGGCTGCAGCACTCGAAGATTTTGAAGCCCGCTTTCAGCGCAACGCGATTCCCGACGAGATGCCCGAGTTCACGCTGATATGCGGTGATGAGGGTGTCGGAATTGCTGGGGTTCTCAAGCAGGCGGGTCTGACAGCGAGTACCTCGGAGGCACTTCGCATGATTGATCAGGGTGGAGTGCGCATGAATGGCGACAAGGTGTCGGACAAGGGTTTGGTGCTGCGGGCGGGCGAAGCGGTGGTTCTGCAGGTTGGCAAGCGCAAGTTTGCGCGGGTAGCTATTGAGTAGATTTATCTCTTTAATCTCTTGACTGTTTTTGATAGTTCTCTATAATGCGGCCTCTCTTGC
>NZ_JAOAUU010000163.1 GCF_030157465.1 Zoogloea sp.
TTGACGCTTCCTTGCTGCGGCAAAAAAGTGTCAACCTATTTCAGGACGGGTCACACGCAAAATAAAAGGCTCTGTCATCGTTGTCTGTGGAAGTGAATCAACCCGACGATGCAAGGGCGATATGGGGTTATGCAGGGGCGACTTCAGTCGCCCATCCGCGCGTTGAATCTCAGGCAAGCCGTTGATCAGCCTCCGTGGGCGACTGAAGTCGCCCCTACAAGTCGCCATCGCACAGGCACAACAACGCAAAGATTCCACAGCTAACAGTGACATAGCCAAATAAAAGCCCCCGACAGGCGGGGGCTTTGAGGGGCGGGCGTGGGTCCGACGGGCCGCAAGGCCCTTTTTTTACATCGCGACCAGTGACTGCCGGCCCCACCAGCTGGCGCCGGGGGCCAGTTCGACCGGCTCGCGCACGGCGGCGGCTTCGACGCAGAGCATGCGGCGAAAGCCGTCGGCCGGCATGTCGGCAAGCGTTGCGCATTTGTCGACCCACGGGTTCCACACCACCACGTCGGGAAGGTTCTCGGCGTGGATGCCCAGTGTTCGGTGGCCTTCGTGCACCAGCAGGGCGGGGGGCATGCCGTGGTAGATGCGGTCGACTTCATCGTCGATGATGACTTCGTCGTTCATTTCCAGCTTCGAGGTGTCGCCGTCGGCGCTGTCCCGGTATTCCAGGCCGCGCAGGCCCGCGATACGCGCGGCTTCAACTTCCTTCACCTTGAGGTAGGTGTGCAGCGCGGCGGTGAAGCTGAAGGGCGCATCGCCGGTGTTTTCCACTTCCAGTTCGATGTCCAGACGGCCGGCGCCGATGGCGATGCTCATTTCGGCGGCGAAGGCGTGGGGCCACTCGGCACGGGTTTCGGCGTTGTCGAGGAGGCGCAGGGTGACGAGGGTGAAATCCTTGCCCGGGCGCGTGTCGGTGACCGACCACAGCTGCGTGCGGGCGAAGCCGTGCTTGGGCAGCGGGCCGAGGCTGGCGAACTGGGGGAAGCAGACGGGCACGCCGCCGCGGATGGGGGTTTTTCCGTCGAACACGGCTTCGGGGCTGAGGTAGAGGCGATCTTCGCCGCCGGCCGGGGTCCAGGACAGCACCTGGGCGCCGAACAGGCTGACGAGGGCAACGGCGCCATCGGGCGTTTGCAGCTTGAGCACGGGCTGGCCGTGCAGCTCGGCCATTTCGATCTGGTCGGTCATGTTTGGGGCGTTGCTGAGGTTACAGAGGGCGCGATGATAACGCGGCGACCTCGCCATGGCGGAAGCAGTCGGTGGTGTGATCGTTCACCAGCCCGGCCGCCTGCAGGAAGGCGTAGCAGATGGTGCTGCCGACGAAACGGAAACCGCGTTTCTTGAGCGCCTTGCTGAGTGCGTCGGAGAGCGGGGTGCTGGCCTGGATTTCACGGATGCTGCCGAGCGTGTTCTGGATGGGCAGGCCATCCACGAAATTCCACAGCCAGGCGTCGAAACTGCCGAACTCGGCCTGGATGGCCAGAAAGGCGCGGGCGTTGCCGATCGTCGAGGCGATCTTCAGCCGGTTGCGCACGATGCCGGGATTGGCCAGCAGCGCGGCGGTCTCGGCGTCGCCGAATTGCGCCACGAGCGCCGGATCGAAGCCGGCGAAGGCCGCGCGGTAGTTTTCGCGTTTTTTGAGGACGGTGATCCACGACAGCCCGGCCTGGGCGCCTTCGAGCGTGAGCAGTTCGAAGAGCGCCCGGTCGTCGTGCAGCGGCACGCCCCATTCGGTGTCGTGGTAGGCCTGGTACAGGGGCGATTCCCCGCACCAGGCGCAGCGTACAAGGGGCGTGCCGGTGTCTTTCATCTCAGCCCTGCAGGGTGAGGATGCCGTGCTTGACGGTGTTGTCCTCCGGGTCGTTGGACAGGATGAAGCCGAGGCTGCTGACGAACTTCAGCATGCGGTCGTTGTTCGACAGGAAGAGGCCGGTCATGGCGTTGAGGCCACGATTGCGGGCGGTTTCGATGAGCACGCCCATCAGGCGGCGGGCGAGACCGCGGTGCTGCCAGTCCTCGGCGACGACGATGGCGAACTCACAGGTTTCACCGTCCGGATTCACGGCGTAGCGGGCCACGCCGATTTCCACTTCCTTGCCATCCTCTTCCTTGGTGGCCACGAAGGCCATTTCCCGGTCGTAGTCGATCTGGGTGAGGCGGGCCACCATGGCCGGCGGCAGTTCGCGCATGGTGTTCATGAAGCGCAGGTATTTGGTTTCGGGCGACAGCTTGCGCACGAAGTCGATTTCCAGCTCGGCGTCTTCGGGCTTGATCGGGCGCACGGTGATTTCACCTTCGGGCATCGAGAGCTTGGTGATCAGGTGCGACGGGTACGGGTGGATCGCCATGTGATCGTAGCGGTCCGCCGTCGGGGCGATGTTGTCCACGATGATGCTGGCGTCCAGCGCCACCGCGCCGTTTTCGTCCACGATCAGCGGGTTGATGTCGATCGAGCGGATCCACGGCAGCTCGCACACCATTTCGGAGATGCGCAGCAGCACGAACTCGAGCGAGTCCATGTTGATCGGCGGCATGTTGCGGTATTCGCCGAGGAGGGTCGAGACGCGGGTGGACTTGATCAGATCCTGAACGAGGTAGTTGTTCAGCGGCGGTAGGGCGACGGCGCGGTCGGCCTGGATCTCGACGTGGCCACCGCCTTCGCCAAAGGTGATCACCGGCCCGAAGATCGGGTCGCGCACGGCGCCGACCATCAGCTCGCGGCCGTAGGGCTTGATGACCATCGGCTCGATGGCGACACCGTTGATGACCGCGTCCGGGCGCTTCCGTTTGACGTCTTCCAGGATCTCCTGGTAGGCAGAGCGCACTGCGGCGAGCCCGTTGAGATTGAGGCGCACGCCGCCGGTGTCGGCCTTGTGGGTGATCGACGGCGAGTCGATCTTCATGGCCACCGGCAGGCCGAGTTCTTCGGCCAGCACCATCGCTTCGGTGGCCGAGCGGGCCACAACGGTTTGCGCGATGGGAATCCGGAAGGCCGCGAGCAGGGCCTTGGATTCCATTTCGTTGAGGTTCTTGCGGCGCTCGGAAAGGGCGGTTTCGATGACCAGGCGGGCACTTTCCACCGAGGGCGGATTGAGGTGCGAGGACAGCGACGAGGGCGTCTGAACGAGCAGCTTCTGATTGCGGTAATAGGCCGAAATGTGGCCGAACAGCTCGACCGCCGGCTCGGGGGTGCGGAAGGTCGGGATGCCGGCGGCCTCGAACAGCTGGCGGCCTTCGCGGACGTGCTCTTCACCCATCCAGCAGGTGAAGATCGGCTTGTCGGCGCTGCGCTCGGCCTCGATGACCTGCTGGGCCACGTCGGTGGGCGAAGTCATGGCCTGCGGGCACAGCATGGTGAGCACGCCTTCGACGTTCTCGTCGGCCAGCACGATATCCAGGGTCTTGCGGTAACGCTCGGGGTCGGCGTCTCCGACGATGTCGATCGGGTTGCCGTGGGACCAGGTGGGCGGCAGGACTTCGTTCAGCTTGGCGATGGTGGTGTCGGCGAGCTGGGCCAGCGGAATGCGCAGGTCGGCGGCACGGTCGGCCGCCATGACACCCGGGCCGCCGCCGTTGGTGATGATGGCCAGGTGGTTGCCCCGCGGACGGAAATGGGAGAACAGCGCGTTGGCGGCGGCGAACAGCTGGCCCAGGTTGTACAGGCGGATCACGCCGGCGCGACGCAGTGCGGCGTCGAACACGGCATCTTCGCCAACCTGCGCGCCCGAATGCAAGTGGGCCGCGCGGGAGCCGACCGGGTGACGACCGACCTTGATCAGCAGCACCGGCTTGACGCGGGCCGCGGCGCGCAGCGCGCTGACGAAGCGGCGCGCGTCCTTGATGCCTTCGACGTACAGGAAAATGCTTTCGGTGCGGGAGTCCGACACCATGTATTCGAGGGCTTCACCGAAGTCCACGTCCACCGAGGTGCCCAGGGAAATGACCGAGGAGAAGCCGACGTTGTTGGGGCGTGCCCAGTCGAGGATGGCCGAACAGAGGGCGCCGGACTGGGAGATCAGGCCGATGGAGCCCTTGATGGCGCCGCCGCGGGCGAAGCTGGCGTTGAGCCCGAGCTCCGGGCGCAGCACGCCGAGACAGTTGGGGCCGAGCAGGCGGATGCGGTGGCGGCGGGCGTTCTCGACGGTGTTCTTTTCGAGCATCTTGCCGCGCGGGCCGGCATCGGCGAAGCCGGACGGGATCACCACGGCGGCCTTGGTGCCGGCGCGGCCGCAGGCATCGACAATGGCCGGGACGCGGTCGGCCTTGGTGGTGATGACCACCAGGTCGAGGCGCTGGGGGATGTCCTCGACGCTCTTGTAACAGGGCACGCCGAACACCTGGTCGTACTTGGGATTGACGGCGAACAACTTACCTTTGAACCCCGCCTCCAGCATGTTGCGGACGAGCACGTTGCCCAGGGAATTTTCCCGTTCGGTGGCGCCGATGATGGCGACCGAGCGGGGTTCGAAGAGGGGGGTGAGGTAGTGTTGTTCGTTCATGGTGAATGCTCGGTAGGTGCTGTGTGGGCGGCCCGTCTGAGCAACGGGGTAGCTTGCCGTGGTGACGGAATGCTTATCGGCCGGAATTTCCGCAATTTTAACCCGCAAGAATGCCGCCCGGGACGGGCGGATGTGCCGATATATTGCGATGCACAACACCGGGTGTGACTTATATCAAGTCTTGAGTATTCAGGGCGTTGCGCGAGTGCGACGTTTTGGCGGCGGTGCAACAGCCGGAGCGTTTGTTTAATGGCTCAGGGTGAAGAAGAAGCTGGCGCCTTCGTCGGGTACGGACTGTGCCCATACCCGTCCTTCATGGCGCTGGATGACCCGCTGGACGGTGGCCAGGCCGATGCCGGTGCCGGCAAATTCGCTGATGCCGTGCAGGCGGTGGAAGGGCAGGAAGAGCTTTGAGGCGAAGCTCATGTCGAAGCCCGCGCCGTTGTCGCTGACGCAGTAGACGATCTGCCGGTCGCGCATTTCGGCGTGGAAGCGGATTTGCGCCACTTCACGGCGGCTGGTGAATTTCCAGGCGTTGCGCAGCAGGTTTTCGAGGGCGACGCGGATCAGCGCCCGGTCGGCGGCGGCGATCAGCCTGGGTTCGACGTGGATCTCGATGAGCCGGTCGGGGTCTTCCTGGCGCAGTTCGGAGAGAATCTGTTCGACGATCTGGCTGAGGTTCACCTGCTCGCGTTTCATGGCCTGGCGGGTCAGGCGGGCGAGGTCGATGAGATCGTCGATGAGGCGGGCCATCTTCTGGGTGGCCACGCGGATGCGCTGGAGGTATTCGCGGCCGGTTTCGTCGAGGCGCGGGGCGTAGTCTTCGGCAACGATCTGGGCGAAGCCGTCGATGGCCCGGAGTGGCGCGCGCAAATCGTGGGAAACCGAGTAGGAGAAGGCTTCCAGCTCCCGGTTGGAGGCCTCGAGTTCGGCGGTGCGCACCCGCACGCGGGCTTCCAGCTCGCGGTTCAGGTCGTGCTGGGATTGCTCGGCCTTCTTGCGCGTGGTGATGTCGTCGAGGGTGCCCGAACTGCCGACGACGTGATCGTAGGTGTCGCGCAGCGGGCGGATCGTCGCTTCGACCCAGCGCGGCCCGGCGGAGTGGGTGCGCAGGCGGAATTCAAACTGGGAGATTTCGTCGAAGCCTTCGCGGATGCCGCGCAGATGCTGGTCGACGCGGCCACGGTCTTCGTCGGCGACGAAATCGAGCAGGTTCTGGCCGATCGTCAGGCGCCCGTCGAAGCCGGTGGTGTGGCGCCAGGCGCGGTTGAGGAAGGTGACGCGTCCGTCGGCGTCGGTCTGGAAGAGAATTTCGTTGACCGATTCGACCACGTCCCGGTACATGGCCCGGCTTTCGCGCAGCACCTGTTCGGCCGACAGCCAGCGGGCCACGTCGCGCAGTGCATAAAGTACCGCCGGACGGCCGTCGAAGTGCATGCGCACGCCGGTGGCTTCGGCGTTGATCGGTTCGCCGTCGAGACGCAGGTAGCGCAGCGGAAGCGGGGCGAGGGCGGTCTGCTGCGGGTTGGCGCCGAACTGTTCGAGCCGCGCCGCTTCCATGGCCCGGTCGTCCGGGTGGACCAGCGACAGCAGCTCGACGCCTTCCAGCGGGTGTTGTTCGTCGGCCGCGAAGAGCCGGCGGCTGGCGGCGTTGGACAGGTGGATGCGGCCGTCGATGCACACCAGCGTGGCTTCGGGCGACAGGTCGAAAAGCTGGCGGTAACGCTCTTCACCGGTGCGGCGGTCGTCAAGGGTGTCGCGGATGGCCGAGATGTCTTCGATCACGATGGCGAAGGACGGCGCCACATCGTCGTTGCCGGGAATCAGGCGGACGGACTCGCGGCACCACAGCGTGCTGTCGCCGGCGCCGTGGTAACGCACTTCGCGGCTGAAGCGGTCGATCTCGCCGGCCAGGCAGCGCGCCCGCAGGGTTTTGCCGGCGGCGGCATCCTCGGGCGTCATGACCGCGTCGATGGGCGTGCCGACCAGGGCGCCGGGTGTCTGGCCGAGAAAGCCGGACAGGGATTCATTCAGTTGCAGCCAGCGTTCGTCCGTCGAAATGCGCCCGGCGTTGATCGGCAGGTTTTCAAAGAGCGCCCTGAACAGCGCTTCATCCCGCTGCAGCCGGTCGCGGGCCATGACTTTATCGGTGATGTTGCGGGTCGTGCCGCAGTAGCCGGCAAAAACCCCGCGTTGGTCGAATACCGGAATCCCCGATTCGCTCAGCCACACCGCCCGGCCGTTGCGGTCCTGGCGGCAGAACACCAGATTGGAAAACGGTTCGATCTGCTTGAGCTGGGTGATGTGTTCGGCCCACGGCGCCTCGTCGGGCGATTCGCCCGGCAGCTCCCAGCGCCGGGCGCCGATGGCGTCTTCAGCGGCGAGGTCGGCGAGGTGGCCCGAGCTGGCCGTGATGGCGGTGTAGTGCAGGTTGGCGTCTTGCTCCCAGTAGCCGTCGGTGCTGTAGGCGATCAGCGCGTGGATGCGCTCCTCGTTGCGCTCGAGGTCGGCGCTGAGGCGGGCCCGGTCGGTCACCTCGCGTCCGATGCCGCGATAGCCCTGGAAGCGGCCCGACGCATCGAACACGGGGCGGCCGCGAATTTCCAGATAGCGCACTTCGCCGGTGGCGCTGCGGCGGGTCAGGGTGACGGCGATCGGCCCGTGGCGGCTGAGGGTGTCCCGGTGGGCAATCGCAAAATCAGTGGGCAGCTCCGGGATGATGACTTCTTCCCAGGTCCGGCCCGGGGCATCCGCCGGCGCAATGCTGGGCGCAGTCGGGGCGTCGGGGATCGCCACGAAACGCATCGTGGCGTCGGTTTCCCACGGCCAGTCGGCAGAAAGCTCCACAAAATCCCGCCATGGGGCCGGGGGCGCGGAGTGGCTTTCGCCGGGCGTCGGCCGAGGCGCGAGGGGAGCGGGGGGGCGGCGCCTGAGCAGGAGCCCGAGCAGCAGTCCGGCCAGCCCGCCACCCACCGTCAGCAGATAAGGTGACGCCTCGCTGGCGATGCCCAGGTTTTCCAGGGCACTCGCCGGCCCTGCGAGGGCAGCAGGCGCGAGAACGCCGCCGGCGGTCAGCAATAGAGGAAGGGCTGCCATGCGAAGCAGCGAGGCGGCGGAACGGGAAACCATCGGGCCGTATTATCGACGCCTGAAAGGCTTTTGTTGCACGCCCAAAGGTGACGGACCATGCGGCTTCACACAAACAGAGCAAAATTCTGCCGCTCCTGCCCGGTTTTTGTTGGGGTCAAAAAAATTTTGCGAAAACGTTTGACGAGCGGAAACGACATGCGTAATATTCGCGGCTCTCGGGGTGTAGCGCAGTCCGGTAGCGCGCTTGCTTTGGGAGCAAGATGTCGGGAGTTCGAATCTCTCCACCCCGACCAAGGCTTCATCCCGTGCCCGCGGCAATCTGCCCGTAGCTCAACTGGATAGAGCACCGGCCTTCTAAGCCGGGGGTTACAGGTTCGATTCCTGTCGGGCAGGCTCTGACAAAAGTTTTACGGTTGGCGACGCAAGTCGATAACCCGCAGTGGCGGCATTAGCTCAGTTGGTAGAGCACTGGATTGTGATTCCAGTGGTCACCGGTTCGAACCCGGTATGTCGCCCCAACAA
>NZ_JAOAUU010000164.1 GCF_030157465.1 Zoogloea sp.
GGCATCGTCCAGGGCGGCATGTACGAAAACCTGCGCGACGAATCCCTCGCCGGGCTTGAGGAAGTCGGCTTTGACGGCTACGCCATCGGCGGCCTTTCGGTGGGCGAACCCAAGGACGACATGCAGCGCATCCTGCACCACACCGCGCCGCGCCTGCCCAAGGAAAAGCCGCGTTATCTGATGGGCGTCGGCACCCCGGAAGACATCGTGTTTTCGGTGCAGGCCGGCATCGACATGTTCGACTGCGTGATGCCCACCCGCAACGCCCGCAACGGCTGGCTGTTCACCCGCCACGGCGACATCAAGATCCGCAACGCACGCCACAAGACCGACACCCGGCCGCTCGACGAAAGCTGCGACTGCTACACGTGTCGCAATTTCTCGCGCGGCTATCTGCATCACCTGAACCGGCTCAACGAGATCCTCGGCGCGCGGCTGGCCACCATCCACAACCTGCATTATTACCAGCAACTGATGCGCGACCTGCGTGACGCCATCGCCGCCGGCACGCTCACCGACTACGTCGCCCGCTTCCACCGGGAGCGCGCCGGCCAGGGCAGCTAGCCCACAGGAGCCGGCGCCCGACGCAGCACCAACCCTCGGGCGCCGGCTTCGCCCGCCCGCCCCTTGCCGCTATAATCCGCCTTTTTGCCCAGAATCCGCCCAATGCAGGTTTTCCGTGGAATCCCAGAGCGAGCCGAACACGGCTGCGTGCTCACCATTGGCAACTTCGATGGCGTGCACCGCGGCCACCAAGCGCTGCTGGCGCAATTGAGGGCAAAGTCGGAGGCCACCGGGCTTCCCGCCGCGGTGCTCACCTTCGAGCCGCACCCGCGGGAATACTTCGCCCATGAAGATCGCCCCCGACGCCTCACTTCGCTGCGCGAAAAAATCCTGCTGCTCGAAGGCCAGGGCGTCGACCGGCTCTACATCGGCCGCTTCAACCAGAAACTCGCCGGGCTTACCGCCGAAGCCTTCATCGAAGACGTGCTCGTCCACAGCCTCGGTGTGCGCCACCTCCTGATCGGCGACGACTTCTGCTTCGGCAAGGGCCGCAAGGGGAACTTCGCCATGCTTCAGGCCGCCGGCGACAAAATCGGCTTTGGCGTCGAATCCATGCACACCTTCAGGCACGAAGACGAGCGCGTATCCAGCTCCGCCGTGCGCGCGGCCCTCGCCGAGGGTGACATGCCCCACGCCGCCCGCCTCCTCGGCCGTCCCTACAGCATCAGCGGGCGCGTCATGCACGGCGACAAGATCGGCCGCACCATCGGCTTTCCCACCGCCAATATCCAGCTCAAACACCGCAGCCCGCCGCTGATGGGCATCTACACCGTAAGCGTCGATGGCCTGGCCGACCGCCCCTGGCCCGGCGTGGCCAGCGTCGGCGTGCGCCCCACCATCAACGATGCCGGCCGCCCGACCCTGGAAGTGCACCTTTTCGACTGGGATACCGAATGCTACGACGCCCACCTCCGCGTTAACTTCCTCAAGAAGCAACGCGACGAAGAGCGCTACGACAGCCTCGACGCCCTCACCGCCCAGATCGCCCGCGACGCCGAAGAGGCACGCGCCTACTTCGTCCAGAATCCCCTCTGAATTACAGGCCGCACACACCATGTCCGAAACCCGCAAGCCGCAGAACCCGCAAGACACGCCGCATCGCAAGACCCTGAACCTGACCGACACCCCCTTCCCCATGCGCGGCGACCTCGCCAAGCGGGAGCCCAACTGGGTGGCCGACTGGCAACAGCGCAAGCTCTACCAGAAGATTCGCAAGGCCGCGGCCGGCCGGCCCAAGTTCGTGCTGCACGACGGCCCTCCGTACGCCAACGGCAGCATCCACATCGGCCATGCACTGAACAAGATCCTCAAGGACATCATCGTCCGCTCCAAGACCCTGGCCGGCTTCGACGCCCCCTACGTGCCGGGCTGGGACTGCCACGGCCTGCCCATCGAGCACAAGATCGAAGTCACCCACGGCAAGAACCTGCCCGCCGACCAGGTGCGTGAACTCTGCCGCACCTACGCAGGCGAGCAGATCGAAGAGCAGAAGAAGGATTTCATCCGCCTCGGCGTACTGGGCGACTGGGACAACCCCTATCGCACCATGGACTTCGGCAACGAAGCCGGTGAAGTTCGCGCGCTGGCCGAGATGGTCAAGCGCGGCTGGGTCTTCAAGGGCTTGAAGCCGGTCAACTGGTGTTTCGACTGTGGCTCGGCCCTGGCCGAAGCGGAAGTCGAATACCAGGACAAGGGCAGCCCGGCCATCGACGTTGGATTTCTGCTCGCAGAAGACGAACGTGGAGCTCTCTTAGCTGCATTCGAGGGAAGCCTGGATCGACTTCCCGATGGTCCGATATACGCGGTAATTTGGACCACTACACCATGGACCATTCCCGCAAACCAAGCCTTGAATGTGCATCCGGAGATTCTGTATTCGCTTGTCGAAACAGAGCGGGGAAATTTGCTTCTCGCCAGTGATCTCAAAGAAGAGTGTTTGACCCGATTCGGAATCGAGCGCAAGGATCCATTGAGTAAATTTGACCACAGTCTTCTTGGAAGCAAGCTCGACCGGATCACCTTCCGTCATCCGTTCTATGACCGCGTCTCGCCGGTCTTCGTGGCCGACTACGTGGGCCTCGACGCCGGTACCGGCATCGTTCACTCTGCCCCGGCCTACGGTCTGGAAGACTTCAACTCCTGCAAGGCCAACGGCTTCACCAACGACGACATCCTCACCCCGGTGCAAAGTAACGGCGTGTATGCCGAGTCCCTGCCCTTCTTCGGTGGCCTGCACATCTGGAAGGCCAACCCGGTCATCGTCGAAAAGCTGCAGGAAGTCGGGGCGCTGTTCTCCCACGAGAAAATCACCCACAGCTACATGCACTGCTGGCGCCACAAAACGCCGCTGATCTACCGGGCCACCGCCCAGTGGTTCGTCGGCATGGATCTCAAGCCCAACGGTGGCCCGAGCCTGCGCGAACTCGCCCTTGGCGGCGTGGATGCGACCCAGTTCTTCCCGTCCTGGGGCCAGGCTCGGCTACACGCCATGATCGCCAACCGGCCCGACTGGTGCATCTCGCGCCAGCGTAACTGGGGCGTACCGATTCCCTTCTTCCTCGACAAGGCCACGGGCGAGCTCCACCCGCGCACCGTCGAACTCATGGAAGAAGTCGCCCAGCGCATCGAGAAGGAAGGCATCGCAGCCTGGTTCAAGCTTGATCCGGCCGAACTGCTCGGCGCCGAAGCTAGCCAGTACGACAAGATCAGCGACACCCTCGACGTGTGGTTCGACTCCGGCACGACCCACTGGCATGTGCTGCGCGGCTCCCACAACGATGGGCACGCCACCGGCCCGCGCGCCGATCTTTACCTCGAAGGTTCCGACCAGCACCGTGGCTGGTTCCACTCGTCGCTGCTCACCGGCTGCGCCATCGACGGCCACCCGCCCTACAAGGCGCTGCTCACCCACGGTTTCGCCGTGGACGGCAGCGGCCGCAAGATGAGCAAATCGCTGGGCAACGTGGTCGTGCCGCAGGAAGTCACCGGCAAGCTCGGCGCCGACATCCTGCGCCTGTGGGTCGCCTCCACCGATTACTCGGGCGAGCTGTCGATCTCCAAGGAGATCCTCGACCGCGTCGTCGAAACCTACCGCCGCCTGCGCAACACCCTGCGCTTCCTGCTCGCCAACACCTCCGACTTCGACGCGGCCACCGACATGCTGCCGGTGGATCAATGGCTGGAGATCGACCGCTACGCGCTGGCCCTGACCCGCAAGCTGCAGACCCAGGCCGAAGCCGATTACGCCAGCTACGAGTTCCACCGCATCGTCCAGGCCCTGCAAAACTTCGCCTCGGAAGACCTGGGCGCGGTGTATCTGGACATCCTCAAGGATCGCCTCTACACCACCCAGGCCAAGTCCGTCGCCCGCCGCTCCGCCCAGAGCGCCCTGTGGCACATCCTGCAATCCGTCGTGAAGCTGATGGCGCCGATCCTGTCCTTCACCGCCGAGGAAATCTGGCAGCTGCTGAGCAAGAACGCCGACGACAGCGTTATGCTCCACGCCTTCCACACGCTGCCCGCCCAGAACGGCGAGGAAGCCCTGCTCGAACGCTGGAGCGCCATCCGTGCAATCCGCGCCGACGTGCAAAAAGAAATCGAAGCCGTCCGCACGTCCGGGCTGGTCGGCTCATCGCTGCAGGCCGAAGTCGAGATCAGCCTTGCCGGCAATGCGTTCGACCTGCTGGCCAGCCTCGGCGACGACCTGCGCTTCGTGCTGATCTGCTCCAGAACCACGCTGCACAAGGTTGGCAACGACGCTGACGAAGCCATTCTGGTCACCCCGTCTGCCCACAAGAAGTGCGAGCGCTGCTGGCATTACCGGGACGACGTGGGACACGATGCCGCGCATCCGGAACTTTGCGGCCGCTGCACGTCAAACCTGCACGGCGCCGGCGAAGCTCGCGCCCATGCGTAAGCTTACCCACGCCTCAGGAGCCTGCCCTTGAAATTACGCCTCGGCAACTGGATCGGCCTGTCGGCCATCGTCGTGCTGGTGGACCAATGGACCAAGCACCTCGTCCGCGGCGCACTGCGCAACGGCGAGGTAATCCGCGTCACCGACTACTTCGACCTGGTCCTGGCCTTCAACCCCGGCGCGGCCTTCAGCTTCCTGGCCGACCAGGGAGGCTGGCAGCGCTGGTTCTTCGTGGCACTGGCCGCCGGCATCTGCGGCTGGCTGTTGCGTCTGCTGGCCCGCCACCAGCACGAACTGCTGCAGCCACTGGCCTTCTCATTGATCATCGGCGGCGCCATCGGCAACGTCATCGACCGCTTCGTCTTCGGCGCGGTTGTCGACTTCCTGTATTTCCACATCGGCCGCTACGGCTGGCCGGCCTTCAATGTGGCGGATTCCGCCATCTGCATCGGCGTTGTACTGATGATCCTCGCGCAACTGCGCGAACATCGCCACACCCTCGCCCAAGAGAAACTTTCATGACCCAGATCGTCCAGCCCGACAGCCTGCTGACCCTGCACTACCGCATCACCCTCGACAGTGGCCAGCCCCTGATCAGCACCTTTGAATCCAAGCCTGCCACGCTGCAGCTGGGCCGCGGCGACATCGCCCCCACGCTCGAACGCTGCCTGGCCGGCATCACCATCGGTGAGCGCCACACCTTCCTGCTCGAGCCGGAAAACGCCTTCGGCGCGCACCGTGAAGATCTCGTCGAAAAGGTTCGCCTCGAAGACTTCCCCACCGGCGCCGAAGTCGAACCGATGGTCATCATGGAGTTCACCGCGCCGGACGGCACCCGTTACCCGGGCCTGATCCGCGAAGTGCTCGACACCCACGCGATCATCGACTTCAACCACCCGCTGGCCGGCAAGTCCATCCGCTTCGAAGTCGAAGTGATCGGCGTCAGCTAAGCCCCGCAGCACGAGGAATCAAATGGAAGTCCTGCTCGCCAACCCCCGTGGTTTCTGCGCCGGCGTAGAACGCGCCATCGAGATCGTCGAACGCGCCCTGGCGCAGTTCGGCGCGCCCATCTACGTGCGCCACGAAGTCGTCCATAACCGCTTCGTCGTCGAAGGCCTGCGTGCCAAGGGCGCCGTCTTCATCGAAGACCTGTCCGACGTACCGGCCGGCAACACCGTCATCTTCAGTGCCCACGGTGTCTCCCAGGCCGTGCGCAGCGAAGCGGAAACCCGTGGCCTGCGTGTTTTCGACGCCACCTGCCCGCTGGTCACCAAGGTGCACCTGGAAGTTGCCCGCATGCGCGAACAGGGCCGCGAGCTGATCATGATCGGCCACAAGGGCCACCCGGAAGTCGAAGGCACGATGGGTCAGATCAAAGACGGCATCTACCTCGTCGAAAGCGCGGCCGACGTGGCCGGCCTGCAGGTCAAGAATCCCGACCTGCTCGCCTACGTCACCCAGACCACGCTCTCGGTGGACGACGCCGGTGCCATTGTCGGCGCGCTGCGCGAGCGCTTTCCGAACATCATCGGCCCCAAGAAAGACGACATCTGCTACGCCACCCAGAACCGCCAGGACGCCGTGAAATTCATGGCCCCCCTGTCGGATCTGGTGCTGGTCGTCGGCTCCACCAACAGCTCCAACTCCAATCGTCTGCGCGAAGTGGCCGAGCTGCTGAAGGTGCCCGCCTACCTCATCGACGACGCGGACTCCATCGATCCGGCGTGGATTGTCGGCAAACAGCGCATCGGCGTGACGGCTGGCGCATCGGCGCCGGAGGTGCTGGTCGAATCGGTCATCACCCGCCTCAAGGCCCTCGGCGCAGCCTCCGTGCGGCCGCTTGACGGCGTGCCGGAAAAAATCACCTTTCCGCTCCCCAAAGAACTCCAGGCCCCCGCTGCCTGAACACAGAGGCTGCCCCCGGGCAGCCTTTTTTCCGACTTCACGATCCGATCCGACCCTCACCATGCCCTACGTTCAACGAGATTCCGCAGGCCAGGTTATTGCACTTTTCAGCGAAGCCGGGCCGGGCCATGAAGAAGAACTCCCGAACGGCCATCCCGACACCGCCGAGCTCACCGGCTCGGCTGATTTCACCCGTCTCGACGCCGACCTGATCCGCGTTATCGAAGACGTCGTCGATGTACTCATTGATCGCGGCCTGCTGCGCCTCACCGACCTGCCCCCGGAGGCCCAGCGCAAGCTCCTCGCCCGCAAGGGTGCCCGCGCCCGCCTGCGTCACGGACTCAACCTCCTCGGTCCCGACGACGTGATCTGACGCCGGGCCCGCAAGGGGCCCGTTTCGCCGGGTATTCCACCGGCAAGCCACTTTCTGCAACACACTGCCTTGAGGCTCAAGTTCCCCCTTCGTCACCCGTTATCCCTACAATCCGGACGCCTGCCGGTATGACCGGCAATTTTTCCCGCCTGGGGTCCTGCCCCAGACGGTAAAGAAACGACCACCACACGATTGTGCCGATGACCGACGCTGCACCCTCCGCCGCCCCCCAGGACACGCTCTCCCAGCAAGGGAGCGGCGCTTCCGCCACCGACAACAACTGGCACCCCGGCGAAGCCGCCACCCATGAAGACCCCCTGCTCGACGCGCTGGTCGTCATGACCCAGCTGCACGGCAAGCCCTTCACGGCCGCCGCCCTCTCTGCCGGCCTGCCGCTGGTCGACAACCGCCTGACCCCGTCACTGCTGCCCCGCGCAGCGTCCCGCGCCGGGCTTGCCGCCCGCATCGTAAGAAAGCCCCTGGCCGAGATGCTGCCCGGCATGCTGCCGGCCATCCTGCTGCTCCACGACCGCCGCGCCTGCGTACTGCTCGAACACCTGCCGGATGGCGGTGCGCGGGTCCGTTTCCCCGAAGCCGGCGAATCCGCCCACGAGATGTCCGCTGACGAACTCGCCGCCATATACAGTGGCCTCGTGTGCTTCGTCCAACCGCGCTTCCGTTTCGAGGCCCGCGCCCCGCAGGTCCGGGCAGTGCGGGCAGCCCACTGGTTCTGGGGCACCGTCTTCGAAAACTGGCGCCTCTATCGCGACACCCTGCTGGCCGCGCTGGTCATCAACCTCTTCGCCCTCGCCATCCCGATGTTCTCGATGACGGTCTATGACCGGGTCGTTCCCAACCACGCGGTCGAAACCCTGTGGGTGCTGGCCATCGGTGCAATCCTGGTGCTCGGCTTCGACTTCATGCTGCGCACGCTGCGGGCCTACATCGTCGACACGGCCGGCAAGCGCATCGACGTGCAACTCTCGGCGCGCATCATGGAACGCGTCCTCGGCCTGCGGATGGACGCCCGCCCAGCCTCGGTCGGCTCCTTTGCCGCCAACCTGCGGGCCTTCGAAGGGGTGCGTGACTTCATCGCCTCCGCCACCGTCACTACGCTGATCGACCTGCCCTTCGTGCTGCTCTTCCTGCTGGCGATGGTATGGATCTCGCCGTGGCTGCTGCTGCCGCCGCTGGTCGGGATGCTTGCCGTGCTGTTCGTCACCCTCGTGGCGCAGGACAAGATGCACGAGCTTACCGAAACCACCTACCGGGCCAGCGCCCAACGCAACGCCACCCTCATCGAAAGCCTGGTCGGCCTCGAAACCCTCAAGACGCTCG
>NZ_JAOAUU010000165.1 GCF_030157465.1 Zoogloea sp.
GCGAAGGTGTCCACCATTTTTGAGGGTGGACACCATGGAAATTGAGAAGGCAGCAGGAGTGGCTCGGCGTGGCGCCTATGTTCGGCGCAGCCCCGAGCTGAAGGCGGCGATCGTGGCCGAATGCCTGGTGCCGGGCGCATCGGTCGCCGCGGTGGCCCTGGCTCACGGCGTCAATGCCAACCTCGTTCGCAAATGGATCGAGAAGTCGCGCTCATCGACCCAGGCGGCAGCGGACGTAAGTTGGCTCCCGGTGGTGCCCGACACGCCCCCACCGGCAACGCGGGCCGCCACGCCTCGTGGCGAGATCGAGATCGAGCTCCCCCGTGCCCGTCTCCTGTTGCGAGGGGCCGTGGATCTGGGGGTGCTCGAGCGGGTGCTGGCGAGTCTGTCCCGATGATACGCCCTGGCCCGGGCACCCGCATCTGGCTGGCATGTGGCTTCACCGACATGCGCCGCGACTTCGATGGCCTGGCGGCGCGGGTGCAGAGCCCACTTGAGCAGGATCCCTTCTCGGGCCAGCTGTTCGTCTTTCGCGGACGCAAGGGAGATCGGGTGAAGCTGCTGTGGTGGGACGGCGACGGCCTGTGCCTGCTCGCGAAGCGGCTGGAGAATGGCCGCTTCATCTGGCCCCAGGCCAGCGAGGGGTCGGTGGTCCTCACCGCCGCGCAGCTCGCGATGCTGCTCGAAGGCATCGACTGGCGGCGCCCCGTGCGCACCTGGCAGCCGGAGACGGCAGGATAGGGATTGGGGGCTGTTCACCGACGGGTGTCTCGCGTAGACTCGCGTCATGCCCCAGCCTGTAACACCTCCCCCCATCGACCCTTCTGACGAGGTGGCCGCCCTGCGCCATCAGGTGGGTGAGCTCGAGGCCGAGGTGGTGCGTCTCAAGCTGCTGGTGGCCAAGTACCGTCAGATGCATTTCGGGCGGCGCGCCGAATCTTGGCGGGCCGAAGGGCAGCTCGACCTGCCCTTGCTTCTGACGCCGCAGCCCTTGCCGGCGCCAGCCAAGACGGCCGACGCCCCACCGGCCGCGGGTCGCTCGCCGCGGCGCCAACGCAAACCCTTTCCCGACGATCTGCCTCGGGAGACGATTGAGCATCTACCGACCGACACCCGTTGCCCCTGCTGCGGCGGCGCCTTCAAGCCCCTGGGTGAGGAGGTCTCGGAGATGCTCGAGTACATCCCGGCCAGCTTCAAGGTGATCCGCCATGTGCGCCCCAAACTTGCCTGCGCCCGCTGCGATCACATCGCCCAGGCCGAGGCGCCCAGCCGCCCCATCGCGCGGGGCTTTGCCGGGCCGGCGCTCCTGGCCCACGTGCTGGTGGGCAAGTTCTGTGATCACCTGCCGCTCTATCGGCAAAGCACCATCTTCGCCCGCAGCGGGCTGAGCCTGGAACGCGCCCTCCTGGCCGACTGGGTCGGGCAATGCCACACCCTGCTCAGCCCCCTGGTCGAGGCGGTGAAGCGCCACGTGATGGCCGCTGGCAAGGTCCATGCCGACGACACGCCCTTGCCGGTGCTCTCACCGGGTCGGGGCGAAACGAAGACCGGGCGGCTGTGGGCCTATGTGCGCGATGATCGACCGGCCGCCAGCCTGGATCCGCCGGCGGTCTGGTTCGCCTACTCGGAGAACCGCAAGGGGTGCCACCCCCAAGCCCATCTCGCCCCCTTCAAGGGCGTCCTGCAAGCGGATGCCTATGCAGGGTTCGACGCGCTCTTCGAGGGCGGGACGATCGTCGAGGCGGCCTGCTGGGCCCACGTGCGCAGGAAGTTCTACGACATCCACCGCGCGAGCGCCTCGCCTCTGGCCGCCGAGGCGCTGACCCGGATCCAGGCGCTATATGCCATCGAAGCCCGCGCGCGCGGCAAGCCGCCCGCCGAGCGGGCGCAGCTGCGCCGGCAGGAGGCCGCCCCGCGCCTGGCGGA
>NZ_JAOAUU010000166.1 GCF_030157465.1 Zoogloea sp.
CGCTGCCGCCCCTTTAGCGAAAGCTAGGGCGGCGCAAGTCAATCCTGGTGAATTCGCCACCCCTGCCCGAAGGCCATCGGGGCCGGTTAGAACGGCCGGTTTCGGAATCTGCTCCCTGTGTCCGCTCCTGGCCGGCTTCTGTCTTTCATTCAGCCTCTCGTCGCTCTGCAAGCAACATTCAAATCGCCGATTTGCGACATTCCCGGGCTTGATCGGCCCCGCCGCAGATCGACTATGCGCCCAGCAGCCTTCTCGCCAACACTGACTGCATATCACGATGTCCGTCAGCAATCAGGTAGATGATGATTTGGTGGCCAGTAACTCGGTAGATCACGCGGTATGGTTTGAAGAAAGTCTGGCGATACTCTTTGATGCCGACGCTGACCAGTTCTTTCGGGTAGCTGCCGTGCTCCGGAAACCTGGACAAGCTCTCGACTATCTTTATCAACTCATCCAGCACGTAGTTGGCGCTGGCCACACAGTCGAACTCGGAGAGGTAGTCGTTAATGGCCTCCAAGTCCTGCTCGGCACCCTCGGTGAGCAGGACTTCGAAGCTGGCGGGTGTGCCAGCCATCAGACGGCGGCTCGCTTGGCGCGCAGACGGGTAACAACATCGGCCACAGGTTTGACTTTGCCAGCGGCCACATCCTGGTTGCCCAGCGCCAGGATTTTCAGCAAGGCCAGTGTTTCTCGCTGGCCGGGCCGCAAAGGGATGTGCGCGGAGCGGCCTGGGTTATGTTCGGTAACGCACACAAGTAAAGCCATTCCTGCCCTATGTGCGCCGCCGAACGGCGCGGAAAGTGGCCGTTCGTCAGCATTGCCAGCCAGTGGTTCATCAGCCGAAACCGGTGATTGACGCAGTCGCTACCCGCCGGGTTCGCAGCGGAAGGCGGTTCGATGGTTCGCCGCGCGGCTTCAGGAGCCACATCGAGGCGCGCGCCGACCGCTTGCGTGACGACACGACGCAGGGAACAGATGATGAGAAACGACATTTCATCGCGCAGAGGTGTGCCGCGTGCCTTCATTTCAACGCGGAATCGAACACCTGCAAACTGGTCGAGGGCCAGATCAGCCCGAATGGCTGGTGCGACTTGTGGACGAAGAAAGCCTGATTACCGGTTCGCTATCCCCCACGGACAGAGGATTGACCCGGTTACCCGCTGGTCGAGTTGAAGGGGAAACAGCATGGAAAGCATGGAACAGATCGAACTGGACAGACATCGAGACGAAATTTTCGATGGTGTGAAAAAGTTGGTCGAGCATTACCGGAGTGTATTTGCCTGGGATATACCGGAAGTCGATCAGGCGCGGGCCGATGGACTCATCCTCGCGGAGATCCGTAACGCCCTGATCAGGATTGAAAATGAATTACCCGGGAGCTGATCATGAATTATGAAGAACGCGACACCTATGGCATGTACAAGGTTACCGCCGGCCTTGCCACCGAGCCCGACACGAGTGCAGGGCCCGGGCCGCGGTTGATGGGGGCGCACACGCTCATTGACAATGACGTGTGCAACCAGAACGGTGAAGATCTGGGCGACATCAAGGAGCTGATGCTGGATGTGCAGAGTGGCCGGGTGG
Organism: Zoogloea sp.; assembly: GCF_030157465.1. Taxonomy (GTDB): domain Bacteria; phylum Pseudomonadota; class Gammaproteobacteria; order Burkholderiales; family Rhodocyclaceae; genus Zoogloea. The sequence continues at coordinate 1,585 of NZ_JAOAUU010000166.1, forward strand.
CCTATGCGGTGCTGTCTTTTGGCGGCTTCCTCGGCATGGGTGAGAAGCTGTTTGCCGTGCCCTGGAGCGCCTTGACCCTCGATACGGTGAATAAACGCTTCGTGCTGGGTGTCGACAAGGAGCGCCTCAACGCTGCGCCCGGATTCGACAAGGACAGGTGGCCGGACATGCAGGATCCGGCTTGGAGGAAGGAAATTCGTTCTTACTACGGCACGACGGATGATGCGGATGCGGAGGGCCGGTTTGCCGACGACCCGCTCGGCCAAAGTTCGGGTTAGCGGCGCCGCGGACGATGCGATGACCGCCCCCCGCGTCAGTCCGGCCTTCAGCGGATCGGCGCGGAGGCCGGATCCATCGCACCACACCGCGAACTAGCGAGGGGCCCATGCGTGTGCATCGGCCCCTCGCTTTTTGTCCGCACCCAGGGGCCGGCGCCACCGGCCGTGGTGCCGGGTCGGCTCCCGCAGTTGTCTATATGGAATCGACAGTGCAGGCGGGCTGCCGGGTCGCGCTTACATGCCCAGGTAGGCGGCGCGGACCTGTTCGTCCTCGATCAGCTCGCGGCCGCTGCCGGTGAGGGTGATGTTGCCGGTTTCGAGCACATAGCCACGGTCGGCGATGGCGAGGGCCGAGAAGGCGTTCTGTTCCACCAGCAGGATGGTCATGCCTTGGGCCTTCAAGGTTTTCACCACGTTGAAGACTTCTTCCACCAGCAGCGGGGCGAGGCCCATCGACGGCTCGTCGAGGAGCAGCAGCTTGGGGCGGCCCATCAGCGCGCGGCCGATGGCCAGCATCTGCTGCTGACCGCCGGAGAGCGTGCCGGCGGGGAGCTTCCGCTTCTCTTTCAGGATCGGGAACATGGTGAAGATCTTTTCCAGATCGCCTTCCACCTGCTGCTTGGGCTGGGTGTAGGCCCCGAGGCGCAGGTTGTCCTCGATCGACAGCGGCCCGAAGACCTGGCGGCCTTCCGGCGACTGGCAGATGCCGCGGCGCATGCGCATGTCGGAGCGCAGCTTCGAGATGTCTTCGCCATCGAAAACAATCTTGCCCGCCGACATCGGCTGCACGCCCGACAGGGTGCGCAGGAATGTGGTTTTGCCGGCGCCGTTGGCGCCTACCAGGGCCACGGTTTCGCCGCGTCGCACTTCCAGTGAGATGCCTTTGAGCGCCTTGATGCGCCCGTAGCAGCTTTCCAGGCCGCTGACGCTGAGCAGCACGTCGCCTTTGCCGCCGGCCGCTTGCAGTTCGCCGGCGCTCTGGCCGCCGAGTCCGACCGACACCGGCGCCAGGCTGGCAACCTTGTGGAACAGCTCGCGGAATTCGGCCCGCGCGGCGCTGCCAAACACCGGGTCGTCGTTATCCAGAAAGGCCTGGTCGATCTCGGCCCAGTCGGCGGCGGTGAGCACTTCGCTGGCGAGCGGGTAGATGTCCTTTTCTTCGCTGCGGATGTGCGCTTTCTGGTCGTTGAGGTAGAGGCGCAGGGCTTCTGCCAGTTCGCTTACGCTGCTGCGGCCGGCGGCGGTGTCGGCCAGTTGCCGGCGCAGGGCTTTGAGGTTTTGCGGCCCGTTGCGGTGTTCGGCCTGCAGGCGGTCGAGGAGCGGCCCGGCCTTGTCGCTGCGCTGGCGCAGGATGCGGAACAGGTACTCGTCTTCCTTCTTGTGGTGGCAGCCGTCCATGAAGTGCTCGAAGTAATCGAGCACGGAGCCGATGAAGGCCGGGTCGGCCTTCTGATCCCGTTCCATCTCGCCGATGACCTGGTCGAGGGTGATGGCCAGGCGCCACAGGTTGCGGTGCTCGTCCTTGATGATGCGCAGTGCTTCCATCTTTTTATCCTCGGGCTTCAGGCGTGGGCGCCCAGGTAGGCGGCGATCACGTCGGGATTCCTGCGAACTTCCTCGCCCGTGCCTTCGGCCAGTTTTTTGCCGTAGTCGAGCACCAGGATGCGGTCGGAGAGGTTCATCACCATCTTCATGTCGTGTTCGACGAGCACCACCGTGATGCCCGAATCGGCCACCTTGCGGATGAGTTCATCCACTTCGATGGTTTCCTTGGGATTGAGGCCGGCGGCCGGTTCGTCGAGGAAGATCAGGCGCGGCTTCATGGCCAGCGCGCGGGCGATTTCGAGGCGCTTGAGGGCGCCGTAGGGCATGGAGTCGGCGCGGGCTTCGATGTACTTTTCGAGGCCGACGAAGCGCATCAGCTCGGCCGCTTCGACACGCATTTCGGCATCGCGGCGGGTCAGCGTGGGCAGGCGCAGGGCGGCTTTGAGCAGGTTGCGGTCGAGCCGCAGGTGGGCGCCCACCATCACGTTCTCGATGGCGCTCATGTTCATGCAGATCTGCAGGTTCTGGAAAGTGCGCGCCACGCCGCGGGTCGCCAGTTCGTTGGGTGATTTGCCGCCGATGGATTCGCCATCGAGGCGGATCTCCCCGCTGGTCGGCTTGTAAACCCCGGTGATCAGGTTGAACAGGGTGGTCTTGCCGGCGCCGTTGGGGCCGATCACCGCATACACGATGCCGGCGTCGATGCTGAAGCTCACTTCCTGCACGGCCTTTACGCCGCCGAAGTGGATGGAGAGTTTGTTTACGTCGAGGAGCGCCATGCTCAGTCTCCTTTGCCAAATTTGGCGGCCAGAGTCGGAACCAGGCCCTTGGGCATGAAGATCATGCACACCATGAGGATTACGCCGAAAGCCACGGTCTCCCAGCCTTCGAAGGTGGCCAGGGCTTGGGGCAGGGCGGTGAGCAGCACCGCGCCGATCAGTGAGCCATACACCGAGGCCATGCCGCCGATCACCACCATGGTCACCAGCTCGATCGAGTGGAAGAAGTCGGCCAGGTTGGGAGTGACGAAGCCCACGTAATGGGCGGTGACGCTGCCCATCAGGCTGGCAAACACCGCCGACATCACGAAGATGGCGACCTTGTAGCGCACCACGTCCACGCCCACCACCTGCGAGGCGACTTCCGAGCCGTGCAAGGCGCGCAGGGCGCGGCCGAAGGGCGAGTCGATGAGGTTGATGGAAGCCCACACGCTCACCGACAGCATCAGGGCAACGACCCAGTACCAGTGCTTGTCGCTGGCGAGTTCGAAGCCCATGAGGCCCATCGTCGGCACCGGCATGCCGTCGGGGCCGCCGGTCCAGGCGGCCTCATTGCGGATGGCGATGTTGATGATGATTCCCAGGCCGAGGGTCGCCATGGCCAGGTATTGGCCCTTGAGCTTGAAGATCGGGCGCGCCAGCACTGCCGCCAGCAAGCCCGTGACGGCTGCGCCGGCGCCCATCGCCAGCAGCGGATGCCAGCCGAAATGGGTGGGCAGCACCGCCGAGGCATAGGCCCCGATGCCGAGGAAGCCGGCATGGCCCAGGCTGATCTGGCCGGCAAAGCCGATCAGCAGGTTGAGGCCGAGGACGATCACCGCGTTGATGGCCATGCGGATGGCCAGGTCGAGATAGAAGCTGTTGGGCACCACCAGCGGCAGCACGGCGAGCACCGCGATGACGATGTAGAGCCCGAAGTAGGCGCGTTTCTGCATGTTTACACCCGGTCGGTGACCCGGGCGCCAAACAGGCCGCGGGGCATGAAGAAGAGGATGAAGAGGATCAGCACGAAGGGGATCGCATCCTTGTAGGCCGAGGACAGGTAGCCCGCGCCGAAGGATTCGAGAATGCCCACCAGTAGGCCGCCGATGACGGCGCCGAGGCCGTTGCCAAGCCCGCCGACCACCGCCGCCACGAAGCCCTTGAGGCCGAGCATGATGCCCACGTCGTAGGAGGTGAGGGTGATCGGGGTGACCAGGATGCCGCCCACGGCGCCCAGCGCCGCCGACATGGCGAAGCTCATGAACAGCACCTTGCTGGTGTTGATGCCGACCAGCTCTGCCGCGAGGCTGTTGTAGGAGGTGGCCAGCATGGCCTTGCCGGTCAGGGTGCGGTTGAAGAAGTACCACAGCACGACCACCACCACGGCGGTGACGCCGAGCACCCACAGGCTCTGGGGCATCAGGGTGGCGCCGAGGATTTCGATCGGGGTGTCGCCGGAGAAGGCCGGCAGGCTGTGCGTGCCCTTGCCCAGAAAGACGGCGGTGAGGCCGCGGATCACCAGCGAGGCGCCGATGGTGATGATGATCAGGGTGACGGTTTCGGCGCCCTTCACCGGCTCGATGGCCAGCTTTTCAACCACGATGCCGACGATGGCCGGAATCAGGATGGCCAGCACCAGGGCCGCCGGCAGGGGCAGGCCGGACTGGGTGAAGAACACCGCCAGCATGCCGCCCAGCATGATGAATTCGCCCTGGGCGAAGTTGATCACGTTGCTGGCGTTGTAAATGAGCGTGAAGCCCAGGGCCGCGAGGGCGTAGGTGGCGCCGACGGTGGCACCCGAGAAGAGGAACTGGAGGAATTGGGCAAGCATTACGCACCCCTTCCTGACGGGTTGGTATCACGTTGGTGGTTCATTTTTGTCTCCTGTCGTGCCGGGTGTTGGACGGGTGACCTGCGCCGTGATCGGGCGGGTTCTGTATTTTGTAATCTGTTCTGCAGATTAGAAATGATACAAAAATGCTAGTCAAGGAAAAAATTTGTATCGCAATTTGGAGGACGGTGGAAAGGGCGTCCGCAGCGCCTTGTGGTGCCCCCGGCCAGAAGCGCAAATCCCGGCGCGTGGCCGGGATCTGAAGGGGTACGGAAGCGGTGAGGCGAGGTCTGCTACGGCGCCGCTGCGGTGTCGCGCGTCGAGCCCAGGCGGACTGAAAGGCTGTGCGCAGAGTGCTTCAATTCAAGAATCGTCGGGCTTTCGGCGCGCATGTCGGTGGAGCCTTCGACGCCGACGATGACCAGCGCCATGGTGAGTTCGTTCTTGAAATTGAAGACCGGCGCCGCCACCGCTTCGACGCCTTTTACCGCGTAGTTGCCGGAGATGGCGGCGACGCCTTCGCGCTCGACTTCGGCGAGCATGGCGTAGGCGTCATCGAGGGTGTGGATGTCGGCGGGGGCGCTGCCTGCGGCCAGTTCCTTGAGGATCTGCTCTTCCACTTGCTCGCGCGGCAGCCACGCGGCAAAGACGCGGCCGGCCGCCGAACTGAGCAGTTTGAGGTGGGTGCCGGTAACCACGTTGACGATGATCGGGCGGTTGGGACGTTCCCAGCGGACGATCACCGGGCCGTGGTCACCCCACACGGCGAGGGCGGTGGTTTCGTTGATGGTGTCGCGCAGCTCGGCGATGGCCGCCATGCCCAGGCGCACCCGGTCCAGGCGGTCGATGGCGACCAGGCCGATCTTGAGGGCGAAGGGGCCGATGTTGTAGCGGGAGGTGAGCGGATCCTGCTCGACCAGCCCGACGCGGATCAGGCTGACCAGGTAGCGGTGGGCCTTGGAGGGCGGCATTTCGGCGGCGGCGGCGATGTCCTTGAGCATCATCGAGCGCTGGCCGCCGACCATCGCCTTGAGGATGCCCATCCCTACTTCCAGGGACTGTACGCCGTGCTTTCCTTCCAGTTCTTCACTCATGATCCTGAATTCTCGGTTATGTTACGCATTGAAGAATAGATTTCATTATAAGAAACCATCTGTCAACCAAGGAGATCAATTCATGACGACAACGCTGCGCGTGTATGCCATCGACGGCATCGTTCCAGTGGTGGACCCGAGCGCCTATGTGCACCCGTCCGCGGTGCTGATCGGCGACGTGATCGTCGGCCCCGAGTGCTACGTGGGGCCGTGCGCCAGCCTGCGCGGGGATTTCGGGCGGCTCATTCTCGAGCGCGGCGCCAACCTGCAGGACACCTGCGTGATGCACGGTTTTCCGGGCACCGACACGGTGGTCGAGGAGAACGGCCACATCGGCCACGGGGCGGTGCTGCACGGCTGCCGCATCCGCCGGAATGCGCTGGTGGGGATGAACGCGGTGATCATGGACAACGCCATCATCGGCGAATCGTCCATCGTGGCGGCCAGCGCCTTTGTGAAGGCCGGCGCCGAGATTCCGCCGCGGGTGCTGGTGGCCGGCATGCCGGCCAGGGTGATCCGCGAACTGAGCGACGAGGAGATCCGCTGGAAAGGGGAGGGCACCGCAACCTACCAGGATCTGACCCGGCGCAGCCTGGCGACGATGGTGGAAACCGCGCCGTTGAGCGCCGTCGAAGCCGATCGCAAGCGCATCCACATGCCGGACGTGGTGCCGCTGGTGGCCTTGCGCAAGAAGGAAGATTAGGGGCGACTAGGTCGGGTTAGCGCAGCGTAACCCGACATCCGATGTGTCCATCGACGTTCATGTCGGTGTCGGGTTACGCCCTGCGGGCTAACTCGACCTACCCGTGCTTGCCTCTGAATCAGGCCGGAACGGCCAGCGGGTCGTCTTCCCGAAAGCGCTCGTGGAGCGTCGGGGTGACTTCGGGCGTCTGCCCGTCGGCAAGCTGGAAGTGGGCGTCCAGGTGGCGCTCGGAGGGGGCGAGCAGGCGGCGGTAGAGTTCCTTGCACAGCAGCCGGGCCTTTTGCCCCGGCCACTCGGGCGGAAGCAGCACGTCGGGCAGTTCCGGGTCGCGCAGGAGCAGGCGGCGGTAGTCGTGGATCAGCAGGATGCGCAGCAGGAAGGCGCTTTCGCCGTCGATTTCCGCCTGTCCCTCGGCGCGCAGTTGTTCGAGAACGGGCTGATAGCACTCGACGAACTCGGCGTAAACGCCGGCCAGCCGTTCCAGGTTCCAGGCGCCGTGCACCATGTCGATGTCGTTGGCGGCGTTGCCGAACTGGGCGTCGGCGGCGAGCAGCGGCTTGAGCTTGCCGAGTACGTCCGACAGGCCTTCGGCGATCAGCGCGTCGAAGGCCGCCGACAGATCGGCGCTCGGGTGCACGAAACAATCGCCATTGAGAACCCCGAAGCCTTGCCAGAACAGCGCGCGGCGCAGGGCTTCGCGGCGTTTGGGCGGCAGTTCGCCCACCGTGATGATGAGTCGCCAGCGGCGGTCCCAGCGGGGGGCGCTGGAAGCGTAGATGTGCCGCGAAGCTTCTTCGAAGCGGCGCTGGCCAGACGGCGTGAGCAGATAATCGGTGCGCCGGCCCGAGGGTTCGGTGCGCAGCCATTCCTCTTTGGCGAGGCGGAATACCGAGGTGCGCACCAGGCGCTCGTTGAGTTCCAGCGGCTCCAGCAGGCGAATCAGGCTGCCCAGCCAGATACGGCTGCCCCGCGGCAAAACCGCGTCGCCAAAGACTGAAATGATGAGGGAGCCGGCCTGCACACGGCCTTGCTGACGGAAGTCGTCGAGACGTTTCTGGATCGGGGGCAGCACTGGATTTGCCGAGTGAATGAGGCAGAAAAGCGAAGTAGTCTAGCGGCTCGCCCTGGATCTGGGTAGCGCGGGCAGGCAGCCCTGGCGCGCCTCAGGTGACCAGAAGATGGTCTGCATCGGGCTCTGCCGGCTGCTGCCGGGCGAAGAAGGCTTCGGTGTGGATGAGCTCGGGCCGGGCTCCCAGTGCCTTTGCCGCGGTCACGCAACTCGCCACGAAATCGGGGCTGCCGGCCGCAAAGACGGTGTGCTTCGACAGGTCGGGAAACAGCCCGGGCAGCACCGCCCGGATGCGCCCGGCGAGGTGGCCGTGCTGTCTTTCGCGGGTGAGGGTGATCCGGTAGTCGAAGCCGGGGTGGCGGGCGCGCCACCAGGCCATCAGGCCCTGGCCGTAGATATCGGCCCGGGTGCGCGCCGAAAAAACCACGCTTACCGGCTGGCGAAAGCCGCGCCGCAGGGCCGCTTCGGTGAGCGCCAGGATGGGCGCGAGGCCGGTGCCTGCCGCCAGGCACAGCACCGGCGTATCGACAGACGGGTCGCCGATGAAGCTGCCGTAGGCGCCGGCCAGCGTAAGGCTGGCGCCGGGCTGCAGCTGATCGTGGATCCAGTTGCTGGTGATGCCGCCCTCGGCGCGGGCCACCTGCAGCACCAGTTCGCCATCCGGGCGCGGGGTGTTGGCGATGGAATAGGCGCGGGCCGGAATGCCGCCATCCGGATGGCCCAGCGTCACGTACTGGCCGGGCCAGTAGCGGATCGGCTCGCCAACCGGACGCAGCCGCAGTTCGACCACCCTGTCGGTAAGCCGGTGCTTGTCGGTGAGCACAAAGCGGGCATCGTCACGCGGCGGAAAGAGCCGGGGGCGGGCGTCGGCCGTGCCCCATTCAATACCCAGTACCTCGGAAATCGGCTTGGCCATGCACATCAGGCCGTAGCCCTGGCGACGCTCGTCGCGGGACAGGGCCATGTCGAGAACCATGCCCTGATCGAACTGCCCCGAGCTGACCTTGACCTTGCACTCGCCACAAGCGCCGGCCCGGCAGTTGTTGGGCAGCGCGTAGCCGGCCTTCTCGAGGGCCATCAGCACGGTGTCGCCGTCGGCGCACTCCACCGACTTGCCCGAGGGATGCATGAGGATGCGTGTCATGTTCGCCTTTGACCTGTAAAACCACTCTGCTGGGTGGCGATTAAACGATACAAAATAAAATTATTTTATAGTAAAAATGTATCTTGTTTTTGCGTCTCAGAAAAAACTCGAATCTTTTTTTGTGCGCAAAAATCAGGGCTATTTTTGAAATTTATGAAAATAACTAACTGAAAATAATCATGTTTTAAAATATGGAACTAGTTTCTATGGGTGGAATTTTTGATCTTCTTACCAATAAAATGCGATACCCAGCATTGACATGGATCATCTAGGTTTGTAACGTTTGCTCCAGAAGACAAAACCCAAACGGAGACAGACGAATGACTCATCCCCTGTTCGAAAAGCATCGCGCCACCCTCGAAGCGGCCCTCGGCGCCATCGCCACCCGCACTTACTGGTCGGCCTACCCGGAAATGCCCAGCCCCAAGGTGTATGGCGAAACCGCGCCCGACGACGGCAAGCGCGCTTTCGAGGCGCATCTGGGCCAGCAATTCGAACTGGGGCAGCCGGGGCAGAGCGGTTGGCAGGGCGGTGAATCCTCGCCTTATGGCATCGAACTGGGCGTGAGCTACCCGGTGTGCGACCCGGACGCGCTGATCGCCGCCGGCCTTCACGCCATGAAGGGCTGGCAGGCCGTGGGTGCCGATGGCCGCACCGGCATCTGCCTCGAAATCCTCGAGCGCCTCAACAAACAGAGCTTCGAGCTGGCCCACGCGGTGATGATGACCACCGGCCAGGGCTGGATGATGGCCTTCCAGGCCGGCGCCCCCCACGCCCAGGACCGTGGCCTCGAAGCCGTGGCCTATGCCTGGCGCGAGCAGAGCTTCGTGCCCGCCGAGGCCGTCTGGGAAAAGCCCCAGGGCAAGAACCCGGCGCTGGTCATGAAGAAGCACTTCCAGATCGTCGGCCGGGGTATCGGCTTGGTGATCGGCTGCAGCACCTTCCCCACCTGGAACACCTACCCGGGCCTGTTCGCGGCGCTGTCCACCGGCAACGCGGTGATCGTCAAGCCGCACAGCAACGCCATCCTGCCGGCCGCCATCACCGTTCGCACGGTGCGCGCCGTGCTGGCCGAAAACGGCATCGACCCCAACCTGGTCAGCCTGTGCGTCACCGACAAGCGCACCACCACCCAGGCTCTGGCCACCCACCCGGCGGTCAAGTCGGTGGATTTCACCGGCGGCAACGTGTTTGGCCAGTGGCTCATCGACAATTCCCGCCAGGCTCAGGTGTATGCCGAGCTGGCCGGTGTGAACAACATCGTCATCGACTCCACCAACGCCTACAAGGCGATGCTGGGCAACCTGGCCTTCACCCTGTCGCTTTACTCGGGCCAGATGTGCACCACCTCCCAGGCGCTGTTCGTGCCGGCCGATGGCATCGAAACCGAAGACGGCCACAAGTCTTATGACGAGTTCTGTGCCGACCTGGCCAAATCGGTCGAGCGCTTTTTGTCCAAGCCCGAAGTTGCCCATGCGGTGCTCGGCGCGATCCAGTCCGCCGACACCGCGGAGCGCATCAATCTTGCCAACAGCGGCGCTCTGGGCAAGATCGTGCTGGCCTCCGCCAAGCTCGACAACCCGGACTTCCCGGCCGCCACCGTGCGCACCCCGGTGCTGCTGGCCTGCGATGCCGCCGACGAGAAGCTCTACATGGAAGAGCGCTTCGGCCCGATCAGCTTCATCGTCAAGGTGGCCGACACCGCCGCCGCCATCGCCCTGTCCGAGCGCGTCGTCAGCACCCACGGGGCGCTCACTGCCGGCGTGTATTCCACCAGGCAGGACGTGATCGACGCGATGACCGAAGCCACCTGGCGCAGCAAGGTCGCCCTGTCCATCAACCTGACCGGCGGCGTCTTTGTGAACCAGTCGGCGGCGTACTCCGACTATCACGGCACCGGCGGCAACCCGGCGGCCAACGCCTCCTACTCGGATTCGGCCTTTGTCGCCAACCGCTTCCGCGTCGTTCAGCGCCGCTACCACGCCTGAGGAATCGTCATGGACTACCAGAACATCCTCTTCACGGTGGAGGCGGGCATTGCTCGCCTGACGCTGAACCGCCCGGACAAGCTCAACAGCTTCACCGGCGAGATGCACGTCGAACTGCGCGACGCCCTCGACACCGTCCAGTCCGACCCCACCATCCGCGTGCTGGTGCTCACGGGCGCCGGCCGGGCGTTCTGCGCCGGTCAGGATCTGGCCGACCCCGAAATGGCCATCGCCCCGGGCCGGCCCATGCCGGACATCGGCAACGTGGTCGAGAAGAACTACAAGCCGCTGGTGCTGCGCCTGCAAAACCTGCGCGTGCCCACCATCGCCGCGGTGAACGGCATTGCCGCCGGCGCCGGCGCCAGCGTGGCGCTGGCCTGTGACCTGGTTGTCGCCACCAAGTCGGCGTCCTTCCTGCAGGCTTTCAGCAAGATCGGCCTGGTGCCCGACACCGGCGGTACGTGGTTCCTGCCCCAGCGCGTCGGCATGGCCCGCGCCATGGGCCTGGCCCTGCTGGCCGAAAAACTGCCCGCCGAAAAGGCCGCCGAATGGGGCCTGATCTGGGCCGCCGTCGAAGATGCCGAGTTCGTCGCCAGCGTCGATCGTCTGGCCACGCAGCTTTCCACCGCGCCCACCAAGGCCCTGGTGCGGACTCGCCAGGCCCTGCACGCGGCGCCGGGCCATACGCTCGAGCAGCAACTTTCCTTTGAAGGCAGCTTCATGCGCGAACTGGGCTGGAGCCCGGATTACGCCGAAGGCGTCGCCGCCTTCATGGAAAAGCGCGCACCGAAGTTCACCGGGGAATGAGCGTGACCGAGGCGCTCAAAACTTCTTCCGTCGTGGCCGTGGTCGGCACCGGCGCCATGGGGGCCGGCATCGCCCAGGTGGCGGCGGCCGCCGGCCACGTGGTCAAGCTGCTCGACAACCGCCCCGAAGCCGCGGCCAAGGCGGTGGCCGGCATCCGTGCCCAGTTCGCCCGTCTGGCCGAAAAAGGCAAGCTCACGCTTGATGCGGCACAAGCCGCCGGCGCGCGACTGCTGCCGGTCGAGCAACTGGCCGATCTGGCGGACGCCGCGCTGGTGGTCGAAGCCATCGTCGAAAGCCTGGAAGCCAAGCAAACGCTCTACCGCGATCTCGAAGCCATCGTCGGCGCCGACTGCATTTTTGGCACCAACACCTCGTCGATTTCCGTCACCGCCATCGGCGCCGCCCTCAAGCGTCCCGAGCGTCTGGCCGGCCTGCACTTCTTCAACCCGGCGCCGCTGATGGCGCTGGTGGAGATCGTCTCCGGCCTCGCCACCGACAAGGCCGTGGCCGACACGCTGTTTGCCACCGCGGCGGCCTGGGGCAAGACGCCGGTGCATGCCCGCTCGACGCCCGGCTTCATCGTCAACAGGGTGGCCCGGCCGTACTACGCCGAATCCCTGCGCATCCTCAACGAAGGCGGCGCCGACTGCGCCACCCTCGACGCGGTGATGCGCGAGGCCGGCGGCTTTCGCATGGGGCCTTTCGAGCTGATGGACATGATCGGCCACGACGTGAATTTCGCCGTGACCCGCTCGGTGTGGAACGCCTTCTTCAACGACCAGCGCTTTCTGCCGTCGCTGATCCAGCAGGAGCTGGTGGATGCCGGCTTCTACGGTCGCAAGAGCGGCCGTGGTTTCTACGATTACCGGGAAGGCGCCGAGCGCCCGTTGGCCAAGAATGCCGTCGCCCAGAGCGTGCCGGGCCGGATCGTGCTGCATGGCGAATCCGCCGCTGCGCTGGCCCTGGCCGACCGGCTGCATGAACGGAACATCGCCTACACCTGGGGCGAGGCCGACGACGACCGTATCGCCGAGGCCGGCGAGGCGGTGATCTACCTTACCGACGGCCGCACGGCCACCCGCCGGGCGGCCGACAGCGGCATCGCCAACACGGTGCTGATCGATCTGGCCCTCGACTACACCCAGGCCAGCCGGCTGGCGATGAGTGCTGCCCAGGGGTGCTTTGCGCCGACCGTCGGCGCTGCCATCGGCCTGCTGCAGGCGGCCGGTTTCTCGGTGTCGCGCCTTGCGGATCTGCCCGGTCTGGTGGTGATGCGTACCGTGGCCATGCTCGCCAACGAGGCCGCCGACGCGGTGAATCAGGGCGTCTGCGATGCGGCGGGTGCCGATGCGGCCATGCGCCTGGGCGTCAATTACCCCCGCGGGCCGCTGGCCTGGGCCGATCTGGCCGGGCTGCCGGCCATCTGCCGGGTGCTCGCCAATCTCGGCCAGTTTTACGGCGAAGACCGCTACCGCATCTCGCCCCTCATTCAGCAGCGGGTTTCCGCCGGAAAGACCCTCCATGACCGATAAGCACCCCAACGCCGCCGAAGCCCAGGCCCTGGCCGAAGCCGTCGCGGAATGCATGTGGGCCCGCGACCGCGCCACCAACGCCCTCGGCATGAAGATCGAGGCGGTGCGGCCGGGCTATGCGCGGATCTCGATGACGGTGCGCGGCGACATGGTGAATGGTCATCACATCTGCCACGGCGGCCTGATCTTCACCCTGGCCGACAGCGCCTTTGCCTACGCCTGCAACAGCTACAACAAGAACACGGTGGCCTCCGCCTGCAACATCGACTTTCTGGCGCCTGGCCGCGAGGGCGACACGCTGGATGCCGAAGCCGTCGAACAATCCCAGGCCGGCCGCACCGGCGTCTATGACGTGACGGTGCGGGACAGCGCGGGCAAGACCATCGCCCTGTTCCGGGGCAAGAGCTACCGTATTTCCGGCGAAGTCATTGCCGGACTGGCTGCCGAGAAGTCCTGAGCGGCCCTGTACCGAATAACACGGAGAGGAGAGAGACACCCCATGACCGCAAAAATCCCCCAGCCCGGCGATCTCGAGCCCATCGAAACCGCCAGCCGCGACGAAATCTCGGCCCTGCAACTCGAGCGCCTGAAGTGGTCGCTGCGCCACAGCTACGACAACGTCGCCCCCTATCGCGCGCGCTGCGTTGAAAAAGGCATTCATCCGGACGACCTGAAAACGCTGGCCGACCTCGCGAAATTTCCGTTCATGACCAAGACGGACCTGCGCGACAACTACCCGTTTGGCCTCTTTGCCGTGCCCCGCAACAAGCTGGCCCGCCTGCACGCCTCCAGCGGCACCACCGGCAAGTCGGTGGTCGTGGGCTACACCAAAAACGACATCGACAACTGGGCCAGCGTGGTTGCCCGTTCGATCCGCGCCGCGGGCGGCCGGGCCGGCGACATGGTGCATATCGCCTACGGCTACGGCATGTTCACCGGCGGCCTTGGCGCCCACTTCGGTGTCGAGCGCGCCGGCTGCTGTGCGGTGCCGATGTCCGGCGGCCAGACCGAAAAGCAGGTCCAGCAGATCATGGACTTCAAGCCCGAAATCATCATGGTCACCCCGTCCTACTCGCTGGTGATCGCCGAGGAGTTCGAGCGCCTGGGCATCAAGCCCGACGAAATCTCGCTGAAGGTCGGCATCTTTGGCGCCGAGCCGTGGGGGCAGGGCATGCGTGCCGAGATCGAGCGAAAGCTCGGCATCGACGCCATCGACATCTACGGCCTGACCGAAGTCATGGGCCCCGGCGTGGCCTGTGAATGCATCGAATCGAAGGACGGCCCGGTGATCTGGGAAGACCATTTCTACCCCGAGATCATCGACCCTGAAACCGGCGAAGTGCTGCCCGACGGCGAAGAGGGCGAGCTGGTGTTCACCTCGCTGACCAAGGAAGCCTTCCCGGTCATCCGCTACCGCACCCGCGACCTGACCCGCCTGCTCAAGCCCACCTCGCGCTCGTTCCGGCGCATGGACAAGATCACCGGTCGTTCCGACGACATGCTGATCGTGCGCGGCGTGAATGTGTTCCCGACCCAGATCGAGGAGCAGATCCTGCGCGACCAGCGGCTGACCGGCAACTACCAGATCGTGCTGACCCGCGACGGCCACATGGACAACGTGGAAGTGCGTTGCGAAGTGCAGCGCGAGCTGTCCGGCAAGCTCGGCCGCGGCACCATCGAAGAGATCGCCCGCGCGCTGCAGCACCACATCAAGACCATCATCGGCATCTCGACCAAGGTGAACGTCATGGACTTCGACTCCATCCCGCGCACCCAGACCGGCAAGGCCCGTCGCGTGCTCGACCAGCGCCCCAAGCAGATCTGAGGACGACACCATGACCGAAGCCTTTATCTGCGACGCCATCCGCACGCCCATCGGCCGCTACGGCGGCACCCTCGCCAGCGTGCGCCCGGACGACCTGGGTGCGGTGCCCCTCAAGGCCCTGATGGCCCGCAACCCGCAAGTCGACTGGGCGGCCGTCGAGGACATCATCTACGGCTGCGCCAACCAGGCCGGCGAAGACAACCGCAACGTGGCGCGCATGTCCGGCCTGCTGTCGGGCCTGCCCATCGAGGTGCCGGGCACCACGGTGAACCGTCTGTGCGGTTCCGGCATGGACGCCATCGGCCTGGCGGCGCGCTCCATCAAGTCGGGTGAAACCGAGCTGATGATCGCCGGCGGCGTCGAAAGCATGTCCCGTGCGCCTTTCGTGATGGGCAAGGCCGAATCGGCCTTCTCCCGCAACGCGGCAATCTTCGACACCACCATCGGCTGGCGCTTCATCAACCCGATGATGAAGAAGCTCTACGAAACCCACTCGATGCCCCAGACGGCCGACAACGTCGCCGCTGACTTCGGCATCTCCCGCGCCGACCAGGACGCCTTTGCGCTGCGCTCCCAGCAGCGCTGGGCCACCGCCAACGCAGCCGGGCGCTTTGCCGACGAGCTGGTGCCGGTGGAGATCCCGCGCAAGAAGGGCGAGCCGCTTGTCTTCACCACCGACGAGCATCCGCGCCCCGAGACCACGCTGGACATGCTGGCCAAGCTGAAGGGCGTCAATGGCCCCGAGCTGTCGGTTACCGCCGGAAACGCCTCCGGCGTCAACGACGGCGCCTGTGCGCTGCTGCTGGCGTCCGGTGCCGCCGCTGCGAAGCACGGTTTGACCCCGAAGGCCCGCGTGGTGGCGATGGCCACCGCCGGTGTCGCGCCGCGGATCATGGGTTTCGGCCCGGCGCCGGCCGTGCGCAAGGTGCTCGCCAAGGCCGGCCTCACGCTGGCCCAGATGGACGTCATCGAACTCAACGAAGCCTTCGCCGCCCAGGGCCTTGCGGTGCTGCGCGACCTCGGCCTGGCCGACGACGAAGCACGTGTGAACCCCAATGGCGGCGCCATCGCCATGGGCCATCCGCTGGGCATGAGCGGCGCCCGGCTGGTGACCACCGCGAGTTACGAACTGGCCCGGCGGGGCGGCCGCTATGCGCTGTGCACCATGTGCATCGGCGTCGGCCAGGGCATTGCCATCATCATCGAACGCGTTTGACACACACCACCCGTAGAGGAGACAACCCAATGAAAAAAACGCTGAAGACCTTTCTGGCTGGCGCCGTACTGGCGCTGGGCAGCCTGACCGCGATGGCTTCCGATCCGATCAAGGTCGGTTCGGTGCTGTCGGTGACCGGCCCCGCCGCCTTCCTGGGCGACCCGGAACTCAAAACCCTCCAGCTGTACGTGGAGGACATCAACAAGAAGGGCGGCGTGCTCGGCCGCCAGCTGCAGCTCGTCCATTACGACGACGGCAGCGACGCCAACAAGGCCAATGGCTTTGCCAAGCGCCTGCTGGACGACGACAAGGTGGACATCCTGATCGGCGGCACCACCACCGGTTCCACCATGTCGATGGTGCCGCTGGCCGAAAAATCGGGCACGCCCTTCATATCGCTGGCGGGTGCCGTGGTGATTGTCGAGCCGGTCAAGAAGTTCGTCTTCAAGACGCCCCACACCGACCGCATGGCCGCCGAGAAGGTCTTTGAGGACATGAAGAAGCGCGGCCTCACCAAGGTGGCGCTGTTCTCCGAAACCAGCGGTTTCGGCCAGTCCGGCAAGAAGGAAACCGAACTGGTGGCGGGCAAGTACGGCATCACCCTGGTGGCCAACGAAACCTACGGCCCCAAGGACACCGACATGAGCCCGCAGCTCACCAAGATCAAGAGCGCCCCGGGCGTGCAGGCGGTTTTCGTGTTCGGCCTCGGCCAGGGCCCGGCCATCGTCACCAAGAACTACAAGCAGCTCGGCATCACGCTGCCCCTGTACCAGTCCCACGGCGTGGCGTCGGATGAGTTCCTGAAGCTCGCCGGCCCGGCTGCCGAAGGCGTGCGCCTGCCGTCCCCGGCCCAGCTGATCGGCGACAAGCTGCCCGCCAACGACCCGCAGAAGCCCGTCGTGCTTGCCTACGACAAGGCCTACAAGGAGCGCTACAAGCAGGACGTGTCCACCTTCGGCGGCTACGCCTACGACGGCCTGATGCTGGCTGTCGATGCGATCAAGCGTGCCGGCAGCACCGACAAGGCCAAGGTTCGCGATGCCATCGAAGCCACCAGGGGCTACGTCGGCTCCAGCGGCAAGGTGACGATGTCGGCCACCGACCACATGGGCCTCGATCTGTCGTCCTTCCGCATGCTGGAAGTGAAGAACGGCGACTGGACGATCTCCCAGTAAGCACCGAGCGGCCATGACGCAAGCCTACGAAACCCTCGAGATCACCCGCAGCGGCCGGGTGGCGACGATCTGGATGAACCGTCCGGACGTCTTCAACGCCTTCAACGAGCAGCTCATCGCCGATCTGGGCGAGGCCTGCGCCGAGCTGGACGGGGACGCTGGCGTTCGCGTCGTGGTCCTGGCCGGGCGGGGCAAGCATTTCTCCGCTGGTGCCGACCTCAACTGGATGAAGCGCGCCTCGGCCTTTGGCGAGGCTGAAAACCTGGCCGACGCCCGGCGCTTTGCCGGCATGTTGCGGGCCTTGTCGGACATGTCCAAGCCGACCATCGCCCGGGTTCATGGCGCGGCGCTGGGCGGCGGCACCGGGCTGGCGGCGGCCTGCGACATGGCGGTTGCCTCTGCCGACGCGGTGTTTTCGACCTCAGAAGTGAAGTTCGGAATCATTCCTTCGGTGATCAGCCCCTACGTGCTGCGCGCCGTCGGGCCGCGTCACGCGCTACGCATCTTTCAGAGCGCCGAGCGTGTTTCGGCCGAGCGGGCGCTGGCCATCGGGCTGGTGGGCGAGGTGGTGGCGGTGGATGCGCTGGATGCGGCGGTTGCCGCGCTGGCCGACACCCTGATTGCCGGCGCACCCCAGGCCCAGAAGGCCGCCAAGGATCTGATTGCCGCCGTGACCGGACGCCCCATCGACGACGCGGTGAGCGAGGAAACCGCCCAACGCATCGCCCGCCAGCGGGCCACCGACGAGGCCAAGGACGGCATCGCCGCCTTCCTGGAAAAACGCCAGCCCGCCTGGCTGCTGTAACGATCCTGATTAGGTTCAACCCGAGAGGAGACAGAACACCATGTACACACAATCCTTCAACGTGCCCGACCAGGCCGGACAGAAGACGGTGGCGGTCACCCCGTCCACCGAAGACGCAGAACTGATGGCCCGTTTCGACGCCCGCATCGACGCGGATGGCCGTATCGAGCCGCAGGACTGGATGCCGGAAGCCTATCGCAAGACCCTGGTGCGCCAGATCAGCCAGCACGCCCACAGCGAAATCGTCGGCATGCTGCCCGAAGGCAACTGGATCTCCCGCGCGCCCAGCCTCAAGCGCAAGGCCATCCTGATCGCCAAGGTGCAGGACGAGGGCGGCCACGGCCTCTACCTGTACTCGGCCGCCGAAACCCTCGGCACCAGCCGCGACCAGTTGCTCGAAGGCCTGCATTCCGGCAAGGCCAAGTACAGCTCGATCTTCAACTACCCGACCCTCAACTGGGCCGACGTGGGCGCGATCGGCTGGCTGGTGGACGGTGCCGCGATCATGAACCAGATCCCCCTGTGCCGCTGCTCCTACGGCCCGTATTCCCGCGCCATGGTGCGGGTCTGCAAGGAAGAGTCCTTCCACCAGCGCCAGGGCTACGAAGCCCTGCTGGTGATGATGAAGGGCACCCAGGCCCAGCGCGAGATGGTGCAGGACGCGGTGAACCGCCTGTGGTGGAAGTGCCTCGCCATGTTCGGGCCGCCCGACGCCGACAGTCCCAACAGTGCGCAGGGCATGCGCTGGGGCATCAAGCGCATCAGCAACGACGACCTGCGCCAGAAGTTCGTGGACGCCACCGTGCCCCAGGCCAAGGTGCTCGGCATCACCCTGCCGGACCCCGACCTCAAGTGGAACGAGGAACGCCAGCACTACGACTACGGCCAGATCGACTGGCAGGAATTCTGGGACACCGTGGAAGGCAACGGCCCCTGCAACAAGGAACGCCTGGCCACCCGCGTCAAGGCCCACAACGATGGCCAGTGGGTGCGCGACGCCGCCCAGGCCTACGCCCGCAAACAGCAAGAACGTGCAATGAAGGAGGCAGCATGACCACCACCGCCCTTAAAGAATGGCCCCTCTGGGAAATCTTCGTCCGCAGCAAGCAGGGCCTCGAACACAAGCACTGCGGCAGCCTGCACGCGGCCGACGCCAGCCAGGCCCTGCACATGGCCCGCGACGTGTACACCCGCCGCCAGGAAGGCGTGAGCATCTGGGTCGTGCCCTCGGCATCGATCACCGCCAGCAACCCGGACGAGAAGGGCGAGTTCTTCGATCCGGCCGCCGACAAGATCTACCGTCACCCGACCTTCTATGAAATTCCCGATGAAGTGGGGCACATGTAATGAGCGCGACCATCGACTACCTGCTGCATCTGGCCGACAACGCCGTGGTTCTCGGGCAGCGTGATGCCGAATGGTGCGGCCACGGCCCGATCCTCGAAGAAGACCTGGCCCTCGCCAACGTCAGCCTCGACCTGATCGGCCAGGCCCGGCTGCTCTACCAGCGCGCCGCCGAACTGAAGGGCGACGGCACGACGGAAGACAAGCTGGCCTACTTCCGCGACTCGCAGGAATTCCGCAACTACACGCTGCTGGAGCTGCCCCATCACGGCGCGCTGGTGGGCTACGCCGTTGCCGACCGCGACTACGCCACCACCATCGTGCGCAACTTCCTGTATTCGGCGCTGATGGTGCACGTGTGGGACGCGCTGCAGACGTCCGCCGACAGCACACTTGCCGGCATCGCCGCCAAGTCGCTGAAGGAAGCCACCTACCACCTGCACCACAGCCGCGACTGGCTCGTGCGCATGGGTGACGGCACCGACGAATCCCACACCCGCGCCCAGGCCGCAGTGAATCATCTGCTGCCCTACACCGAGGAGTTCTGGACGGTCAGCCCGGCCGAAACCGCCGCGGTGGAAGCCGGTGTCGGCGTGGATGTGCGCACCCTGCGTGCCGCCTGGGATGCGCTGGTGAACGACGCCCTGGCCGAAGCGACGCTGACCCGGCCGCAAGTCCGTGGCTACGTGCCGCAAGGCAAGGTGGGCCTGCATTCCGAGCACCTGGGTTTTCTGCTCGCCGAAATGCAGAGCCTGGCCCGCGCTCACCCCGACGGTTGCTGGTAAGCCCATGACCACCGCCACCCTTGAGCAGGTGTGGGTCGCCCTGGAGGGCCTGACCGATCCGGAGATTCCGGTGGTCACCCTCCGGGAGCTCGGCATCCTGCGCGATGTGAGAAGCGGCCCGGACGGCCTGGTGGAGGTGGTGATCACGCCAACCTACAGCGGCTGCCCGGCCATGGGGCAGATCGAGGACGACGTGCGGGCAACGCTGGAAAGTGCCGGCATTGCCGCCCGCGTCATCACCCAGCTGTCTCCCGCCTGGACCACCGACTGGATGAGCGAGGCCGCCAAGGAAAAGCTGCGCGCCTACGGCATTGCGCCGCCGCACCAGACCACGCCGGACGTCAGCGTCGTGCGCTTCATGCGACGCCCCGCGGCCGACCCGGTGGCCTGCCCCCAGTGCGGCTCGACCCACACCGTTGTCTCTTCGCAATTCGGCTCGACCGCATGCAAGGCGCTCTACAAGTGCCTCGACTGCCAGGAGCCCTTCGATTACTTCAAGCCTTACTAGGCCGCCCGTGAATAAATCTACTGCGCGTCCCGAGCTTGCGATTCCGGTGCTCGCTGTACTGCAAGTACAGCTCCGCTCCTCGTCGCAAGCTCGGGCCTGCTCGC
Source organism: Zoogloea sp. (assembly GCF_030157465.1). GTDB lineage: Bacteria > Pseudomonadota > Gammaproteobacteria > Burkholderiales > Rhodocyclaceae > Zoogloea. The sequence continues at coordinate 22,099 of NZ_JAOAUU010000166.1, forward strand.
TACGATTTATTCACGGGCTTCAGGAGATTCAAAAATGTCCGCTCTCCGTTTTCATGAACTTACCGTCAAGCGCGTCAGCCCCGAGGCGGCGGGCTCCGTTGCCATCACCTTCGACATTCCGCCTGCCGAACTGGAACGCTTCCACTTCGAGCCGGGCCAGTTTCTGACGGTCAAGGCCGTCGTCGATGGCCAGGAAGTGCGCCGCAGCTACTCCATCAGCAGCCCGCGCAGCCGCCTCGCCAGAAAGGGCGAGCTGGAAATCGGCATCCGTCCGGTGGAAGGCGGCGTCTTCTCGAACTGGGCGGCGCAGTCCGTCAAGGCCGGCGACACCCTCAACGTGATGCCGCCGGACGGCCGTTTCGTCGTCAAAAAGCAGCGCGCCATCCACCGGGTCGGTTTTGCCGCCGGATCGGGCATCACGCCGATCCTGTCGATTGCCGCCACCACGCTCGAAGAGCAGCCCGAATCCAAGTTCACCCTGGTGTACGGCAACCGCCGCATGTCCTCGGTGATGTTCAACGAAGCCCTGCAGGATCTGAAGGACCGCTACCGCGACCGCCTGACCCTGATCCACGTGCTGTCCCGCCAGGCCCAGGAAGTGGACCTGCTGCAAGGCCGCATCGACGGCGACAAGGTGCGGGCGGTGATCGACGCGCTGCTGCCGGTGAAGAGCATGGACGAAGTCTTCATCTGCGGCCCCGAGGCGATGATCGAGGCGACCCAGAAGACCCTGATCGAGGCTGGCGTGCCGGAAAGCCGGGTCTATACCGAGCGCTTCACCGCCAACACGCCGCTGCCCAAGGGCGTGGTGCCGATCGGCACACTCCATCCCGAACTCGAAAGCGCGAAGAGCGTGGCCCTGTCGGTCATCCTCGACGGCATGGAGCACGAGATGATGATGGCGCCCAACGAGCACGTGCTCGACGTGGCCCTCAACGCCGGTCTCGATCTGCCCTTCTCGTGCAAGGCCGGCGTGTGCTGCACCTGCCGCGCCAAGGTGCTGGAAGGCACGGTCGAGATGGACAAGAACTTCACCCTCGAAAGCTCCGAGATGGCCCAGGGTTTTGTGCTGAGCTGCCAGGCCCGGCCGACCAGCGGGCGTTTGCTGGTGAGTTTCGACGAGCGCTGAAAAAACCGTGGCCCCGCCGCCTGTGGTTCGGACAGAGATCCGAACCACAAACTTCAACTGTCAGCAATAACGGGGGCCGACCCCGCTCGAGTTGCGGGCGGCGCTATCGGGTTTCGAGGTGGATGACGATTGATGCCGTTCGTGAGCCTGCGGGAGCCCTGGCAATAAACGCTCTCTTTCAGGCACGCAACCATTGAGTGCGCAACCGCTGCATCAGCAAGTCTTCAAAACTGAAGTAGCCCGGCTCGGTACGTGCCGCCAACTCACGCAAGGCAAACGCTGCACCGGTGCCGAAGGCCTCTCGCCGAATCGAATCATGGCTGAGCCGCACCGTTTGATACGGGAAGCCGAATACCACCTCATGGTGGCCGACGATGCCGCCCAGCCGTAGCGACGTGATGTTGGCGTCGTCGAGTTCCAGAGACTCTGCGATTTTGCGTGCAGTACCGGAGACTTCAGGCTTGTCGCGAAAGTGCTCTTCGAGAATCGCGATGTCCGCATGGGGTGCTATCTCGCGCAACAATCTTGCTGCGAGGATCAGGAAATTGATTCCCAGCGTGATGTTCGGGCAACTCATGACCCGCGCGTCTTCCCCCAGTGACTGGATGTAGGCCAGATCAGCGTCACTGTAGGCAGAGATCGCGGTGACGAGCATCAGGCGACGCCGACGAAGCTCTTCTCCATACTGGCGCACAGCCTCCGGCCCGGAAAAGTCGACCAGTGCGTCGACGGGGTGCTTATCCAGCCAGTTGGCGAGATCGATCTGGTCCAGGCCGATGACGGGAATGCTGCAGGCGCCGGACTCATCAAAAGCATTCTGATGCGTTCTGCGGGCGATCCAGCTCAGCTCCAAGTCTGGCTCTGCCTGCAACACGTTCGCCACGGCTTGCCCGGCTTTGCCGTAACCAATCAGTCCAATTTTCAGCATCGTTTATCAACCATATAACCCTGGTGTCCTGTAGAGATGTTGTTTTCCTTGTTCTTGAGGTGATGTTCTATGTCAGCTGCGGGAACATGAAATTGATCAGTGCTCCACCGAGCCGTCGGCGCGAACTTGTACAACGGGGATCGACCGCTGGGCGCTTTTGAGGTTGCGGCCCATCCCGCTCGAGATGCGCTCCAGCCAGTCGGGCTTGGGAATCACAATCGCGGTGCAGTCGAGCTGCTCTGCCAGATCGAGGATTCCAAATACGGGTTCCTGTTCGCGGAAGTAGGTTTTGCAGGAAATGCCGGCAGCCTTCAGGGGCGCCGACGCCTCTTGCAGAAAAACCTCAGATCGCTCCTGAAAGTGACGATGAATTTCCTGCTCGGTCCTGAAGCGCAGAACTTCCCAGTTACGAACAGGTGCAACGATGTAGAGCAGGCACGCTTCGACGTCCTCGGCCTGTCTAGCCAGGTTGATGGCGTAGCCGACGCCACGGCGAGATCCTTCCTTTGCGTCAACAGGGATCAGGAGCCGGTGAACGGCATGTTTCATGATCGTGGGACTTCCCATTTCACTCCCCTTCGGGGCGTGGCGCTTCTGGAGACGGATGTTCCTGCCTGTACGCTTCCTGCAAGCCTCTACGGATACGCCTGAGATAGAGCGGTCCCGCGATAACGAGGAGCAAGGGCACGGCCAGTACCATCTGAGTGAAAAAAAGGAGCAGGAAGGACGCTTCCATGTCGTCCGGAGGTCGCAGCAGCCAAGTCACCAGCACGAGTCCAGCGATCAGACCGATCCGTTCGAACGGGTCGGACTCCAGTTCATTGGCCTTGCCGAGTAAGGTGGGCCAGTCCCGAATGGGCCATGCCCGCAGGCGCGGGAAGACCTGCACCAGTACCCACTGCAAATTTCGGGAGCACAGGATCAGGCTGGGCTTCAGCATCACAGCACTTGAAATGCGAAGATCGCCACGCAAGTTGGCGGCAGCGCAGCCAGGAAGAGGCCCATGGGGCTGATGGACTCATCATCGAAACTCGATTTCAGGATGGCCACCCCGGCCGGGTTAGGGGCATTGGCGATGAAGGTGAGGCCACCACCCGTGACTGCGCCGGCAACAACGGCGTACTTGAACTCAGGGGAGACGCCCTCCACCAGGGAGGCCAGATAGGTCAGCGCCGCGTTGTCGGTTATGGCGGTCAAGGCCGTGGCAAGGAAATACAGTACAGTCGGCTCGACGCCCACCAAGGCGTGCTGGAGCCACCACTGCTGCATGCCACCAAGTACAACCAATCCAGCAAGGAAAAATGCGACCAGCAGCCCTTCCCGGAGAATGAGCGGGTCCTGATGGGTCTTGTAGGCCTGGGTGAAGCCTAGAAAGAACAGGAAGAGCCCCATGAACACGACCGGGTGGTGCGCGAAAAAGATGGCACCGACCAGGAACAGAAGGTGGATGCCGGTAACGGTGAGGGGTGTCGCAGCCCGGCGGCTGTCATGGTCGGTACGGCCTTTGGCAGCCACTTCCCGCCGGAAGAACCAGGTCAGTACTACTGCGTTCACAAACACCGCGAAGGCCGCTTTCCAGCCGAAATGGGAGATCATGAAAAGCGTGTCCCACTGCCACTTCGCTGCCACCATCAGGACGGGTGGCGCCGCAAAATGGGTCATTGTCCCGCCGATGGACACATTAACGAAGAGCATGCCCAGGGTGGCGTACTTGAGTCGGTTGGACAGTCCCTGCTGGAAGTAGCTGTCCCGCAGCATCAGTGCGGCAAGGGTCATGGCCGCCGGCTCGGTAATGAATGAGCCCAGTAGCGGAACGACCGACAGGCACAGAAAATAGGTTGCCAGCGCCTTGTGGATGGGAATCATTGCGGCCAGCAGACGCACCATGCCAATCACGGTCGTCACAATCGGCCGGCTTGCCGCTATGACCATCACCACGAAGACGAACATCGGCTCGGTGAAGTTTCGTCCCTCCAGATAACCCACCGCCGCATCCTGGCCGGACAGCCAGAAAAGCGCCGCGACGAGCACGAAGGCCCAAAACCCGAACACCACCTCCACCTCACCCAGCAGATGCCAGAGCCCTGCATGACGAGGCTGCAGGTGGGCCAGGTGCGCGAAGAACCGGGTGGAAAACGTGTGAATGACAGCCACCGCAAAAACGGCAGCGGCGACGATCTCAGGGACCGATGCAGCCAGACTGGCCATGATCATGTAAGCGTGATGAAGTCACCCTTACATTACTCGGCGGGATCGTTCAGCGAAATTCGGGGATCACGTAACGGAAACACGTACGCGTTTCCCTTGTTACCTGATCGATCCGCTTGCCCCACAATTCCCCAACCCCCCGGCCGGCCTCCATTTCGTCTTGCACAAGCACCTGCTCTCTCTCGGATTCATCGGTCTCTACATCGCTCTCGATGCGGCGAGCTTCATCCATCCGCTCCACGGCCTGAACATTACGCCCTGGAATCCGGCGCCTGCGCTCGGGCTGGTCTACCTGCTGCGTCAGGGCACAACAGCACGTCCGGTTCTCGTGCTCGCCGTGCTGCTCAGCGAATATCTGGTGCGCGGGGTGCCGTTTCCCTGGTGGAACAGTCTGCTGTCGGCCCTCATTCTCGCCGTCGGATACCTGCTCTTAAGCGAAGCACTCAGGCGGCGCATGTCTCCCACCACCTTGCTGGACGATCGGGCCGCCTTGCTGGGGTGGATGGTGCCGGTTGTGCTCGGTACGCTGCTCAACAGCGTGGTTTACCTGACCAGCCTGCACCTGCTCGGGCTGCTACCGTCGGGGGGCTGGCTGACGGGCGTGCTCCAGTTCTGGGTCGGCGACGCCGTGGGCATTACCGTTGCGATGCCGCTTTTCTGGTGGCTCACCGGCGAGCGTGGCCGGCTTGCGCTGGGCTCTGCGCTCCTGTGCTGGGAGACCCTCGGGTATTCACTGCTGGGCCTTTTGGCGCTGGGGATTGCTTTCGGCCTGGGGGGGGACGGTGGCTTCAAGCTTTTTTACTTCCTGTTTCTGCCTATCGTCTGGGCTTCGGCCCGACAAGGCATGGCCGGGGCGATCGTGTCGGCAACGCTGCTGCAGGTCGGGGTGATCGCGGCCGTTCAGGTGCTGGATTTCAGCGCGGTAACGGTGGCCGAACTGCAGATGCTCGCCGTCGTCATGGCGCTGATCGGATTCTTTATTGGCGGCGTCGTGGATGAGCAGCGCCGGACCAGCGGGGAGCTTCGGCAAACCTTGCGTCTGGCCGCTGCTGGCGAGATGGCCGGGGCCTTGGCCCACGAACTCAATCAACCGCTGACGGCGATGGGGGCCTATGCCTCGGCCTATGACGCCCTTCAGGCACGGGGCGAAACGGGCGCCCGACTGGACGCCGCAATCAATGGCATGCGCGCTGAAGCCCGACGAGCCGGCGATGTGGTGCGGCGCCTGCGGGATTTTTTCCGAACCGGCGCGACGAAACTCGAAACGGTTGCGCTTCGGCAGATCATCGAGGCTGCAGCGGAACATTACAAGACCAAGGCCCAGCAAACCGAAATTCAGTTTCTCGTGGCTGAGGTGCCGGAAATCATGCTTCTGGCCGATCAGCTCCAGCTGGAGGTGGTCTTGCGCAATCTTCTGTCCAATGCCTTTGAAGCCGTTGCCGTGGCGGACGTAACCGGGCGGCAGGTATCCATCCATGCGGAACGACTGCCGGGAGAGCGGGTCATCATCTGCGTCGAAGACTCCGGCGCCGGGCTCACAAGCCAGGACGCGGAACGGGCCTTCGAGTCCTTTTATTCATCGAAATCGAGCGGGATGGGTCTGGGGCTGGTGATCAGCCGGGCCATCGCAGAAACCCACGGCGGTAGCCTGTGGGGGGAAGTGGCCGACCACGGCGTGTTCAAACTCGTGTTGCCGATTCAAGAATCACCGAAAACACCGACCTCATGACAGACAACCTGACCGTCTTCATCGTTGATGACGACCCCGCCGTGCGCGATGCACTGGGCCTGCTGCTGGGCATCCACGATTACCGCCTTGCGGTATTTGCCGATGCGGACAGCTTTCTCAAAGCTTTCAAACCCCACTGGCACGGCTGCCTGCTGCTCGACATCCGGATGCCGGGCATGGATGGCCTGACGCTGCAAAAGAGACTCCTTGAGCTCGGTTCGGATCTGCCCGTCGTGATCATGACCGGCCACGGCGACGTGGACTCCGCCCGCGAAGCCTTCCGGGCCCTTGCCGTGGATTTCCTGGAAAAACCACTGGACGAATCGAGGCTTCTGGCCGCCATCAGCGAAGCCTTTGCCCGGCAAAGGAAAATCGCTGATGCCGCTTTGAACCGAGATCAGGTTCAGCGCCTTCTCGACGGCCTGACGCAAAGGGAAAAAGAGGTGATGGAACGCGTGGTGGCGGGGCGACACAACCGCGAAATCGCCGCCGAGCTGGCGATCAGCCCCCGAACCGTAGAAGTGCACAAAGCCCGGATGATGGACAAGCTGGGCGTTGGCAGCGTGGCAGAACTGGTGCGGCTCAGTCTGGGGTGAAAGAGCTGCCCTGTGCCGGCAGGTCGGGAACCGCGTGCCTGCATTAGGTGCTGGGCAGTGTGACACCTCCCTTCTTAGGGTCAAATACGCCGCCCCTCGGCAGGAGATGCAATCTGATATTGCTCGCACCCACAATGGATTTTCGGTCATGGGTCAAACGTGCCCTGCGGGCATCGATCACCTTCACGTAGCTATTGCCCAGTACCTCCCATCGACCATCGGGGCGCACCTGCAGCGCCGTTTCTTCGTCAATACCCACCCCGATCAATTGCGGCTGATCAAGCACGGCGCTCAGCAAGCGGTTGTAGCGGGCTCGTTTCAGAAAGTGCTGATCCACAATGGCCCCCGGCAAGAAGCCGAAGCCCTTGCCAACGTCAATGGTTCCACGGGCGATGGCCAGAAACTCGCCTTTATCGGACTTGGGCTTGCCGGTCAGCATTTCGCTTGTCATCACGGCCGCACCTGCCGAGGTTCCGCCAATGACGGCGCCCTCCTGATACCTGCGCTCAATCACGTCGAGCACCCGCGTGCCAAGGAGCGTAGCCGCGAGACGATTCTGGTCTCCGCCCAGAAACCAGTAGCCGGAAAACCCTTCGAGAAGCTGTGCCGTTGACTCCAGCTGGGCCTCCTTGCGTTCGAGGTTGATGAGGTGGGTGTCAGCGTTCAGTTTCTGGAAGTCAGCCATGACTTCCCGCGCCTCTTCGTCGAAGGCGGTGCTGGCCATGGGAAACAGGGCAATCCTTGCCTTTCCGGGGCCACCGGCCAGGGCAACGAAGCGTTCCTGTACGGCGACCGGCGTGTCGCCTCCGCCGACAATGATCAGGTTTCCCCGCAGGGGCAAATCCTTGGTCTTGTCACTGAAAGCAGGCCCCGCCGATAACAAACCGAAAATGATCAGGGCGTGCCGCAAGAAGCACGTGATTAAGCTAATTGGTTCAGAAATAAATCGCATCGAAGATTGGCGGGTGACTCACCCGTCTTGATTAGCCTTCCCTGGCGGTCGTGCGGCTATGGGCGATCGACATCAGGATTCCGAGTGAGATGCACAGGATGACCAAGGCCGTGCCGCCGTAGCTCATGAAGGGAAGGGGAACTCCAACCACCGGGAGCATCCCCGTGACCATGCCCATATTGACGAAGGCATAGGAGAAGATGCTCAGGGTCAAACTGCCCGCCACATAACGCCCGAACCTGTCCTTGGTGTGCAAGGCAATACTGAGACCCCGCAGAACAAGGGCGATGTAAATGACAAGCAGCGTAAGCGTGCCGAGCAGACCAAGCTCTTCTGCCAGCACAGCAAAGATGAAATCGGTGTGCCGCTCGGGAAGAAAATCAAGTTGTGTCTGGGAGCCCAGCCAGGGCCATCGCACTCGAACGACATGGTTTTTTTGAAATTCACCAAAAAAATCG
>NZ_JAOAUU010000167.1 GCF_030157465.1 Zoogloea sp.
CTGATCGGCGAAACGGCACGCCGAAGGCTGTCAAGCTATAGCAGGACGGGACACACTGACCCGATTCTTCGGTAGTCGTGCGCTTGTCGATTTTTCCCTGGCTACCCGATTTCGATCTTCGTTGCGCCCTGTTGCAGTGCACTGCAGTGCAGGGCGCGCGGGCGTGTTCGGGCGGCGTGTGAGGTGTACGTCATGGTGGCGGCTCTGTCCGGTGTGTATCATTAAAATAAGGTTTGCCGTGTCGCGGTGGCAGGGCGGACGTGCAAAGACAAATGCAACCGTTATCCGGGTTTTTGCCGGGTCAAGTGGAATGATTCGACCATGCTAGGCAACAAAAAGGCACATTTTCTTCTCACCCTGTCCTTGAGCGTATTGATGAGTATTGCCGTACGTCCGGCTCAGGCCGACGAGGCGATCACTGCCGTTGAGTTTATGGTTTTGCCTGAATTCTGCCGGTCGGCGCTTGCAGGTTCATCGTATGCCGCAAGCGTCCCGTTCGAATACAGGTCGCGTCGGGGCGTGGCTGCCCCGCAGGGCGGGAACAGCACTCTTGGTGCCGGGATTCCAGGGGGGCACCACTTCTGCATGGGCATGGTGTATCTGAACAGGGCCGGTCGTGGTAACAACGGCGCCTATGCCGGGGCGGTCCAGGAGTTCACGTATTCCCAGACGCGGATGGAGATGGATTCGCCGAGTTACTCTTACGTCAACGCCAATCTGGGTCGGGCTTTGTATCGGTCAGGCAAGCGCAGCTATGCCATGAAGGTGTGGGCCGAGGCGATCAGCGTGCAGCCCCAGGGGCGTGATTCCTACCTGGCGATGGCTGAGGCGCTGCTCTCCGAGCGCCGCCCCCAGGATGCGCTCGAAGTCCTGCAGAAGTTCGATCAGGTGAAGGATGTGGAATACGCCGATGCCGAGCATTTCATGGCCCAGGCATATTTCGAGCTCAAGCGCTACGACGAGGCCAAGCTGCATCTCGATAAGGCCTATTCACTGGGCTACCCGGTTTTTGGCTTGCGGGACAAGCTCAAGCGTGTAGGCAAGTACTGAGCCGTTCAGGCTGCGGGGCCGCTCTCTCGCAGCTCAAGTGCCTCGACGGTGGCTGAATGGGCCACCCTCTTTCTCCGGGGCAGGGATCCTTTCAGCGCGTCTTGAAGCTTTCGGGGATAGGCCTCGGGGCCAGTTTTTCGGCGGCGACTTCAAGTGCGTAGAGGGTGCCGCCGGTGACCAGCCAGGCATTGACCCAGTCGGGTTTCGGGCCGACGCCGGACCAGGTCAGGGCGCGATTTGACGGATGCATGTAGCGGACAGCCTGCGCAGCGGCTTCGCGGGCCTGGCGTTCGGCTTCGGCAGCCCGGGCTGCGCGCTCGGCCTCTGCTGCGGCTTCTTTCGCTGCAGTTTCGGCCCGTTCGGCCTCGGCCGTGGCGTCCTCGACTGCCCGTCGCGCCCGCTCCTCTTCTTCCCGTTCGCGTTTGCCGATTTCGGATTTGATTTGCTCGGCGAGTGCTTCGAGCTGGGGGAGGTCGTAGGACTTCAGTTCGGTCATGGGGCGTGTGGGGTTTGGGGCGGCAGGCTGGCAGGTGGCTGCCGCGAACATATCAGGCTCTCCCGACGGCGAGGCGCCAGATTTTCGACGCTTCGTTCCGGGTGTCACGTTTCGGCCGATATTTCAGCTTGCAGGCCTGGCTCGTTCAAGGCCCGCCGACAGGTGTTTTCCGAGAGTTCGTGACGGTAGCACCATCGACCCCCGCCATGCCATATCGTGGGGCAGGAAATTTTCAGATCCGGGGTAGCCGGCTTGTGCTGCGCAAGTCCGATCCCGGGGCGTTTTCCTGCAGCGTTTTTTCTATCCGTCAGCCGATAAAAAACCCGCCGGGCCATCAGCCGGGCGGGTTCTTGATTTCATGCATCCAACCGGTGAAACGTCGCTCAGTCCGATTCCGGCCGCATCTGCGGGAAGAGAATGACGTCGCGGATGGCCGGGCTGTCGGTGAGGAGCATGACGAGGCGGTCGATGCCGATGCCGCAGCCGCCGGTCGGGGGCAGGCCGTATTCGAGCGCGCGGATATAGTCGGCGTCGTAGTACATGGCTTCTTCGTCGCCGGCCTCCTTGGCCTGGGCCTGGGCCTGGAAGCGGGCGGCCTGGTCTTCGGGGTCGTTGAGCTCGGAGAAGCCGTTGGCGATCTCGCGGCCGACGATGAAGAGTTCGAAGCGCTCGGTGATGTCCGGGTTTTCATCGGAGGCGCGGGCCAGCGGGCTGACTTCCACCGGGTAGTCGATGATGAAGGTCGGCTCCCAGGTGTCGGCTTCGGCGCAGGCTTCGAAGAGTTGCAGCTGCAGGCTGCCGAGGCCACCGGGTTTCACCTTTTCGCCGAAGTCGTGGATCTTCTGCTTGAGCCAGTCGGTGTCGGCCAACTGGGCGTCGGTGAAGCCGGGGTGGTGCTTGCGGATGGCCTGGACGATGGTCAGGCGATGGAAGGGCCTGGACAGGTCGAGTTCGCGGCCCTGGTACTGGAACACTTCGGTGCCCAGCGCCTCGCGGGCGGCGTGGCGGAGCAGGCCTTCGGTGAAGTCCATCAGCGTGCGGTAATTTGCGTACGCCTCGTAGAACTCCATCATCGTGAATTCGGGGTTGTGGCGGGGCGAGAGGCCTTCGTTACGGAAGTTGCGGTTAACTTCAAAGACCTTCTCGAAGCCGCCGACCACCAGGCGCTTGAGGTAGAGCTCCGGCGCGATGCGCAGGAACTGCTGCATGTCGAGGGCGTTGTGGTGGGTGACGAAGGGCTTGGCCGAGGCGCCGCCGGGGATGGGGTGCATCATCGGCGTTTCGACTTCGAGGAAGCCGTGGCCGGTCATGTAGTTGCGAATCGACTGTACGAGGCGGCTGCGGGCCACGAAGGTGTGGCGGGATTCCTCGCTGACGATGAGATCGACGTAGCGCTGGCGGTACTTGGTCTCGGTGTCGGTGAGGCCGTGGAACTTGTCGGGCAGCGGGCGCAGGCTCTTGGTGAGGAGGCGCAGTTCGCTGCTCTTGACCGACAGCTCGCCGGTCTTGGTGCGGAACAGGGTGCCCGTGGTGCCGACGATGTCGCCGATGTCCCAGCGCTTGAAGTCGGCGTAGGCGTCTTCACCGAGGGCGTCGCGGGTGACGTAGAGCTGGATGCGGCCGGAGAGATCCTGGATGGTGATGAAGCTGGCCTTGCCCATGACGCGCTTGAGCATGATGCGGCCGGCGACCTTCACTTCGACGGGCATCGCTTCGAGGTCTTCGGCGGTTTTCTCGCCGTAGATTTCGTCGAGTTTGCCGGCGGTGTTCTCGCGGGAGAAATCGTTCGGATACGCCTTGCCGGCGGCACGCCATTCGGCGAGCTTTTGCCGGCGTTCGGCGATCAGTTTGTTTTCGTCCTGGACGGGCGTGTTGGTCTGGTCGGACATGGTGGGCTCTTCAATCAACGGAATCGGGGCGCGGCGTGGTCGCGGCAGCATCAATGAAACGCTGCAAAGCCCTGAATTTTGACACATCCGGCGCTGAACGTCGCGGCCTGGGCGGGGCAAAGCGGCCCTACAGGAAGATTTCGTCGATATCGGACTGGATCTGGGCCTGGCCGGCCGGGGTGTTGATGCGCAGCTTGCCGCTCATGATCAGCTCGTCGAAGCCATTGACCTGGTTGCGGCCGTTGTTCTTGGAGTAATAGAGGGCTTCGTCGGCGCGGCCGAGGAGCTCGGCGGGTGAGAGGCGCGGGTCGATGCGGGCGAAGCCCAGCGAGCAGGCCACGCGGCCGACCCGCGGGAAGTCGTGTTTTTCGACATCCGAGCGAAAGCGGTTGAAGATGCTCTGGACGTGGTCTTCGGCCACGTTGCGCAGCATGACGACGAATTCTTCACCGCCAAAGCGGAACAGTTTGTCGTTGTTGCGAAAGCTCTGGCGCATCAGGTCTGCCACCCGCAGCAGCACTTCGTCGCCGAAAAGGTGGCCGAAGTTGTCGTTGATTTTCTTGAAGTGGTCGATATCGACGACGCCGAGCCAGCAGGGCTGGGTGAAGCTCTGGGCTTGCTCGCGCCTTTCCTGCGGGGCTTTGCGGGCCTGTTCGGCAAGCTCGGCGGCGGCAATCAGGCGTTCGAAGTCGTCGTCGAACGTTTTGCGGTTGAGCAGCCGGGTGAGGGTGTCGAGATTGGCGTATTCCCATTGCTGCTGCTGGTTTTCAAAGCAGCGCAGGAACAGGCAGAGGGCGTTGCAATCGGCCTCGCGGGGTTTGGTCGGGGTGTGGATCTCGAGCACCCAGCGGGCCTGGCCGAGGGCGCCGACGGAGAAGGCGAGGCGCCACATGTCCCCTTCCTGCATGAGCGCGTGGCCGAAATCGGTGTCCAGGCAATTGGCCAGCAGCGGATCCACCGGTAGCCAGGATTGTCCGTCGCAGACGTCGTCCCAGTAGGTGTCGGTGCCGTCCGACACGCAGCAGCCGAGCAGGCCGACGGTGAGATCGGGCGGGGTGAAGCGCACCGCAAAGAGCAGGCCGTAGCTGCCGTTCAGGAAGCGCATGGCGCATTCGGCTGCGGTGCGGAAAATCTCGCGCAGATCCCGCGTGCGCGACAAGCACTCTGCGCCGGCGAGGAGCTGGAGGAGGCGCTGTGACGAGAGCGAGGATGCCTGGCGTGGGGGCATGGAGATTTGTGTCAGGGTGTGTCTTCGTCCAATAACGTCAGCTCCGGAGAAATCTGAAGTTTCCGTGGCGCCCCGCCGGGTCGGGTTTGAGCCGTGCTTCAGGGGGCTCCGGACCGGCCAGGGGCGTCAGAAAGCCGGATGTGCCCCCGGCTTCCAATCACAAGGCCCGCTGGATCAGCCCGATCGGCGGGGCCCAGTCGTCGCCGGGTTTTTTCTTGCGTGTGACGAGGGTGAGCTGGGCCGGGGCGAAGACGTTGGCGTTGTGGGTGACCGGCGTGGTGATGAGGTACTGGGCGCGGGTTGCGCGCAGGAAGGTGCCGACGCGGTCGATGTTGGCGATGTCGAGGTGGGCGAAGGGTTCGTCGATGAAGACGAAGCCGCCGGGACGCGCCTCGTCCATCAGGAGGGCGATGAGCAGGATCAGGGATTTCATGACCTGCTGGCCGCCCGATGCTTCGCCGTCGTTGAGGCCGACGGCGCCCTTGCGGTCGAAGTCGAAGCGCACCTCGAGCCCTGCGGCGGACAGCAGGCGGTCGTCGTTTTCGAGCAGAGGCACCGGGCAATCCACGTCCACGTTGGCCAGATCGCCTAGGGCGCGCAGGTTTTTGCCGTACTGGCGCACGGTGGCGCGCAGCTTGGCGATGTAGGCGGCGCGGGCGTCGGAGGTGAGGCGGCGGGTTGTGGCGAAGTAGGCTTCGCGCTCGGCGTAGTCGCGCTCGCGCAGGCCGAGGTCGGCCTTGAGGCGGCCGGCCAGCGTGAGCACGGTGTCGTCGGTGATCCAGTCGCCCTCGGCGAGGCGCGAGCGCAGGCGTTCGAGTTCGGCGCGGGCGCCGCGGGCATCGCCGTATCGGTCGGCAAGGAGGGCGTTCTGCTGCGGGTCGCGCCAGTCGGCGGGCATGCCGCGGCGCAGCTTGCGCAGCCTCAGGATGCGCCGGGCCTGCTCGCTGCGGCGCGGGGCGGCCTCAAGGGCGAGTTCGCTGACGCGGCGGGCGAGGCCGGCAATGTCGCGTTTGCGGCGGTCGAGTTCGATATCGATGCCGCGCAGGCGCTGGTCCACGGCTTCCACCTGGCGTTTGGCTTCGGTGCGGGCGGCGATGGCGGCGGTGAGGCGGGCGCGGGCAGCGGGCAGCGCAGCGTCGGCGCGCTCGAATTCATCCGCGCGGGCGGCCAGCAGCTGGGCGGCTTCGATGCCGTGCAGGCGGGCGCGCAGGGCGTCGGCTTCTTCCTTGGTGGCGTCGAGTTCGGGGCGCAGCTTTTGCAGGCGGGCGTCGATGCTGTGCATGTCGGCCTCGCATTGCTTGAGGCGGGCACTGCGGGCCAGTTCGCCAAAATGGAAGTCGGTGGGTTTGCCCAGGTGGCGGGCGCCGCGGCGTTCGCGGTGGTAGCCGTCCGGGGTGATCCACTCGGTTTCGCGCGGCAGGCGGCGGGCGGCGTCGGTGTCGGTAACGCGCTGGATGCGGCCCAGCAGGTCGGCGAGCCAGCGGGGCACGTCGCCGGCAAAGCGGATGACTTCGGCCAGCGAGCCGCGGGTGGCCGGCGGGGCGGTTTCGAGTTCGGGCACCAGGAAGTGGCGGAAGCGTTCCTGCTCGCCCAGCGCCCAGGCGGCGTGGCGATCCTGTTCGCGTTCGAGCAGCAACACGTGGCGGTAGGGGCGCAGCACGGCTTCGACCGCGCCCTGCCAGGCCGGGTCGGTGACTTCGACGATTTCGGCCAGCGCGCGGTGGCCGATGCCGGCTTCGGCCAGGCGGGCGCGGAAGCGGCTGACTTCCGGGTCGCCCGGCGGGCCGCGATGGTCACGGGTGGTGCGAAACAGGGCGGTTTTTTCTTCGAAGGCGGCGATGGCCTCGCGCTCCTGGCGCTGCAGGTGGAGCAGGCGGGCGTCGGCCCTGGCGTAGGCGGCTTCAAGGTCGACGGCGCCGTCACCGGCTTCGCGGGCCAGGCGCGCGCGCAGGGTGGCGCGTTCGGCGAGCAGCCTGTCGGCGTCGCGCACCTCGTCGTGGGCGGCGAGGTGGGCTTTTTCGGCTTCGAGTTCCGCGCTGCGGGCGGCCTTGCGTTCGGCCTCGGCGGCGGCTTTTTCGGCTTCTACACCCGCGCTGCGGGCCCGTTGCGCGGTGACTTCGTCTTCGCCCTTCTGGCGCTCGAGGCGGCTGCGGGCGATGTCGTCGCGGGACAGGCGGATGTCGCGGACGAGTTCGGCGACTTCGAGGCGCGGCACGATTTCGCTGGCCAGCGCGATGGCTTCGTCGTCGAGCTGCTTCCATTCGAGGAAGCGGTCGGCCTCGAGGCGCTTGGTTTCGGCCTGAGCGCGCAGGCGGTCGAGGTCGAGGCCGAGGGCGGCGAGTTCGCGTTCGGCGTTGTTCTGTTCTTCGCGGGCGGCGGCGTAGTTGTCGAGCACTTCCTTGTCGCCGAAGACGTCGAAGACGAGTTCGAGCAGGGCCTTGGGCGAGTATTCGCACAGCTTGTCGGTGTCGCCCTGTTCGAGCGCCAGCACCTTGGCGATGGCCGGGGTGAGGCCGCCCCAGGCGAGGCGGCTCTGGTAATCCCGGTAGCCCACCCATTCGACGACCTTGTCGGCGTTGGCTTCCAGGGTTTCGATGGAGATGTCGCCGTCGGCGATGGCGTAGTCGCGGGTCCAGTCGCCGCCGGCGCGGCGGATGCGGCAGGCGAGGGTGACTTCATCCTTCAGGCACGGAAAGAAGGGCCGCTTGCCGGTGCTGCCGGGCTTGTTGGCGACCACCGCGCGAATCCACGCAAAGCTGCGGTTGGCGCGGCGCACGTAGCGGCGGAAGTCGCGCTTGCCCGAGCAGCGCAGGCCGAAAAGGGTGCGCAGGGCGTCGAGCAGGGTGGTCTTGCCGGAGCCGTTGGGGCCGACGATGGTGATGATCTGGGCGTCCAGGGGCAGGTTGAAGCGGCGCCAGTAATCCCAGTGGACCAGTTCGAGTTGCTTGATGTGGAACATCAGTCGTTTTCCTCTGCGTCGTCGTCCGCGTTTTCAGGCTCGGGCGGCGTGAATGCGTCGCGGCTGGGGGGCGGGTGGCCTGACTGGGCGAGCACCTCGCCGAGGGTGCCGTAGATGATGCGGTCGGCGAGCAGGCGGTAGTCGAGCAGCACGTCGAGCAGCGGGCCTTCGAAGATCAGGCCGCCACGGCGTTCGATGAAGCCGAGCTGCGCCAGACGCGACAGCAGCTTGCCCTGCACGTAGGTTTTATGGCCGAGCACGTGGGCGAAGTCGGCGAGCAGCGAGGCCTCCGACAGGCTGCCGGCAACCGCCTCGCCGTGGGCTAGCGGGGTGTCCTTGCCGAACAGGTCGTTCTGGCCGTCGTCGGCGAGTTTTTGACGATTGACCTGGCGTTCGCGCTTGGGCAGCACGATCAGCGCCCAGATGATGACGAGCAGCGCGATCTGGTCACGGGTCAGGCCGATGTTGCTGGCGGCGTATTCGCGGGTGGCGCCGAACACCGGCTCGTGCATGTCGTCGGCAAGGGCGACGGCGACGTGGGCGGCGTAGGGGTTGTCGATGAGCTGCAGGCCGACGTTGGCGAGGCGGGCGTCGAGCTCGACGCGAAAGGCTTCGTCCACCAGCGCGCGGCGCACCAGCGGGTCGGTGCGCGGCAGGCTGCGGCTGGCCAGCAGGCGGGCGGTGAGGGTCCGGATCTGGTGTTCCATCAGGCTTCGTCGGGAAGGGATGCTGTTTCGGTGGAGTCGAGCTGCGGCACGGTTTCGGGCGCCGGCAGGCTGCCGTGGGCGCCCACCAGGCCGGCAGACATGGTGGCGATTTCGTCTTCGTTCACCTTGACGGTGGCGGCCTCGAAGCGCACCTCAAGGGGGAGGCGCATGAAGTCGCCGATGGGGCCGTCGGCCGGCGTGGCGCCGCCTTCGCCACCGCCGTCGGCCAGGAGCGCGAGCAGCGACAGCCGGTAGCTGGCGGCCGGAAAACCGCCACCGGCCACCAGCCGGGCGAGGCTGGCGGGCTCGCAGCCGGGTTCGGCAAGGCGCCCGAGGCGCTGGCTGAAGTGTTGCAGCAGGCGCAGGTCTTCCTGCTCGGCCTGTTTGCTGCCAGGGGCTTCTTCTGCGGGCGGCAGCGCCGTGTCGGATTCGATCTGGCGGGCTTCTTCGGACAGGGTGAGTTCGGCCCGGTCGAGGAGTTCGTGGCCGCCGGCCAGCAGCGTGAGTTCGGGAGCCGGGGCCAGGGCGCCCATGGCCAGTTCGACCAGCCGGCGGGCATCCAGCCCGCGCAGCCAGCCGGCCACGTCACTGGAAGAGATGCCGGAGCCGCCTAGGGTGACGCGTTGGGCCTCGATCTTGTTCACGGCGCGCTGGAAGGCGGCGTCGGCCCGGGCCAGCCGCGACTGGGCCAGGCCGATACGCTGGGCCACGCGGGCGAGATCGAAGGGAACGTCCGGATCGGCCAGTAGTTCGAGCAGGATCTCGGTGCCCTTTTCGATCCAGCGGATGTTGGCCGAGAGGCGCCGGCGGGCGTCGGCGATGCGGAATTCCGAGCCGGACGCGATGGCGTCCTCGAAGTGCCAGGCGAGGTCGTTGAGCTTGCCGAGCAGGTGGCCGAGGGCTTCGGGCGTTACGCTGCCAACCGCCTGCAGGCCGGCCAGCTGGGCGGTGAGAAATCCGAGTTCGAGGTCGTCTTCGGTGCTGAAGCTGACCAGCATGCCGATGGCCGCCACGGCGTTGCGGCCCAGGTTGGAGAGCGCGTAGCGGTTGTCGTCGCCGATTTCGAGCAGGCCGTTGCCGCGCAGGCGGCGCAGCACGGTTTCAAGCTTGACCGGATCGAGGAAGGCAAAGCGCTGGCGCAGTTGCTCGGGGCCCCAGCGCGGGGCGTCGGTTTCGCGGCCGATTTCGCGCAGCACCAGGAGGCGCATCAGCACTTCGGCCTCGCTGCCATGAAACAGTGTGCTGAAGGCGGCCAGTAGCGGCCGGGCCTGGAGCAGCGGGGCCAGTTCGGGCACGTCGTCGGCGGCAACGCCGGGGGCGAGCAGTTCGTCGAGGCGGACTTCGGTCATGGTGTCAGCGGAACAGGGCCAGGGCCTTGATGCGACGGTCGATTTCGTCGCTCATCTGGCGGTAGGCCGGCGCATCGGTGCTGCCGAAGCGCTGGTGGAATTCGCTGGCCATCATCGCTTCGGGCAGGCCGTCGATGGGCGGCAGCAGGGTGCTGCCCTCAATGCCCGCTTTGATGGCGGCGGCCAGGCGCTCGGGGTTGTGCACGGCCAGTTCGCCCAGGCGCGTGCCGGCGCGGTCGGCGGCGAGATCGACGAAAGAGAAGCCGCTGCCGTGCCGGGAGTCGCTCACTTCTTTGTCGAGGCCGACCACGTTGGCCAGCGATTCACCCCCCCAGGCGGCGATGGCGGCCGAAATGGCGAAGTGCTGGGCGAGGTCGCCACGCCCCCGCAGGCTGAGCGCCAGCGGAAGCGGCCGGGGCCAGCGGGCGGCCTCGGGGATCACAAGGGCGATGTTGTGGCCGGAAAGGTGGAGCGCTGTGACCAGCAGCGCGTCGCGGTAGGCGTCGCTGCGCCGGGATGCGCCGGCCTGGTCGCCGGCCGCCTGCAGCAGCGGGCCGAGCACGTCGGCGAGGTCGGCCTTGCGGCGGGTTCTGGCGATCGGGTTGATGCTGTCCACCAGCAAGCGGTGGGCGGCGGCAAGGCGTTCGCGCTGGGCGGGCGTAACGGCCAGGGTGCGCACCGAGTCTAGAAGTTCGGGCTGCCAGACGTAGGTGAGCTTCGCGGCCTCGGGCGTGATGGCCACCTTGGCTACGGTCTTCTTGAGCAGTTCGAGTTCTGGGGCGAGGCCGGTGTAACGCATGCCTTCTACCAGCAGCACTTCGAAGAGCGCAGCCGGCAGCGGAATGCGGCCGATGCGTACCTGCTCGACTTCCAGGCGCTGCTTGCTCACACCCAGCCGGGCCCGGACGTTGATGAAGCGGCCGGGCCCGATGTCGGCAAAGAGGGCCGGCAGCGCGGCGGTGTAGCCGATGTCGGCGCCGTCCTGGCGCAGGGTGAGCGCTGCGTTGCCCTTTATGCCGCGGCGGGCGGCAAAGTTGAGCAGGGCTTCGAGGTCCGGGCCGCTGAGGCGGATGTCACGGGTGCTGCCGGGGGCCATTCTGCGTGGATCGTTCTGGCGCAGGATGGCCTTCGCCCGGCTGATGGAGGCTGCCGACAGTTCGTCCGTGGCGGTGACCAGGGGCCGCATTTCGAGGGCCTGGATGCACAGCAGGATCAGGGCTGCCAGCGCCAGCACGAAGCCGGTCGTCAGCCAGGCAAGGAGACGGAGCATTGGGGAGCTGCGGTGAGGGGGCGCTGGCCGTGCCAGCTCTTTGCCCGTTCAGGAGTGCGGGTTGGCCGGGGGCGTCGGGCGCGCAGCCCCTCACCCCCGACCGATTTCAGACGCCCTGCTTGAGGCTGGCCTGGATGAAGCCGTCCAGGTCGCCGTCGAGTACGCCTTGGGTGTTGCCGACTTCATAGCTGGTGCGCAGATCCTTGATGCGGCTCTGGTCGAGCACGTAGCTGCGAATCTGATGGCCCCAGCCGATGTCGCTCTTGGAGTCTTCCAGCTTCTGCTGCTCGCTCTGGCGCTTGCGCAGTTCGAGTTCGTACAGCCGGGCACGCAGCATGGACCAGGCTTCGTCCTTGTTGCGGTGCTGGGAACGGTCGTTCTGGCACTGCACGACGATGCCCGATGGAACGTGTGTGAGACGCACCGCGGAGTCGGTCTTGTTGATGTGCTGACCGCCGGCGCCGGATGCGCGATAGGTATCGGTGCGCACATCCGCGGGGTTGATGTCGATCTCGATGGAGTCGTCCACTTCCGGGTACACGAACACCGAACAGAAGCTGGTGTGGCGCCGGGCATTGGAGTCGAAGGGGCTCTTGCGGACGAGGCGGTGGATGCCGGTCTCGGTGCGCAGGAAGCCGTAGGCGTATTCGCCGCCGACCTTGATGGTGGCGCTCTTGATGCCGGCCACTTCGCCTTCGGATTCTTCGAGCAGCTCGACCTGGAAGCCCTTGCGTTCGGCGTAGCGCAGATACATGCGCTCGAGCATGCCGGCCCAGTCCTGGGCCTCGGTGCCGCCGGCGCCGGACTGGATTTCGATGAAGCAGGCGTTGCCGTCCATCGGGTTGTTGAACATGCGGCGGAATTCAAGTTCGGCCACGCGGCCTTCGAGGGCAGCGGTGTCGGCTTCGACGGCCTGCATGGTGTCTTCGTCGTCTTCCGTCGAGGCAAGCTCGAACAGATCCTTGCAGTCGGCCAGGCCCTGGTCGATTTCCTGCAGGTTCACAACGACGCCTTCGAGGGTCTTCTTTTCCTTGCCGAGTTCCTGGGCGTGGGCCGCGTCGTTCCAGATATCGGGGTCTTCGAGTTGCTTGCTGACTTCGATCAGCTTTTCAGCCTTGGTATCGTAGTCAAAGATACCTCCGAAGTTCTTGCTCCCGAGCCTTCAGGTCGGTGAGCTTGTTGGAGATGGCGTTAATGCGTTCTGCTTCCATGATCAAGGCCCTGGCTAATGCGGGAAAACCGAGCATTATACCCAGAGCTGCAGCGGGCAAAGAATTCATCGAGCGGCGCTTTTGCCGATCGATGAAGCCCGGCGGTGAGCTGGATCAGGGTTGGCCGGCCTCTGCCTTGCAGGCCTTGAACCTTGTGCGGCAGCGGTTGGCGCACAGGAACTCGCTGTTGTAGTCGCCCTGGGGGCAGGTGGACAGGCAACGGGTGTTGCTCTTGATGCAGTCGGTGATGGAGGCGGCGCTGCCGATTACGCGCATGGGGTCGCGTTTTTCCTCGTCGCGCTCGGGCTCCTTGCGCAGGAGCCGGAAGGTGCCGCGCGATGCGGCGTCGCGGCGGCCGGGCTGGGAGTACTTGCCCTCGAAAATGCCGGGCCGGCAGGTGCCGGTCAGGCGCAGGGCCGCGCCCCCGTGGAAGGCAACCTGGACATCGCATTTTTCGCCGCTCATCTCGCCGCTGCGAACCGGCGCGACGCCGTAAAACGGCGCGCCGGCCTTGACGCGGCCAACCAGCACGCCCTGCAGGTCGCGCAGTTCGACGGTGACGGAGATGGGGCCGGCGAAGTCGTCGGGCAGCAGCAGGCCTTCGTAGTATTTGTCTTCGGAGGCGAAGGCGCTGCCGAAGGCCAGCAGGAAAACGAAGCCGAGGCAGCGCAGCGCGGACAGGAGGTTCATGGGCAGTGGCAGCAGTCTGAACGCGCGGATGCGCGGGTTGGGGCGGCGGGGGCGGTCAATGGCACCCCCGCGCGGCCAGACTCTCAGAATAACTCGTTTGCGGCCAGATACCGCCACTGGCCGGGCGGCAGATTGCCCAGCATGACACGGCCGATGCGCACGCGCTTTAGGCCGACGACCTTGAGGCCGACGAGATCGCACATGCGGCGGATCTGGCGCTTCTTGCCTTCCCGCAGCACGAAGCGCAGCTGATCCTCGTTGAGCCAGCTGACCTTGGCCGGGCGCAGGGCTTCGCCGTCGAGGGACAGGCCGTGGTTGAGCAGCTTGAGGCCTTCGGCATCGACCGTGCCTTCGACGCGCACGTGGTATTCCTTCTCGATCTTGGAGTCGTCACCGATCAGGGCGCGGGCGATGCGTCCGTCCTGGGTGAAGACCAGCAGGCCGACGGAGTCGATGTCGAGCCGCCCGGCCGGCGCGAGGCCCCGGTGGTGGGTGCGCAGGTAGCGGGTTTCGGAGGGGTCTTCGACCCAGCGGTTTTCGGGCTTGAGCAGCACGCTGGCGGGCTCGTAGCCATCCTCGGCCTGGCCGGAAACGTAGCCGACCGGCTTGTTGAGGATGAAGGTGACGCGCTGGTCCTGGATGGTCTGGCCACGGCGATCGAGTTCGACGACCTGCCCCGGTTTGACCCGCGAGCCGAGTTCGCTGACCACGTGGCCATCGACGCGGACCCAGCCCTTTTCGATGTATTCGTCGGCTTCACGGCGGGAGCACAGGCCCAGTTCGGTCATGCGCTTGGAGAGGCGGATCGAGCCGTCGTCGCGCAGGGGCGAGGCGGTCGGTGCGGGTCGCGCTTCGCCGGTCCATTGCTTGCGCTCGTGACGCGGCGGACGGGCCTCGGCATCGGGACGCGCGGGACGGTCGCCGTAGGGCCGCGCCGGGCGGTCGCCATCGGGACGTGCGGGGCGGTCGCCGAACGGACGCGCCGGACGATCGCCCGAGGGGCGGGCGGGACGATCGTCGCCGGAACGGGGCGGGCGATCACCGTAGGGCCGCGCCGGGCGGTCGCCATCGGGACGTGTGGGACGGTCGCCGAACGGACGCGCCGGACGATCACCGGAGGGGCGGGCAGGACGATCATCGCCGGAGCGGGGCGTGCGATCACCATAGGGCCGCGCCGGGCGGTCGCCATCGGGGCGTGCCGGGCGGTCACCGAACGGACGTGCCGGGCGATCACCCTCCGGGCGCGGGGGTCGGTCGTCGCGGGCGCGGCGTTCCGGTTCGGCGTTGGCTTGTTCCGGGAAGGAGGCCTTGCCGCGCTTGCGGTTCGGTGTGCCATCGGCGGGCTTGCGCCATTCGCGGTCGGGCTTGGCCGTGCTGGCGGGGACCGGTTCTGCCGGTGCGGTGGTGCGCGGCTTGATGCTGAGGGTGCCGGACTTGGTCGGCAGGGGCGGGCGGCGGCGGGGCGTATCGGTCATGAATGGCCCTTTCAGGCAGCGGGGTACAGTTGTTGGAGGTCGGCCTCTTCGAGGTAGATCCATTCGCCTTCGGCCAGGCTGGCGAGCGGGCCTTCACCAAGGGTGAGGCCACCGAAGCCGTTGCGGTGGAGCTTCTCCACGTGGTTGCCGGCGGCGGCGACCATGCGTTTGACGACGTGGTATTTGCCCAGGTCGATGCTCATTTCAAGGCTTCGTTCGGCCAGCAGGCGGGCGGTGAGGGCAGGCACCGGCAGGGGCTCGTCGATCAGGTCGACGCCGGCCAGGAGGCGCTCGATCAGTTCGTCCGTGCCATCTTCGGCCAGCTCGGCACGGTACACCTTGGGGATGTGCTTCTTGGGGGACGACAGATTGTGGATGAAGGCGCCGTCGTCGGAAAACAGCAGCAGGCCGGTGGTGTCCAGATCGAGCCGCCCGACGCTTTGCACATTGCGCTCGACCAGCTGGTGCGGCAGCAGGGAATACACGGTGCGGTGGTGCTTGGGCTCGTGGGAGCACTCGTAGCCGGCGGGCTTGTAGAGGGCGACGTAGGTTTTTTCGCGGTAGGTCCAGGCTTCGCCTTCGACTTCATAGACGAGGCCGGCGGTGGCGATTTCGGCGCCGGGGTTGTCGATGACTTCGCCGCCGATGCGGACTTCACCGAGTTCGACCAGCTGCCGGCACTGGCGCCGGCTGCCGAAACCCTGGTTCTGGAGAATGCGTTCGAGTTTCACGGGGGAGAGCGGATTGCTTGGATAACCCGCTATTGTCCTCGCCAAACAGGGGGGAGGGCAACCCGGGGCGAGCGGTCCCCGTGATTCGTGCGTCTACCGCCCGCGCAAAAACAGCTTGTCCAGCTCGGTCATCGTCAGTGCGGTCCAGGTGGGGCGGCCGTGGTTGCACTGGTCGGCGCGGTCGGTGGCTTCCATTTCGCGCAAGAGGGCGTTCATTTCTGGGATCGTGAGCGTGCGGTTGGCGCGCACGGCGCCGTGGCAGGCCATGGTGGCGAGCAGTTCGTTGCGGCGCGCGGTGATGACTTCGGTGCTGGGGTAATCGCGCAGCTCGGACAGCAGCGCGCGCACCAGTTCGCTGACCTGGGCGGAGGCCAGCAGGGCGGGCACGCTGCGTACGGCGAGTTCCTGCGGGCCGGCGGGGGCGATCTCGAAACCCATGCGTTCGAGGAGCCCCGCGTGCTCTTCGGCGCTGGCCATGTCCTTGGCGCCAACCCCGAAAACGGCCGGAATCAGCAGGCGCTGCACGCCGGGCGTGCCGTCGAGGAGGGTCTTGAGGCGCTCGTAAAGAATGCGCTCGTGGGCGGCGTGCATGTCCACCAGGATCAGGCCGGCTTCGTTCTGGGCCAGGATGTAGACGCCGTGTAGCTGGGCCACGGCATAGCCGAGGGGCGGGGCCAGATCGCTTGCGGGGAGCGCGGGCGCCGCCATGCCGCCGGAGGCCGCGGCGCCCGGACGCGGCGCGAAGGCGGTGGCCGAGAAGCCGGCGGCGGGTTCCGGCCGGGCCGAGGCGGCGAAGTCGAAGTAGGCGCGGGAGGCGGGCTCCATGGCGAGCCGCCCCTGCTGGGGTGGTTGGTGGAAATAGGTTTGCTGGGGGGCGTGGCTGGCGGGCGCCGGGCTTTCCGCGCCTTGCGTCGCGTCGGCTTCGGCGGCCGGGCTGCCCACGGCGCCTGCACCCGATGCGGCCAGCGCGCGGTGGATGGCGTGATAGACGAACTGGTGCACGGCGCGCGAGTCCCGGAAGCGGACTTCGATCTTGGCCGGGTGCACGTTCACATCCACGCCGAAGGGGTCGAGTTCGAGGAACAGCACGTAGGCCGGGTGGCGGCTGCCGTGGAGGATGTCGGCGTAGGCTTCGCGAATGGCGTGGGTGACGAGCTTGTCGCGCACGAAGCGGCCATTGACGTAGAAGAACTGGGCGTCGCGGCTGCTGCGCGAGTAGGCCGGCAGCGAGGCAAAGCCGCTGAGGCGGAGCAGGCCGGATTCGGCTTCGATGCTGCGGGCCGCGGCGAGGAAATCGTCGCCCAGCAGGGCACGCACACGGGCTTCGCGGCGGCCGGAGGGCAGGCGCAGGCTGACCCGGCCGTTGTGGGTGAGCTGCAGCGCCACGTCCGGCCGGGCCAGCGCGACGCGGCGGAAGACGTCGTCGCAGTGGGCAAATTCGGTGCCTTCGCTCTTCAGGAACTTGCGCCGCGCCGGGGTGTTGAAATAGAGATCGGCTACGTCGACCACGGTGCCGTGGTTGAGCGCCGCCGGGGCGAGTTCGCGCGGGTCGGCGTCGATGCGCCAGGCGTGGGGTTCGGTATCGAAGCGGCTGGTGATGCTCATCCGTGACACCGCGGCGATGGCCGCCAGCGCTTCGCCGCGAAAGCCCATCGTGCCCACGCGTTCCAGGTCGTCGAGGCTGGCGATCTTGCTGGTGGCGTGGCGTTCCAGCGCCAGCGGGAGTTCGTCCTTCGGAATGCCGCTGCCGTCGTCGGTGACGCGGATGCGCCGCACGCCACCTTGTTCGAGCTGCACCTCGACGGCGGTCGAGCCGGCGTCCATGGCGTTTTCAAGCACTTCCTTGAGCACCGAGGCGGGACGTTCAACCACCTCGCCGGCGGCGATCTGGTTGATGAGGTGGTCGGGGAGGAGCTGGATCGGCATGGCGGTTTCCGGGTCGGCAGGGGGCGAATTGTAGCGCCCGTGAACGAAAACGCCCCGCCAGGTTTTCGCTGGCGGGGCGTTGTGCCGATGGGCTCAGAAGGGCAGCACGTCCAGTCGGGTGATGGCCATCGAAGTGCCGGAGGCGGTGGCGAGGCTGCCGTTCAGGTTGGTGGTCAGCTCAGGGCTCGAACGTGGAGCAACTCAACGTGGTGCCGCCTTTGTCCGGCATCACGGCAAGGGTGAAGCCCTTGTCCTCGTTGTCGCCGCTGTAGCTGCCCTGGATCTCGTGCAGTTTGGCGCCCTGGGCTTTGGCCCGGGCCGCAATCGCGCTGGCGACCGCCTTGGGTTTGGCGGCAAGCGTCACGCCGATCATCGGTGCGATTTGCCCGTAGGCGGGATAAAGCATGACGCTGACCAGCGGAAAGCCGAACACGCTCAAGCCTTCGGCGGCCTTGAAGGCCGTGGCTTTCCGGCCGGCCTTCGGGATGACCGAATTGTTCGGGATGGCGCCGGTTTCCTTGAGAAGCTGGAGGTGCATCTTGATGTCGGTGTGCGGATACGACGCGCAGGTCAGGTCTTTTTCGAGGAGATCCTTGTAAGCATCGAAAACGATGGCTTGGGCCTGCGTGCTGGCAAGCACAAGCGCCACGGCCAGGTATTTTTTCATCAGGGTTTGCTCCGGTTGGCTGGGTGTCGATGAACGCTTGAAACGGCTTATTCGATGCCGCCTGCGAAATCGACTTTCATCTGCGATTTGATTTTTTTCAGCGTGGCCTGGAACTGCGGGTAGGTCATGAGCCCGAACTTCGACTTGTTGTTGAAGTCCAGCAGTTCAAAGCGTTCTTCGGCCATTGACGGGCTGCCGCTGGTGTCCAGGTATTTGACCATGGTGTAGATGTCCTGATTGACGGTGGCGACGTAGCCCAGC
The DNA here is from genome assembly GCF_030157465.1 of Zoogloea sp. Lineage (GTDB taxonomy): Bacteria > Pseudomonadota > Gammaproteobacteria > Burkholderiales > Rhodocyclaceae > Zoogloea. The sequence continues at coordinate 17,910 of NZ_JAOAUU010000167.1, forward strand.
CCGGCAATCCAGAACTTGTAGCTGCCGTCCTTTTCCTTCGGAACCGAGCTTGAAACGTAGCCGCCGCCCTCGGGGAAGAGGATTTCCTGCTTCAGGCAGGTGTAGCCGCGCGGAATTGAAAAGTCGCAGTCGTATTTGACCTTGAAGGTGCGCTGGTTGACCTTGTCCTTGTATTCCACAAGCTTCTGCTCTGCGACGGCGGTGCTGGTGGAGAGGCAAAGGGTCAGCAACAGGCTCAGGGATTTGATCATTGGCGTAAGGGCGTTGAGGGAGATTTTTCTTTTACGGTGCCGCCCGTGGCGACTTTAGCCGGCAGCCGTAGTCGGGCTTTTTGGGTGCCTGCAGCGCGGTGCTATGATCCTGCGCCTGTATCCACCCTACCCGGAGCGACTCATGAAATTCGGCACCCCTCTCTCTCCTTCGGCCCTGCGCGTGATGCTTCTTGGCTCCGGCGAACTCGGCAAGGAAGTCCTCATCGCGCTGCAGCGCCTCGGGGTCGAGACGATTGCGGTCGATCGCTACCCGAACGCCCCCGGCCACCAGGTGGCACACCGCGCCCACGTCATCCAGATGACCGACGGCGCTGCGCTGCGCGCCCTCGTCGAGCTGGAAAAGCCGCACCTGATCGTGCCGGAAATCGAAGCCATCGCCACCGACATGCTGGTGCAGATCGAGGCCGAGGGGCTGGCCGAAGTGATTCCCACCGCCCGGGCCGCCCAGCTGACGATGAACCGCGAGGGGATCCGCCGCCTGGCCGCCGAGGAGCTGGGCCTGGCCACCTCGCCCTACCGTTTTGCCGACTCGCTGGACGAACTTCAGGCCGCCATCGATGGCAGCGACGGCGCGCCTGCCATCGGCTACCCGTGCATCGTCAAGCCGGTGATGTCGTCCTCGGGCAAGGGTCAGTCGCTGCTCCGTGGCCCGGACGACGTGAAGAAGGCCTGGGACTACGCCGCTGCCGGCGGCCGGGTCAATTCCGGGCGTGTCATCGTCGAGGGCTTCATCGATTTCGACTACGAAATCACCCTGCTCACCGTGCGCGCGTGCGATGCCGGCGGCACGGTTCAAACCTATTTCTGTGATCCCATCGGCCATGTGCAGGTGTCGGGCGATTACGTCGAATCCTGGCAGCCGCAGGCCATGAGCCCGCTGGCCCTGCAGCGCTCCCGCGAGATTGCCGGGGCGGTTACCGCCAACCTGGGCGGGCGTGGCCTGTTCGGCGTCGAACTGTTTGTGAAGGGCGATGAAGTGTGGTTCTCGGAAGTCAGCCCGCGTCCCCACGACACCGGCCTCGTCACGCTGTGCTCCCAGCGTTTCTCCGAGTTCGAGCTGCACGCCCGCGCCATTCTCGGCCTGCCGGTGGATGTGAGCCCGCGCGAGCCGGGCGCCTCCGCAGTGATCTACGGCGGTATGGACGAAGCCGGCATTGCCTTCGAAGGCGTGGCCGACGCGCTGGCCGTGCCGCGCACCGACATTCGCCTGTTCGGCAAGCCGGAAGCATTCGTCAAGCGCCGCATGGGCGTGGTGGTGGCCAATGGCGCCGACGTGGGCGAAGCCCGCGAGCGGGCGAAGCTGGCGGCCGGCAAGGTCAGGCCGGTAAAGGCATAAACCATGAAGCTGCTGCGCTACGGCCCGCCGGGCCAGGAGAAACCGGGGATGCTCGATGGGGAAGGCCACATCTGCGATCTCTCGGGTCTGCTCGACGACATCACCCCCAAAACCCTCGCGCCGGCCGCGCTGGAGGTGTTGCGTGCCATCGACCCGAGCCGTCTGCCACGGGTTGCGGGCGAGCCGCGCCTCGGCGTGCCCTGGAGCGGCACGCCCAAGTACATCGCCATCGGGCTCAACTACCACGATCACGCCATCGAATCCGGCATGCCGGTGCCGGTCGAGCCGGTGATGTTTCCCAAGTGGACCAGCTGCCTGTGCGGCCCGAACGACGACATCGTGCCGCCGGCCGATTTCAATCGCCTCGACTGGGAGGTCGAGCTGGGCATCGTCATCGGAAGCCGGGCACGCAATGTGTCGGTGGAGGATGCGCTCACCCACGTGGCGGGGTTTTGCGTGGCCAATGACGTTTCCGAGCGCACCTGGCAGCTCGAGCGTAGCGGCGGCCAGTGGGGCAAGGGCAAGGGCTTCGATACCTTCGGCCCGGTGGGCCCGTGGCTGGTGACGCCGGATGAAGTGGCCGATCCGCAGGCCCTCGAGCTGTGGCTGGATGTGAACGGCGAGCGCATGCAAACCGGCAACAGCCGTCTGATGATCTTCTCGTGCGCCGAGCTTGTGGCCCGTTGCAGCCGGGTGATGACCCTCGAGCCGGGCGACCTGATCATTACCGGCACGCCGCCGGGCGTCGGCATGGGTTTCAAACCGCCGCGCTTTCTCAAGGTGGGCGACGTGGTCGAACTGGGAATTTCCGGGCTCGGCAGCCAGCGTCAGCGGGTCGTGGCGGGGCTTTAGGTTTTAGACAGCCAGGCGTTTGCGTGCTTCGATAGTCTGTTGTTAACGTAAAAAGCGCCGGTTGTCCGGCGCTTTTTTGTGCTCGTTGCAGCCTTGCGGCTGCGCGGTGCAATTACACGGACATGGCCAGTTCGAACAGTTCGCGCTTGAGCATGAATTGCTTGGGCAGACGATCCTGCAGCTTTTCGAACCACTCCTTGTGGCCGGCCAGCTCGGTCTTCCAGGCTTCGGCATCGATCTTGGTGAGTGCTTCGAACTCTTCCTTGGTGACGTCGGAGCCGGTCCAGTCGATGTCTTCGTACTGGGGCATCCAGCCGAGGGCGTTTTCCTTGGCGTGGACACGGCCGCGGACGCGATCGACAACCCATTTCAGGACACGCATGTTCTCGCCGAAGCCGGGCCACATGAATTCGCCCTTCTCGTTCATGCGGAACCAGTTCACGCAGAAGATGCCGGGCGCCTGATCCACGGTGTGACCCATCTTCAGCCAGTGGTTGAAGTAGTCACCCATGTGGTAGCCGCAGAACGGCAGCATGGCGAACGGATCGCGACGGACTACGCCCTGGGCGCCGAAGGCGGCAGCGGTGGTTTCGGAGCCGAGGGTGGCTGCCATGTAGACGCCGTAGTTCCAGTTGAAGGCCTGGTATACCAGCGGCACGGTGGTGGCACGACGGCCGCCGAAGATGAAGGCGGAAATCGGCACGCCGGCCGGATCTTCCCAGTTCGGGTCGATGGACGGGCACTGGCTGGCCGGGGCGGTGAAGCGGGAGTTCGGGTGGGCAGCCTTGCGGCCGGTTTCCTTGGCGATCTCCGGGGTCCAGTCCTTGCCTTGCCAGTCGATCAGGTGCGCCGGCGCTTCCTTGGTCATGCCTTCCCACCACACATCGCCATCGTCGGTCAGCGCGACGTTGGTGAAGATGATGTTTTCCTTGAGGGTGGCCAGCGCGTTGAAGTTGGTCTTCTCGGAGGTGCCCGGTGCGACGCCGAAGAAGCCGGCTTCCGGGTTGATGGCGTAGAAGCGGGTGGTGCCGTCGGCTTCCTTGCGGGGCTTGATCCAGGCGATGTCGTCACCGACGGTGGAGATCTTCCAGCCGTCGAAGGAGCGCGGCGGGATCAGCATCGCGAAGTTGGTCTTGCCGCAGGCGGACGGGAAGGCGGCGGCGACGTAGGTCTTCTCGCCGGTGGGGCTTTCCACGCCGAGGATCAGCATGTGTTCGGCCAGCCAGCCTTCGTCGCGGGCCATGTTGGAGGCGATGCGCAGCGCGAAGCACTTCTTGCCGAGCAGGGCATTGCCGCCGTAGCCGGAGCCGTAGGACCAGATCTCGCGGGTTTCGGGGTAATGGACGATGTACTTGACGGTCGGGTTGCAGGGCCAGGCGGAGTCCTTCTCGCCGTGGGCCAGCGGGGCGCCAACCGTGTGCATGCAGGGGACGAATTCGCCGTCGGTGCCGAGCACGTCATAGACTGCCTTGCCCATGCGGGTCATGACGCGCATGTTGGTGACGACGTAGGGGCTGTCGGAGATTTCGACGCCGATGTGGGCGATCGGCGAGCCGAGGGGGCCCATCGAGAACGGAATGACGTACAGCGTGCGGCCGTGCATGCAGCCCTTGAACAGTTCGTTCAGGGTCTTGCGCATCTTGGCCGGGTCTTCCCAGTTGTTGGTGGGGCCGGCGTCGTCCTTGTTGGCGCAGCAGATGTAGGTGCGGTCTTCCACGCGGGCCACGTCGGACGGGTCGGAGCAGGCGAGGTAGGAGTTCTTGCGCTTTTCCGGGTTCAGCTTGATGAGCATCCCGGCATCGACCATCTCGGCACAGAGGCGGTCGTATTCTTCTTGCGAGCCATCACACCAGACCACGCGATCGGGCTCGGTGAGGGTAGCGATCTCGGCAACCCATTGCTTGAGCTTCTGGTTCTTGACGTATTCGGGGGCGGCTGCGATGGCGGCTTCGGCAATGCTTTGAGACATCAGACGATTCTCCAGGACGTTACGGATGCGTTGTTTCACGTTTGCCGGCGGGGAGCTTGCCGGCTGGGTAATCGCGTCTTTGGGCCTCCAGGGCGCGGCGCGTATTATTGGGCGTCGATAGGATTGCCGCCGGTTGATTGCCGCCGGTTCATTCCGGTTCGGGTCAATCGGGAATAACCCTAAAGAAGCTAGCCTGTAATTATGCCACGGTTCGCAAGGTGACGTAATTCACCCGTCACGCCGAAATGCTGCGGATGTCACGAATTGCCGTCATTGCGCTTTGGCAGGATCATGGGTCGGGAACAGCAACAACACACGAGAGGGAGAAAAGCATGGATGAGCAAATTCGCCAGGCCGCACTGGAATACCACCGCCTGCCCAAGCCGGGCAAGATTTCGATCGCCCCCACCAAGGCGCTGACCAACCAGCAGGATCTTTCGCTGGCCTATTCGCCCGGCGTGGCTGCTGCCTGCGACGCGATTGTCGAAGACCCGGCCGAAGCCGCGTCGCTGACTTCGCGCAGCAACCTCATTGGCGTCGTCACCAACGGCACCGCGGTGCTGGGCCTGGGCAACATCGGCCCGCTGGCTGCCAAGCCGGTGATGGAAGGCAAGGCCGTGCTGTTCAAGAAGTTTGCCGGCATCGACGTGTTCGACCTGGAAATCGACGAACCCGACGCCGACAAGCTGATCGACATGATTGCGGCGCTGGAACCCACCTTCGGCGGCATCAACCTTGAAGACATCAAGGCGCCGGAGTGCTTCTACATCGAGAAGAAGCTGCGCGAGCGCATGAAGATTCCGGTTTTCCATGATGACCAGCACGGCACTGCGATCGTCGTCGGCGCTGCGATCCTCAACGGCCTGCATCTGCTGGGCAAGAGTCTGTCGACGGTCAAGCTGGTGACTTCCGGCGCCGGCGCGGCTGCGCTGGCCTGCCTCGATCTGCTGGTGATGCTTGGCGTGCCTGTCGAGAACATCTGGGTGACCGACCTTGAAGGCGTGGTGTATGTGGGCCGTACCAAACTGATGGATCCGATCAAGGACCGTTACGCCAAGGTGACCGACGCCCGCACGCTGGGCGAGGTGATCGAGGGCGCCGACGTGTTCCTGGGCCTGTCGGCGGGTGGTGTGATGAAGCCCGAGATGGTTGCCAAAATGGCGCCCAATCCGATGATCATGGCGTTGGCCAACCCGACGCCGGAAATCCTGCCCGAAGAAGTGAAAAAGGTGCGCAGCGACGCGCTGATGGCCACTGGCCGTTCGGATTACCCGAACCAGGTGAACAACGTGCTGTGCTTCCCGTTCATCTTCCGCGGCGCGCTCGACGTGGGCGCCACCACCATCACCGACCAGATGAAGCTGGCTGCCGTGAAGGCGATTGCCGAACTGGCCCGTGCCGAGGCGTCGGACATCGTGGCGGCGGCCTACGGCGAGAACGTCTCCGGCTTTGGTCCCGAGTACATCATTCCCAAGCCCTTCGACCCGCGCCTGATCGTCAAGATTGCGCCGGAAGTGGCGCGCGCGGCGATGGAGTCCGGTGTGGCGACGCGTCCGATCACCGATTTCGAGGCCTACCGCCAGCAGCTCAACAACTTCGTGTGGCAGTCCGGCCTGGTCATGAAACCGGTCTTCCAGGCGGCCAAGCGTGCGCCCAAGCGCATCATCTTCTCGGAGGGCGAGGCCGAGCGCGTGCTGCGCGCCGTGCAAACGGTGGTGGACGAGGGGCTGTGCCGGCCCATCCTGATCGGCCGCCCCGAGGTCGTGGTCGAGAGCATCGAGCGCTTCGGCTTGCGTCTGCGTCCGGAACTCGACTTCGAAATGGTCAACCCCGACACCGATCCGCGCTACGAGCAGCTGTGGAGCCACTACCACTCGCAAATGGAGCGCAAGGGCGTGTCGATGGATTACGCCAAGCGCGAGGTGCGTCGCCGCCCGACCCTGCTGGGCGCGCTGCTGCTCAAGTTCGGCTACGCCGACGGGATGATCTGCGGCACCTACGGCATGCATGGCTTGCACCTCAAGTTCATCGAAACAGTGCTCGGCCGCCAGAAGGGCGTGCGCAACTTCTACACGATGAACCTGCTCACCCTGCCGGGCCGCACGGTGTTTTTGTGCGACACCTACGTCAATTACGATCCGACTCCCGAGCAGGTCGTCGAGATGACCCGGCTTGCGGCCGACGAGGTGCGCCGCTTCGGCATCCAGCCGCGCATTGCGCTCTTGTCCCATTCCAGTTTCGGCACCGATATCTCGCCGACCGCCGACAAGATGAGAAAGGCGCTGGTGATGCTGCACACCGAGCATCCCGAACTCGACGTGGAAGGCGAGATGCACGGCGATGCGGCGCTGGATGCGGGCATCCGCAAACAGGTCTTCCCCAACGCCAGGATGAGCGAGGACGCCAACCTTCTGATCTTCCCGACCCTGGATGCGGCCAACATCGCCTTCAACCTGCTCAAGACCGCTTCCGGAGAAGGCATGACCATCGGTCCGATCCTGCTCGGTTCGGCCAAGCCGGTGCATATCCTCACGCCCACCGCAACCGTGCGGCGGATCATCAACATGACGGCGCTGACCGTCGTCGAGGCAGGGCGCTAAAAGGGAAAGGCAGCCTGTTTTTGCCCTGAGCCGTGCCGACGGGCTGCGCCCGCGCCTGTCCATGCCGTTAAACTTCCTGAAATAAACGATCGGGGAGGCGGCATGGCAGCAGGACGGACAGCACTGGTGCTCACCGGTGGGGGCGCGCGGGCCGCTTATCAGGTCGGTGTGCTCATCGCCGTGCGCGACGTGTGGGGCAAGCGCCCGGAGAATCCGTTTCCCATCATCTGCGGAACCTCGGCCGGGGCCGTCAACGCGGTGGCGTTGGCGGTCTTCTCGGCCGATTTCAACGAGGCGGTGCGCAAGCTCGCCTTCATCTGGCGAAATTTCCACGTCGATCACGTGTATCGGGCCGACACGCTGGCGATCACCGAATCGGTGCTGCGCTGGGGGTCGGCCATTTTTTTGGGCTGGCTGGCCCGCCAGACGCCCCATTCGCTGCTCGACAACAGCCCGCTGAGAGAACTCCTCGAAGCCCAGCTCGATTTCAGCGCCATCGGCCGCGCCATTACCGATGGCCACCTGCAGGCCGTCTCGGTGACAGCGTCCGGCTACACCTCCGGCGAGAGTCTGGCGTTCTTCCAGGGGCGCGAAGAGCTGCAGCCCTGGCGTCGCGCCCAGCGCATCGGCGTGCGTACCGAACTGAAGGTCGAGCACCTGCTGGCCTCGAGCGCCATTCCGTTTGTCTTTCCGGCCGTGCGCATCAACCGCGAGTATTTCGGTGATGGCTCCATGCGCCAGTTGGCGCCGATCAGCCCGGTGATCCACCTGGGGGCAGAACGCATTCTGGTGATTGCCGGCGGCCGCCGCTCCGAGGAGGCGCGCCAGCGCTCCGATGCCTACCCGTCACCGGCCCAGGTGGCGGGTCACGCCATGTCGAGCATCTTTCTCGACGGTCTGGCCATGGATCTCGAGCGGCTTGAGCGCATCAACGCCATCGTGGACGCAATCGAGCCGTCGCGGCGAGCCGAGGCCGGCATTCCCCTCAAGAAAATCGAAACCCTGGTGATTGCACCATCGCAACGACTGGACTATCTTGCCGCCCGTCATCGTAATGCCTTACCACGGGCCCTGAGCCTTGTTCTACGCGGGATTGGTGCAACGCGGAAGAACGGCTCGGTGTTACTCTCCTACCTTTTGTTCGAGCGAGGGTATACCCGTTCTTTGATGGAGTTGGGCTACCGGGATGCCATGAGCCGGCGGGCCGAACTGACGCGCTTCCTGCATGGCGCTGGCCAGTGACAGGCCTCGATCGGGGTGCATCCGGAGGCTTGGGCTCCTGCTTACAAAAAAACATTCACAAAAAACTTCAAAAATTTAAAATAAACCATTATTTTGAATAAGAAGTCTGCCGTTGATGGACTTGACCCCGAGGGGGCTTCAGGACCAAGCAAGTCGATGATCGGCCGGGAGGCGGTCCAGTCCGCGAGAGTGCTTCATCGCGAAGGTTTGTTATCTGGGAAGGGCGTGCCCTTCCTGTTTCTGATTCAATATTGAAATACGATGAAAATCCGTAATACCGTAATCGCCTTGCTGAGCGTTTTTGTGCTCGGCTCAGTGGCACCCGCCGACGCTCTTGCTGCTGCGCAGCGTCCGTCATCCAAAAAAACTGCCGAGGCCAAGCCTGTGGCCAGACTGGCTGCGAAGTCTGCCGCCAAACCCGGGAAGCGTGCCGACGCGGCAGACCGGATTGTCGCCCGGGCTGGCAAGTCGGCCAGCCAGCGGGAGAAAAACCGTCGCGTAGCCTACGCCTCGCCGCTGGTTCAGCGCACCGCCGTGGCTGCGGTGGGGCCGGAAATCGACCAGGAGGGCAACCCGCTGCTGCACTCGGCCGCCTTCATGATTGCCGACCAGGCAACGGGCAACGTGCTGCTCGAAAAAAATTCCGACGCAGTGCTGCCGATCGCCTCCATCACCAAGCTCATGACGGCGATGGTGGTGCTGGATGCGCGCCTCAGCCTGGGTGAGTCGCTGGTCATCGCTGGGGACGACGTGGATACCCTGCGCAACAGCAGCTCGCACGTGCCGGTGGGTACCGAGCTGTCCCGCGAGGACATGCTGCGCCTGGCGCTGATGTCATCCGAAAACCGGGCTGCAGCGGCGCTGGCCCGTAATTACCCCGGCGGCTTGCCGGCCTTCGTGATGGCCATGAACCGCAAGGCGACATCCCTTGGCCTCCGCGAGACGCGCTTCTCCGACAGCACCGGCCTCAACTCGGCCAACGTGTCGAGCGCTCGCGATCTGGTCAAGATGGTGTCGGCGGCGTCCCGCTATCCGCTGATCCGCGAGTTTTCCACAACGGCCAACTACGTCGTGTCGCTTAACGGGCGCCAGCGTCAGTTCAACAACACCAACGCACTGGTGAGCAGCCCGGACTGGCAGATCGGGGTCTCCAAGACCGGTTTCATCAATGAGTCCGGCAAGTGCCTGGTGATGCAGGCCTGGCTGCTCAACAAGCCGATGATCATCGTGCTGCTCGATTCCTTCGGACGTTTTACCCGCGTGGCGGACGCCCAGCGGGTCAAGCGTTGGCTGGAGAGCGCAGCCGTGCAGCAGAAGGTTGCCGCGAACCTTCGTGGCCCGGCTACCTGAGTACGCTTAGGCTGAGACAAAAAAAGGCGCCACGCGGCGCCTTTTTTCATTGCGGCTGCGCTTCAGCGTGCCGGCGGCTGGATGTAGCCGAGGGAGTGGGAGATTTCGTCTGCCGTTTCGCGAATCAGCGGTGCCCAGTCGGCGTCGAAGCGCTCGGAGGGGGTCGAGAGGGACAGCCCGGCCACCAGCTCGCCGCTGTCGTCACGGATGCCGGCAGCGATGCAGCGTACGCCGTTTTCGACTTCGTCGAGGTCGAAGGCAACACCATGGCGGCGTACCTTGTCGAGCTCCTTCTCAAGGCCCTGCAGGGTGGTGAGCGAGGTTGGCGTGGAGGCGGGCAGGCCGGTGCGCCTGGCGTAATCCTTGACCTTCTGGGCGCCGTCTTCGACGAGGAAGAGCTTGCCGGTGGCGGTGGTGTGCAGCGGAGCTCGGGCGCCTACGATGTGCACCACGCGCACTGCCGAGCGCCCGCTGGAGGTGCGTTCGACGTAAACGATTTCGTCACCGGCACGGATGCCCAGATTGACGCTTTCGCCGGTGGCGGCATGCAGCTTGAGCATGGCCGGCATGGCGGTTTCGCGCAGCGAGATGCGTGATTTGACGATGCTGCCCAACTCGAGCAGACGAATGCCCAGGCGATAGACGCCGGCCTCGCCGCGTTCCACGAAACCGCTGCCGGTCATGGCGCCGAGAATGCGGTGTGCCGTGGACGGATGCAGGCCGGTTTCTGTGGCGAGTTGCTTGAGGGGAACCGGATCGGGATGCTCGGCGAGCACGTCGAGCAGCTTCATCATGCGCTCGATGACCTGGATCGGATTCTTCGCGGGTTCTTGTGTGGACAACGGTTTCTGCCTGTTCGTCAGCGGTGGGGAATGGTAGCCCAGGAGAGCCTATTTCGCCTAGTGAAATGCTGCGCTGCAGCAAAAACGGATTAGAGCTTGATCGAAAAGGGCGTGAAGTTGGTGGCCACGTCGTAGTGGTCTTCGCGTTCGGCGTGCTTGAGCGCGGCGACGATCTTGTAGGTGAGGGGCGTGAACAGCACTTCGACGCCAACCTTGGAAACGAACTGGGTGAGCATGATGCCGGCCAGCAGTTCGTTCGGGATGAGCCCGGAATTCCAGAACGCGAGCGGGTAGAAAAGCAGTGAGTCGACGCCCTCGCCGACGAGGGTCGAGCCGATGGTGCGCTTCCAGAGGTGGCGTCCGTTGCTGCGGATTTTCATCCGGGCGAGGATGAATGAATTGACGAATTCGCCACAGAAAAACGCACACAGCGAAGCGCCGACGATGCGCCAGGTGGAGCCGAAGGCGATTTCGTAGGCCGGCTGGTTGGCCCAGGTGGGCGCCGGGGGCAGGGCCACGACGACTGCGGCCATCACCGACGCAAAGACCATGGCGCCGAAGCCGGCCCAGATCACCCGCCGGGCGCGGGCGTAGCCGTACACCTCGGTGAGGATGTCACCAAAAATATAGGAGACGGGGAAGAACAGCACGCCAGCGCCAAAGGTGACGGGGCCCCAGCCGGGTAGATCGAGCTGGGCGGCCTTGGCGGGGCCGATCAGGTTGGAGCACAGATAGACGGCGACGAAGGCCGCCATCACGAATTCGTAGTACTTGTACTGGCGGCTTGGGCTGGCGTGGGTGTGGTCGGGGCGCATGGGAGCTTTCTGGTCAGCCGATCAGCATGTGTCCGGCCATGCGGACGATGAGCCCGACCACGGCGCCGCAGGCGGCCGGCTTCCAGACATCGGCGACGCGCCGACCGGCGGAGAGCAGCACGGCAACGCCGGGGAGATCGAGGGGGTGGATCAGCAGGCCGGCGCTGGCGCCGTTGAGGGTGGCTGGGGTGGCCGTGCCGGCACGCAGCATTTCGTCCATGACACCCATCATCGCGGTGCCGCCTGCCAGGAATTTGGTGAGGGTAGGCAGGATCAGCGCCGGGTCGGCGCCGACGGCCAGCAGCAGCGGAGCGAGCAGGGCTGTCAGCGCGTCCAGGGCACCGAGCCGGCGCAGGGCCAGCACCACGGTGAGCGACAGGACCAGCATGGGAATGGAGCCGACGGCGATCTTGAAGGCTTCGGCGCCGGCCCGGTTGATCACGTCGAGCACGCCCTTGGCGTTTTCTGCCACCGGGTGGTGGAGGGTTTCGTCCACCGTGTGTTCGATGGCGGAGAGCGTGCGCCCGAAGATGTAATACGTGGCGGCTGCGGCGACCAGCCCACCGACGATCGACCAGCCGAGGACGATGCCGAAGTGCAGGCCCATGGCCGCCATCGGCATCGAGACGTTGGCCTGGGCCATGGCCATCACCATGGCCAGCGTGGCGGCAATGTGGCGGCTCGAGGCGCCGCGCTGGTCCATCATGGCCAGCGTGGCCACTGGCGCGGCAAAGCTCACGAAGTTGATCTGCAGTGCGGCGAAGCCGCCGAGGCCGGTGAGGCCCAGCGGGCGCAGAACCGGGGCGAGGCGGGCAACCACCCAGTCGAGCACGCCGCGGGCTTCGAGCAGGCGCATCAGCGACAGCATGACGACCATCACCGGCAGCAGCACAAAAAACGATAGCTCGACCGCTGAACGGCCGGCTCGCAGGATTACGTCGATCAACAAGTCCATGGGAGGCTTACTGCAGATGAGGCAAGGGCTCCGATTATCAGTGCCCTTGCGGGTGGTCACAAACTGGGGGGTTACCTGACCGGTATGGGCTACCTGAGCAGCGGGGCCAGCAGGGGCAGCAGCCAGGGCAGGGTGAGGGCGGTGAACAGGCCGTTGATGCCCATCGCCAGCGCGGCAAACGCGCCGGTTTGTTCGCTGAGTTGAAAGGCCCGGGCGGTGCCGATGCCGTGGGAGGCGAGCCCCATGGCAAAGCCGACGCTGGCTTCATCCTTCACGCCGAGGCACCGAAGGATGCCGGTGGCGAATATGGCACCGAAGATTCCGGTGAGGATGACGAACACCGCCGTGAGCGATGCCAGCCCGCCGAGGCGTTCGGCAATGCCCATTGCGATGGGGGTGGTGACTGACTTGGGGGCCAGTGAGGCCAGGGTCGGGGCGCTTGCGCCCAGCCATGCGCCGATGGCATAGGCCGACAGCCCCGCGACGAGGGAACCGACCACGAGCGCGACGATGAGCGGCCCGCTCATGGCGAGGAGCCGCTTGAGCTGGGCGTGCAGTGGCACGGCGAGGGCGACGGTGGTCGGCCCGAGCAGGAAATGCACGAACTGGGCGCCGTCGAAATAGCGCTGGTAGGGCGTGCCGGTGGCCAGCAGCAGGGCGACCAGGATGCTCACCGAGATCAGCACCGGATTGACTGCCGGATGCCCGCCGGACTTGCGGTGCAGGAATACGGCCAGCAGGTAGATCGCCAGGGTGAGGGTCAGCCACAGCAGGGGCTGGGCGGAGAGGTAAACCCAGATTTCCGTCATGCTGTCGGGCGTCATTGCGCGTCCTTCTTGTGGCGGGTGAGCCGGTGCAGCGTGAGGCCGGCGGCAACAATGCCGAGCACGGTGCTGGCCACGAGGGCGATGGCGATCGGCCAGGCTTCATCGGCGAGCCGGCCCACGTGGAGCATGACACCGGTGCCGGCCGGCACGAACATCAGCGAGAGGTTCTGCAGCAGGGTGCCCGATGTATGGCGCAGGGGCTCGCCCGGCCCCCGGCGGATGATCAGCCAGACGAGCAGGAGCGCCATGCCGATGACCGGGCCGGGAACCGGCAGGTGAAGGGCAACGCGCAGGGCTTCGCCGGCGAGCTGGAAAGCGAGGAGGGTGGCGAGAGCGGCAATCATGGCTGGCGCTGGGTTTTGGGGGCGGGAAGCGAATGGTCTCAAAAAACCTTCACAAAGAAAAAGAGCCGCGCGAGGCGCGGCTCTTCGGTGCCGGGGCTGACGGGCTTATTTCTTGGCGGCCTTGGCGTTGCGGTTTGCCTGTTGCATGAAGTTGTCGTAGCGGTTTTCGGCTACGGCGAACCATTGCAGCTGGTCTTCGCGGAATTTCTTCCAGGGTTCGTAGATCTTCTTGAACTTGGGGTTCTTGGCCGCGGTTTCTTCGTAGAGCTCATGGGCGGCCTTGTAGGCGGCAGCCATGACGTCGTTCGGGAAGGGGCGCAGCTGGGTGCCGGACCCGACGAGTTGCTTGAGGGCGTTCGGGTTTTTGGCGTCGTAGCGGGCCTGCATTTCGGCGTGGGCGTAGAGGCAGGCATCTTCCAGGATGGTCTGGTATTCCTTCGGGAGGGAGGCCCACTGCTTCTGGTTTACATACAGGGAGATCTGCGGGCCGCCTTCCCAGAAACCCGGGTAGTAGTAGTACTTGGCAACCTTATTGAAGCCGAGCTTCTGGTCGTCGTAGGGGCCGATCCATTCGGCGGCGTCGATGGTGCCTTTTTCGAGCGCCGGGTAAATGTCGCCGCCCGGAATTTGCTGGGGCACGACGCCGAGTTTGGCGAGCACCTGCCCGGCAAAGCCGCCGCAGCGGAACTTGAGGCCCTGCAGGTCTTCAACGGTCTTGATTTCCTTGCGGAACCAGCCGCCCATCTGGGCGCCCGTATTTCCGCAGGGGATGTTGTAGATGTTGTATTCCTTGAAGAACTCGCGGAACAGCTCGAGGCCGCCGCCGTCCATCATCCAGGCCGTTTGCTGGCGGCTGTTGAGGCCGAACGGAATGGCGGTGTCGAGAGCGAAGGTGGGATCTTTGCCGACAAAATAGTAGGAGCAGGTGTGGCCGCATTCGACGGTGCCATCCTTGACGGCATCCATCACGCCGGGGCCCGGAACGATTTCACCAGCCGCGAAGACCTGGATCTGGAACTTGCCGCCCGTGGCTGCGGCTACGCGCTTGGCTACCACGTCGGCGCCGCCGAAGATGGTGTCGAGGCTCTTCGGGAAGCTCGAGGCCAGGCGCCATTTGATGGTCGGCAACTCGGCTGCAAGTGCAGGTGCTGCAACAACTCCGGCAGCAACGCCGGCGCTGGCTTTTTTCAGAAATGAACGTCGTTCCACTTTGTCTCCTTTTTATTGCGCTGCGAAAGTTGAATCGATTATTGATGAGGCCCGGGGAGCCCTGACATTACGGAAAACCCTATGCTGCTTTGCGGAAAAAACGATGCTTGATACGGGTGCTCATGCCGGTCCCGCCGGGGTTTGCCCGGCGGGGCTGTTTCGATGATTACTTCTTGGCGCGTGCGGCGTTGTGGCGTGCGGCCTGCATGAAGTTGTCGAAGCGGTTTTCGGCCACGGCAAACCATTGCAGTTCTTCGTCGCGGAATTTTCTCCAGTGATCGTAAATCTTCTTGAACTTCGCGTTCTTGGCCGCGGTTTCTTCGTAGATTTCGTTGCTGGCCTTGTAGGCTGCGTTCATCACGTCATTGGGGAAGGGGCGCAGTTGGGTGCCGGCGCCGATCAGCTGCTTGAGTGCCGTGGGGTTGCGTGCATCGTAACGGGCCTGCATTTCGGCGTGGGCATACAGGCAGGCGTCTTCCAGGATGGTCTGGTATTCCTTGGGCAGCTCGGCAAACTTCTTGGCGTTGATGTACATGGAGAGCTGGGCGCCGCCTTCCCAGAAACCCGGGTAGTAGTAGAACTTGGCGACGCGGTTGAAGCCGAGCTTCTGGTCGTCGTAGGGCGAGACCCATTCGGCGGCGTCGATGGTGCCTTTTTCGAGCGAGGGGTAAATGTCGCCCGCGGGGATTTGCTGAGGAACGACGCCTAGCTTGGCGAGCACCTGACCGGCAAAGCCGCCGATACGGAACTTGAGGCCCCTGAGGTCTTCAACGGTCTTGATCTCCTTGCGGAACCAGCCGCCCATCTGGGTGCCGGTGTTGCCACAGGGAATGTTGTAGATGTTGTAATCCTTGAGGAATTCGCGCATCAGCTCAAGTCCGCCGCCGCTCAGCAGCCAGGCGCTGTGCTGGCGGCTGTTGAGGCCGAAGGGGATGGCGGTATCGAAGGCGAAGGTGGGATCCTTGCCGATGAAGTAGTAGGACGCCGTATGGCCGCATTCGACGGTGCCGTCCTTGACCGCATCGAGCACGCCGGGGCTGGGTACGATCTCGCCGGCGGCGAAGAGGCTGATCTGGAATTTGCCGCCTGTGGCTGCAGCCACGCGCTTGGCGACGGTTTCGGAGGCGCCGAAGATGGCGTCCAGGGTTTTCGGGAAGCTTGAAGCCAGACGCCACTTGATGGTGGGCAGTTCGCTGGCCAGGGCCGGAGCGGCCGCGGCGCCAACGGCAATACCAGCGCCGGCCTGTTTCAGGAAGGAACGCCTTTCCATGATGTTTCCTCTTCTTTCTGTTTGACGAACGGTAAAGCGAATCATTCGGGCTGGATCCGCCGGGCTCAGGCGCCGGCGACGGTCATGCGGTCGACGAGAATCGAGCCACAGTGCTTGGAGCCGCGCACCAGCACATCGGAGCCGATTTCCTGGATGCCCATCAGCATGTCCTTCAGGTTGCCGGCGATGGTGATCTCGTGCACCGGGTACTGGATGATGCCGTTTTCGACCCAGAAGCCGGCCGCACCGCGGGAGTAGTCGCCGGTGACGTAATTGACACCGTGGCCGAGCAGCTCGGTGACGAGCAGGCCGCGGTCCATCTGTTTGAGCAGGCCGTTGAGATCGTGCTGGCCGGGCTTGACCAGCAGGTTGTGGCTGCCGCCGGCATTGCCGGTGGTCGTCATGCCGAGCTTGCGGGCCGAGTAGGTGCTGAGGAAATACCCCTGCAGCACGCCGTCGATGATGATCTCGCGGTCTTTCGTGGCCACGCCGTCGTCGTCGAAGGGGCTGCTGGCGAAGGCCTTGGCCAGATGCGGACGTTCGGAAATCTGGATGTGCGGGCGGAAAACCGGCTTGCCCAGGCTGTCCATCAGGAAGGTGGATTTGCGGTACAGGGCGCCGCCGCTGACCGCATGCACGAACGCGCCGATCAGGCCTGCAGCCAGCGGGGCTTCGAAAAGCACCGGCACTTCGCAGGTGGGAATCTGCCGGGCGCCGAGGCGGGCCAGGGCGCGACGGGCGGCAAAGGTGCCGATTTCGTCGGCGGGGGCCAGTTCGGAGGGGTCGCGCTTGGTGGTGTACCAGTCGTCCCGCTGCATGTCGTCGCCTTCGCCGGCGATCACCGAGCACGACAGGTAGTGCCGCGAGCTGGCGTAGCCGCCCATGAAGCCGAGGCTGTTGGCCGAGATGAAGTGGGATTCCTGCATCGAGATGCTGGCCCCTTCCGAGTTGCGGATCTCGGGGCTTACCGCAAAGGCTGCCTGCTCGCAGCGACGGGCGATTTCGATGGCTTCCTCGACCGGGATTTTCCACGGGTGGTACAGATCGAAATCGGGGAACTCCCTGGCCAGCAGCGCTTCGTCGGGCAGGCCGGCGGCGGGGTCGGGGGCGGTGAAGCGGGCGATCGACACGGCTGCGTCGACGGTGGCCTTGAGGGCGTTTTTCGAGAAATCGGAAGTGCTGGCGTAGCCGCGCTTCTGGCCGTCGTAGATGGTGACGCCAACGCCCTTGTCGCGGTTGTATTCGATGGTGTCCACCTCGTCGCGGCGGACGCTGACGGACTGGCCGAAGCCCTCGGAGACATCGACCTCGCAGGATGTCGCGCCGCGCTTTCTGGCGAAATTGAGAATGTCCTCGGCGATGGTCTTGAGTTTGTCCTGAGTGAAGCTAAAACGGGTGTCGGCCATGGCTTTCCGGGTTGAGGCTGGGCTAAAGGCTATAATCTTACCCTCACAGAGCACTTCACGCGCCCAGATGGCCAAGCACAAATACTCCCCAGACGAAGAATACGATGGTCCCAGCAAGTCGCAACTCAAGCGCGACAGCACCGCCCTGCAGGATCTCGGCCGCGAACTGGCCGAACTTGGCAAGGAGCGGCTGGCCAAGGTGCCCATCGACGAGGATCTTCGCGATGCGGTCAAGGATTACCAGCGTTTCACAGCCCACGAGGCCAAGCGCCGACAACTTCAGTACATCGGCAAGTTGATGCGCAACGTCGATCCCGAACCGGTTCGCGCTGCGCTGGACGCCTTCAAGGGTGTTTCGGCGGTCGAGACGGCCAGGATGCACAAGCTCGAGGCCCTGCGCACCAAACTGATCGAAGACGAGAAGACGCTGCACGGCATCGCCGAAGCCCATCCGGGCGTCGACCTGCAACAGCTTCGCGTGCTGCGTCGCAACGCGATCAAGGAAAAAGAAGCCAACAAGCCGCCGCGCGCCTATCGCGAATTGTTCCGCGTGCTGCGCGAACTGGAGGAAGGCGGCGCCGCAGCGGGTTCCGGGGCCTTCGACGAGGAAGACGAAGCTGGGGACGAGGCATGAGCGAAACCCTGAGGATCGGCCTTGTTTCCATCAGCGACCGCGCTTCCAGCGGCGTGTATGAAGACAAGGGCATTCCGGCCCTGCAGGCGTGGTTCGGCAAGGCCCTGGCGTCGCCGTGGATCATGGAAACCCGCCTGATTCCCGATGAACAGGCGGACATCGAGGCTACGTTGATCGAACTGTGCGATGTGGCCGGCTGCAACCTGGTGCTCACCACCGGCGGCACCGGCCCGGCGCCGCGCGACGTGACACCCGAAGCCACGCTGGCCGTGGCACACAAGGTGATGCCCGGTTTTGGTGAACAGATGCGCCAGATCAGCCTGGCTTTTGTGCCCACCGCGATCCTGTCGCGGCAGGTGGGCGTGATCCGCGGCCAATCCTTGATCCTCAACCTGCCCGGCCAGCCCAAGGCCATCGCCGAAACGCTGGAAGGCTTGAAGGACGCCGACGGCAATCAGAAGGTGCCCGGCATCTTTGCCGCCGTGCCTTACTGCATCGACCTCATCGGCGGGCCTTACGTGGAAACGAACGACGCGGTGGTCAAGGCGTTTCGGCCGAAATCGGCGATCCGGACTAAGGGCTGAACTTGAGGAGCGGGCCTGGCCCGCGTGTCAGGCCCCGCCGAAAACGGTGTGCAGACCTGCTCTGGCAATCACACCGAGAGCCGCGCAGTTGAGTGCCACCGTCATCCAGAACACCCGCCGGAATGAAACCTTGCGGGTTTTGTGGCGATACCTGCGCTGCGCCAGCAGCGCCCCCGGCCAACCGCCGATCAGTGCAAACAGGTGCAGGGTGTTCTCGGGTGTCCGCCATCTGCCGCTCTCGGCGGAAATTTTGTCCCAGAGGTACATGACGAAGGCGAGGACGCTGGCGACGGCGTAAAAGCCGAGCACCGCGAATGGCAATGCGCCGCGTACGCAGGCCGCGGCGAGTGCAAGGACGAAAACCCCGAGCAATACCATCGGCAGCGCGCTGTCGCCCTGCTGCGCCGCCGCCGCAGGCCTGGCTGCTCCTGCAAAGGCGACATTCCCTGCGCGCGCCCGGCCGTTGGTGTCGAGTTGTAATTCGTAGGTCAGCAGCACATTTTCGGCTGGCCGCCGGTGGCGCGACGGGAAGGACTTGATATGCACAAAAACCCGCTCACTGCCTCCGTTCGGAGTGATGAAGCCGAAGCCTTTGTCGTCGTTCCATTGGGTGAGTTTGCCTTGGTAGCGCATGGGGAGTGATGGACAGGCTGGCTATCCCGGATTTTTTGAACCGCGATTCTAATCGCATCCGGGATCTTTCCGTTTTCGTCTCACTTCGCGAATATCTTGATCACCTTGCCTTCGAACTTCGGTTTGGGCAGGTAGCCGCCGGCAAGCTGCTTCCGTCGTTCCTGTTCGCGCCACCAGGCCCGAATTCCGAGCAGCGCCACGGTGATGACCGTATAGACCAGCGGCCAGGTCACGTCCTTCTTTACCAGCCACCAGAAGTGCACGCAGCCGAGGATCGCGATGGGGTAGATCGCGCGGTGCAGGCTTTGCCAGCGGCGTCCGCCGAGTTTGCGGATGGCGTAGTTGCTGGACGTGACGGCCAGCGGAAGCATTAGCATCAGCGCGGCGAAGCCGACGGTGATGAAGGGGCGCTTGATGATGTCCCTGGCAATCGCCTCCCAGTCGAAGAACTGGTCGAGCCAGACATAGGTGAGCAGATGGCTGACGCCGTAGGCGAAAGTGAACAGGCCGAGCATGCGGCGCAGGCGGATGAGCCAGTGCCAGCCGGTGTATTTGCGCAGCGGCGTTACGGTGAGGGTGATCAGCAGGAAGCGCAGGGTCCATTCGCCCAGGCTGCGGGTGATCGTCTCGATGGGATTGGCGCCGAGGGTGTCGAGTTCGAAGCCGCGCCACAACAAAAATGCGGGAATCAGGCAGACGAGGAAGAGCGCGCTCTTGATGGCGGACAGTTGCGGGGAGCTGGGTGTCATGGCAGGGGCGGGTAATCAGAAGAAGCGGCGTAGATCCATGCCGGAATACATCGCGGCGACCTGGTCGGCGTAGCCGTTGTACATCAGGGTTTTGCGCTTGGTGAATTCACCGATGCGACGTTCGGTGGCCTGGCTCCAGCGCGGGTGGTCCACGTCCGGATTGACGTTGGAGTAGAAACCGTACTCCGACGGGCCGGCCTTCATCCAGGCGGTGACGGGCTGTTTTTCCAGGAGGCGGATGGCAACGATGGATTTGCCGCTCTTGAAACCGTATTTCCACGGCACGACCAGGCGCACCGGCGCGCCGTTCTGCACCGGCAGCACGTCGCCGTAAAGGCCGACGGCAAGGAGCGTGAGCGGGTGGCGGGCTTCGTCGAGGCGCAGGCCTTCGGTGTAGGGCCAGTCGAGCACACCACGGGTCATGGTGGTCTTGTCGTAGTGGGAAACGAATTCCACGTATTTGGCGCTGCCCTGCGGATCGGCCTGTTTGAGCAGCGTGGCCAGCGGAATGCCGACCCACGGAATGACCATCGACCAGCCCTCGACGCAGCGCATGCGGTAGATGCGTTCTTCGAGCGGGGCGAGCTTGAGGATTTCCTCGATACCGAAGGTGCGCGGCTTGTTGACCAGGCCCTCGATGCGAAGCTGCCATGGCGCAGGTTTGAGGCGATGGGTGTTCTCGGCCGGGTCGGATTTGTCGGTACCGAGTTCGTAGAAGTTGTTGTAAGTGGTAACGGCCTTGCGTGAAGTCTGGCCTTCGGCGGTGCTCAGCGGGCTGGCCACGAGCGGGCCGAGGGCCGCGTGGGCATGGCCGGCCGGCAGCGCGGTGGCGAGTGCCAGGCCGCCTGCCTGGGCGATGAAGCGGCGGCGTGCCCGGTAGACGTCCGGGGCGGTGATCTCGGAGGGCAGGATGTCGGCAGGGGAGCGGATCAGCATGGCGGCGAGTCCAGTAAAGTGTGTGCTTTAGCGGTAGACGATACAGCGGCCCGGAAATTACGCAGGCGGCAGATTATTTTTCCGTCGGAGCGGCTTCGCTGCAGACCGCATTCCTGCCGGATCGTTTCGTATTGCGTCGGCGGGCTTGCTGCCGCGGTTTGCGCCTAGCAGGCGCCAAGCCGACTCTGCTAAACTCAGCGACTGTTCAAGGTCTTCCGCACGCTGCCGTCAAACCGGGTCTTGCCCAGTTCGGGATGCGCGTTTCGCGAGCCTGCATCCTTTCCCGCAAAGCCTGATTCCGGTTCCCCCATGCGTATTCTGCTGAGCAACGACGACGGTTATTTTGCCCCCGGTCTTCAGGCCCTTGCTGCCGCCCTCTCCGATGTGGCCAAGATCGATGTAGTGGCGCCGGAGCGTGACCGCAGCGGCGCGAGCAATTCGCTCACGCTCGATCGTCCGCTGTCGCTGCGCAGGGCGGCCAGCGGTTTTCACTACGTCAATGGCACCCCCACCGATTGCGTGCATCTGGCTGTCACCGGCATGCTCGACGAGTTGCCGGACATGGTGGTGTCGGGCATCAACCATGGTGCCAACATGGGCGACGACACGATCTACTCGGGCACCGTCGCTGCGGCCACCGAAGGTTTTCTGCTCGGTGTGCCGGCCATCGCGATTTCCCTGGTTGCCAAGGGTGCGTCCGATTTTTCCGGCGCAGCGCGTATCGCCCGCGAGCTGGTCGAGCGTTATCAGCGCGATCCGGTACGCCAGCCCACGCTGCTCAACGTCAATGTGCCCGACCTGCCCTTCGACCAGATCAAGGGCATCCGGGTGACCCGCCTCGGCAAGCGCCACAAGGCCGAGCCGGTGATCAAGTCCACGACGCCGCGCAACGAAACCGTTTATTGGGTCGGCGCGGCCGGCGGCGCGCAGGATGCCGGTGAGGGTACTGATTTTCATGCGGTGGCCAACGGCTACGTGTCGGTCACGCCGCTGCAGATCGACCTGACCCACGTCGGCCAGATCGCCGGCATTCGGGACTGGCTCGCCCAATGACCAGCGAGGTTCTGCGGACGGCCCTTGCAAGCTGCCAGCGGGCCCGGGCGCGAATGATCGAGCGCCTGCGCGAGCAGGGCGTGCGTGACGAGCGGGTGCTTGCCGCCATGATGGCGGTGCCGCGCCAGCTGTTCGTCGAGGAGGCCCTGGCCTCGCGCGCCTACGAAGACACGGCTTTGCCGCTCGGCCTGCAGCAGACCATCTCCCAGCCCTTCGTTGTGGCGCGGATGATTGAACTGCTGCGCGCCGGCCGCGAACTCGGCAAGACGCTCGAGGTGGGCACCGGCTGTGGCTACCAGGCCGCGGTGCTGTCCCATGTGGCCACCGAGGTGTATTCGGTCGAGCGCCTCCGCCCGCTGCTCGACCGGGCCCGGGCCAATCTGCGCCACCTGCGACTTCCCAACGTGCGCCTGAAACATGCTGACGGTAGCGTTGGCCTGCCGGAAGCGGCGCCTTTCGATACGATCATTGTTGCTGCGGCTGCGCCCAAGGTGCCCCCCGCACTGACCGAACAACTCGCCGAAGGCGGGCGGCTGATCCTTCCGGTGGGCACCGCGGAGCAGCATCTCGTGCTCATAGAGCGCACGCCCCGCGGCTTCCGAGAAACACGCCTGAGTGCAGTGCGCTTCGTGCCGCTGTTGCCCGGCACTGAATGATTGACCCCTAACGAATGATGTTGTCCCGTTTCAGCCTCGCCAGCGTCCTGATCGCCCTTTCCGTGGCCGGTTGTGTCACCAAGTCGCCCGCCCCGGTCAGCGAGCGGGTTCGTCCCGGCGCCCCGGCGCAGGCAGACGCTCCGGCCGAGCCGCCGCGCGTTGCGCGTCCCGGCTACTACATCGTCAAGCCTGGCGACACACTCATCCGCATCGCGCTTGACCAGGGCCAGAGCTACCGCGACATCGCCACCTGGAGCGGGCTGGAGAACCCCAACCTGATTGAGGTCGGGCAGGAACTGCGCGTTCGCCCGCCCGAATCCCGGGCTGTTGCACGGCCGGTAAATGGCAACTCGGGCGTTGAAGTGCGTCCGGTGGTGCAGCCAGGCAGCGTGGCGGTTGCGGTGCCGGCCGACGGGCTGCGTCGCGAGCCCAGGGGCGGCAAACTGCCGTATTCCGAGCAGGCCTGGGCTCAGGCCCAGAAGCCCGAGGCGCCGGTGGTGGTGGCCAAGGTGGAGCCGAAGCCGGAACTCAAGCCCGAGCCGAAATCCGAACCCAAGCCCGATGTGAAGCCCGATGCGAAAGCCGACGGCAAGATCGTGGCCAAGCCTGACGCGAAGGCCGAGCCCGTCAAGACCGAGCCCGCGAAGCCTGCAAACGGCGACGACAAGATCGAGTGGGGCTGGCCGGCTTCCGGCAAGGTCATTGCCGGTTTCAACGAAACCTCCAGCAAGGGTGTCGACCTCTCCGGCAAGCCGGGCGACCCGGTGCTGGCTGCCGCTGGCGGCAGGGTTGTTTATGCCGGTACGGGTCTGCGCGGATATGGCAAACTCGTGATCGTCAAACACGACAACAGTTTTCTCAGTGCCTACGCCCACAACCAGAGCCTGCTGGTCAAGGAAGGCCAGGCGGTGAGCAAGGGCCAGAAGATCGCCGAGCTGGGCGATACGGACAGTGACCGTCCCAAGCTGCACTTCGAGATTCGCAGGCAGGGCAAGCCGGTCGATCCGGGCAAGTACCTGCCGTCCCGCTGAGTTTCGGGGGGCGGATGATGCGGTGCGGTGCTGGAATAAAATCAGTAACACACCGGACACCCCGTGGCAGGGGGTGATGAGTAAAGTCCGGAAAGGCGCGGTGCCTTACCGGCCCGCCTGTATTGTTCCGATAACGCAGAGAGGGCTTCATGTACGAACCGGCAGCGCCTGAAGAACTGGATAGCACCGAACCGGACCTGCCCCCGGAGGTCGAGGTTTTCCTCGAAGCGCCGGCACCCTCGGTCGATTCCGACTTTCTCGGTGATGTCACCCAGCTTTATCTGAACGAAATCGGCGCCAACCCGCTGCTGACCGCCGAAGAAGAGCTGGCCCTGTCACGCAAGGTTCGCGAAGGCAATTTTGCGGCGCGCCAGAAGATGATCGAGCGCAACCTGCGCCTCGTCGTCAATATTGCCAAGCATTATCTCAATCGTGGCATACCGCTTCTCGACCTCGTCGAGGAGGGCAATCTGGGTCTGATCCACGCCCTCGAAAAGTTCGATCCGGAACGCGGCTTCCGTTTTTCCACCTATGCCACGTGGTGGATTCGCCAGAATATCGAGCGGGCGATCATGAACCAGTCGCGCACCATCCGCCTGCCGGTGCACGTGGTGAAGGAGCTCAACCAGGTGCTGCGCTGCCAGCGTCAGCTTGAAGCTGCCAGCAACGGCGATACCAGCATCGAAGACGTGGCCCGCCGGCTTGATCGTTCGGTGGCCGATGTGCGTGCCATCCTCGCCCTCAACGAGCACACCGCGTCCCTCGACGCACCGCTGGATATCGATCCCAGCCTGTCCATCGGCGAATCCCTTGCCGATGATTCCGCCGATACGCCCGATGTCCAGATCCACGATCTCGAAGTGGGTAACCTGGTGCGGGACTGGATCAACCAGCTGAACGAAAAGCAGCGCATGGTCATCCGCCATCGCTACGGCATCGACGAGTGCGAGGTGCAGACCCTCGAGGAGCTGGCCGACAGCCTCGAACTGACCCGCGAACGGGTCCGTCAGATCCAGCTCGAAGCCCTTGGTCAGTTGCGCCGCATCATCAAGCGGCGGGGCGTGTCGAAGGATGTCCTGCTTTAGCTCGCCGTCGCCCGCTCCAACAAAAGCCCCCGGAAGTCATCCCATGAGCGAAACCGTTCGCGTGTATCACAACGCCCGTTGCAGCAAGAGCCGTAGCGCCTGCCAGTTGCTGGAGGGCAGGGGCGTGACGCTGGAAATCATCGAATACCTGAAAAGCCCCCCGAGCCGTGATGAACTGGCGGATGTGCTGAGAAAGCTGCGCATGTGTGCCGCTGACATCGTCCGCAAGGGCGAGGATGTTTTCAAATCCGACTACGCGGGCCGCGAACTCAGCGAGGACGAATGGCTGGATGCGCTGGTGGCGCACCCCATTCTGATCGAACGGCCGATTGTCGTGCGTGGCGAGCGGGCGGTGATTGGTCGCCCGCCTGAAAAGGTGCTGGAACTCTTCTAGCGCCTTGCCGAGGCCGCCGTCCTGGCGGCCTTTACCGCTTCACCCAGCTGGAACACCGACATGGCGTAGAAGCTGCTGCGGTTGTAGCGGGTGATCACGTAGAAGTTCTGGTAACCAAGCCAGTATTCGCTGTCTTCGCCGGGTGTGACCAGTTCGATGAAGGCTGCCTTGCCGGCGGGTTCGGTGCCGTCGGCGGTCTTTACGCCGTGGCTGGCCAGGCTGGCGGCGTCGAAGTTCGGGTTGATGTCGTTGGCGATCAGCGGGGGCAGGTTGGCATCGGTGCCGATGCTGGCGAGCTTCGTCACCGGGGCGCCGGCTTCCCATCCGTGCATCTGCATGTAGCGGGCGACGCTCCCGATGGCGTCCTTCGGGCTGTTCAACAGGTCGATCTGGCCGTCGCCGTCAAAATCGACCGCGTAGTTACGAACGCTGCTGGGCAAAAACTGGGGCAGGCCGAGCGCACCGGCGTAGGAGCCCTGGTAGTCCAGCGGATCGCGGTGCTGTTCACGGGCCATCAGCAGCAGGTTTTCCAGCTCGCCACGAAAGAGTTCGGCACGCCTGGGGTAATCGAAGGCGAGCGTGGCCAGCGCGGAAACCGCCGAGAAATTGCCGGTGTTGCGTCCGTAGATGGTTTCGACGCCGATGATTCCGACGATGATTTCTTCCGGCACACCGTATTTTTCGCTGGCCGCCCGGATCGTGTTCTGGTGACGATCCCAGAAAGCCACGCCGGCCTTGATGCGTACAGGTTCGATGAAACGACCGCGATAGCGCTGCCAGGAGCGCACGCCGACGGGGTCTTTGGGCGGCGAGATGTACTTGATCACCGACGGCAGGTATTCGGCGCGGCGGAAGATGAAGGTCAGGGCGTCCTTGTCGAAGCCGTGCTTTTGCTGCATTTCCTCGATGAACAGCTGGGCTTCCGGTCGGTCGGCGTAGCGTTGGGCTGCGTGGCTAGCGGTGGTTGCGAGCAGGCCGGCGAGCAGGGAGAGCGCGAGGCGCAGTCGGGGTGAGGCGGTTTTCATCGGGGACGGAAATTCTTGATGGAGTGGTGGAAGCGTCGGCTTTGAAGCGGATCTGCGGTGGCTGGGCCGTAGCGCAGGCGGGCGTAGTCGGTGGCGAGGGAGGTGAGTGTTTCGGCCAGGTCGGGACGTTGGCGGGCGAGGCGGTGCGCGTAATCGAGCGGCCCTTCCCAGGCGTCGCGAGGCAAACCGATGCTGGCGAGGCGCCGGCAAAGCAGGGCCCAGCTGCGGTCGATGGCGTCGGCCGAACTGCGCCTGCGCAGCGCCCAGAGGGTGAGCCCGCCCATCACGATGAGGCTGCCTCCGCCCATGAGCGCGGTGAGGGTTTGCCAGTCGGGTTGGCCAAAGCCGAGGCCGCTGAGCAACTCTTTTTGGCGCGCGGGATTGTACCCGAGAACCCATTGGTTCCAGCTGTTGTTGAGGGCGTCGAGACGGTTGCGCAGGCCGTGCAGCCAGGCCAGGTCGGCCCTCAGCATGAGCGGCAGGCGGGTGCTGTCGGGCAGGGCCGCGGCGAGCCCGTTTTCAATGCGCTGGGGCGCGCTGGCCGCCGTGGGGTCGATGCGAATCCAGCCGCGCCCGGGGAGCCAGGCTTCGGTCCAGGCGTGGGCGTCGGATTGGCGGATGACGAGGGTGCCGTCCACCGGGTTGATCTCGCCGCCCTGGTAGCCCGTTACGACCCGGGCCGGGATGCCGGCGGCGCGTAGCGTAACAACGAACGCTGCGGCGAAGTGCTCGCAAAAGCCCTGTTTTGTGTCGAACAGGAAGCTATCCACGTCGTCGCGGCCGAGGGGCGCGGGCTCGAGGGTGTAGCTGAGCCGGCTCTGGCGGAAGTGGGCGATGGCGAGGGCTGGAATGTCCGCCGGGTTTTTTGCTTCGGCGCGCAGGCGCTGGCCGAGTTCGCGGGTGCGCGGATTGAAGCCCGGTGGCAGCGCAAGCGCCGCGCGCAGGTTGAACACGGTTTCTTCCACGCCAACCGGCGTGTGCGGATAGGACAGCAGCGTGACGCGCTGGCGGTTCTGCACCGGCTCGCGGGCCAGAAGCTGGTAGTCGTCGGTAAAGCGCAGGCCGGGTGTGGCCGCGGGAAAATCCAGCGCCAGCAGCCAGTGATTGTTGTGGGCTTCGAGGGTCAGCGTGTAGGGGTAGGCGATGCCCTGCGGGCGGTAGGCGGGCTGCTCGCCGCTGCGCAGCGGGCCGCTGCGCCAGGTGTGGCCGTCGAAGCGGGTCAGTACCGGTCCGCGCCAGTAGCGCTCGGCGGGGGGCGGTGGATCGCCTTCGAAGCGGGCCCGGAAGGCGATGGCGCCGGATTCGCCGAGCCGTGCAAAATCGCCCGGCGCCATGCTGTCGGAAAGCCCTCCAACCCGGTTGTAGGCATCCGCCGGCAAACCCCACAGCGGCCCCTGCACCCGCGGGAACAGCACGAACAGCACGAGCATCAGCGGCAGGCCTTGCAGTATCAGCCGGGCCGCCGCAAGGGCGCGGGCCCTGGGCGGCTCGGCGAAACCCTGCAGCGCCAGCAGGCTGGCGACGGTGGTGATCGTGCCGATAAAGGCCAGTGCGGCGATTGCCATGTTCTGCTGGTAGAGAAATTGCCCAAGCTGCATAAAGAAGCACAGCAGCACCACGGCCCGGCCATCGCGAACGCTGCGGGTTTCGAGGAGCTTGAGGCTGAGCAGTCCGGCCAGCAGGGCGATGCCGGGTTCCTTGCCGAAGAGGTGGTGAAACTCGATAAGCACGATCGCCACGATGGTGGCCGCCAGCGCCATCAGCAGGGCGCGGTGGGGCAGCGCCCGGCCGCCATGGACAAGAGTGCCGCGCCACGCGAGCAGCAGCGTGCAGATGGCGGAGAGGGCCAGTGGCAGGTGCGCTGTGTGGGGCAGGAGCGTGATTGCCGCGCTGGCCATCAGCCAGCCGGCCTGATCAGGGCGCAGGCTGCTCATCGGAGGCTCCGAACAGGGCGAGGGCGCTGAGACAGGCGTGGCGGTGGGCGGCTCCGCGGGCCGGGTGGAATTCCGTGCCGGGCAGGCGCAGGCCGTAATCGACGCCGCTTGCGTCGGCGTCGATGACCCAGCGGGCAAGTCGTGACAGGCGGGCGTCCAGGCCGAGGTTCGCCGGCAGTCCCTGCCAGTCGAGCCACACCGATTGACTGCCGGCCCCGGCAAATTGCTTGGTGCGCCACGGCCCGCCACGGGCGACGCTCTTCCATGCCACGTGGCGCGGCGAATCAGCCGGCTGGTGGTGGCGCAGGCCGGCGAAATCGTCCTGCCCGTGGCCGTGCGCGCCGGGGCCTGGCCGAGTGTCGTCGCCGAAGGGAAGCGGCGGCGCATCGGTTTCGGGGGCCGGATAGACGAGGCAGCGCAAGTCCGGCTGAAACAGGCTCCAGGCGCGGATCAGCCCCAGTGGATGGCGGGTTTCGAGGCTGAGCCGCGGAAGTCTCAGCCAGCCGCGGGTGGTGGCGGGAATGATGATTTCCTGCGTGCTTGTGCTCTCGGGCAGGAGGCTGAACGGTGGCGCGCGCAGGGTTGGCGACCGGGTGGGAAACAGCTCGAGGCCGAGGCGCGGGCGCAGGCTGGCGTTGTGCAGCAGGATGCTGAAGTGCGCCGGGCTGCCGCAGAAGACGGCCTCACTGCGACCCGGCGAAATCGCAAGATCCACAAGGTTGCGAAAGGCGTGGTGGATGCTGATCCACGCCACGCTGCCGATCAGGAAGGTGAGGCCGAAGCCGAGGCTCAGGGCGTAGTTGATCGAGGCCAGCAGCATCACCAGCAGCGTGAGCCCCAGCGCCAGCCCGAAGCCGGTGGGCAGCACGAAAATGCGCCTTTGCCCCAGGCGGATCGGCGCGGGCTCGGGGCCGCCGACGCGGAACAGCCAGCGCTGCAGGCGAACGCGGATGCCGGCCAGCGTCATCAGGGCAGCGCCACCGCCTCGATCAGCCGGCACACCAGGCGCTCGGGCGGCAGCGGTGTTTCATCCGCGGCCCGCAGGCGATGGCCGGCGACAGCCGGCAGCACGGCCTGCACGTCCTCCGGAAGTACGTGATCACGGCCTGCCATCAGCGCCCAGGCTCGCGCTGAGGCAAGCAGGCCGAGACCGGCGCGGGGCGACAGTCCGACGGCAAAGCCGGCACCTTCACGGCTGTGGGCCAAGAGGGCCTGGACGTAGTCGAGCAGGCGGGGCCCCACGTGAACGGCGCGGGTGGCGGCGAACAGGGTGTCGAGTTCGCCAGGCTTCAGCTCGGTGGGCAGCCGGGCCAGCATCTCCCGGCGGTCGTCGCCGGCCAGCAGGGCGCGCTCGGCGGCCCGGTCCGGATAACCGAGCGAGATGCGCATCAGAAAGCGGTCGAGCTGGCTTTCGGGCAGCGGAAAGGTGCCGATCTGGTCGGCCGGGTTCTGGGTGGCGATCACGAAGAAAGGCTCGGGCAGCGGCCAGGTGCGGCCCTCGGCGCTGATCTGGTGCTCCTCCATCGCCTCAAGCAGGGCGCTCTGGGCTCTGGGGGTGGCGCGGTTGATCTCGTCGGCCAGCACCAGCTGGGCGAATACCGGCCCCGGATGGAAGCGGAAGGCGCCCTCTCTTTGATCGAATACCGATACCCCGACGATATCGGCCGGCAGCATGTCGCTGGTGAACTGGATGCGCTGGAACTGCAGCCCGAGCAGCCGCGCGAGGACGTGGGCGAGGGTGGTTTTGCCGACGCCGGGGATGTCCTCGATCAGCAGGTGCCCCCGGGCGAGGATGCAGGCGAGGGCGAGACGCACCGCGTGCTCTTTGCCGAGAATGATCCGGCTGGCGGCGTCGGTGAGTCGGTGGGCAGTGTGAATCGGCATGGCGCAGGCTTTTTTCAGGGGCGGGTTAAGTGGATAATGATTCCACAACAGCATGTCAGGCACCGGTTTCCGGGCAAGTCTCCATATGCATGGAGTCTGTGCAGGTAATCGGGTTCGCCTGGCAATGTGACAATCGACGCGCAAAAACGACGTATCGTGAGAGGGTAGGGGAGAGTTTATGACGAGTACCGCATTCATCACACACCGTGACTGCTGGCTGCACAACATGGGTGAGCATCACCCGGAATCGCCCGAAAGGCTTGCAGCGATCAACGATCGTTTGATCGCTGCCGGGCTTGATATGTATCTTTCGTTCCACGATGCCCCGCTGGCAACGGTCGATCAGGTTGCCCGTGCCCACCCCCGCGAGCACGTCGAGGAGCTTCTGGCCAGTGTGCCCGAGCATGGTATCCGCCACCTCGATCCGGACACCGCGGTCTGCCCGAGTTCGATGAAGGCGGCTCTCCGCTCCGCCGGGGCCGGCATCCTCGCAACCGATCTGGTGATGTCGGGTGAAGTCGAGAATGCCTTCTGCGCCATCCGCCCGCCCGGCCATCATGCCGAGGCAGCCAAGGCGATGGGCTTCTGCTTTTTCAACAACGTGGCGGTTGCGGCCCGCCATGCCCTCGAAGAACACGGACTCAAGCGTGTCGCGATTGTCGATTTCGATGTTCACCACGGCAACGGAACCGAGGACATCTTCAAGGACGATCCCCGCGTGCTGATGGTCAGTATCTTCCAGCATCCGTTCTATCCCTACAGCGGCGCCGACAACCCGGCTCCCAACATGGTCAACGTGCCGATCAAGGCCTGCTCGCGGGGTGACGTTTTCCGCGAGATCGTCACGAACATCTGGATGCCGGCCCTGCGCAATCACGAGCCGGAAATGATCTTCATCTCCGCCGGCTTCGATGCGCACTACGAAGATGACATGGGCTCGCTGGGCCTCGTCGAGGCCGATTACATGTGGGTCACCGAGCAGCTCAAGAAGGTGGCGGCCGAATCGTCCGGCCGGCGCATCGTGTCGATGCTCGAAGGCGGTTACTCGCTATCGTCTCTCGCGCGCAGCGTCGTGGCCCATATCAAGACCCTGGCAGATCTCTGATGTTCGTTGCGACCGGCTCCGCGTTTGCGGTGCCGGCGCTTTCTTCGATACCCGTTTGTGCCCTGTTCCTCCGGCTTTTCGTAACGGTACTTTGCATCCGTCTAGCCTTGCGGAAGTGATTGGGTACAATAGCCATCTTTACCTCTTTTCCCGACAGCCCATGATTACCGGTTCGATTGTCGCCATCGTCACGCCGATGCACGAGGATGGCAGCCTGGATATTGCCCGTTTCCGCAGCCTGATCGATTTCCACATCAAGGAAGGCACCGACGGCATCGTCGTTGTCGGTACTACCGGCGAGTCCCCGACGGTGAACGTGGAAGAGCACTGCGAACTCATTCGCGTCGCTGTCGAGCACTCCGCGGGGCGTACGCCCATCATCGCCGGAACCGGCGCCAACTCGACGCGCGAAGCGGTTGAACTGACCGAGTTTTCCCGTCAGGCCGGCGCCGTCGCCGGGTTGTCCGTGGTGCCCTACTACAACCGGCCGACCCAGGAAGGCATGTACCAGCACTTCCGCACGATCGCCGAGGCCAGCCCGCTGCCGATGATCCTGTACAACGTGCCGGGTCGCACCGTCGCGGATTTGTCCAACGACACCACCCTGCGCCTGGCCGAGATTCCCAACATCATCGGCATCAAGGACGCCACTGGGAGCATCGATCGCGCCTGCGACCTGATCGCCCGTGCGCCCAAGGATTTCGCGCTCTATACCGGCGACGACATGACCGCGATGGCCTTCATGCTGCTGGGTGGCCACGGAACCATCTCGGTTACCGCCAACGTGGCTCCGCGCCTGATGCACGAGATGTGCGTCGCAGCCATCAATTGCGACGGCCCGCGTGCCCGCGAGCTCAACGCAAAGCTGGTTGGCCTGCATCGCGATCTGTTCTGCGAAGCCAATCCGATTCCGGTGAAGTGGGCCGTCGAGCAGATGGGCCTCATCGGCAGCACCATCCGCCTGCCCCTCACGCGTCTTTCCGAGTCTTTCCACGCACGTGTTCGCGCGGCCGTGCGTCAGGCCGGCGTCGAAATTTGAATCTCTTGCCGTTGAGCGAGTCTTTCCCACCCCGAGGGTTACGCATGCAAAGCCGAATTCTGGCTTCCGGTGCGACGGTTTTCGTCGCGGTAGCACTTGCCGGATGTTCCGGTTCCTTGCTGGAATCGAAAAAAATCGACTACAAGAGTGCGGCGTCCGCACCGACACGGCCTTCCCTGGAGATTCCGCCTGATCTCACCGCACCGACTGCAGATGATCGTTATGCGGTGCCGGACGTGAGTCCCAAGGGTATCGCGACCTTCTCGGCCTACAGCGCCGAGCGTTCAGGTCAGCCGGCAGCGTCCGGTGCGGCCGCGGTGCCCGGCGTGGTCGCGCCGCAGTTCATCGACAAGATGCGGGTTGAGCGTTCGGGCTCCCAGCGCTGGCTCGTCGTGCAGGGCACGGCAGACAAGCTGTGGCCACAGGTTCGCGAGTTCTGGCAGGAAAACGGCTTCATTCTCAGTGTCGATCGTCCCGAGATCGGCGTCATGGAAACCGACTGGGCCGAGAACCGCGCCAAGATCCAGGACGACATCATCCGCCGCACGCTCGGCAAGGTGATCGACGGGCTCTACTCGACGCCCGAGCGGGACAAGTACCGCACCCGTCTTGAGACAGGTAGCGAGTCCGGTTCGGTGGAGATCTACATCAGCCACCGCGGCATGATGGAAATCTATCCGAACGAAGCCAAGGATCGTACGATCTGGCAACCCCGTGCGGCCGATCCCGAGCTCGAAGCCGAATTCCTGCAGCGCCTCATGGTGCGCCTTGGCGCTGATGAATCGCGGGCCAAGGCGCAGATCGCCGCGGTGCCCAAGGCCGACAAGGCGATGCTGCAGAGTGCGGCGGACGGTGCCTCGGCACTGCAGGTCCAGGAAGGTTTCGACCGTGCCTGGCGGCGTGTCGGCCTAGCCCTCGATAGGGTTGGTTTTACCGTTGAAGACCGCGATCGCACGCAGGGCATTTATTACGTGCGTTATGTTGATCCGGAAGCGGATGCCAAGAAGAAGGCTGACGAAGGCATTCTTTCGAAGCTCGCCTTCTGGCGCAGCGACA
Source organism: Zoogloea sp. (assembly GCF_030157465.1). Lineage (GTDB taxonomy): Bacteria > Pseudomonadota > Gammaproteobacteria > Burkholderiales > Rhodocyclaceae > Zoogloea. The sequence continues at coordinate 50,997 of NZ_JAOAUU010000167.1, forward strand.
AGCCCCAGGTGGCGAGCGGCAGTCAATACCGCATCTACGTCAAGGGTGAGGATTCGGCATCGACGGTGAAGGTTCTGACCCGTGAAGGCGGAACGGATACCTCTGATTCGGCACGCAGGATTCTCGGGCTGTTGCACCAGCAATTGAAATAAGGGCGCCCAGCCGCATGCAAAGCAAAACGCCGGTTTTTCCGGCGTTTTTTATTACGTGTTTTGCACTGCGCTGTATTTCGCAGTATTTCTCTGGACGTAAAAAAGCCAACCCTCAGGTTGGCTTTTTTATCGCCTGCAGAAAAATTACTTCTTCTCGGCGGTAGCAGCGGCAGCAGCAGCGGCGTTTTCAGCGCTGTTGGCAGCGGCCGGAGCAGCGGCTTCAGCCGGCTTGGCATCAGCAGCCGGGGCGGCAGCTTCAGCGGGCTTGGCTTCGGCAGCCGGAGCAGCGGCCGGTGCAGCTTCAGCGGGCTTGGCTTCAGCAGCCGGGGCAGCAGCGGGGGCCGGAGCTTCGACGGGCTTCGGCTCTTCCTTCTTGCCGCAGGCGGTAACAGCGAGTGCAACGAGAGCAGCAACCAGGAGAGATTGTTTCATTGTTGGTTTCCCTTATCGATAAATGAAGTACAGCAAGCTAAATCCAGGAGCAATCAGGTGGGGAACCCGATCTGGCCCGAATGCTATCACGGAGGAAGTGCTTGAATAAAGACATTGTTGCGTTGCCGCAACAGGCTTGGACGGCTGTCAAGTACCCTCTCGCGCTTTTGAGCTTATTTCATCAAATTTTTTGATGGGTGTGCGAAGCCGCAGCAATACCAGTCGTAAAGGAGGGCTATTCCTTCTTCGGAAAGTCCGGCAATTGTGTCGAGGTCGCGCTTGTCTGCAAGCTGCTCGAAGATTGCCTGGTCTGCACCTTCGATCGGCACGGGTTCGCCGTTGATGAAGAACTGGCCGGCGGAAAACAGCAGCAGACTGCAGGCGTCGAGTCGGTACCCCTGGGCGCAGGCGTTAAGGAATTCTTCGTGCTCCAGGGGCTCGTCCGGGGAGTCGAAGAAGATGTGGGCTTTGGGCTCGGTGAGATAGACGCCGAGAAAGCTGCGGATGTCCTCACGGCTCCAGGTGATGCGCTGGAGGGTGTCGGCAACACGATCGATCATGGCTTCGCCGATCTGGGCCGAATGGGCCTGGTGTTTCAGGTCGGGGTCGGCGTAGATGCCGTCCAGTTGCAGGGTGTCCTGCAGGTAGATCAGGAATTGCTGGCCCAGCTCCTGGGTTGTGGGAGAGCGGAAGCCGATGGAATAAGTGGTGCATTCGCCGATGGCGATGCCGTTGTGGGCCCAGTGCGGCGGCAGGTAAAGCATGTCGCCCGGCTCGAGCACCCAGTCGTGGACGGGGCGGAAGTCCTGCAGGATCTTGAGCGGGGCATCCTCGATGAGCGCCCGGTCGTCCTGGTCGCTGATCAGCCAGCGACGCTGGCCGATGCCCTGGAGCAGGAAGACATCGTAGTTGTCGAAATGAGGGCCCACGCCGCCGCCATCTACGGCGTAGCTGACCATCAGGTCATCTAGGCGTGCCTGGGGGATGAAGTCGAAGCTGTGAAGGAGCTTGTCGCCATCAGGGCAGACGAGGTTGAGACCTTGCACCAGCACCGTCCAGGGCTGCTTCTTGCGCCGCAGGTCGGCTGCCTTTTGAGGGCCGTGGATGACTTCCCAGTGGGTGTCGTCGTGGGTGACGTAGCGGGATTCAACGTCAGGGTCGCGGGCGAGCGAGAACAGCTCGTCCTTCGAGAGCACGCCGCTGAAGCCGGGAACCGCCTGGCGAATGAGGAGCGGTTTTTTTTGCCAGTATTCGGCGAGGAATTCCTCGACCGACAGGCCGCCAAGAAGTGTTTTGATCATCGGGCAATTATAGCCTGCCGCCTTGCAATGGCCGGTCCCGCCGCTAAAATGGCCCCCTTCATTTCCGGACCCAAAGCCATGCGCGAAGCCGTCATCGAGTCACTGGACCACGAAGGGCGGGGTGTTGCCCGCGTCGACGGGAAGGCGATCTTTATCGAGGGCGCCCTGCCCGGCGAGCGGGTGACGTTTTCATCCTACCGGGTCAAGCCGAACTTCGAGCAGGCTGAAGTCGTGCGTGTGCTTTCGCCCAGTTCCCGCCGTGTCACGCCGCGGTGTCCGCATTTCGGTGTCTGCGGTGGCTGCAGCATGCAGCACCTGGAGCCCGATGCCCAGGTGGCAGCCAAGCAGCGGGTGCTCGAAAACGCGCTCTGGCACATCGGCCGGGCCAGGCCGGACGTAATCTATCCGGCCATCGTCGGCCCTGCCTGGGGCTATCGTTACCGGGCGCGGCTCTCGGTGCGGGTGGTGCCGGGCAAGGGTGGCTTGCTTGTCGGATTTCACGAGCGGCGCAGCAGCGCTGTGGCGCCCATGGAGAGCTGCGCAATCCTGCCGCCGCATGTCTCGGCGATGGTGCCGCGCCTGCGCGAGCTGCTAGCCGGGCTGTCGGTGCGGGAGGGTTTTCCGCAGATCGAGATTGCCGTTGGCGAAGGCCTTGTCGCGCTGGTCTTTCGCAACCTGCAGCCGCTCAGCGCTGCCGACGATGCCCGCTTTGCGGCCTTTGCCGAGGCCGAGAATGTGCAGGTATGGCTTCAGCCGGGCGGGCCGGATTCGGCCTTTCGTCTTTACCCGGTCGACGCGCCGGGGCTGGCTTACACCTTGCCGGAGTTCGGCGTGTCGATGGCCTTTCGGCCGACCGATTTCACGCAGGTCAACATGGACATCAACCGCCTGCTGATGCGCCGCACGATGCAGCTTCTTGACCCACGGCCGGGCGAACGCATTGCCGACCTGTTCTGCGGGCTGGGCAATTTCAGCCTGCCAATGGCCCGCCTGGGTGCCCGGGTGGTGGGTGTCGAAGGCAGCGAGGCGCTGGTGCGGCGTGCGGGTGAAAATGCGGCGGAGAACGGTCTTGCCGGGCGCTGCGAATTTTATGCAGCGAATCTCTTCGAAGCCACCGAAGACAGCCTGGCCGCCCTTGGCCCGCTGGACAAGCTGCTCATCGACCCGCCGCGGGAGGGTGCCCTCGCGGTGGTCAGGGCCCTCGGCGCAGCATCGCCCAGGCGCATCGTTTATGTGTCGTGCAATCCGGCAACGCTGGCCCGCGACTGCGCCGTGCTGATCAAGGAGAAGGGTTACACGCTCAAGGGCGCCGGTATCGCCAACATGTTCCCGCAGACCTCGCACGTGGAGTCGATTGCGCTTTTTGAGCGTGACTGACGGCAGCATTAAAAAAGGCGACCCGAAGGGCCGCCTTTTTTGTTGCGCTGAAAATGCTCAGTCGCGGTCGCCGCCAAAAGCCATGATGAGGTTCAGCAGGCTGGTGAAGACGTTGTAGACGTCCAGGTACACCGCCAGCGTGGCTGTCACGTAGTTGGTTTCGCCGCCCCGCACGATGTTGCTGATGTCGTAGAGGATGTAGCCCGAGAACAGCAGCACGACGGCCGCCGAGATCACCAGGTGCAGCACCGGCATCTGCAGGAAGATGTTGGCGACAACTGCCAGCAGGACGACCACCAGGCCAACGGTGAGGAACTTGCCCATGTTGGTGAAATCACGCTTCGACACGCTGGCAATGCCGGCCATCGTGGCGAAGATCGCGCCGGTGCCGCCCGCCGCCAGGGCGATCATCGAGCCGCCATTGGAGAAGCCGAGTGCTGCCTGCAGGATGCGCGACAACATCAGGCCCATGAAGAAGGTGAAGCCCAATAGCAGTGCGACGCCGAGGCCGTTGTTCTTGTTCTTTTCGATGCCATAGAAGAAGGCGAACGAAATTCCCAGGAACAGCGCAAAGGCGATGAACGGGCTGCCGGCCATGAACGAAAACTGCATTTGCACGCCCAGGAGCGCACCGGCAACGGTCGGCACCATGGTGAGTGCGAGCAGCATGTAAGTATTGCGCAGCACGCGGTTGGCGCTTTGCGACAAAACCTGCGTTTGCTGACCGTAAGTGTCGAGTTGCATGAAAATCCTCCGTATTGATATAAAGCAGTATGGCCTGCCGTGTTTGAGAGTATCCAAGGCCGGTTAAAGTTTCAACCATGAGTCATCACCTGCGCTCGCCCGGCCCGGCTTGGCAAGGCCGCGCGTCGTGTTAGAATGCGCGCCCTGTGGAGGTGTGGCAGAGTGGTCGATTGCACCGGTCTTGAAAACCGGCGGCCCGAAAGGGTCCGTGAGTTCGAATCTCACCGCCTCCGCCAGTTTTGATAAAAAGCCCTTGTTTTTAGAGGGCTTTTTTGTCGTCTGATTTTCCTGGCATGCCGTTCGGTGTGCCATCGGTTTTTCTGCTTGCCATCCGCCCCCGGTTTTCCGAGTCATTGCGCGTGGAGCGTAACTTTTGCGCCGGAAGCTTGTCGGACGCCAACACGCGCCGCTTTCTTTGCAGGTTCGATACCCCTGGCGCTGGGGGCAATCGGGCCTCGAGACTGAACTGGCAGGAATGTCGGGGCCGGCCTTCGGCACAAGTCACGTAATAAGACGAGGTTTTCAGGATGACTGCTGGATGTTTTCGTCGTATCGGCCTGGCGCTGTTTTTGACGGGCGCCGGCGCGGCCCTTGCCGGGCCGGTGGCCCCCCGCGAGCGCGCCCAGCCGGCTCAGGCTTGCAGCGAGGCCGGGCGCTGGCTGGCCTTTGATGGCAAGCGGCTCCTGGGGGTGCCTGCCGGCGGTGTTCTGGCCGATGCGGCGGCGAACGAGGTCGTGCTGATCGGTGAGCAGCACGACGTGGAGGACCATCACCGCTGGCAGCTGCAGGTGCTGGCGGCACTGCATGCCCAGCGGCCAGACATGGTGATCGGCTTCGAGATGTTTCCCCGGCGCGTGCAGCCCGTGCTCGACCGCTGGGTGAGCGGGCAGTTGAGCACTCAGGAGTTTTTTGCCCAGGCCGAATGGGAGAAAGTGTGGAATTTCCCCCCGCAGCTTTATCTGCCGCTGTTCGAGTTTGCGCGTATCAACCGCATTCCGATGGTGGCGCTCAATGTGGACCAGAAGCTCATCCGGGCGATTTCCGAGAAAGGCGGGCAGGCCGTGCCGTTGGTCGAGCGCGATGGTGTCGGGCGTGCGGCGTCACCGCCCGCGGCTTATCGCGAGTTTTTGCGTGAGATGCACCTTGCCCACCTGGCCGGGCGAAACCAGGCACCGGGCAGGCAGGGGAGCTTCGAGAATTTCCTCGACGCCCAGCTGACCTGGGACCGGGCGATGGCCGAAGCGCTGGCCCGGCGTGTTACGCCTGCCGACAGCCCGCAGCGCCCGCTCGTTGTCGGCATCATGGGCAGCGGGCATATCCGCTTTGGCCATGGCGTGGCGCACCAGTTGCGCGATCTCGGTGTTACGCGGGTGGCAAGCCTGCTGCCGGCCTCGACGAAAGAGGAGTGCCGGAGCCTGCAGCCGGGGCTCGCCAGTGCCTTTTTCCTGCTGCCGGAAAAGCCCCAGCCCGCCCCGGAGCCGCCGCGCCTTGGCGTGACGCTCGAAGAGGGTGAGAAGGGCGTCCGCATCGCGCAGGTGTCGGCCGGCAGCCTGGCCGAAAAATCCGGTCTGCTGGCGGGTGACCGCATTGTCGACATGGCGGGGCGCCCCGTCACGGGCAGTGCCGACGTGCTCGCCGCGGTTCGACGTCAGCCGCCCGGCACCTGGCTGCCGCTGAAGGTGGCGCGCAAGGATGCGCAGCTCGAAATTGTCGTCCGCTTTCCGGCGCGGTCCTGAGCCATGCTCATGCGATTCAGTAGCTGGAAAAGGGTGCTGGCAGTGCTTTTGCTGGTCGTCGGCGGGCTTGCCCGGGCCGCACCGACGATCGAGCTCGATGTCGTGCTCGATCCGCAGACACGGGATTTCAGCGCGAGCGCCGTGCTGAGCCCGGCAGAGCGCGATTTCCGGTTTTTACTGCACGAGTCGCTGCGCGTTGGCGCGGTTTCTGCGGGCGGGCGCGTCCTGCAGGCCGAGTCGCTGGCCGGCCCGGCCGGTTTGCGGCAATGGCGCATCCGGCTGGACAGGGCGGGTGAGCGGGTTCGGCTCGAGTACGCCGGGCGCCTGCCGCCGCTGGATCGCCAACGGGATCACCGGGGTGTGCTGCAGCGGATGCCGCCCATGAGTTCGCCGGAGGGAAGTTTTCTGCCCGCTGGCAGCGCCTGGTATCCCCAGTCGCAGGCGATGATCAGCTATCGCGTAAAGCTCACGCTGCCCGGTAGCCAGCGCGCCGTGGTGGCCGGCCGGCGGGTGGCCGAAACCCTGCCGACCACGCCCGGCGACGCTTATCGGGCGACCTTCGAATTCCTCCCGCCCACCGACGGTATCGACCTGATGGCCGGCCCCTGGGTGGTGCGCGAAAAAGCCATACCGCGCAATGGCGCGCCGCCCCTCTACCTGCGCACCTACTTTTCGCCCGAACTGGATGCCACGCCCGGCCTGGCCGAGGCTTATCTGGACGATACCCGGCGCTACATCGAGCGCTACAGCCGGGAGATCGGCGATTACCCCTACGGCGAGTTTTCGATCGTCGCGGGCCCGCTGCCCACCGGCTTCGGCATGCCCACGCTCACCTATCTGGGCGAGGCGGTGATCCGCCTGCCGTTCATCCGCAAGACATCGCTGGGCCACGAGGTGCTGCACAACTGGTGGGGCAATGGTGTTTACGTCGATCATGCCCGCGGCAACTGGTCGGAGGGGCTGACTACCTTCATGGCGGACTACGCTTTCAAGGAGGACGAATCGCCGGCCGCCGCCAGCGAAATGCGTCTCGGCTGGCTGCGCGATGCGCTGGCCTTGCCCGCCGACGAGCAGCCTGCGCTACGCGATTTCCGGTCGCGCACCCACGGCGCCGAGGCGGCTGTCGGCTACGGAAAATCCGCCATGCTGTTCGTGATGCTGAAGGAGCGCATCGGCGAGACGGCGTTTCGCCAGGGGATTCGCGAGTTCTGGTCGGCCCGGCGTTTCAGGGTGGCGGCCTGGCAGGATCTGCAGGCCGCTTTCGAGCGCGCGTCCGGCCAGAATCTGGATGCCTTTTTCTCGGCGTGGCTGAACCAGCGGGGCATGCCCGCAGTTGCGATCGAAAGGGCCGAAACCCGCCCGCTCGGCAGGCAATATCAGCTCAGCCTGGTGCTGGGGCAGGGGGCGCCGGCGTTTCCGCTGCGCCTGCCCCTCGAAGTGACCGCCCCCGGCCGGCAGGAGGTGCGCTGGGTGGATGTTTCCGCGGGGCGCACAACGCACACCCTTGTGTTCGACTTCCAGCCGCAAAGCCTGCGCCTCGACCCGGACATCCGCGTCTGGCGGCGCCTTGAAGCCGGCAGCCTGCCGCCTATCCTGCGGCGCTGGATCGGCGCTGACGCACCACAGGTCGTGAATCTTGGGGCAGCGTCCGGCACCGCGGCCGCGGTGGATGCGCTGGCGCAGCGATTTTTCGAGCGCGCGCCCGGCAAGCTCGCCGAAGCCGGGCTGGCCAGCGCCTTGCGTGGCCGCGAGCCGGTTCTGATTGCGGGAACCCACGCCGAGGTCGATCGCGCCCTGGCGGCGGCGGGCCTGCCTGCGCGCCCGGCGCAGCTGGGGGGCAAGGGCACCGCCCAGGTCTGGACCGTGCTGGGCGCGCTTCCGCTGGCGGTGATTTCGGCGGACAACGCCGCTGCGCTGGGTGCCCTCCAGCGCGGTCTGCCCCATTACGGCAGCCAGAGCTGGCTGGTCTTCGACAAGGGGCAGGTGATTGAAAAAGGCGTGTGGCCGGCCAGCCTGCGGGTAATCCCGGTGACACGGCGCTGACTGTGGGCAAGCGTGGCGGGTGTTGGCGTCAACCCGATCCAGATCAAGGAAAGCGTCGAATCCAGACGGCAAACTGCTGATACCCGACAGATTCAGTCGGATTTAACGCACCCGCCAGGAGCCCGTATGCAAGCCATTCACGCCTGCAACCACACCACCCCGGAAGCCATCTACCCGTTCGACGCCCGCGGCATCGCCAAGCGCTTTCGCCACGCGGCGATCTTCGGGGCGCTGGACGCCTTGATACCGGGCGAAGTGATGCGCTTTTGCAACGACCACGACCCGATTCCGCTGCTCGGCCAGCTCCAGCAGCGTTACGGCGAAAAGGTGACGATCACCTACCAGCAGCGCGAACCCGGCGCCATTGTCATCGACTTTGCGAAGGTCGGCTGATCGTCGCTGGCGGGGGCTTGAACCCTGGCCCCCGCGCAATCACGCCTTGTCAGCCTGCACGTAATCAAGGGCTTCGTGCTGGAACAGCACGGCGGTCATGGTGGCCGGGGTGATGATGCCGGTCAGCCGGCCCGCTTCGTCCACCACCGGCACGCCACGCTGGCCTCCTTCGCCGAGCAGATCGGCCGCCGCGGCGATGCCTTCTTCCGTCGCCACGCTTTTAAGCCCTTCGGCGGGCGTCTGCATGATCTGGCCGACGACTTCCGGCTTGCTTGCATGGGGGCCGGGCGTCGGGCGCAGCAGGCGGCGCACGTTGTCGCCGATGCGCAGGCCTCCGCTTTCATCGCGGTCCGGCTCCACATGACGCAGAAAATCCTCCAGCCGCAACAGGCCGATGACCCGCTGGCCCCGGTCCACCACCGGCAGCATGGCCAGGCTGTGGCGGTTCATCAGCCGCCAGGCCTCGTTGAGCCCGGTGGCAAACTCGACGCGGACGGGCGTGGCTTCCATGATGTCGCCGCACCTGAGCAGCACGTGGCGGTGAAAGGCGTGGCGCGCGGCGCGCTGGAAAACCTGTGCCAGATCGTTTTCGCTTACGTCGAGATAGGTGTCGAGTTCGGTGAGGGCGGCGGCCAGATCGGGATGCTGTACGCCCGCGGGGCTGCGCCGCGCCGGCACAGGGGTCGAGACGGCCGGCGAGCACAAGGGGTAACGGCGGCCCGGCAACAGGTTGTTGACTGCGGTGGCGGCAATCAGCATGGCCAGCGCGTTGGCGCCGGTGGCGGCGATGCTCGATGCGGCGTCCAGCCCCTGGGCGGCCGCCGCGGCCATCACGATGGCCATGGCGCCGCCGGGTGGATGCAGGCAGCGCAGCCACGCCATGAGCCATACGGAAATTGCAACGGCCAGGCCGACGGCCAGGTAATTCACCGGAATCCAGCGTCCGCAGGCAAAGCCGACCAGCGCAGGCAGCAGCAGGCCACCGACAACCGACCAGGGCTGGGCCAGGGGGCTGTGGGGCAGCGCGAACAGGATCACCGAGCTTGCGCCGAGCGGCGCCAGCAGGCGGCGGGCGTCGGCGGAAACCGGCAGTACGAACAGCACGCCTTCAAAGATCAGCACGCCGAGCAGCGCGGCAATGGCGCTGCGCCAGCGTTCATGGGGGGAGAGCGGCGCGGCGTCGGCAAACAGGTAGCGGCGGGCAAAGCGGTCGAGGGCCGCATGGACGTGGCGGACGGGGTTCATTGCGCGGGCGATGGGCGTGGGACGGCAGACTCTGAGCGTTTCCGTCGCGGCTCGCCTTGACCTGGGTTTGGTGCGCTATCGTTCGGCCGGGCGCTGCGCCAGAGGCCTTACATTTTTTTCTGGCAAGCGCAGAGGCTGGACGCAAGGAGGATGTGTGCTGATTTATCTCGGATGTTGCACGGTGCTGGCCTTTGGGCTGGCCCTGGTGCTCATGCAGGCAGGTGCCGCCCCGGCGGCCGTTGCCCACGCGGCCTTTGCGCTGGGGGCGATGCCGCTGATCTTTGCGGCGATGGGGCATTTCGTGCCGGTGCTGACCCGCAGCAGCGGGGCCGGGAAGGCGGTGCATCGCCTGCCGCTGGCCATGCAGCTGGCCGGAGCAATGGTGGTGGGTGTGCTGGCCGGAGCGCTGCCGGGCTGGACGCTGCACGCTGCTGCGGTGGTCGGGCTGGTGGCGACGGGCCTGTTTCTGGCCTGGCAGTGGCAACGTGGCAACAAGGCGCTCGGCCAGCCCCATCCGGGCCTCGCCTGGTACAAGGCCGCGCTGGGCTGCCTGATACTGGCACTGCTGGCGATTTTTGTCGGGCTGCTGTGGCCGGCGGCTTATGCCCCATTGCGGCTGGCCCACCTGCATCTCAACACCCTCGGTTTCATCGGCCTCACCGCCATCGGCACGCTGCATGTGCTGATGCCGACCGTGCTCGGTCAGCCCGACGCCCAGGTTGCCCAGCGCTTGCGCCGCCAGTTGCCGTGGGCGCTCGGTGGCGTGGCGGCCACTGCGGCGGCCGGCGTGCTGCCGTGGCTGACGCCTCTGGGGGCGCTGCTGATGGGCGGCGTGGTCCTACACACCCTCGTCGGCTGGCTGAAAACCCACGGCTGGCGGCGAATCCTTGGCGACGGGGCTGCGGTGCCGTTGTTTGGGGCCGGCGTCGGCCTGCTGGCGGTGATTGCGGCCGGCATGGCCCATGGTTTTGGCCTGATGCCCGGGCGGCTGGCGGTGAGTGCCTTCTTCGCGCTTTTTCTGCTGCCGCTGGTGACGGGCGCGCTGTCGCAGTTGCTGCCGGTGTGGCGTTTCCCCGGCCCGATGAGCCCGCTGCGGGAGCAGATGCGGGCCCGGCTGGTGCGCTTGGGGCAATTGCGCACGGCGTTGTTCCTGGGCGGAGGCGGGCTGCTGGCGATGGGCGTTGGGGCCGGTGCGGTGCTGCTCGCGGCGGGCGTGCTGCTGTTTGCCGTGGCGCTGGCATCCGGGCTGGTGCTGCGGCGCTGAGACGCATGGCGGGCGGGTGGCGGCGAAGGGCCGCCGGCTGTGCTATCTTCCAAGCCTTCGTTTTCAACTCGGCGAGAACCATGCGCTACATCTCCACCCGCGGCCAGTCTGCGCCCCAATCCTTCTGTGACATCCTGCTTGGCGGCCTGGCGCCGGATGGCGGCCTCTACCTGCCGGAAAGCTACCCGCAGATCAGCCGCGCCGACCTCGACGCCTGGCGCAGGCTGCCCTATGCCGAGCTGGCCTTCGCGATCCTGTCGCGCTTCATCGACGACATCCCGGCCGCCGACCTCAAGGCCATCTGCGACAAGACCTACACCGCCGACGTGTACGGCTACGTGCGCGATGGCGCCAAGGCGTCGGACATCACCCCGGTGCACTGGCTGGAGCCGGGCAAGCTCGGCCTGCTGGAACTGTCCAACGGCCCGACGCTGGCCTTCAAGGACATGGCCATGCAGCTCCTGGGCAATCTCTTTGAATACGTGCTCGACAAGCGTGGCGAACAGATCAACATTCTCGGCGCCACCTCCGGCGACACCGGTTCGGCCGCCGAATACGCCATGCGCGGCAAGCACGGGGTGCGCGTCTTCATGCTCTCGCCCCACGGCCGCATGAGCGCCTTCCAGCGCGCCCAGATGTACTCGCTGCAGGACGACAACATCTACAACATCGCCGTGCGCGGCATGTTCGACGATGCCCAGGACGTGGTGAAGGCGGTTTCCAACGACCACGCCTACAAGGCAAAGTACAAGATCGGCGCCGTCAATTCGATCAACTGGGGCCGCGTGGCGGCCCAGGTCGTGTACTACTTCAAGGGCTACTTCGCCGCCACCGACAGCAACGACCAGCAGGTCGACTTCGTGGTGCCGTCGGGCAACTTCGGCAACATCTGCGCCGGCCACATCGCCCGCCAGATGGGCCTGCCGGTGAAGCGGCTGGTTCTCGCAACGAATGAGAACGACGTGCTCGACGAGTTTTTCCGTACCGGTGTGTATCGCCCGCGCAGCACCGCCGAAACCCACGCCACCTCCAGCCCGTCGATGGATATTTCCAAGGCGTCCAACTTCGAGCGCTTCGTGTTCGACCTGGTGGGCCGCGATGGCAACACGGTTCGCGAGTTGTGGAGCAAGGTGGATGCGGGCGGCGCCTTCGATCTGTCCGCGTCGCCGGAATTCGCGAAAATCGGCGATTACGGCTTCGTTTCCGGCAGCAGCAAACACGCTGCCCGCCTGGCCACGATCCGCCGCGCGGATGCCGAGTACGCCACCGTGATCGACACCCACACCGCCGATGGCCTCAAGGTCGCTTTCGAGCTGGCCGATCCGTCGGTGCCCACGCTGGTGCTTGAAACCGCCCAGCCGGCCAAGTTCGAGGAAACCATCGTCGAGGCGCTGGGCCGCAAGCCGGCACGCCCGGCCGGCCTTGAAAACATCGAAGCGCTGCCCCAGCGCGTCGAAGTGATGGATGTGGATGCCGAGGCGATCAAGGCCTTGATCGCCCGCACGGTCGACGCCGCCTGATCGGCTGACGCGTCACAAAATCCCGCCGGCGATCCGTTTTCGGGTTGCCGGCGGGATTTTTATTTACGTGCTGAAAATCGAGGTTTTCCGTGATTTCGAGCGTGCCTCCATGCGCGCCGAAAAAGCGGGTTTGCGTATTTTTAAAAGGTTTCTGATGGCGTTTTCACAGCTTTTTGTTCGGTCTTTCATTGCGCTTGTCGGCATGGGCCTGTTTTTAGCCGGGCCCGCGCGTGCGGCCGATCTGTCCGACGATTCGGCATCGATCCTGGCGGGCAACTGCGTGAATTGCCATGGCCCGAGTGGCCGTTCCCTGAGCGCCATCCCGACCATCCGGGGCGTGAATGAAGAACAGCTTCGCGTGCGTCTCATGGCTTTTCGGGAGGGCCGCGATGCCGGTGTAACCGTGATGACCCGATTGATGAAGGGCTACGACGCAGACCAGATCGCTGCGCTGGCGAAGTGGTTTGCGAAGGACAGGGCGCCATGACCGGGCTATCGCGTCGCAGGATTCTGGGAAGTCTTGCTGCAGGGAGCGTGGCCCTTGCCGCGCCTTCCATCGTGCGTGCGGGTGCCGGCTCGGCCCGTGTCGTGATCGTCGGCGGAGGCTTTGGCGGAGCGACCGCTGCCCGCTACCTGAAATTGCGCGCACCGCAGCTTCGGGTGACACTGATCGAGCCCGCCAGGCGCTTTTATACCTGCCCGTTTTCGAATCTCTATCTGGCGGGCCTGCGGAGCTGGGAGAGTATCGGCCACGGTTATGACGGTTTGCGCGGCGCGGGGGTCGAACTCGTCCATGCCCAGGCCGAGGACGTGGACACCCGGCTACGAACCGTCAGGCTGTCCACGGGCCAGACCCTCGGCTGGGACAGGCTCGTGCTCTCACCCGGCGTGGATATGCGCTGGAATGCCCTGGAGGGATACGACGAAGCAGCCTCCCTGCTCGCCCCTCATGCCTGGAAGGCCGGGCCGCAGACGCAGCTCCTGCGCCGCCAGATGGAGGCGATGGAGCAGGGCGGCACCTTTGTCATGGTCATTCCGGAAAACCCCTTCCGTTGCCCGCCGGGGCCGTACGAGCGCGCCGCGATGCTGGCCCACTATTTCAGCCGTCACAATCCGCGCGCCAAGATCCTTCTGCTCGACGCAAAAGACAATTTCTCCAAGAAGGGGCTGTTTCAGCAGGGCTGGAAGGCGCTCTATGGCGACATGATCGAGTGGGTCGGCCTGACTGACGATGGCCAGGTGACCCGTGTGGATGCGAAGGCTCTGGAAGTGCAAACGGCCTTTGGCCAGGTGCACAAGGCATCGGTGCTCAACGTGATTCCTCCCCAGAAGGCCGGTTTCATTGCCGAACGGGCGGGCGTCGTCGATGCCAGCGGCTGGGTTCCGGTCAAGGCGGAAAGCTTCGAGACGCAGCGCGTGGCCGGTATTTACGCGCTGGGGGATGCGACGATTGCCGCGCCGATGCCCAAGTCCGCCTTTGTGGCCAATACCCAGGCCAAGCTTGCGGCCGCCGCCATTGTGGCGGAACTCACGGGCCGGGTGCCGCCCGTGGCGAGTTATGCCAACACCTGCTACAGCCTTCTCGCGCCCGGTTACGGCATTTCCGTGGCCGGGGTTTATCGCGCCGAACAAGGTGGCATTGCCGAAGTGCCCGGCTCGGGCGGTGTCAGCCCCGCCAATGCGGATGCGGCATTCCGGGCGGCTGAAGCCGCGTACGGCGAAAGCTGGTATGCCGCAATCTGCGCCGATATCTGGGGGCGTTGAGCGTGATATCGCTTCTGTGGGCCGGGTTGTTGCTGGGATGCGGATTCGGGGTGGCCGCGCGTCTGGGAAATTTCTGTCTTCTCCGGGGGTTCCGGCAAATCCATTCAGGCGCAGGCGATGCGCCGGCCTTGCGTGCCTACGCGCTGGCCCTGGCTGTCGCAATCGCGGCAACCCAATGCCTGGCATCGATGCAGCAGCTTGACCTGGCGCAGGCCCAGATCGTGCGCACCGCCTTTGGTGTTCCCGGTGTGTTGATGGGTGGCGCCCTGTTCGGTTTCGGGATGGTGATGGCGGGCAGTTGCGGTGCGCGCGCCATCGTGCTCCTTGCCGGTGGCAACCTGCGTGCCCTGGTCGTGCTGGCCAGCCTCGGCCTGGCCGCGCAGGCCACCCTGACGGGCGTGCTCGCACCGCTGCGGCAGCTGCTCCAGGGGTTCGGGCAGGTCCAGCTCGACTTCGGCACGCTGCCGGCGCAGCTGCAGGCGGCGGGGATGAGCGACGGCCTGGCGGTTCTGGTTGCGGCGGCGCCTCCGGTTGCCGTGTTGTTGGGCTTCGCTTTGCGCAACGGCGTTTTACGCCGCATGCCCCTGGATGCGCTGGCCGCGGTCGTGGTGGGTTTGCTGGTGGCGCTGGGCTGGTGGATCACTTCGCATGTAGATGTCGATCCCTTTGATCCGGCAGCGCTGACCTCCCTGAGCTTCATCGCCCCCGTTGCAGAAACGTTTCTCTATCTGCAGGTTGCGGTGGGGCGGGGGATGAGCCTGGGCCCTGTGGTGGTCTTCGGAACGCTGGTGGGCGCTTTTGCGGTGGCGCTCGCCACGGGGCGTTATCGTCTGGAAGGTTTTGACAGCCCGCAACGCCTCTGGGCTTCCATTGCCGGTGGCTGCCTGATGGGCTTTGGCGGCGTGCTGGCGGTCGGCTGCTCCATCGGGCAGGGGCTGTCCGGTCTGTCAACCTTGGCATTCGCCAGCATTCCGGCATGCTCCGGAATTGCGCTGGGTACTTTTATCGGCTTGAAGGCTGAGTCTTCGATCCGCTCTCTGGGAGGCAAATAACATGAATCGTCGAAATTTCCTGATCACTCCGCCTGCGCTGGCCCTCGCCATTGGCATGGGGGGCGCATCGCAGCCGGCCCTGGCGGCGCCTGCGATCATCACCTCCAATTCGCGCATCCTGCCCCGTGACGGCAAGAAACCCCGCATCGTCATCTGTGGCGGTGGATGGGGGGGAATGACCGCCGCGCGTTACCTGCGGGAACTCATTCCGAATTCCGACGTTGTGCTGCTCGAGCGCAATCCGACCTTCTGGTCGGGCCCCATGAGCAACAAATGGCTCATCGACATTGTGAGCACGGATTTCGTGAACCATGACATGCAGCGGCCGGCCAATCTTTACGGCTACACCTTGCTGCAGACCGAAGTGACCGGCTTCGAGCGGGATCGCAAGCTGGTACGGACAGCGCATGGCCTGATCGAATACGACTTCCTGATCCTGTCCGGCGGCATCCGCAATGCTTACGACGCCTGGTTCGGCAACGATCAGCGGGCCATCGACTACACGCGCACGCATTTTCCGTCGGCCTACATTCCGAATGCCGAGATGTTTGCGCTCAAGCGCAAGATCAAGGAGTTCAAGGGCGGCACGATCGTCATGACCCTCCCGCCGCCGCCCCATCGCTGCCCGCCCTCGCCTTACGAGCGGGCCTGTCTGATCGCCTGGCACATCAAGAAGAACCGGATCCCCGGCAAGATCCTGATTCTCGACCCGAAGCCGAAGGTCGCGCCGATCCACATGGGCTATCAAACCGCCTTCCAGGAGCTTTATCCGGACATCATCACCCACGTGCCAAATGCGAAGGTCGTGGAGGTCGATCCTTTCAACAAGCGCATCAAGACCACCGCTGGCGAATTCAAGTTCGACGACGCGATTCTGATGCCTCCCCACCAGGCGGCGGAGATGGTGTGGCACGCCGGGCTGATCGGCAAGGATGCAAACGGCAAGCCGACCGGCTGGGCGGACATGCATTCGCGCCTCTTCCATGCAAACAGCGACGACAGCGTGTATTTCGTCGGCGATCTGATGGGCTTCATCTCGGATCAGTTCGGCCACTACCCGAAGAGCGGCCACGTGGCGAACTACATCGGCCGGATCGTTGCGCAGAACATCGCCGAGCGCGTGGCGGGCAAGGAGGTGGTGGCCCGCCTGCCCGACAACCTGTGCTACATGATGGTCAATGCCGAGCCTCAGGAAGAAATCTCGGTCAAGTTCGAGTACGAGGTCGATGCCGCTTCCGGCAAGGTCATCCAGACCCAGATCGACATGGACGTTCGGACGGAAGACCTCGTGAAAGAGGATTTCGCGTGGATCAAAGAGAAGTTCAGCGACTTCCTGGCCATTTGATTTGATGAGGAGCTTTGCAGAATGAAGCGACGTAATTTCGTTGCGGGCAGTGTCGCGCTGGGAGCGGCCCTGGCGATGTCCAGTGGCCGGGCTCAGGCCCAGTCGAAACCGGTCCTGGCGGGGCCGTTGGCCCCGAATCCGGCCGAGTTCAGAAAGGCGATGAACGAATTCGTGGGCAATGCAACGCCCGTCGAGGCCGGGCTGAAGCTGGAGCTGCCCGTTCTGGCGGACAACCCCGGTGCCGTGCCCGTGCACGCCAAGGTGACCTTGCCGATCACGGAGAGCCAGTACTGCAAGGAACTCATCGTGCTGGCGGAACTCAATCCGTCGCCGCTGGCGTGCCGCTTCAGGTTCTCTCCGGCCACGGGAACGGCGGAAGCCGCCGTCCGGCTGCGTCTGAGCCAGACACAAACCATCCATGCCCTGGCGCGAATGAGTGACGGCAAGGTGCTCATCGCAAAGCAGACCGTGACGGTGGCTGCCAGCGGTTGCGGAATGTAAGGAGTTGCGATGACAAAACCACCCCGTGTCTGGGTCAGCAATGCGAAGCCCGCAAAAGGAGAAATCGTGCGCGTGCGGGCCCAGATCGAGCATTCGATGGAAAGTGGTCTGCGCACGGATCCGGCAGGCCACTTGCGTCCGCGCAACATCATCAGGAAGTTCGAAGCCCGGCTCGGTCAGAACCTGCTCTTCGCGTGGGAGCCGGGGATCAGCATTGCCCAGAACCCCTATATCGAGTTCACCTTTGCCGCCCGGGAAAGCGGGGATCTCGTGATGGTCTGGACAGAAGAAAAGGACGCCTTGCTCGAAGCACGCAAGGCCATTACGGTTTCCTGAAAAGCGGCGGCGGTGCAACAACAGGGTGTGCAATCGGCGCCATGCCGTGGCGTGCGCGGGCCTTGTTGCACTGGCTGTCGCCGGCTTCGACTTCGCGGCAGGGGTGGGGGCGCTCTTCGTAGATCGCGCAGCTCACCTGCTGGCCGATGCTTCCTTCCAGCGCCACGCAATGTGGCTGTGCGCAATTGGTGCCGGCCATGCAGCCGAACCAGCTGTTGACCTGCTCGGTCAGGCCTTCAGGCACACCGCGGGCTTCGGCTTCGGACCAGTAGAAGGACACCCGGAAACTGGCGCAGCAGGCGCCGCAATCGAGGCAGGGGCTGGTGATCATATTTCGGGCGAGATCGGTTTTTCGGTTATTGATTGACGGACCCGATTGGGGCTAAGGACGTCAACCTCTCGACTCCATGTTTTGCCACCGTTGGTTGAGTCAATGGTTGCGGCCAGTTGCCGGACCTATCCGAACGAGCAGCCGCGTGGGCTTATGAGTGTTTGGAGGGTAGCAAAGCGGATGGGCGTGATGGGAAAATTTCTCATTGACTCACGTGCTGACTGTGACTAGAAAAAAGTTATACGCATAAAAGTCAGTGGAGGTCAGAGCGTGCAGATCTTCATCAGTTACGCATGGGACGATAATCCAGAGCTAGTTATGAGAGATCCCAACAGGGAGCGTTGGGTGTGGATCTTTCAAAAGATGCTGGAGTATTCGCTGGGAACCCAGAAGGCCAGGCACTCATGGTCCGTTTGGTTGGACAGGGATCGAATGTCGCCATTCGATCACTTGAAGCAGAGACTGAGCAAGGAACTGGAGAGGAGTCAAATGCTGGTGGTGCTTATGTCGCCCAATTGGCTCGCCTCGAACGATTTTTGCCGTTTCGAACTGGAAGAGTTCCGAAGACATCATGGTGGCACCCCCATCGCCAACAACATTCTGGTTGTTGAAATTGCGGTAACCGACCGCGAGGAAAGAGAACGCCGAGGAATCAAGGTTTTGGGGAGTGAGTTTTTTAAGGACAATCCTGTTGGTGAGGGAAAGATTCGCTATGGCGACCCTCTCCCCGATGTGAGCATCGATAGAGATTATTTTTTGCACATGAATAATCTGGCATTTACGATAAATAAGCAGATCTCGGCGCTTAACGCACAGCCCGCAATGCAGCGTAAAGATAAGGATGAGGAAAGCGAGGAAGGACTAAGAGGAAATGCGGCTGACGATGCGTCGCGGGATAGCATGGCTGAATCGAAGGAGCCGCTCTCAGACGACTCTCGTGCCCAAGCTGGAGCAATGGATAGCGTTCATCCAAAGCCAGTTTTATGGGTGGCGGATTCCGGACCAAGGCACCATCTCCGGCAAAACCTTATTGACGCCGTTGAGCAGGCAGGTTTTCCTATGTTGCTTCCAAGCATCCGCGATTTGCGGGATATGGATGACGAGAGTGCTCGCCGTAATGCCCTGCAGAATGGGATGAAGGATGCGGCATTGCTCGTGCAATGGGTGGATAACGTTGCCGGTGATCCGGCTTTGAGCTTGCCGTATTGGCTGGGACTGCAGCACGAAGAGGCAAGCCTTAGCGCAAAGGCAGGTGGGTGTCCGTTCATGTGCTTCCGGCCGCCGGGTATCGATCTCGATCAGGTTCAGGACGCAAAGCTAAAAGTAATCTTGTCTGGCGCTAGCGAATCCATGCCGGAGGCCGCCCGCGCCGACGTGATCAAACGCCTGGAAGAAATTCAGTACCTTCAAAATAAATTGGGAATGGGCGTTGCGCGTCTCGACGATGATCCGGACTTATTCCCCATATGCGTGAGCTTCGAGGAGAGCGATCGTGAGGTTGCAAAGGAGATTATCAAGCGCTTGGCAGAACTGGAGGTCGAGCCTTCCGGCTATGCGACCACGCAATATGGCGTAATGGACTTCGAGGCGGAGGAGCAGGCCATCAAGACGAGCCGAGGGGTGATTATTATATATAAGGACGCGCCTCTTGCCTGGCTGCACAGGAAGATCAGCAGCGCCCGGAAGCTTAGGGGTCGGCAGCGGCGGGCATGGGGAGCGCTGACCCATTTTTTGCCTACCGCGCAGATCCGAGCTTCCTCTGTTCCAGAGGTGCCGAATATCGAATATCAGGACTGGCGTCAGGGGCCGCGGCCGGACTTGCTTGAAAGCTTCATCAACGCGCTGAGGAGCGAAGGCCATGTCGGGATCTGAGTTCGCCGTCGAAACGTTGCTGGCGGACGCCGATGCCTTGGCGATTGACGTGACAGGGAAAATTGTGGGCCCTGTAGAAACCATGCCCAGTCTGTTCGAGTGGCGTGAGATCGAGGAGCCTTTTCCCGGCCTGCGCCCATTTGAACCCTGGCAAGCCGAAATTTTTTTCGGCCGGGAGGCACATACAAAACGCCTGTTCGAGATTCTGGGGCGTCAGCACTTTCTGGCTGTGATCGGCCCGTCGGGTTCGGGCAAGTCCAGCTTGGTGCGCGCCGGCCTGCTCCCCCAATTGCCTGGTGGCCGTTTGGGAACTGGCAGCAGTTGGCGGGTTGCGATCATGAAACCGGGAACTGCCCCGCTGAGAAACCTGGCCCGCGCGCTGCTCCAGCCGGACGCCTTGGGGCAGCGCCTGATGGATGTGCGGGAAGATATTCCCAAGGATGCCCAGACCCTCGAAGTTGCATTGCTCGAAGCCCGATTGAGACAGGGACCGCTTAGTCTGGTGGATGTTGCGGCCGCTGCCCAAGCGAATTTTAATGGGGACGATAACCTGCTGGTATTAGTGGATCAGTTCGAGGAACTCTTCACATATATTGGCGCTGAAGGCAAGGATAAAAGTGAAGATGCATTGAACGATGCCGAGATTTTTGTCAATTTATTGCTTGCCGCGCGAGCCGATCCTGAAGCACGGCTTTTCGTTGTACTTACAATGCGCACCGATTTTCTAGGGCAATGCACACGCTTTCTCGATCTCCCTGATGCCATTAACCGCGCGCAATACCTGACCCCGCGCTTGTCCCGTGAAGAGATCCGGCAAGTCATCGAAAAGCCCTTGGAATATTTTGGCGGCGGGATCGACCCCGGCCTGACTGTAAGGCTCATCAATGGACTGGCAAAAAATCCCGACGATCAGCTACCCATACTCCAGCATGCGTTGAATCGCATGTGGACCTTGGCGATCGAACGTGAAAGATCGGAGACACCCCATATCGGCGTGGAGGACTATAAAGGCGCGGGAGAAATGAAGCTCGCGCTGAATTCGCATGCCGACGCGGTTTTGAGGGAATTGGGAGACGGAAACGATCCGGACCTGGGCTTGAACCCTAAGCAGGAAATCGTTAAGCGGCTTTTTGTTGCGCTCACCGAGCAACGCCGGGCTGACGAAGGGGGGCAGACAGTGCGTCGCCCCCAGTCCCTCGCATGCATCGCCAAATGGGCGGAATGCGACGTGGCCGATCTGGTTCCGGCGATAAAAGCCTATTCTGCTCCGCAGGTGAGTTTTCTTAAAATCGATTACGCGCTTAATTACGCGCATCTCGACGAGAACGCCATTGTCGATATTTCCCACGAAGCGTTGATCCGTCAGTGGTCGCGTTTGAGTGGATGGGTTGCCGAAGAGGCGGAGCGCGCCGAGGGTTTTCGGCGGCTGCTGGCTCGAGCCAACGAAATGGAGTCCGAGGCCTTTGGTGCCGCTTTGCTCACTGCGACGAGTTTGAGTCGCGCGCAGGAGTGGTTGAATGGTGGTGCGAGGCCTGAAAACTGGAGGCCGTCGGATAAGTGGGTGGCTCGCTATCTCTCGGTGGACGACCCGTCGGAGGCTAGATCGGCATTTGAACGTGTGAAGAGCTATGTACGCGAAAGTGCCAGAATCGTTGAAAGCCGCAATAGTAGAAGGACGCGGCTTTTCTGGGGCGGAGTAGTATTTTTAGTGTGCCTGTGTGTGATTTTTGGGTCGTTATATCGGCGGAGCTTGAACGCAGAGGAAGAAACTCGTTCGGTGTTGGCGCAGACGCTTTGGTTTCCTATCGAGTTTGAGAAAGGACAACTCACCAGAAAAGGAAAGGACGCGATGTTGGCGGTTGCGCGGGCGTCCAACGACGTGACTGATGTCTTTTTGAAAGTGGCACGTGATGACGAAACATATGCTGAGCGTTTCTTCCATGCGCCGGCGCTGATGCTGTCAGCGACCATCGGTATCAGCCCCACGGCTCGAGATGGGTTTCTTGCTGCGCCCGTGACAGGCGGAGGCAGTATGTCGCAGATGCGTGATCTTGCGATGGCGATCGCCAGGTTTGCGTTGGAGGATGGTGATCGAAGCGATCAGGAGAAAACAGATGACCTGGCGAATGCCATTGCGAGTTTCCAGATCAAGGATACGTTCATCGATGGCCGTGCAATTGCCGAATCGATGAGGGATTTGGCCGGCATGGCTTCCGCTGGTCGGGTCGTGCAGTTGAGGGAGGCGGTGACGCGGCGTATCGAAGCGGCAGGCACTGCGGATGAGCGCTGGCCGTGGATCACGGTTTTGGTCGGGTTACGGGACAGCGATAAGAATTTAGCCGTGTTGTTCAAACGTCTTATGAAGGCAAGGGATGAGCCCTTGGCGGGTGAAAAGGAGGATTCGGCTCCCAGCATTCGTAGTAGATTTTCATTGTTTTCGTTCGACGATGATAGAGATGTGAGAAATAGAAAGGAGATGATCGATGGCTGGCTGCGTACAATTGTTCAGAGCATGAAGCCGGTGGATGCGCTTGCGCTATGGAAAGAATTTACCGATACCCCGGTCTCCGAGCTGGCAATGGGCCAGTTGAGCATGTTGCCGGATATCTCCGATCGTTTGCCGGAAGATCAGATAGTGCCGGCAATGGAAAAAATGGTTGCGATGTTTATGGATGCTGTGGATCGCGGCATAAAAGACAAGGCCGGCGAATCAGAAAAACAATTCGACGTGGCTAAACGTCTTGATCTTCCTGAGTCGACTACCCTTAATAAGCTCATCGAAAGAATCACTGTTGGGCAGGCTCTCCCCACGGCTCAGCGGATAGTGGCGCGTGCGTCGATGCGGCCGGATAAGTTAACTTCGGAAGCTGCGGCGTTTCCCCTTCGGGCATTGGCACGCAAGCTAAGTAATGCTGAGGAAGCACTGGAATATTACAGGTACTTGAAAAAAATTAACTGGGCAGACGATTTATCGGTCGCTTTTGGCAAGAAAACCAAGAGTAGAAGGGAGTCCACTTCTGATGCGGTGGAAGAGCTTTTCCCGGGGACGGTCGCCGCCTACGAAAAGGTGACGGCTGGTGCGGGCAGAAGCCCGTCAGGAGGCGCTGGCAAGGGGGGGGGGCGCGCCGAGGCGTCCATAGGGGTCAATGAAGCGATTGAAAGAATAAATGCAAGCGTTGATCCGAGCGTTCTTAGCGGGCATTCAGTTGAACTGAGTGGCGCGATAGATCGGCTGCCGTCCACGGAGATGGGCAGTTGGTTGGACACGCTATTAAGCAAGTGGACCGAATCGACAGACACGGATCAGCGAGAGGCGTTCGCAGCCGGAATCGTCAGAGTTTTAGATCGGTTGAAAGGGCAGGAGCCGCCGGATCTGGAGCGAAAACTGTTCGGGTTTCTTAAAGAGGCGCGGGCAGGATCGAGTTCGGATCGAGCCCGGCTAAGAAGCATTCTGGACATCTATTTGCGCCAGCAAGCTGATGTGGCGGACTCACGGTTGCAGGAAGTCCATGCCAATGTGGTCGAATTGCTGGGCGTAGCGGATGTCGAGGCGTCGAAACGGCTTATGGAGCGAGCAAGAAAATTATCCGACCGCTTTTCTGCACCCATGCGTCAGACGGTCGCCGAGTCCTTGGTGTCGAAGCTCTTGACCGTAGAGAAGGTTAATGAGCCAGAGAGAACGGGCTTTTTTCAACCACCTCAGAGGGCTCGATTGACTGCCGGTTTAAACGCAATCGCGGACGTCGTAACGGATTTGCTTCCGCAACTCGACAGTAAAGCGCAGCGAGCGTTACGCACGCGTTTGTTAGAGGGGATACTCGTCGACGATCCGGGTCGTGCCCGCCTGATTGCGGAGACTGTGCGAAAGTCACTGAATGCTGGCTTGACGGTTGAGGCACTTGCCGGGAAAAAACCGGAAGCGCGTTTTCTCTGTGAGCAGCAGTCTCCTGCTCCGGAAGCGAAGGCGGAGTGTATGTGGCTGGCTGATGCAGCCCTGGCCCATCTGAAAAGCGCCAAATATGCCCACTCGGCGGAGGCATTGGTGGATTTGGCGCGCGGCGGCTTGAAGGCGCAAGACGCAACCGCGGACGTGGCCGGGAAGTTGTTCGAATTGATGAAGTATCCCGTACCTCGGCAAAAGCAGACTGCGGATGTTGTGCGCAATGTTTTTAAAGCCGAGGGCGCGCCTGCTGCAGAGGCAGGGCAATGGGTTTTGATCGATTGGGCCAAGAAGAAATACTCGAAGATTGATTTCGACAGCCCGGCTCCCTCTTATATTCCGCTACCTGTGACGCCTACCCAATAAAGGGCGGATGCAGGGTATGGGCGCTCAATGGTGGTTGTGTTCCCCATGCTCGTCATCATCCATGTCCACAGGCCACAGCTGGTGGGCGTCGAGCAGGAGGCGGTAACGGGCTTCGCTGGCGTCCAGCCCGGCGAGGCGCGCGGCGAGGCGGGCGTCGTGGGCGAGGCGGCGGGCGGCGAGGGTTTCGGCGAGGGTGCCTTCGCCCAGTTGCCA
The DNA here is from genome assembly GCF_030157465.1 of Zoogloea sp. GTDB lineage: Bacteria > Pseudomonadota > Gammaproteobacteria > Burkholderiales > Rhodocyclaceae > Zoogloea. Next base: position 74,924 of record NZ_JAOAUU010000167.1, read on the forward strand.
GGCACGCTCGGTGAGGTCGGCGCTCTTGCCAAGGGCATCGGCGGCGGCTTGCTGGCTTTGCCAGCCGGTGTGAGCGGCGGTGGCACGGCGGTGCAGGGCGGCGGCTTCGGCTTCGACCCGGCGCAGCACGCCGGCTTCGCGCCATGACGCGGCTTCGGCCACGGCGACGGCCGCGTCGGCATCGGCGCGTCGACCGGCGCCGGACAGGGGCACGCTCAGGCTGAGGCCGAGGATGCGCTCTTCGCCGTCCCGGTCGCGGGCCATGTGCGCGCCGAGGGTGGGGTCGGGGCGTCGTTCGGCATCGGCCCGGCTGGCGCCGATGCGGGCGCGGGCGCTTTCGGCGCGGGCGACGCCGAGTTCATGGTTGTGTTCGAGGATGGCCCTGATCCACATGGCGGCGTCGGCATCGACGGCGACCGGCGCGCTTTCGGGCACGTCGGCCGGGAGGCTGAGGGCGGGATACATGCGGCGCAGGGATTCGGCTGCAACCTGGGCACGGCCCGTGGCCTGGGCCAGCTGGCCTTCGGCCTGGGCGAGGGCCGCGTCGGCCTGCAGGTTTTCGAGGCGCGGGGCATCGCCCAGTTCGACCCGGCGTTTCACCACCCGCGCCTGGCGGGCAAGGATGTCGCGCTGGATGCGCCATTGGGCGGCGCTGGCCAGTTCGCGGCGCCAGTCGAACCAGTTGCCCAGCAGCGCGCGGCTGGTTTCGTGCAGGGCGTCACCCCGGCTGATCCTGGCGCCGGCCACGCCGGCCGCGCCCAGCTGGCGGTCGAGCTCGCTTTTGCCGGGCAGGCGCAGGGCGCGCTCGACGCCCACGTTCCATTCGTTATAGCGACCGTCCGGCGTGGCGCGCACGCGGCGCTGCTGGTCGGTGAGGCGCACGGTCCATTCGTGGGTGCCGGCGGCGAGGCGTCGGGCGCGGGCTTCTTCGGCTTCGATCTGCGAGCCGGCGGCGCGCACCATCGGGCTGCCAAGCAGGGCTTCGAGCACCTGGGCTTTGGGCGGCAGGTCGGGGGCGTCGGCAGGGCTTTGCGCCAAAGCGTGGAGCGGCAGCGTGGCCAGCAGCAGGGCAAGCAGGCGGCGCTTCATGCGAGTCTCCCGCTGGCGAGGGCCGGCACCATCCAGAAGAACACCCGGCTGGTGGCGAATCTGGCTTTCAGGATGTCGAGCAGGGCGTTGGCGTCGGTCAGGGGCACGACGAGCTGAACCCGGCAGCAGGCAGCGCGGCCGCGCACGTGTTCGGAGGTGCCGATGAAGGTGATCCGCTGGCCCTGGCCTTCAACTTTCTGGCTGGTGAAGCCGGGGGCGAGTTCGGGGTGTTCGAGCAGGGTTTCGAGCAGCGCTTCTTCCACGTCGACGGGCATGACGAGGGTCAGGACGACGTCGGGCAGGGTGCAGGACGGGGTGTCGGGCTTCATTTGACGGTGGCCTCGGGAGCAGCGGGGGCGATGCCGAAGCGGCGGTACAGCAGCGGCAGCAGCAGAAGGGTGAGGGCAGTGGCGCTGAGCAGCCCGCCGATGACGACCACGGCCAGCGGGCGCTGGACCTCGGAGCCGGGGCCGGTGGCGAAGAGCAGCGGCACGAGGCCCAGGGCGGCGATGCTGGCGGTCATCATCACCGGGCGCAGGCGGCGCTTGGCGCCTTCGACGACGACTTCGCCGATGGGCATGCCGCGGGCGTGGAGCTGGTTGAAGTAGCTCACCATCACCACGCCGTTGAGCACCGCGATGCCGAGCAGCGCGATGAAGCCGACCGAGGCCGGCACCGACAGGTATTCGCCGGAAACGGCCAGCGCAAACACGCCGCCGACCATCGCGAAAGGCACCATTGCCAGCACCAGCAGGGCCTGGCGTACCGAGCCGAAGGTGGAAAACAGCAGCACGAAGATCAGCCCGAGGGCGATGGGCACCACGACGCCGAGGCGGGCCGCGGCGCGCTGCTGGTTTTCAAATTGGCCGCCCCAGGCGATGCGGTAGCCTGCGGGCAGCGGCACCTTGGCGGCAACCGCGGCCTTGGCTTCCTCGACGAAGCCGACGAGGTCGCGGTCGCGCACGTTGGACTGGATCACCGAGTAGCGCTGGGCGTTTTCGCGGTCGACCTTGACCGGGCCGTCGACGCGCTCGATTCTGGCCACGCTGGACAGTGCCAGGCTGTGGCCGTCGGCCGTGGTGATGCGCAGCGCGGCAAAGGCGTCCGGGTCGCGTTGCAGATCGGCCGGGCCGCGGATCAGCAGCGGCACCCGGCGGGTCGATTCGATCACCGTGCCGGCCACGCGGCCTTCGAGCAGGCTCCTGAGCGCGTTCTGCACGTCTTCGACATTGAGGCCCACGCGGCCGGCTGCCAGTCGATCCACCTGGATCTTGAGGTATTGCACGCCTTCGTTGCGGATGGTGATGGTGTCCTCGGCGCCGGGCACGGCCTTCACCACGCCTTCGATCTGGGTGGCGAGGTGGTTGAGGGTGTTGAGATCGGGCCCGTAGAGCTTGATGGCCAGATCGCCGCGCACGCCGGTGAGCATTTCCGAGACGCGCATGTCGATGGGCTGGGTGAAGGTGAGCGCAATGCCGGGGAAGTTTTCCATCACCGCGCGCAGCTGGTCGGTGAGCCAGTCCTTGTCGGGCTTGCGCCATTCGTCGCGGGGTTTGAGGACGAGGAAGGTGTCGGTCTGGTTGAGGCCCATCGGGTCGAGGCCGAGCTCGTCGGAGCCGGATCGGGCGACGATGGCCTTGACTTCGGGCACGGCCTTCATCACGGCCTGCTGCACGCGCAGATCGACGGCGATGGTCTGGGCGAGGCTGATCGAGGGCAGCTTTTCGAGCTGCATGATGATGTCGCCTTCGTCCATGGTCGGCATGAAGGCCTTGCCGAGGCTGAGGTAGGCGCCGCCGGCGGCAAGCAGCGACACGCCGGCCAGGGCCACCATCAATTTGCCGCGGGCCAGGGCGAAGTCGAGGAGCGGGGCGTAGCCGGCCTGCAGCTTGCGAACCAGCCAGGGCTCGTGGGCGTCGCCGCGCTTGAGCAGGAAGGACGCCAGCACCGGCACCACGGTGAGCGACAGGATCAGCGAGGCGGACAGCGCGAAGACGATGGTCAGGGCGACCGGGCCGAACATCTTGCCTTCCAGGCCCTCGAGGGTGAGCAGCGGCAGGAACACGATGACGATGATCAGGATGCCCGAGGCCACCGGCGAGGCCACTTCGCGGGTGGCGCGAAAGACCAGGTGCAGCAGCGGCTGGCGGGACGCGGCGCCGCCTTCGGCGAGCTGGGTTTCGACGTTTTCGATCACCACCACCGCCGCATCCACCAGCATGCCGATGGCGATGGCGAGGCCGCCGAGGCTCATCAGGTTGGCCGACAGGCCGACGGCCCGCATCGCGATGAAGGTGGCCAGCGCGGCCAGCGGCAGCATCAGCGCCACGACCAGCGCGGCCCTCAGGTTGCCCAGGAAGGCGAGCAGCAGCACCACCACCAGCACGATGGCTTCGATGAGCGCCTTGGATACGGTGTGCACCGCGCGGCCGACGAGTTCGCTGCGGTCGTAGAAGGCCACCACCTTGACGTCCGGCGGCAGTTGCGGGGCGAGTTCGGCGAGACGTGCCTTGACGCCGGCTATCACCTTGCCGGCATTGGCGCCGCGCAGGCCGAGCACCAGGCCTTCGACCGCTTCGGCCTCGCCGCTGCGGGTCACTGCGCCGTAGCGGGTGAGGGCGCCGATGCGCACGGTGGACACGTCGCCCACGCGCACCACGCCGCCGTTCTGGCTGCGCAGCACAATGGCGCGCACGTCGTCGAGGTTGCGGATGGCGCCTTCGGCGCGCACCAGCAGGGTTTCCTCGCCTTCGCTGAGGCGGCCGGCGCCGTCGTTGCGGTTGTTGGCTTCGAGCGCGGCCTGGAGCGTGGCGAGGGTCAGGCCGCGGGCGGCCAGGGCGGCCGGATCGGGCACGATTTCAAAGCTGCGGACTTCGCCGCCGAGGCTGTTCACGTCGGCCACGCCGGCCACGGTGCGCAGCGCCGGACGGATTGTCCAGTCGAGCAGGGTGCGCTTGTCCTCGAGGGAGATCGGCCCTTCGATGGTGAACATGAACATCTCGCCCAGTGGCGTGGTGATCGGCGCGAGGCCGCCCGTGGCGCCCGGCGGCAGGTTGCCCATCACGCCGGCGAGGCGCTCGCCCACCTGCTGGCGGGCCCAGTAGATGTCGGTGCCGTCATCGAAATCGAGGGTGACGTCGGCCAGCGCGTACTTGGACGTGGAACGCAGGATGCGCTGGTGCGGAATGCCTAGCATCTCCTGTTCGATCGGCACGGTGATGCGCGATTCGACTTCCTCCGGCGTCATCCCCGGTGCCTTGATGATCAGCTTGACCTGGGTGGTGGAGACATCGGGGAAGGCGTCGATGGGCAGGCCGTTCCAGGCGGTGACGCCGGCGCCGATCAAGAGCAGCGTGGCAACCAGCACCAGCAGGCGCTGGGTGAGGGAAAACTCGATCAGGCGGGAAAGCATTTGGGTGGTGATGAGTCAGGTGAGAGGTGAGGGTGTCCGCGGCAGGTGCGCGGGCAGGGGCCACGGGGTGGCGGAGCGGTCTGGTGTGGCCCTGCGGCTCCGCGCACCTTGGGGCGCTTACTCCTTGCCGATACCCAGCCAGCTGGCCTTGAGTGCCGAGACGCCGGCCGTGGCCACCGTGGCGTCCGCCGGGATGCCCGAGACGACGGAGGCCTCGCCGGTGCGGCCGATGATGTTGACCGCCGTGGCGCGGTAGCCGGTGGCGGTGCCGGCCCGGGCTGCGACGAAGACCCAGGTCTTGTTCTCGTGACGCAGGATGGCGCTGCCGGGCACCTGTACCGTGGTTTCGGTTGCGTTGCCCAATGCGAGGTCGACGGAGGTGGCCTGGCCGGGGCGCAGGGCCTCGGCGCCTTGGGTGACGAGGCCGCGCAGCAGCACGCTCTGGCTGGCCGGATCGACGGCGCGACCCACCGCGATCAGCCTGCCGCTGGCGCCGGCCGAGGCAATGGTGAGCGGTGTGCCGACCTTGGCCCGGGCGGCGATGGCCAGCGGCGCCTGGATCTCCACCGACAGCGGATCGAGCCGGGCGATGCGGTACAGCGGCGCGGATTGCTCGACGCGCTGGCCCACGCTCACGTGCTGTTCGAGCACGTTGCCGGCGATCGGCGCCACGAGGGAGAGGGTTTGCCCGCCGCTGTGCTGGGCGAGGGCGAGTTCCTGACGGCGCTCGGTGGCCTGGGCGGCGCTCTGGGCTGCGTTGGCGCGGCTTGCCTGCAGGCGCGATTCGGCGATCAGGCCTTCGCGAAAGAGTTGTTCGTCACGGCCGAGGCTCTGGCGGGCGAGGGTCGCCTGGGAGTCGGCCTGGATGCGGTCGCGCTGCAGTTCGAGCGCCTGCGGGCTGGAGATGCGGGCGAGTACCTCGCCCTTTTTCACGCTCATGCCGGGGGCGGTTTCCAGGCTTTCGACCACCCCGGCCAGCGGCGCTGCGATCACCCGCACCTGGCTGTTGGGAATGCCGACCGTGGCAGGCAGCCCGGATGCCGAGGTGCCGCCGCCCGGCACGACGCGCTGGACGACGATGCCGAGGGCCTGGCCCTGGGTGTTGGAGATGGCGACGAAGGCCGGATCGGCGGCGATGGCCCCGTGGGCGCCGGCCAGCAGGGCGAGCGCGGGCAGCAGGCGGCGGACGTGGGGACGACGGGCGGTGGGCTGCGGCGACATGTGGGCTCCGGCATGGGACAAGATGGCATTGTCCCTGATGCTTCTTAATGTTTTCTTAAGCGTCGCACGGAACTTACCGGTACGAGGCAGGGGGGCGGTGCTACATCAGCACGAAATTTTGCGGCTTGAGCGGCTCGGGCCGGTTCTCCAGGCCGCGGTATTCGGCCAGGTCGATCTCGATGACCCGGGTGATGGCATCCAGCGGAAGGTCGTTCTGGGCGGTGCCGAAGGGCTCCTCCAGCTCGTCGCCAAGGGCGTCCAGCCCGAAGAAGGTATAGGCCACCAGCGCCGTCAGCAGCGGCGTGGCGTGGCCGAGGGAGTGGACCAGGCCCAGGGGCAGCAGCACGCAGAAGATGTGGGCGGTGCGGTGCAGCAGCAGGGTGTAGGCGAAGGGCAGGGCCGTGTAGCGGATGCGTTCGCAGGCGCCCTGGATGGCGGTGAGCTGGTTGATGTGCTCGGCCATGGCGCAATAGGTGACCGAATCCAGCCGGCCGGCCTGGCGGGCCTGAAGCAGCAGGGCGGTGACGAGGCGCAGGATGCTGTCCGGGATGTTGTGGCCAGCCTTGATGGCGGTGATCTCGGCGGGCGCGAGTTCGGCCTTTGCCGCCTCGACGATGGGCCGGTCGCGCAGGCGGGCGGTCAGGGCCTTGGTGAAGGCGGTGCACAGGCGGAGCACGTCCTTGCGTTGCTGCTTTCCTTCTGCGTCGGTTTCCAGCAACTGGCTGTCGCGGGCCAGGCAGCGCAGCACAACCAGCAGGTTGCCGTAGTGCTTGCGGGCCTCCCACCAGCGGTCGTAGCAGGCGTTGTTGCGAAAACCGAGAAACAGCGACAGGGACAGGCCGAGGAAGGTGAAGGGGCCGGTAGCGAAATCGGGAAAACGTGGCCCGATGAGATCGGCCAGCAGGGTGACGAGGGTGGCGACCGCGGTGACGAAAAGCACCTGGGGCAGGATCAGCGGAATGATGGAGCCCTTCCAGATAAAGAAGAGCTCCCGCATGCGCGGGCGGGGACGGACGATCATTGTGGGGCGCAGGAATATGGAAGGCCGGGAGCGGCGGGGGCTTACTTTAGCAGGGGCCGGCCGGGCTGCACCAATCCGGGCGCTGACGTGCCTCGGCGGATGATTTTCAGCGCGATATGCGCAAGCTTCGGTCACATAACCCGAATTGAGTGATATGCACGACGCTAACATGGTTATTCGTCCGCAATTTTCTGGCATGCTGCAATGCTGATTCGCTGCCTGCAGCGAGCCCGCTGCCGCTTTTCCTTCAATCCGTTACGGAGAGATGTCTCATGAGCACTCGAATGGCCCCCAAAATCCTCGTTCCGCTGCTGTTAACGATCGCCTCCAGCCTGGCCGGTGCAGCCTGTGTGCCGGTGGTCGGCACGGTTCGGCTGACGCCCGATTTCGCCTGTACGATCAACCAGCCGGGCGTTGCCGAAGGCGCTGCCGCCGGCCTGTTTTCGGCTCAATTGGGCGAGTGTTTCTCGGTCAAGCTGAACCTGGCCGGTTTTCCGGTGGCAACGGGCTACGCCGGCCTGACCAACGAATACCTCGTCGGAGCCGCGGGCATGACCCAGACGCCGGCTGCGATTCCTCAGGGTGCCATGGACCCCCGGCCGCGCCAGATCGTGCAGACCGCGCGCAGCGCGATCACGCTGGGGTCCGGTTCGCGCAAAACCACCATCTACAGCACCGACGTGATCGTGACGCTGCCGGTGTTGGCCCCGACCGGTCAGGTGGTGGGTGCCAAAACCATGACGGAGCAACTGGTCATTTCGGGCACCGACAAGCAGGGCGCCTTTGCCAACGTGACCGGCGTGCTGCACGTGATCGGCAGCAGCCTCGGGCAGGCTGCCCCGGTGGCGGGCCAGATCTGCATGCCCTGATCGGGCAGGCCTTCCGCCAAGCACACATCCAACGCCCCGCAAGGGGCGTTGGTGTTTTCAGGGAGAGATAAAAAGGCGATGTTCGCGTTAAGTGTGCAATCACGGTCACTGGCGGGTCCGCCGGGCTTTGAGGGTCTTGCCTGTCGGTGCGAAAGCACCCTCCCGCTTTTGGGCTCGCTGGTAATTCGTTCGAGCTCGAACCGTTGAGGCTTTACGTGACGGTTTTCCCGTGTTTTGAGTGACGTTGGCCGGGTCTCGCCCCGGCGGGCGACCTTCTTCTTTGTTGTACGACAAAGAAGAAGGCAAGAAAACGTACCCCGCTGCCGCGCCCCCTTCGGGGGTTCCCGCCCACGGTCGGATTTGCACATCC
>NZ_JAOAUU010000168.1 GCF_030157465.1 Zoogloea sp.
ACGGTGTTGTTGGTCGATTCGTCGATCAGGATGAAGGCGCCGGTTGCGCGTGAGTCTGTGTAGTTGTCGGAGAAAATGGGTTGGGCCAGTTTCAGCTGTACTTTGGCGATGTCGTTCATCGCGAGGGTGCTGGCCGCGTCGTTGGCGAGGGTGTTGATGTCCACGCGGTGGGTGATGCTGGCGACCTTGGCCTTGACCTCCCGGGTCGTGTGGCGCAGCCAGTAGGTGCGGGCGGGCGACAGCGGCGTTTCGGAGAGCCAGCAGACGATGGCGTCGACCTGCTTGTTCTGGGCTGGCACTTCCTCGCTGTTCACGATCATGTCGCCGCGGGAAATGTCGATCTCGTCTTCGAGCAGAAGGGTGACGGACTGCTCGTGGATAGCCTTTTCGAGCGACTGGCCGTAGAGCTGGATGTCTTTCACGCGGGTCGTGCGGCCGTTGGGCAGTACGGTGACGCTGTCGCCGATCTTGATCTCGCCTGATTCGACACGGCCCATGAAGCCGCGGTAATCGTGCAACTCGGGGTTGTCCGAAGCCTGGGGGCGGCACACGTATTGAACCGGGAAGCGGAAGCTCTCGGCCTTTTCGGTGTGGGCAGCAGGCGCGGCTTCAAGGATGTCGATCAGCGTCGGGCCTTCATACCAGTCGAGGCGCTCGCCGCGATCGACGATCATGTCGCCGACGAGAGCCGACAGCGGGATGAAGCGCACGTCGCTGAGCCCGATCTGCTCGGCGAAGGCGGTGTAGTCGGCGACGATACCGTCGTAGGTGGCCTGGCTGTAATCGACCAGGTCCATCTTGTTCACGGCCACGATCACGTGGGGAATGCCGACCAGTTTGGCCAGGTAGCTGTGGCGGCGGGTCTGGGTGAGGACGCCTTTGCGTGCGTCGATAAGGATGATGGCGACGTTGGCGGTGGAGGCGGCGGTCACCATGTTGCGGGTGTACTGCTCGTGGCCGGGGGCGTCGGCAATGATGTACTTGCGCGTGCCGGTGGAGAAGTAACGGTAGGCGACGTCGATGGTGATGCCTTGTTCGCGCTCGGCCTGCAGGCCGTCGGTGAGCAGCGACAGGTCGACGGCGGTGAGGCCGCGCTTGGTGGACGTGCGCTCGATGGCGGTGAGCGTGTCGGCCAGGATGGTCTTGGTGTCGAAGAGCAGGCGGCCGATCAGGGTGCTCTTGCCGTCATCGACAGAGCCGCAGGTCAGGAAACGCAGCAGGCCGCGGTCTTCGATCTGGAGGGGGGAGGTGTGGGCGCTGGTCATGATTTTAGAAATACCCTTCCTTCTTGCGCTGCTCCATGGAGGCGTCGGAAGTCTGGTCGTCGAGGCGGGTTGCGCCGCGTTCGGTGATCGTGGTGGTGGCGGTTTCAATGACGATCTTCTCGACCGTATCGGCGTCGCTGAGCACCGGCGCGGTACAGGTGATGTCGCCGACGGTGCGGAAGCGCACCTGCATCTGGACGATCTCTTCGTCGGGCCGGGCGGGCGTGATGTCGGTGACCGGCACCATCGCACCACCGCGCATGACGATCGGGCGGATGTGCGAGAAGTAGATGCTGGGCAGTTCGAGCTCTTCACGCTCGATGTACTGCCAGACGTCCATTTCCGTCCAGTTGCTGATCGGGAAGGCGCGGATGTTCTCGCCCTTGTGGCTGCGGGCGTTGTAGAGGTTCCACAGCTCGGGGCGCTGGTTCTTCGGATCCCATTGGCCGAATTCGTCGCGGAAGCTCATGATCCGCTCCTTGGCGCGGGCTTTTTCCTCGTCGCGACGGGCGCCGCCGATGCAGGCGTCGAAGCCGAATTCCTCGATGGCTTCGAGCAGGG
>NZ_JAOAUU010000169.1:0-6093 GCF_030157465.1 Zoogloea sp.
TCGTTCATCTCGCTTGCGCTTTCGTCTGGTTGGCGTAATTGAGAACAGGCCCTAGTCCAGCCAGATCAGCGAGGCCATCCTGCCGGTCGCGCCGTCACGGCGATAGGAAAAGAAACAATCCGGTTCCGAGAAGGTGCAGCGGTCGCCGCCATAGATGCCGGAAACACCCAGCACAGCCAAACGCTGACGAGCCAGAAGATAGAGGTCGGCCAGCCACTTGGCAGGCGTTTCGGCAGGACGAAACGCAGCTTCTGCCTGCCTGTCGACCGCCATGAACGCAGCACGTACCTCGCTGCCGACCTCGAAGGCCTGCTGCCCGATGGCAGGCCCGAGCCAGGCCAGGATTTCGGACGGCGCCACCTTCATTGCCGCCACGCCGGCCTCGACAACCCCTCCGTGCAACCCGCGCCAGCCGGCGTGAACCGCCGCAACCACCGTGCCGGCACGATCGCACAGCAGCAGCGGCAGGCAATCGGCAGTCATCACGGAGCAGACCACACCGGACGAACAGGACACCGCGGCATCGGCATCGGCATCGGGAACGCCGGCGCAGGCAGCGGCATCCACGACCGCAGTACCGTGAACCTGGTTGAGCCAGGCCGGCTCGCCCGGCAGAACGCTGCCCAGGCGCGCCCGGTTCATCTCGACCGCAGCTGGATCGTCACCGACGTGAGTGCCGAGATTGAGGCTGTTGTAGGGCGCCACACTGACTCCGCCGACGCGCGTCGTAGACAGCGCCCGCACACGGGCAGGAGCCGGCCAGTCGGGGCAAATCCATGGGCCACTCACGGCTTGAGGTTTCCGCGCAGGGTTTCCAGCAAGCCTTCGAAATCGGCCGGCAGCGGTGACTGCCAGCGACAGGCCTCACCGCTCCGCGGATGGATGAGTCCGAGCTGCCAGGCATGCAGCGCCTGACGCGGAAAAGCGTCGAGCCGCGGATCGGAACTGCGCGGCTTGCCGTAGGTGGCGTCGCCGACCAGCGGGTGACCGATATGCGCCATGTGAACGCGGATCTGGTGGGTTCGCCCGGTTTCGAGCTCACATTCAACGAGCGTTGCACGGGCAAAGCGTTCCGCCATCCGGTATCGGGTCAGAGCCTCGCGCCCACCCGGCACGACAGCCATCTTGGTGCGCGTCACAGGATGACGGCCGACGGGCGCATTCACTTCGCCACTTGCCGCAGGATCCCCATGCACCAGCGCAAAATAGTTGCGCTTGACGGTGCGCGCCTGAAGCTGGCGCACAAGATCAGTCTGCGCCTCGAGGGTTTTGGCGACCACCAGCAAACCGCTGGTGTCCTTGTCGAGGCGATGGACAATGCCCGCCCGGGGCAGCTCGCGAAAGCCGGAGCCGTAGTGCAGCAATGCATTGAGCAGGGTGCCGGACCAGTTTCCACTGCCGGGATGCACCACGAGCCCGACCGGCTTGTCGATGACGAGCAACGTGTCGTCCTCGTAAACGATCTGCAGCGGAATGTCTTCGGCCTGCTCGGCAAGCATCGTGTCCGATGGCTCGGGGCTGACGAAGACGGACTCGCCACCCCAGACCTTGGTCTTGGAATCCGGCGAGGCTCCGCCCACAAGGATGCGCCCTGACTTCAGCCAGGACTGCAGGCGACTTCGGGAATGTTCTGGAAACAGGCGAGCAAGCGCCTGATCGACCCGCAGGCCGGCACAGTTATCGGGAATCGTCTCGCGTAGAGGCGACGGGGAAAGGGAAGAGGACGGAACTGCTGGGCTATAATCAAGCCAGTCTTCTTCCAAAGAGTTTTCAATGGCGCATTTCACCCTGCGTAGTTTAACGCTTGTCGGCGTCCTGCTGCTTGCCGGCTGCGGCCTTCCCGATCAGATCGACGAAACTGTTGGCTGGAGCGCCCAGAAGCTTTATGCCGAAGCGAAGGAATCCATGTCCGATGGCGCCTGGGATCGCTCCATCAAGATGTTCGAGAAGCTGGAGGCGCGCTACCCATACGGCCGCTACGCCCAGCAGTCCCAGCTCGAAGTCGCCTACGCCTACTACAAGTCGGGCGAGCAAGCCTCAGCGGTCGCGGCCTGCAACCGCTTCATCAAGCTGCACCCGAACCACGCCAACGTGGACTACGCCTATTACCTAAAGGGCCTGGCTTACTTCAACGAAGACCTCGGCTTCCTCGGCCGCCTGGCCGACCAGGATCTTTCCGAGCGTGACCCGAAGGCCACTCGGGAGTCCTTCGCTACCTTCAAGGAACTGGTTCAGCGTTTCCCGAACAGCAAATACGCGCCGGATGCCCAGCTGCGCCTGCGCTATCTCGTCAATGCCCTGGCTGCCCATGAAGTCCATGTAGCCCGCTATTACTACAAGCGTGGCGCTTACGTAGCCGCCGCCAACCGGGCTCAGACCACGGTCAAGGATTTCCCCCAGTCGCCAGCAGTCGAGGAAGCCCTGTTCGTGATGGTGCAAAGCTACGATGCCCTGAAACTGCCCGAGCTGCGCAATGACGCCGAGCGGGTGATGCGCCAGAACTTCCCGAACAGCCACTATTTTGGCGGCAAGGTGCCCGGCAACGAGAGCCAGCCCTGGTGGAAGATGTGGTGACACGGAGCGCTGGCCGCCATGGATGAATCCGTTCGCCTGGCCATCGCCAAGTGGCCGAACGTACCCTCCTGCTGCGGCTGGCTGCGCCTTTCCCGACGCGGCGAATGGCGTGTTCCGGAGGGGCCGATCCGCCATGCGGGTCTGCGCGCCTTCATCAGCCGAAACTACATGGCCGAACCGGATGGTCGCTGGTATTTCCAGAACGGCCCGCAGCAGGTTTTCGTCAGCCTCGACTACACGCCGACGATTCTCCATCTTGTCTCACCGGATCGCCTGGAAACCCACACCGAGCGCCCGGTGGAAACGCTTTCCGAAGCCTGGCTGGACGAGGAAGGCAGCCTGCTGATCGACTCGGAACACGGTATCGCGCTACTCGACGACCGGGATCTCGCAACCTTCTGCGCCGGCCTTGATGGCGACCTGGAAAGCCCCGATGGCCCGCTTGCCTTATCGTGGGCAGGCAGGAGCATTCCCGTGGGGCGAATTCAGCGGGCGGAAGTGGCCGCCCGCTTTGCCTTCATAAGCGAACCGGCCTGAACGGCCGGCTCGCCCTCCTCCACTCAGCCCCGTCCGTAGGTGTCCTCGAAGCGGACGATATCGTCCTCACCGAGATACCCCCCGGACTGCACCTCGATGATCTCGAGCGGCAGCTTGCCCGGATTGGCCAGCCGGTGCACATGTCCCAGCGGAATGTAGGTCGATTCGTTCTCGCCGAGCAGGAAGACCTTGTCGCCATTGGTGACTTCGGCAGTGCCCTTGACGACGATCCAGTGCTCGGCACGGTGATGGTGCATCTGCAGGCTCAGACGGGCGCCGGGATTGACGACGATGCGCTTGACCTGAAAACGGGCACCGCTATCGATCGAGTCGTACCAACCCCACGGGCGGTGAATCTTGCGATGGGCGGAAGCCTGACTGCGCTTGCCCAGCTTGAGCGCGGCAACGATCTGCTTGACGTTCTGGGTCTTGTCCTTGCGGGCAACCAGCACGGCATCTGGGGTTTCGACGATCACCGCGTCATCCAGCCCGACGCACGCCACCAGCCGATCCTGGGCATACACGAGAGTGTTGCGGCTGTCCTCGAAGAGCACATCACCCCGCGCCACATTGCCGTTACCGTCCTTGTCGGCGATCTGCCACAGCGCATCCCAGGCACCCACATCGGACCAGCCGGCCGACATCGGCACCACACGCCCCGCCACACCAAGCCCTTCGGCTGCGGCGAGTTTTTCCATGACTGCGTAGTCGATGGAGTCTGACGGACAGGCGACAAACGCCTCTTTGCTCACCCGCACGAAATCGGAGTCCCGCGCACCAGCCTCCCAGGCAGCCTGGCAAGCCTGGGCCATGACAGGCTGAAGATGCGACATGGCCTTCAGCCAGGTACTCGCCCGAACCATGAACAGACCGCTGTTCCAGAGGTATTCACCGCTATCGAGATAAGCCTGGGCGGTGGCGGCATCGGGTTTTTCGACGAAGGCCGCAATGGCCTTGCTGCCGTCTGCCTGCTCAGCCCCGAAACGGATGTAGCCGTAACCGGTTTCCGCACAATCCGGAACGATGCCGAAGGTCACGATGGCACCGCCCAAGGCGGCCGGAATGCCTGCATCGATGGCCGCATGGAATCCGGCAAGATCGCGGATCACGTGATCGGCCGGCATCACCAACAGAACCGGATCCGCCTCGCGCACCGCCAGCGCAGCGAGCGTAAGTGCCGGCGCAGTGTTGCGACCTACGGGCTCAAGCAGGATGTTGCTGCTGGGCCGTCCGTTGGAACGGAGCTGCTCCGCGGTGACGAAACGGTATTCCTCGTTGCAGACGACAATGGGCGCAGAAGCGACGGACAGCTGCCCGGCAAACCCGGCGAGCCGACCGGCGGTGGCCTGCAGCATGGTTTCATCGCCCACCAGGGCCAGCAACTGCTTCGGGTACTGTTCGCGGGAGAGGGGCCACAGGCGGGTGCCGGAGCCACCGGAGAGGATTACAGGTTGGAGTTCCATGGGCGGATCGAAGACGGAGATCAGAAAAACGATACGACGCAGCGCGCACCGTGCCAAAGGATGCTTTTTAGCACGGCTGACGCCGGAGAACCCGGTGTCATTTCACGGTCGGCTCATTCGGGGCATCGACTTCCGGACTCGACAGCCAGGATCCGACCACCCGCTCGACATCCTCGACCCCGGTTTTCTTGAGGCTCGAGAACAGTTGCACCGTGACCTGCTCGCCGAGAGGCTCAAGCTCCTTGCGCACCGCAGCGAGGGTCGTCGCCTGCTCGGTGCGGGTCAGCTTGTCGCTCTTGGTCAGCAGCACGTGAATGGGCCGGCCGCTGGGAGCAAACCAGCCGATCATCACCCGGTCCCGCTCCTTCAGCGGGTGACGGGAGTCCATGATCAGAACCAGCCCGACCAGGTTCGGCCGCTTGGTAAGGTAATCTTCCAGCAACCGCTGCCACTGCATGCGAACGGCTTCCGGCACCTCGGCATACCCGTATCCGGGCAGATCGACCAGCACGGCACCGTTACGCAGGCGGAAAAAGTTGATCAGCTGGGTGCGTCCGGGCGTCTTCGATACGAAGGCGAGGCGAACGTGATCGCAGATGGTGTTGATAGCGCTCGACTTGCCTGCGTTGGAGCGGCCAGCAAAGGCAACCTCCGGCCCGTTGGGCGGCGGCAGGCCGCTGGGCTTGGCGATGGAAATTTCGAACTGGGCGTTGCGGAAAAGGGACATGGGGAGAAGCCGGGGGAGAGACGCCTGAGCGCACGACATCTGTCGGCGCATCGCGCAAAGGACTGGAATTGCTATAGAATAACAGGTTTGAGACATCTTCCATTCTTGGCTTCCGAGGACATCATGATCAAGCATTCCCTTCTGCTTTCGCTGCTTCTGGCCACCGGTGCGGTTCAGGCTCAAGACAAGGCGGCCGCCCAGCCCAACCTGGCCAAGGCAAAACAGACTGCGGAACAGGTTTGCGGTGCGTGTCACGGCACTGACGGCAACAGCCAGATTCCGACCAATCCGAAACTCGCCGGCCAGCATGCGGAATATCTCAACAAGCAACTGAGAAACTTCAAGAGCGAAGGCGGCAAGCCGGCCGAGCGCGCCAACCCCATCATGGGTGGCATGGTTGCAGCCCTCTCCGAAGACGACATGAAGGGTCTCTCCACCTACTTCGCCGGCCAGCAGCTCAAGCCCGAATCCGCCAAAAACAAGGCTTCCATCGAACTCGGCCAGAAGCTCTGGCGCGCAGGCGACATCAAGCGCGGCATTCCCGCCTGTGCCGCCTGTCACGGCCCCGCTGGCGCCGGCCTGCCGGCACAGTACCCGCGCCTGTCGGGCCAGTTCGCCGACTACACCGAAGCCCAGCTGAAGGCTTTCCGCGCAGGAGAGCGCGCCAACGATCCGGCCAAGATGATGCGCACCATCGCTCTCAAGATGACCGATCCGGAAATCAAGGCTGTCGCCGACTTCGCTGCCGGCTTGCGCTAAGCCGAATCAAGGCGCGCCAGCGCGCCGGGCAGT
>NZ_JAOAUU010000169.1:6193-82656 GCF_030157465.1 Zoogloea sp.
CTTCGCTGCCGGCTTGCGCTAAGCCGAATCAAGGCGCGCCAGCGCGCCGGGCAGTCATAAAAAAAGGGGGTTTCGACCACCCTTTTTTTCGTTCACAGGCCGGGCGGACAGGCGCGCCTTCCGAGAGCACGCCCGGGAAGCTGGACGCATATCGGCTATTTTTTCGCCCCCTCCGCCATTGCGCTGATCTACCTTGGCGGCCAGCTCGACGACGTGATGCACAAGGCGATCGCCATCGGCTTCGCCATGCTTACCTGGTGGGTGGCGATCGGGCTGGTCGTCACGGCCTTCGCTTTCGCCGTCGTCACCCTGTTCTTGTCAGGCCTCTGCACGCCTACGGCTCACTCTTCTGCCCGCTTTTGGGCTTCACGCCCTCGAGCCGGGCGATCTCAGCCGCACTGAAGCCCGCCTGAAGGCGGGCCTCCACGTTAAGGGGCTTGGGTGGCCACGGCGCATCGAACTCGGCCATCAGCGCGAGGTAAGTCGCCTCCGGCTCCAGCCCACGGCCGGCGCAGAAATGGCGAAACCAGCGGTCTCCCAGGGCCACGTGGCCGATTTCGTCACGCAGGATGATGTCCAGCACGGCAATCGTCGCCTCGTCGCCGACCCGGCGCAGGCTGGCAATGATGGGCGGCGTGGCGTCGAGCCCCCGGGCCTCCAGCACCCGCGGCACCAACGCCATGCGCGCGAGCGGATCGGCGGCCGTTTTGACGGCCATGTCCCACAAACCCCGGTGGGCTGGAAAATCGCCATAGGCAAAACCGGAGGCACCGAGCTGCTCGCTCACCAGTCCGAAATGATAGGCCTCCTCCGCCGCCACCTGCAGCCAGTCGGCATAAAACTCGGCCGGCAGACCGCGAAAGCGATAGGCACAGTCGAGGGCCAGATTGATCGCGTTGAACTCGATATGGGCAATGGCATGCAGCAGCGCGGCACGCCCCTCCGGCGATCCCGGCTTGCGGCGCACCACCGAGGTATGGGCGATCAGTTCGGGGCGCTCCGGTCGTCCCGGGTCGTCTACCGCCAGCACCGGACACAGGCTCGCATCCGGCACGACGATACGCCCGGCGCGCCAGTCGTCGAAGAGCCTCCCGGTGAATGCGGCCTTGTCAGCCGGTACGGGGCTCATCAGTGCCCGCCAGGCGCGGGCGTGCAAATCGTCTTGGTCTTCCAGCATGGGCCGCGATGTTAGCAGGAGTCGCCAGAAGCGGCCCTGCCGCCCGCTTTTCGCAGGCGCAAAAAAGGCCGCTCCCCTTCGGAAGCGGCCCCAACCCTTGAAACAAAACGCCGGTCAGGCGGTCTTGCGGCGGGATGTGCCCGCGGCTTTTGCAACCGGCTGAACAACATCCTTGAGGGCCGACAGGTTTGCATTGGCGAGATCGCCAAATTGATCAGTGAACTTGCCCATGGTTTCCAGCGTGGCGACCTGGGTGTCGAGACTCTTGCGAATCGCATCGAACACCGGCGCAAAACCTTCCGGCGCGCCCTTGGCGATACGGTCGATGTTTTCCTGGATCTGGCGGGTCGCCTCGGCAGTGGATTGCTTGACCGCCTCGGCCAGGATGCCGCGGGTCTCGAGCAGCACTTCATACTGCTGGCTGACACTCTCTGCCGCGCGGTCGAGGTTCGGCTGGAAGAAGGCCTCCTGCCACTTGGCCAGGCCATCCGCATCCTTCACTTCGAGCAGGGCCTGGGTGACAGCCATCGCATCGCGGGACGACTCGATACCGGCCTCGAACTGAAGACGGGTGATTTTCTCTGCCTGGGCGGCAAGGCTCTGCCCGAGGTCAAGCAGGCTGTTCATCGCTGCACCCTGAAACGGGGCGGCGAACTGGGCAAAAACCTTTGTCGGCATAAATCTTCCTCAAACATTGAAATTGCGTCAGAACGGCATCGAGGGTGTCTCCCCCACCTCTTCCGGGCATCGCAAGAATCGATGCGTCTGATCGAATGAACGAGGCGGATTCTGCCAAAGAAGAAGGTTTTCACGAATCCGGCGTTTCCCTTCCGCACATCCGGGAAAACCCGGAAGCGCATCAACAGGGCAACGACTTCAGTCTTCCTGCCGGCACGAGCGGACCACGATGCGAACCAGCTCGGCAAGGGAATCCACCTGCAGCTTCTCCATCACGCGCGAGCGATGCTGTTCGACGGTTTTCATGCTGATGCCCAGATCCTCGGCAATCTGCTTGTTGAGCCGGCCGCCCACCATGCCCTCCATCACGTCGCGCTCCCGGGCGGTGAGGCTGTCGAGCCGACTCTGGACATTGGCCAGCCACGCGCTCTCCTGGCGGCGCCGGGCGGCCAGCTGGACGGCCTCCAGCACCCGGTCGAGAAGCACCTGCTCGTTGAACGGCTTCTGGAGAAAATCGAAGGCGCCCTCGCGCATGGCCCGGGCGACCATCGGCACATCGCCGTGGGCCGAGACAAAGATGATCGGCACCACCCGCCCCAGCTTTCCCAGGCGCTCCTGCAGCCCGACGCCGGAGAGGCCCGGCATGCGCACATCCAGCACCAGGCAATGAACCCGCTCCAGGGCATCACCGTCGGCCAGCACGTCGAGCGCCGTGGGAAAACAGCGAACCGGCAAACCGAGGGTTTCGATCAGCAGCCCCATGGAAAGCCTGACTGCGTCATCGTCGTCAACAACACACACAAGTGGCCCGCTCATGTCAGCCTCCTGTACGGCAAAATCGATTTGAGACGAATACACCCGGTCTCCCGATCCCACGTCACGCCGCAGCCGAGGGCAGAGCGAAACAGAAGGTCGAACCTCGAGCTGTACTGGATTCGACCCACAAGCGCCCGCCATGGTTCTCGATGATTGTCCTGCAGATGGCCAGCCCGAGCCCGACGCCGTCCGGCTTGGTCGTCGCGAAAGGGGCAAAGGGATCGCTGCGCACGGCCTCGGCCAGCCCTTCGCCACAGTCGATGACCGCCACCTCCACAACGCCATCCGCCCCGAGCCGGGAGCGAATCTGCAGGATCCGCTCGCCCGGAATGGCGCTCATGGCGTCGATTCCGTTCTTGATGAGATTGCTGAGCACCTGCTCGAGCTGCACTTGGTCGGCCTGTACCATCGGCAAGGCATCGGCCAGCTCGAGCACAAAATGCACGGCGTGCGCGCGGGCCTCGAACTCGGCGAAACGAACCGTGCTGCGAACCACACCATTGATGGCCACCGGAGCGGCCACCAGCCCGCCCTTGCGCACGAAGCCCCTGACCCGATGGACGATCTCACCGGCCCTGAGGGCCTGCTCGGCGATCATTTTGAGCGGTTCGCGGATACGCGCGCCCGCTGCGCCCAGCTCTTCGAGCCGACGCAGCGCCACGCCGCTGAAGTTGCGCAATGCCGTGAGAGGCTGATTGAGTTCATGGGCCAGCGCCGAGGCCATTTCACCAACGTGGATCAGGCGGGCCGCGCGGGCCAGCTCCTGCTCCTGGCGCTTCTCGCGCTCGATGCCGAGATAGCGGTCATGGACATCCCGGACAGTCCCGATCATGCGCAGCGGACGGCCGTCGGCATCCCTTTCCATGATCTTTCCGCGCAGCGCCAGCCAGCGGTATGAGCCATCCTCGACGCGCAACCGGAACTCCACTTCGGTGATCGGCCGATCACCCGCGAGATGAGCGCTGAAAGCCGCCATCGCCTTGCGCAGATCGTCCGGATGCAGCCTTTCGGGCCAGATGTCGTTGCCACACAGGGGGCGCCCGTCCTGCCAGCCGACGATGGCCCGGAATGACGGGCTGACATCGATCTCGCCGGTGACCAGGCTCCAGTCCCACAGCGCGTCGCCATGCCCCTCGAGGGCAAACTGCCACAGGCGCGCAGAAGCCTGGAGATGATCGATCCGGGCACGCGCAGCGGTGAGGTCGCGAAACGTGGCGATAAAGCGCTCCGGCCGGCCTGCTTCGTCCCGCGCAACGACCTTGCCCCGGGCGGAAATCCAGCGCGGGCCTCCGCTCCGGCAACGCACCCGGAACTCCGCTTCGAAGGCCGCCAGCGAGTCATCCAGGCAGGCCTCCAGCCGGCCCAGCACCTCCCGCCGCTCATCGGCGTGAAGCAGATCGCGCCAGTCCGGCACTTCGCCTTCGGCGAACAGATCGCCAAAAACCTCCCGCAGATTTTCCGAACAGGCGACACGGCCGTCGCGGAGATTCCAGTCCCACACGCAGTCGCCCGCGGCTTCGAGCGCCAGGCGCCAGCTCGCCTCGGCCAGGCCGGGATCTTCCGTCAAACCGCTCGGCATCATTCCCATCCTGACCGGCACCGCCGTCGCAAGCAGGCTCCGAAGCCCGAACCGGTCAGCGCATGCCGCCGGGCATCAGCCCCTTCATGGCGCGCATCATTTTCTGCATGCCGCCCTTCGAGAACTGCTTCATCATTTTCTGGGTCTGCTCGAACTGGCTCAGGAGACGATTAACCTCCTGCACCGTCACCCCGGCGCCGGCCGCGATGCGGCGCTTGCGCGAGGCCTTGAGAAGCTCGGGCTTCGCACGCTCGACCGCAGTCATCGAATTGATGATGCCCTCGATGCGCTTGACCGCCTTTTCCTCGACGCCGCCCTGCAACTGGCCCGCAGCCTGGGCAAACTGGGCCGGCAGCTTGTCCATCAGGCTGGTCAGGCCGCCCATCTTCTTCATCTGGCCAAGTTGGTCCTTGAAGTCGTTGAGATCGAAGCCCTTGCCGCTCTTGAGCTTCTGGGCGAACTCCTTGGCCTTCTCTTCATCGACACCGCGGCGGGCGTCCTCGACCAGCGACAGGATGTCACCCATGCCGAGAATCCGGCTGGCCATCCGCTCCGGGTGGAACTCTTCAAGCCCGCCGAGCTTTTCACCGACACCGGCAAACTTGAGCGGCTGGCCGGTGACGTGACGCACCGAGAGCGCCGCACCACCGCGGGCATCGCCATCGAGCTTGGTCAGCACGATACCGGTGAGCGGCAGCGCTTCGTTGAAGGCACGAGCCGTATTCACCGCATCCTGACCGAGCATCGCATCGACGACGAACAGCGTTTCGATCGGCTTGACCGCGGCATGCAGCGCCTGGATTTCCTCCATCATCGCCTGGTCGATGGCCAGACGACCGGCCGTATCGACCAGCACCACGTCCAGATAGTGACGGCGCGCGTAATCAATGGCGGCGCGGGCGATGTCAACCGGCTTTTGATCGGGCGTGGACGGGAAGAACTCGATCCCCGCCTGCTGGGAAACCGTCTGCAACTGCGCGATGGCGGCCGGACGATAGATGTCGGTGGAAACCGCCAACACCTTTTTCTTCATCCGCTCGACCAGCATCTTGCCGAGCTTGCCGGTGGTGGTGGTTTTGCCGGCACCCTGCAGGCCGGCCATCAGGATGACCGCCGGCGGCTGGGTAGCCAGGTTGAGGCCGGTGTGGGCGCCGCCCATCAGCTCGGTAAGCTCCCGGTGCACCACCCCGACCAGTGCCTGACCGGGCGTCAGCGAACTTAGCACTTCCGTGCCGACCGCCTTTTCCTTGACGCGGGAGATGAATTCCTTGACCACCGGAAGGGCCACATCGGCCTCCAGCAAAGCCATGCGCACTTCACGCAGGGCTTCCTGGATGTTCTCGTCGGTGAGGCGGGCTTGGCCGCGCAGAGTCTTGACGACTTTGGCCAGTCGCGTTGTGAGGTTATCCAGCATGATGGTTTGTAGCCGAGGCCTTGGGGTAAACTTCGAAGATGCCCGCGATTCTACTTCATCTCCTCCCTGCAACCCTGTACGCCCTGCTCGGCATGCATTTCTGGCACAGCCGCTGGCGTGCTCCCACGCGGGCACCCCGCCAGGGACTGCTGCCCTGGGAAAGGGCGCTGATGCTCGCGGCCCTTGTCGCCCATGGTGTTTCGCTGCACGGCGTGTTCTTCTCGCCGGAGGGTATCCGCTTCGGCTTCAGCCTGGCCCTGTCGCTGATGCTCTGGCTGGCCATGCTTTTCTACTGGATCGAAAGCCTCTACGCCCGCCTCGAGGGGCTGCAGACGCTGGCCATGCCGGCCGCTGCCGTCTGCGCCCTGCTGCCCGCCTTCTTCCCCGACCCGCACCTGCTGGAAAACGCCGGATCTGCGCTGTTCCGCGCCCACTTCGTCGTCGCCATGCTGGCCTACAGCCTGTTTACGCTGGCCGCCCTGCACGCAGTACTGATGGCCGTGGCCGAGCGCAGCCTGCACGGCGCAAGGCTCACCCGGGCCATTTCCGCGCTGCCGCCGCTGCTGACCATGGAAACCCTGCTGTTCCGCCTGATCGGCATCGCCTTCGTGCTGCTGACGCTCACGGTCGGCTCGGGCATCCTGTTTTCCGAAGCGCTGTTCGGCAAGGCCTTCCGCCTCGACCACAAAACCGTCTTCGCGATTATCTCGTGGCTGCTTTTCGGCAGCCTGCTGATCGGCCGGCACGCCTGGGGCTGGCGCGGCAAAAAGGCTCAGTACTGGACCCTCGCAGGCTTCATCGCACTGATGCTGGCCTACGTGGGAAGCCGCTTCGTGGCCGAAGTCCTGCTCGGCCGGGCCGCTTGACAAGGCCTGACCCGGCCTGAATACTCGCCGGGTCATCCCCTCTGTAGCTCCGCTTGGACAGTATTCCCCTTTACGCCCAGTCGGCCATCCTGGTCACGCTGCTGGCGCTCTCCGGTTTTTTCTCTATGGCCGAAACGGCCATGATGGCGGCCAACCGCTATCGCCTGCGCACGGCCGCCAGCCAAGGCTCACGGGGCGCCCGTCTGGCCCTCGATCTGCTGGAGCACACCGACAAACTGCTCGGCATCATCCTGTTGTTCAACAACCTCGTGAATGCCGCCGCCGCCACCCTGGTCAGCGTCATCACGATCCGGCTTTTCGGCAGCGAGGAGTGGGTGCTGGGCGTCAGTACGCTGGTCGTCACCTTCCTGATCCTGGTTTTTTCGGAAATCACGCCCAAGGTCGTTGGAGCCAACCACGCCAACCGTCTGGCCTGCATCGTCAGCTACCCGCTGTCCGCCCTGCTCAAGGGCCTGTATTTCGTCGTCTGGTTCATCAACCTGTTTGTTGCCGGGCTCCTCAGGCTCTTGCGACTGAAGAGCCACGGCGGACAGGACGCACACAACCTGTCCACCGAAGAGCTGCGCACGCTGGTACTGGAATCCGGTGCCTTCATCCCGCCAAAGCACCGCAGCATCCTGCTCAACCTGTTCGAACTCGAAGACATCACCGTCGAAGACGTAATGACGCCGCGCAACCAGATCGAGGCCGTCAATATTGCCGAGCCCCTCAGCGTCATCGCGGGGCACCTGGCCACCTGCTACCACACCCGCCTGCCGGTTTTTGACGGCGAGATGAACGCCGTGGTTGGCGTTCTTCACGTTCGCCGCGTGCTCGGACAAACCCTTGACCGCAGCCTGTCAGTTACCGACATCCGCGAGATGCTGTCCAAACCCTACTTCATCCCGGCCAGTACCCCGATCTACTCCCAGCTCCACTTCTTCCAGGAAAACCGCGAACGCCTGGGCCTTGTGGTAGACGAATACGGCGAACTGCTTGGACTCGTCACCCTCGAGGACATCATCGAGGAACTGATCGGAAAATTCACCACCAGCGCACCGGGTGCCGCAGACAAGCTCGGCTGGAACGACGACGGCAGTGTGATCGTCGATGGCAGTCAGCACCTGCGCACGCTCAACCGCACACTGGGCCTGAACCTGCCGGTCGATGGTCCCAAGACCCTCAACGGCCTGATCCTGGAGCACCTGCAGGACATTCCCGAGTCTGGCGTGTCGGTCAAAATCGCCGGAACGCCGATCGAAGTCGTCCAAGCAGAGGATCGCCGCATCAAGAACGTGCGAATATTCCGGCCCCATGCCGTGAAATAGCCACAGAATGTATCGTGGCTTTACAAGCCACCTGCCTGACGGCATGATCGAAGCACATTTCAGGCCTACCACTCCAATCTACGCCCAGGCATGTCAGCAACCCCACAAGCCGCCCTGAGCGGGCTCGCCCGCGCCCTGGTACAGCACGACCGGCTCCTGGAAGCCGAAGCACTCCAGTGCTCGACGCCCACCGGAAACCCGAATGACTTCGTCATTGCCGTCATCAACCGCGGCCTGATGAGTGCCGTCGACATCGCCAGCTTCGCCGCCCGGATCTTTGGTACGCCGGCCCTCAACCTGTCGGCCTTCGATCCGGCCCACCTGGCGGTGGACGCCATCGACCGCAAGTTGATGATCAAGCATCAGGTCGTGGCCCTCGGCCGCCGGGGCAGTCGCCTCAGCCTTGCCCTGGCCGACCCGTCCAACCTGCGCATTCTCGACGAAATCCGCTTCCAGACGGGGCTCGCCGTCGACCCGGTAGTCGTCGAAGCCCCCAAGCTCGTCGCTCTGGTCGAACACCTCTCGGAAACGGCATCGGCCGCACTCAAGGAGCTGACCGGCGAAGAGTTCGACATGGACCTCCTCGGCCAGGAGGGCGGCATCGAACTGCCTCAACAGGAAGACAATGCCTCGGAAGTGGATGATGCGCCGGTCGTGCGCTTCATCCAGAAACTCCTGATCGACGCGATCAACGAAGGGGCCTCGGACATCCACTTCGAACCCTACGAAAAGTACTACCGCATCCGCTTTCGCACCGACGGCATCCTGCGCGAGATCGCCCAGCCGCCGCTTGTGCTCAAGGAAAAAATCGCCGCACGCATCAAGGTGATCTCGCGCCTCGACATTTCCGAGAAGCGGGTGCCGCAGGACGGCCGGATGAAGCTCGTGCTGTCCAAGAGCAAGGCCATCGACTTCCGGGTCTCGACACTGCCCACGCTTTACGGCGAAAAGATCGTCATGCGTATTCTCGACCCGAGCTCCGCGATGCTCGGCGTCGACGCCCTCGGCTACGAGCCCGACCAGAAAGCCGCGCTTCTCGACGCCGTCGGGCGCCCCTACGGCATGATCCTCGTCACCGGCCCGACCGGCAGCGGCAAGACGGTCTCCCTCTACACCTGCCTCAACCTGCTCAACAAGCCCGGCGTGAACATCAGCACCGCCGAAGACCCTGCGGAAATCAACCTTCCCGGCGTCAACCAGGTGAACGTCAACGAGAAAGCGGGCCTCACCTTTGCCTTCGCCCTGCGCGCCTTTCTGCGCCAGGATCCGGACATCATCATGGTGGGCGAAATCCGCGACCTCGAAACTGCCGAAATTTCCATCAAGGCAGCCCAGACCGGTCACCTCGTTCTCTCCACCCTGCACACCAATGACGCGCCCTCCACGCTGGAACGGCTAAAGAATATGGGCGTCGCGCCGTTCAACATAGCGTCGTCGGTGATCATGATCACCGCACAACGGCTGGCCCGGCGACTGTGCACCTGCAAGCAGCCCGTGGACATCCCCATTGAGGCGCTGGTTTCCGCGGGTTTCGCCGAAGAGGATCTCGACGGAAGCTGGCAACCATACGGTCCCAAGGGCTGCGAGCGGTGCAAGGGTTCCGGCTACAAGGGGCGGCTGGGCATTTACCAGGTGATGCCGATCTCCGAAGAGATCGCACGTATAATCATGACGAACGGCAACTCGATGGATATTGCAGCCCAGGCCCAGCTGGAAGGCGTAAGGGATCTTCGCCAATCCGGCCTCCTGAAGGTGAAGCAGGGGGTCACATCGTTGACCGAAGTGCTCGCCTGCACAAACGAGTGATCGCTTCACGCGGAAACAACTGATGGCCACAGCACCCAACAAAAAATCACCAGCGCGCACCACGAACATCGCCCGCGAACACCTCTTCGTCTGGGAAGGCAAGGACAAGACCGGGAAGATCATCCGTGGCGAAATGCGTGCCACGACAGAAACCGTCGTTCAGACGGTGCTTCGCCGCCAGGGCATCCTGACCCACAAGATCCGCAAACAGGCCTTCGCCCGCGGCCGCAAGATCACCGACAAGGACATCGCGCTTTTCACCCGCCAGCTCGCCACGATGATGCGTTCGGGCGTGCCGCTGCTGCAATCCTTCGACATTGCCATCAAAGGCTGCGGCAACCCGTCGCTGGCCCGGCTTCTCAACGACGTGCGTGCCAACGTCGAGACTGGCAGCAACCTGTCCCAGGCTTTCCGCCGTCACCCGAACCACTTTGACGCCCTGTTCTGCAACCTTGTGGCCGCAGGCGAGCAGGCCGGCATCCTCGACTCCCCGCTCGACCGGCTCGCCACCTACAAGGAAAAGATCCTTGCCATCAAGAGCAAGATCAAGTCAGCCATGTTCTACCCGATCGCCGTGATCGTGGTGGCGGCCCTCGTGGTCTCGGTGATGATGCTGTTCGTGGTGCCCGAATTCAAAAAGGTCTTCAGCAGCTTCGGTGCCGACCTCCCGGCGCCAACCATGCTCGTCATCGCGGTATCGGACTTTTTCGTCAGCTACTGGTATTTCGCGTTCGGCATCATATTCGGGACCATCGCGGGGATTTCATATACCTACAAGCATTCGGTACCCATGCAGATGGCCGTGGACAGGGCGGTCCTGCAGTTCCCGGTCATCGGCGAGGTGATCCGCAAGGCCACCATCGCCCGCTGGACACGAACACTCTCCACGATGTTTGCGGCCGGCGTTCCCCTCGTCGAAGCGCTCGATTCCGTTGGCGGCGCAGCCGGCAACGTGGTCTACAAAAACGCCACCAAACAGATCCAGTCCGATGTCAGCACCGGCACCAGCCTCACCGTCGCCATGCAGAACACCCTCGTCTTCCCGACCATGGTGATCCAGATGGTGTCCATCGGCGAGGAATCGGGCCAGCTCGACTCCATGCTCAGCCGGGTCGCCGACTTCTTCGAGCGCGAGGTCGACGATGCAGTCGCCGGCCTGAGCCAGCTCCTCGAGCCGATCATCATGGTTTTCCTCGGCGTTGTGATCGGCGGCCTCGTCGTCGCCATGTACCTCCCGATTTTCAAGCTTGGCGCAGTCGTCGGCTAAGCCCGGCACTCACCGCACCCCATGGAAATCTTCCAGGATCCCCTTGTCTTCGTGACGACCTGCACGCTGCTCGGCCTGTTCGTCGGCAGCTTCCTGAACGTCGTCATCCACCGCCTTCCGGTGATGATGGAGCACGAATGGCAGGCCGAAGCCGCCAGCCTGCGGGGCGAGGACGAGGGCGTCACTGCCAGCCCGCAGCGCTTCAATCTTGCCACCCCGCGCTCCCGCTGCCCCCACTGCGGCCACCTCATCAGCGCCCTCGAGAACATCCCGGTGGTCAGCTACATCCTGCTCCGCGGCCGCTGCCGGCACTGCAGCGCATCCATCAGCCCCCGCTACCCGCTGATCGAAGTTCTCTGCGCGGTGCTGTCGGGCTTTACCGCCCTCCACTTCGGATACGGCCTGGCTGCCGTCGGGGCGCTGGTTTTCGTGTGGTCCATGATCGCCCTGTGCTTCATCGACCTCGACACCCAGCTGCTGCCGGACAGCATTACCCTGCCCCTGCTGTGGCTCGGCCTGCTGCTTAACCTCGGCAACACCTACACCGACATCACCGGCGCAGTGGTCGGCGCGGCAGCCGGCTACCTCACACTGTGGTCGGTGTACTGGCTGTTCAAGCTCGCCACCGGCAAGGAAGGCATGGGCTACGGCGACTTCAAGCTCCTCGCCGCCATTGGCGCCTGGCTCGGCTGGCAGATACTCCCCCTTACCATCCTGCTGTCGTCGCTGGTCGGCGCGGTGGTCGGCATCGCCCTCATCGTCTTTCGCAGGCACGGCCGCGAAATCCCCATCCCCTTCGGCCCCTACCTCGCGGCAGCCGGCCTGCTGGCGCTCTACTGGGGCACCCCGCTGACCGCCGCCTACGTCGGCCTGCTCTGATGCTCGCAGCTTGAAACATCCGCTTCCACCCCCATCTAGGTGGAAGCGGGTCTGTTTCGCCCGATGTTGCGATGCGCTAAACTTCGTCCCATTGACTTTCCGGAGCTCGTCATGCCCATCTACGAGTATCGCTGCAGCGCCTGCGGCCATCAAAAAGACCATCTTCAGAAAATGAGCGATGCCCCGCTCACCACCTGCCCCGCCTGTGGCGCCGAAAGCTACGCCAAGCAGCTCTCGGCCGCAGGCTTCCAGCTCAAGGGCAGCGGCTGGTACGCCACCGACTTCAAGGGCAGCACCGGCGCAAGCCCGAAAACCGAGCCCACAAAATCCGAAAGCCCGGCATCCACCCCCTGCGGCGGCAGTTGCGCGTGTCACTGAGTGCAGACGCACGCGAACGTCGCTGAATGAAAAAATACTTCGTTACCGGACTGCTGATCTGGATTCCGCTGGTCATCACCTTCGTGGTGCTGGCCTGGATCATCAACACCCTCGACCAGATCCTCCTGCTGGTTCCAGCCACTGTCCGGCCGGAAGCCTTCCTCGGCTTCCATATGCCCGGCATCGGCGTCCTCGTGTCGCTGCTCCTGATCCTGCTCACCGGCCTCGCAGCAGCCAACTTCGTCGGCCAGCGCATGGTGCGCTTCTGGGAAGGCGTGCTGTCGCGCATTCCCGTCGTCAAGTCGATCTACTACAGCGTCAAGCAGGTTTCCGACACCTTGCTGTCCAGCAACGGCCAGGCCTTTCGCAAGGCCCTGCTGATCCAGTACCCCCGCGAAGGCATGTGGACCATCGGCTTCCAGACCGGCACGCCGGGCGGTGATGCGGCCCACCATCTGGGCAACGACTTCGTCAGCGTTTATGTGCCGACCACGCCGAACCCCACCTCCGGCTTCTTCCTGATGCTGCCCCGCAAGGACGCCATCGAGCTCGACATGAGCGTCGATGAAGCCCTCAAGTACATCATCTCGATGGGCGTCGTTGCCCCCCCGCCCGGCCGGGCCCGGGTGCCGCAGCCCGCATCAGCCCTTCTGAATCAATAAACGCGCTTGTCCGGCAGGCGCGTTCCGTTTTCCCAGGAATAAAGACCCCACCATGCGAACTCAATACTGCGGCCTCGTTTCGACCGCCTACCTCGACCAGATCGTCACCCTCTGCGGCTGGGTCCATCGCCGGCGCGACCATGGCGGCGTGATCTTCATCGACCTGCGTGACCGTGAAGGCCTCGTACAGGTCGTCTGCGATCCCGACCGGGCCGACATGTTCCAGGTGGCCGAATCCATTCGCAGCGAATTCGTCCTGAAGATCACCGGCAAGGTGCGTCGCCGCCCGGCCGGCACCGAGAACGCAAACCTCGTCTCGGGCGAGATCGAAGTGCTGTGCCACGAGATCGAAGTGCTCAACACCTCGGCCACGCCGCCCTTCCAGCTCGACGAAGAGAACCTTTCCGAAACCACCCGCCTCACGCACCGCGTCATCGACCTGCGCCGCCCGCAGATGCAGAAGAACATGATGCTGCGCTACAAGACGGCCATGTCCTTCCGTCGCTTCCTCGACGCCCAGGGCTTCATCGACATCGAAACCCCGATGCTCACCAAGAGCACCCCGGAAGGCGCCCGTGACTACCTCGTGCCGTCCCGCGTGCACGACGGCCAGTTCTTCGCCCTGCCCCAGTCGCCGCAGCTTTTCAAGCAGATGCTGATGGTGGCCGGCTACGACCGCTACTACCAGATCGTCAAGTGCTTCCGTGACGAAGATCTGCGCGCCGACCGCCAGCCCGAATTCACCCAGGTCGATATCGAAACCTCCTTCCTGGGCGAAGATGAAATCACCGCTCTCACGGAAGAAATGGTTCGCACGGTCTTCAAGGAAGTCCTCTCGGTCGACCTGCCCCAGCCCTTCCCGCGCATGACCTACGCCGAAGCCATGAGCCGCTTCGGCTCGGACAAGCCCGACCTCCGCGTCACCCTCGAGCTCACCGACGTCACCGACGCCGTTGCCGATGTCGCCTTCAAGGTGTTCAGCGGCCCCGCCACCAGCGGCGGCCGTGTCGCCGCCATGCGCGTGCCCGGCGGTGCCAGCCTCAGCCGTGGCGAGATCGACGAATACACCAAGTTCGTCAGCATCTACGGCGCCCGCGGCCTCGCCTACATCAAGGTGAACGACGCGGCCCAGCCCAACGAAACCGGCCTGCAGTCGCCCATCGTCAAGAACCTCCACGAAACCGCCCTGCGCACGATCCTCACGCGTACCGGCGCCCAGTCCGGCGACCTGATCTTCTTCGGTGCCGACAAGACCAAGGTCGTGAACGACGCCCTCGGCGCACTGCGCACCAAGCTCGGTCACGAAAAGGGCTTCGTCAACGGCAAGGCCTGGGAACCCCTGTGGGTCGTCGACTTCCCGATGTTCGAGTACGACGAGGAAGACAAGCGCTGGACGGCCTGCCACCACCCCTTCACCAGCCCGAAGGACGAACACGTCGCCCTGCTCACCACCGATCCGGGCAAGTGTCTTGCCAAAGCCTACGACCTGGCCCTCAACGGCTGGGAAATCGGTGGCGGCTCGGTGCGTATTCACCGCGCCGACATGCAGGAAAAAGTCTTCTCCGCCCTCAACATCGGGCCCGAAGAACAGCAGGCCAAGTTCGGCTTCCTGCTCGACGCGCTGCGCTACGGTGCGCCCCCGCACGGCGGCCTGGCCTTCGGCCTCGATCGCATCGTCACGATGATGACCGGCGCCGAATCCATCCGCGACGTGATCGCCTTCCCGAAGACCCAGCGTGCCCAGTGCCTGCTCACCAACGCCCCGTCGCCGGTAGATGAGAAGCAACTGCGCGAACTGCACATCCGCCTGCGCCAGAAGGCGCCGGACGCACCCGCAGCCTGATCGCAAACTGCGTCACACCAAGGGGCGAACGGCCGGGCCGTTCGCCCTTTTTCTTTGCCCCGGCCCTCAAGAAAGCGCCTGCAGCGCCGTTGCACAGTCGTTCTTGCGACTTGTGCCCACATGCCCCCAGTGATCGATCTCGACACCATCTCCGCCCTCATCGTCGAAGCCAATCCGAGCATGCGGACGCAGCTCCGCAACATGCTCAACATGAGCGGCATCAACAAGGTTCAATTCGCCGTCACGGCCGGGGTCGCGGTTCGCAAGCTGCGCGACGGGCGCTACGACCTCATCCTTTGCGAATACCACATCGGCGACGGTCAGGACGGCCAGCACCTGCTCGAAGACCTGCGTCACAACGCCATCATCCCGCTATCGACACTGTTCGTCATGGTTACCGGCGAGCGCCAGTACGAGCGCGTCGTCAGCGCCGCCGAACTGGCGCCCAACGACTACATCCTCAAACCCTTCGCCGCCGACACCCTGCACGACCGCATCCTGCGTGCCCTCGACAAGCGTGAAGCGTTCATGCCGGCCTATCGGCTGATCGAACTCGGCAACGTGCCCGATGCCATCACCTACTGCACCGGGGCCGAGGGCACCTACCCCCAGTGGCAGCTCGACTTCATGCGCCTCAGGGCCGAACTGCACGTCGCCAGCGGTCATGCCGACGAAGCCCAGCACCTTTACGAACGCATCCTCGAGACCCGCAGCGTTCCCTGGGCCCGCCTCGGCCTGGCCAAAGCCCTGTTCATGCAGCGGCGCTACGCTGAAGCCGAAGACATGCTGCAAGCCCTGGTCAACGAAAACGATCTGTTCGTGGACGCCTACGACTGGCTCTCGCGCACCCGCGAAGCAGCCGGCGAGCTCGAATCCGCGCGCAGCATCCTCGCCACGGCCACCGCGCTGTCGCCCCACCGGGTCGGACGCCTGCGCCGCCTCGGCGAGCTTTCCATCGAAACCGGCGACCACGAAGGCGCCGAGAAAATTCTCAGCGAGGTCGTGCGCAAGGGTAAGTATTCGGACTTCCGCGACCCGGAAGACCATGTGCGCCTGATCCAGGCCCAGCTCGGAAAGGGCGACACAACCCAGGCCGAAGCGACAATTCGGGATCTCGAACGCTCGATGGCCGGGCTGGACAAGACCCGCTCCTGCTCGGCGCTGTCGAACGTCCTCGTGCATGTGAAAAAGGGCGATACCGAGCGCGCGGGGGAAGCCATCAAATCCCTTCTTGCCGAAGAAGGAGCCTCGCAAGGCTTATCACTCAAGCTGAAGGGAGAGCTCGCCCGCGCCTGTTTCGCCACCCAGCTTGAAGACCAGGGCGCCGCAGTCGTCCTGGACATCATGCGCAACGCGCCCGACCAGCGAACTCTCGCCAACGCCAAATCCATGCTCAAGGACGCTGACCGGGTCGAACTGGGCGAGCGCCTGGAAGGACAGATCAACGGCGAGGTCAAGGATCTCGTCTCCGAAGGCGCCCGCAAGGCCCAGAGCGGCGATTTCGACGGTGCCGTGCAGTTCATGCTGGCCGCGGTGCGGCGCATGCCGGGCAACACCCACGTGCTCTTCAACGCCACCCTGGCGCTCCTCAAGCACATCGAAAACTGCGGCTGGAACGAACGCTTCGCCGAGCAGGCCCGCGGCATGATCGAGCGCGGCGGACAGCAGGATCCGGGCAATCCGCGCCTTGCCGCCATCACCACCTACTACTACAACCTCCTGAAGAAGTACGGCATCCAGCCCTGACGCGCGGGCTGCTACACTGGCAAGCGGATCCTCCGTCATCGCCAGGTACGCCATGCTCGCTCGCTACTTCCGATTCCTTGCTGTTCTCCTTCTTCTTTTTGCCGGCGCGGCCAACGCCCGTGACTTCCTCGACTGGCGGAGCAACGAGATCGCCACCGTTGCCGCCGCCGCGCTGCCGGCGGAAGCACGCGAAACCCTCGCGCTGATCCACCAGGGCGGCCCTTACCCCTATCGCCGGGACGGTATCACCTTCCAGAACCGCGAAGGCCGGCTGCCCGGCGCCGCCCGCGGCTACTACCGCGAATTCACCGTCACCACACCCGGCTCCCGCGACCGCGGCGCCCGGCGAATCATCAGCGGTGGCCAGCCCCCGGTGGTCTTTTACTACTCGGATGACCACTACCGCAGCTTCCGGCGCATTCGCGAGTAAGCCACCATGAGCACCGACAAACTCGACTCCCTGCTGTCCCGCGCCGAACGGGCCGGGATCTACCACATGCCCTACGCCGCCGACCTTGCCCTTGAAGAAGCCGCCGAAAGCCTCGACTACCCGATGCACCGTATCAACCTGTCCAAAGTCACCGACAAGGACGGGTTTCTCGACGCCATCGGCAAGGCCCTCGACTTTCCCGACTGGTACGGCCACAACTGGGATGCGCTGGCCGACTGCCTGACCGATCTGTCATGGATGGCCGCCGACGGCTACGTGATCGTTCTCGACCACGCCGATGCCTTCGCCCGCGCCAACCCCACCGACTTCGCCACCGCCTTGTCAATTTTCCAGGATGCGGCAGACACCTGGCGCGAGGACGGCATTCCGTTCTGGGCACTGATCGGCACCGCAACCGACGGCATCGCCTGGCTGCGCGAGCTGGAATGAACCTGGCGTGAGCGAGGCATTCAAGCAGCCGGTCTCGGTGCTGGTGGTGATCCACACCCCACAGCTCGACATCCTGCTGCTCGAACGGGCCAGCGGAGCCGGCCTGTGGCAATCGGTCACGGGCAGCCGGGAAGGCGATGAAACACTGCCCGCCACGGCCCTGCGCGAAGTGGCCGAGGAAACCGGCATCGCGGCCACCGCCGACGCGCTCGTCGACTGGCGCCTCGGCAACCGCTTCCCTATCCTGCCGCCCTGGCAGGGCAAGTTCGCCCCCGGCGTGAGCCACAACATCGAGCACGTCTTCAGCCTCCCGGTGCCGGCCATCGTGCCCGTGCGCCTTGCGCCTGACGAACACACCGCCGCCCGCTGGCTGCCCTGGCAGGAAGCCGCCGAAGCGGTGTTCTCATGGACCAACCGCGACGCGATCCGCCTCGTCGCGCGGGCACTCAGCGCGGCCCGGCTCCCGGTAGCGCCTCGATCTTCTTTCTGAGGCAATCGGGACAGTAACAGGAGCCCGCCGCCCCCTCCGGCACCGCAAGCAGCGGCGGAAAGGCCACGCACCAACAGCTCGTCTGGCCGGCGTTCATGCCGCAGGTGAACAACGCACCGCACTCGGGGCAAACGTTCGTCGGCGCCACATTCCTGCTGTCTTCCATTTCGTTATTCCTGTTTTGACAAGCATCAAGTTTATCCACCCGGAGGGGCTTGAAGTAGCAATCGGTGCGCCCTATATATGCATCAGAGAAGGCGTATCGCCCTCTGCACAGCAACCCGAAAAAGGAGATTTACGCATGAGCAACCTTACTCGCCGTGACCCTCTGGACGACTTCTTCCGTGGATTCCTGGTGCGCCCCGTCGAATACGGCGGCGGCACCTCCGAAGCCCCGCAGATGCGGGTGGATGTGAAGGAGGTGGATGATAACTACCAGGTGCATGCGGAGTTGCCCGGCATCAAGAAGGAAGACATCCACGTACATATCGACGGCCCGGTGGTGTCGATCAGCGCTGAGCGCAAGCAGAGCAAGGAAGTGAAGGAAGGCGAGCGCGTGCTGCGTACCGAGCGTTATTTCGGTCAGGTTTCGCGCAGCTTCCAGCTTGGTCAGGATGTGGATGAATCCAGATCGAGCGCAAAATTCGCCGATGGCGTGCTCGAACTGACGCTACCCAAGAAGCTGGCACCCCAGGCCAAGCGCCTCGTCATCGACTGATCGCCGCGCCGCGCGGCACATCAAGCCAGCAAAAAGCGGGAAGATCGCTCTTCCCGCTTTTTGTTTCACAGCCCGCTCATTACAATCGCGGCTACCCGCAACCCTTCCTGCGCCGCACAAGATCATGACCGAGCATATCGACACCTCCAACCTCGCCCCGGCCCAGAAGGCCGCCATCATCGCCGAAGCCCTGCCTTACATCCGGCGCTTCCAGGACAAGACCCTCGTCATCAAGTACGGCGGCAACGCGATGACCGATCCGCACCTGAAGGAATGCTTCGCCCACGACGTGGTGCTGCTCAAGCTGGTCGGCTTCAACCCGGTGGTCGTGCATGGCGGCGGCCCGCAAATTGAAAACATGCTGAGCCGCGTGGGCAAGAAGGGCGAATTCGTCCAGGGCATGCGCGTGACCGACGCCGAAACCATGGAAGTGGTCGAGATGGTGCTCGGCGGCCAGGTGAACAAGGAAATCGTCAGCCTCATCAACCAGGCCGGCGGCAAGGCCGTGGGCCTCACCGGCAAGGACTCCAACTTCATCCGCGCCAAGAAGCTGATGATGGAGAACAAGGACGCGCCGGGCGATCTGATCGACATCGGCCAGGTTGGCGACATCACCCAGATCGACCCGAGCCTGATCTCCTTTCTCGACAAGGGCGACTTCATCCCCGTCATCGCCCCGATCGGCGTCGGCGAGGACGGTGAAAGCTACAACATCAACGCCGACGTGGTGGCCGGCAAGCTGGCCGAGATCCTCAAGGCCGAAAAGCTGGTGCTGCTGACCAACACCCCGGGCGTGCTCGACAAATCCGGCAAGCTGCTCACCGGCCTCACCCCGCGCGACATCGACGGGCTGGTGGCCGACGGCACGCTCTCCGGCGGCATGCTGCCCAAGATCGCCTCGGCCCTCGACGCAGCCCGCAACGGCGTGAAGAGCGTGCACATCATCGACGGCCGCGTCGAACACTGCCTGCTGCTCGAAATCCTCACCGACCACGGTGTCGGGACGATGATCAAGAGCAAGTAAGCTCTTCCCCTTCCGCAGCCAGCGGAACTCCGGGGCACGGCGGGGAGTCTTCCCCTCTGATGCCCCGGCTTGCTTCCTACCCATACCGATGCCCTCCCGCCTTCTGCTTCGCCCCCTTGCCATTACCCTCTTCGTGGTCTGCGCCAGCCTTCTGGCGGCCGGGCTCTACATCCAGCATGTGCAGGGTATCGAACCCTGCCCGATGTGCATCATGCAGCGCTATGCCCTGGCCGCCTGCGGGCTGATCGGCCTCGTCGCCGGGCTGCACAACCCGCGCCGTACCGGCCAGAACGCCTACGCTGCGCTGCTGGCCGCGGGAGCACTCGCGGGCGGCGGCGTGGCAGCGCGCCAGTCGTGGATGCAGTGGTACCCGCCCGCAGTGTCCGAATGCGGGCCGGGCCTCGAGTACATGCTCGAAAGCTTTCCGCTCAGCTCGGCGTTGCCGATGATCTTCCGCGGCGCCGGCGACTGCTCGGTGGTGGATTGGACCTTCCTCGGTCTGTCCATCGCCAACTGGTCCTTCCTGACCTTCGCAAGCATTCTCGCCGCGCTGGTGCTCTACCTGCTGCGGCGCGACAAAACCCCCGCCTGAAATACGCCCCAGCACGGGGCCCGGGGCACCAGCACGGTGCGCCCTTGCCTCTGGAGCGCCCTCCCGCACCGCCACCTTTCCCGCCAACGGCGGGCCCTCCCAAGGGTGGCACAAGCCTTGCTAGAGCTTATTAAACCAATGCGGGCGTGAAGCAATAACGAATTTGCTGCACCGCCCGCAACCTGAACATCAGGTACGAGCGCGCAGCCGTCCCCACGGACGCAGCGACGCGGCAGGGCCAACGGCGGCCACTTCCGCGATCAACGACGATCTCTCCTGCACAAGGCTTACAGCCCGCATCGGCCGCAGTGCGACCGGTCCGGAGAGAATCAATCGTCGGAGGAATCATGCGCAAACTCAAACTGGTCATGGTCGGCAACGGAATGGCGGGCGTCCGCACGCTGGAAGAGCTGCGGAAGATCGCACCGGACATGTACGACATCACGGTGTTCGGAGCCGAGCCGCATCCGAACTACAACCGCATCCTGCTCTCTCCGGTGCTCGCCGGCGAGATGACCATCCAGGACATCATCCTCAACGATTTGCAGTGGTACGCCGACAACGGCATCACGCTGCACCTGGGCAGCACCGTCACCGGGATCGACCGGCAGAACCGCTCGGTGGTCGCCACCGGCAAAGACGGTCAGCGCATCGAGGTGGATTACGACCGCCTGCTCATTGCCACCGGCTCCACCCCCTTCATGCCGCCCATTCCCGGCAAGGAGTTGCCGGGCGTACTCGCCTACCGCGACATCAAGGACACCGACGAGATGATCGATGCCGCGGCGAAGTACAAGCACGCGGTGGTCATCGGAGCCGGCCTGCTTGGCCTCGAAGCGGCCAACGGCCTGGCCCTGCGTGGCATGGACGTCACCGTCGTGCATATCTCCGACTGGATCATGGAGCGCCAGCTCGACCGCACCGGCGGCAAGATGCTGCAGGCCGAGCTTGAAAACAAGGGCATGAAGTTCCGGATGAATGCCCAGACCGCCGAGCTGGTGAAAGGCGAATCGGGCCGCGTCTGTGCGGTGAAGTTCAAGGACGGCGAGAGCATCCCCGCCGACCTCGTCTGCATGGCCGCCGGCATCCGCCCGAATGTGGAACTGGCCGAGAAGGCCGGCATCTACTGCAACCGCGGCATCGTGGTGAGCGACACCCTGCAGACTTACGATCCGCGCATCTATGCCGTGGGCGAATGCGCCAACCACCGCGGCACCGCCTACGGCCTGGTGGCGCCGCTGTTCGAGCAGGCCAAGGTCTGCGCCAACCACCTGGCCATGTATGGCATTGGCCGCTACCAGGGTTCAGTCACCAGCACCAAGCTCAAGGTCACCGGCATCGACGTGTTTTCGGCCGGTGATTTTTCCGGCGCCGAAGGCACCGAGGACATCGTCCTGCACGACCCCGGCATGGGCATCTACAAGCGCCTCGTGCTCAAGGGTGACAAGCTGGTCGGCACCGTACTCTACGGCGACACCAAGGACGGTGCCTGGTATTTCCAGCTGCTGAAGGATGCGCAGGACGTGGGCGAGATCCGCGATCACCTCGTCTTCGGCAATGCCCACCTGGGCGACGTGGGCCACAAGGGCAACAGCATGGCCGCCAGCATGCCGGACAGCGCCGAAGTGTGCGGCTGCAACGGCGTGTGCAAGGGCACCATCGTCAAGGCGATTCAGGAACAAGGCCTCTTCACCCTTGAAGACGTGAGGAAGCACACCAAGGCCTCGAGCTCCTGCGGCTCCTGCACGGGCCTTGTCGAGCAGATCCTCGCCTCGACCATCGGCGGCGCCTACCAGCCGGCCGACTCCAACAACAAGGCGGTGTGCGGCTGCACCGATCACTCCCACGGCGAAGTGCGCAAGGCGATCCGGGCCAACAAGCTGCTGTCCGTGGCCGAAGCCCAGAAATTCCTCGAATGGAAGACGCCCAACGGCTGCGCCAGCTGCCGGCCGGCGCTCAACTACTACTGCATTTCCACGTGGCCCCACGAGGCCATCGACGATCCGCAGAGCCGCTTCATCAACGAGCGCGCCCACGCCAACATCCAGAAGGACGGCACTTACTCGGTGGTGCCGCGCATGTGGGGCGGCCTGACCAACCCCACCGAACTGCGCGCCATCGCCGACGCCGCCGAAAAGTACAAGGTGCCCACCGTGAAGGTGACTGGCGGCCAGCGTATCGACCTGCTGGGCGTGAAGAAGGAAGACCTGCCGGCCATGTGGTCCGACTTTGCCGCCGCCGGCATGGTTTCCGGCCACGCCTACGGCAAGAGCCTGCGCACCGTCAAAACCTGCGTGGGTTCCGAGCACTGCCGCTTTGGCACCCAGCGCTCGATGGATCTGGGCGTCAAGCTTGAAAAAATGCTCTTCGGCATGTGGAGCCCCCACAAGTTCAAGCTGGCCGTCTCGGGCTGCCCGCGCAACTGTGCCGAGTCGGGCATCAAGGACATCGGCGTCATCGGGGTCGATTCCGGTTACGAGCTTTACGTGGGCGGCAACGGCGGCATCAAGACCGAAGTGGCGCAGTTCTTCTGCAAGGTGGCCAACGACGACGAGGTGATGGAATACGGCGGCGCTTTCATCCAGCTCTACCGCGAAGAAGGCTACTACCTGGAGCGCACCTGCCACTACATCGAGCGGGTTGGCCTCGAGCACGTCAAGAAACAGGTGCTCGAAGACGCCAGCCAGCGCAAGGCGCTCCACGAGCGGTTGCTCTTCGCCCTGCAGAACTACAAGGATCCGTGGGCCGAGATTTTCGAGGACAAGTCCGGCGGCACCCTCAAGCGCGAATTCGAAATCATCAAGGTATAAGGGCCCGAACCATGACCGACTGGAAAAAAATCTGCGCCGTCAGCGACGTGCCCGTACTGGGCTCTCGCGTGGTGGACAGCGAGGCCCACGGCCGCATCGCGGTCTTTCGCAACTCCGCCGACGAAGTCTTTGCCGTGCATGACAAGTGCCCCCACAAGGCCGGCCCGCTGTCCCAGGGCATCGTCCACGGCAAGACCGTGACCTGCCCGCTGCACAGCTGGAAGATCCAGCTCGAGGACGGCCAGGTGGTGGCGCCCGACGTAGGCTGCGTCAAGCACTTCCCGACCAAGGTGGAAAACGGCGAGGTCTTTCTCGCCCTGTAAGCACTCACGAAACGGGGGAGTGCCCTGTCAAGGCAGTCTCTCCTCCACCTCCCCCGTTGCGTGAGCCCTCGCCCGCGTTGACAAACACACAGAAGAACCCCCTTGGCTGCGCCCACAAAGGCGCCGGCCGGGGACCATTCGTACCCAGGAGTCCGAAAATGGATCGCACATCCTTCCTCAAGGCCGGCCACACGCCCACGCTGCTAGCCGCCTTTCTCTACTTCGACCTCGCCTTCATGGTGTGGGTCATCCTCGGCCCGCTGGGCGTGCAGATTGCCGGCGACCTCGGCCTGACCCACGCCCAGAAAGGCCTGATGGTGGCCACGCCGGTACTCGCCGGCGCGCTCCTGCGCCTGGTGATGGGCGTGCTGGTGGATCACCTCAAACCGAAAATGGCCGGCGCCATCGGCCAGGTCATCGTGCTGTGCGCGCTGGCTGTCGCCTGGAAGTTCGGCATCCACAGCTACGAGCAGGTGCTGATCCTCGGCCTCTTCCTCGGCGTGGCCGGCGCTTCTTTCGCCGTCGCCCTGCCGCTGGCATCCCGCTGGTATCCGCCCGAGCACCAGGGCACCGCGCTGGGCATTGCCGGTGCCGGCAACTCCGGCACCGCGCTGGCCGCCCTCGTCGGGCCGGGCCTGGCCGCGGCCTACGGCTGGACCAACGTCTTCGGCCTGGCGCTGATCCCGCTGTCCATCGTCTTCGTGCTGTATCTCGTGATGGCCAAGGACGCGCCCGAATGCCCGCCCGCCAAGTCCCTCTCCGAATACCTCAAGGTGCTCAGGGACAAGGATTCCTGGTGGTTCATGTTCTTCTACTCGGTCACCTTCGGCGGCTTTGTGGGCCTGGCCTCGTCGCTGACCATCTACTTCAACTCCGAGTACGGCCTTGACCCGAAGATGGCCGGCTTCTTTACCGCCGCCTGCGTGTTTGCCGGCAGCCTGGTGCGCCCCATCGGCGGCAACGTGGCCGATCGCATCGGCGGCATCAAGAGCCTCACCGTGATGTACGTGCTTGCAGCCGTCTTCCTGGCCATCGTCAGCTTCCGCCTGCCCGAAGCCTGGCAAGCACTGGCGATCTTCGTCTGCGCAATGCTGTCCCTCGGCATGGGCAACGGTGCGGTGTTCCAGCTGGTTCCCCAACGCTTCCGCAAGGAAATCGGCGTGATGACCGGCCTGGTCGGCATGGCCGGCGGCGTCGGCGGCTTTTACCTGGCCTCCAGCCTGGGCTACAGCAAGCAGATGACCGGCAGCTATCAGTCCGGCTTCCTGATCTTTGCCGCGCTGGCCATCGCCGCCCTGGTCGGCCTCACCGCCGTCAAGAAGCGCTGGCGCACCACCTGGGGCGCACCGCACCTCACCGCCGCAAAGATCTGATCGAAGCCTTCACCCAGGCTTGACCAACGAATCGGAACCGGGACTCACTCCCGCTTCCGATTCGTACCATTTGGCTCCAGGATATCCGCCATGACCGCCGCCACACTCCAGACATCCCTCGGCTACTCCTCCCTCACCGGCCCGCGCACGAAGAACGAGGATTTCTGCGGCGCGGCTACCCCCGAGGGGCCGGAACTCGACGCCAAAGGCATCCTCGCCGTGGTGGCGGATGGCGTCGGCGGTCATGCCAACGGGCGCGAGGCCTCCGAATACACCGTTCGCGGCCTGCTCTCCGACTACTACGCCACGCCCGACACCTGGGCGGTCAACAAATCCCTCGACACGGTTCTTGCCGCACTCAACCGCTGGCTGGTTTCCCACGCGGCCCGCACCCGCGAAACCGCCGGCATGGCCACCACCCTGTCGGCCATCGTGCTGCGCGGCCGGCGCTACTACCTCGCCCATGTGGGTGACACGCGCATCTACCGGCTGCGCGCCGGCAAGCTCGAACAGCTCACCACCGACCACGTGTGGGAACACCCCGAACTCAAAAACGTGCTGTCCCGCGCGGTCGGCCTCGACGCCCATCTCTCGGTGGATTACGCCGACGGCGAACTAGAGGCCGGCGACGTTTTTGCGCTGATGAGCGACGGCGTGTGGGGCCAGCTCGGCGAACGCAAGATCGCCGACATCCTGCGCATGGAGGCCGACCCCCAGGATGCCGCCGCCCGCCTTGCCATGGGCGCCGAAGACAGCGGCAGCCCGGACAACTGCACGGCGCTGGTGCTGCGCATCGACGCCCTGCCGCCCGACCGCCTGCGCGACAACATCGCCCGCCTGCACCACCTGCCGCTGCCGCCACGCCTCAAGCCCGGCCAGCAGATCGACGGGCTCACCATCGACGCCCTGCTCCACGAGTCCGTCGCCACCCTGCTCTACCGCGTGCGCGACGCCAAGGGCCAGGCCCACGTCCTCAAAACCCTGCGCCCCGAACACGACGACGCCCAGGCCGCGGCCGCGCTGGCCCACGAAGAATGGCTCGCCCGCCGGGTGAACGACGCGTGGTTTCCGCAGGTCGTTCCCCACCCCGGGCGCAGCCACCTTTATTACCTGATGAGCTGGCACGAAGGCGCCACCCTCAAGGCCCGGCTCGACAACGGCCACCGCTTCGGCGCCGGCGAAGTGGCCGGGCTGGGCACCCGCATCCTCAAGGGCATCGCCGGCCTGCACCGGCTTTCGATCATTCACCGGGACATCAAGCCCGACAACCTGCACCTCGACACCGAAGGCCGCCTGCGCATCCTCGACCTGGGCGTGGCCGCCTCGGACAGCCACGCCGACGGCCAGCCCTTCGAGGAGATCAACAACCCCGGCACCCCCAGCTACATGGCGCCGGAACTCTACGGCCCCAAAACCATCCCCGCCAACGAGCAGACCGACCTCTACGCCATCGGCGTCACCCTCTACGAACTCCTGACCCGCAAATACCCCTACGGCGAGATCGAGCCCTTCCAGAACCCGAGATTCGGCGACCCGGTGCCCCCCACCCGCTACCGCCCCGACATTCCCGCCTGGCTCGAGGCGGTGCTCCTCAAGGCCGTCGCCCGCGAACCGAAGGCCCGCTTCGAAACCGCCGAAGAATTCCTCCTCGCCCTCGAACGGGGCGCCAACCGCCCGCTGGCCGTACCGCGCAGATCGCCCCTCCTGGAACGCGATCCACAACTCGGCCTCAAGCTGCTGGCCGCAGGCTCGCTGGTG
Source organism: Zoogloea sp. (assembly GCF_030157465.1). Classification (GTDB taxonomy): domain Bacteria; phylum Pseudomonadota; class Gammaproteobacteria; order Burkholderiales; family Rhodocyclaceae; genus Zoogloea. The sequence goes on from NZ_JAOAUU010000169.1 coordinate 32,601, forward strand.
CTCAACATATTTCTGATCTATCTGATGCTGCTACGCTAGTTCTTGCGAAGTTTTCGAAGCCACCATGATTTCGCCCGGTCGATGGCGCGAATGTGAATCAAGGCAAGCCGCTCCAGCTGACCGCGGTTGAGCGCCGCGAGCGATCGCCATCAGCAGCCGCGCCAACAGCCAACTCGGCGCGACCAAAGACGAAGGCACAACACCCAGCGGCAGCGCAGCACGTCTACGCCCGCTTCCACCGCCAGTCTCCCACCAAAACCGCGTCGGCCTTTGGATGAACCCGAACCCGCTTTACAATAGCGGGTTTTCCGGCTCGTCTGGCCGGAAGCCCTGAACATCAAAGGAACACCATGGCTCTCCAATGCGGCATCGTCGGCCTGCCCAACGTCGGCAAATCGACCCTCTTCAATGCCCTAACCAAGGCCGGCATCGCCGCCGAGAACTACCCCTTCTGCACCATCGAGCCCAACGTCGGCATCGTCGAAGTGCCCGACCCGCGCCTTGACGCCCTGTGCGAGATCGTCAAGCCCCAGAAGACCCAGCCGGCCATCGTCGAATTCGTGGACATCGCCGGCCTCGTAGCGGGCGCCTCCAAGGGTGAAGGCCTGGGCAACCAGTTCCTCGCCAACATCCGCGAAACCGACGCCATCGTTAACGTCGTGCGCTGCTTCGACGACGAGAACGTCATCCACGTGAATGGCAAGGTCGACCCGCTCGCCGACATCGAAACCATCGTCACCGAACTGGCCCTGGCCGACATGTCCGCCGTCGAGAAGGCCATCCACCGCGAAAGCAAGAAGGGCCGCTCCGGCGACAAGGATGCGCAGAAGCTCGTCGCCATTCTCGAAAAGCTGCTGCCCCACCTCAACGAAGGCCAGCCGGCGCGCACCATGGCACTCAGCGACGACGAGAAGCTGATCCTCAAGCCCCTGTGCCTGATGACCCTCAAGCCCGCCATGTATGTGGGCAACGTGATGGAAGACGGCTTCGAGAACAACCCCTACCTCGACCGCCTGCGCGAACACGCAGCCAAGGAAGGTGCCCCGGTGGTCGCCCTGTGCGCCAAGATCGAAGCCGAACTGGCCGACCTCGACGACGAAGACAAGATGGCCTTCCTCGCCGATCTGGGCCTCGAAGAGCCGGGCCTCAACCGCCTGATCCGCGCCGGCTACCAGCTTCTCGGCCTGCAAACCTACTTCACCGCCGGCGTCAAGGAAGTCCGCGCCTGGACCATCCACGTGGGCGACACCGCCCCCCAGGCCGCCGGCGTCATCCACACCGACTTCGAACGCGGCTTCATCCGCGCCCAGACCATCGCCTTCGACGACTTCATCAAGTACAAGGGCGAAGCCGGCGCCAAGGAAGCCGGCAAGATGCGCTCCGAAGGCAAGGAATACGTCGTCAAGGACGGCGACGTGCTGAACTTCCTGTTCAACGTCTAAGCCAAAAGTGCTGGATCACGGCATGTCAGGGCGGGTAGGCAACACCCCCAAACCCCACCACCCTTGCGGGGTTTGACACGCTGGATCAGCCCGATCCCTGCTCGGCATGGTCTGCCGAGCAGGGATTTTCCTTTTCAGGAAGGCCGTCAGTCATGACGACCGAGCCCTTGATCGGAAGCCGCCCGCACATGACGCATCGAGACGGGTCGAATTTCGTGAACATCTCAAATGCGGCCCGATGCTGACTCAGCGGGGCCAAATGGCAGGCCTGCCACCTGTCAAATCGTGACATTTTCACGTCGACATTTTTTACACAACGACAAAAACATAAGTTCCTTGTAATTTTAACTTCCAGCTAAACACATAATTCACATACGTTTTAATGCTGAAAATAAAATTAGCACGTTAATTGCTTTAGTCATGGCAAACCTCTTTGACTCCAAATCGGACAGCCATGAAAAAAATCACAATCGCCGCCTGCCTTTCGCTGTATGCCATCGGGGCCCAGGCTGCCGACATTCTTTACTGGAGTGATAAGTCAGTTGGCGTCGACGCGATGGACGCAGCCCTTGCCGCGTCCGGCCACACGATCACCACCGCCAGCAACGAAACCGACTTCGTCACCAAGGTCACCACCGGCGGCTGGGATCTCGTGGTGAACTTCAACCAGAACAGCAGTAACAATGCAGCGGTATCGGCCACGAACAGCTGGGTTGCCGGCGGCGGCAAGGCCATTTTCACCCACTGGCTTTCCAGCGCCGGCGCCGCTTTTGGTGCCAGTTATACGGGTCAGGAAAACATCACCTCCTTCAGCGTTTCCAATACGCTGCTCGCAACCGGCATCACCAACCCGGTTGGACTGTATAACCCGGGCTGGTCCGTGTTCTCGCTGGGAATGGCAGAAACGAGCGGCATCAGCGCTGCCGACTTCGCCAACACAGATGACGCAATCATCATCGGAAACGGCGATAAGACGATCATCAACGGTTTCCTGAGCGACACCTTTGTCGATTTCGCCCAGGGCCAGGCGCTATTCACCAACGAAATCAATTACATGCTGGTCAGCGCACCCCCGACTGCCGTGCCGGAACCCGCAACGATGGCTCTCGCGGGTCTTGGCCTGATGAGCCTGGCCGCAGCCCGCCGCCGCAAGAACTGATTACCCGCCGGGGGCACACGCCTCCCGCAGCCAAAACCGGCTCACAGGATGTGGGCCGTTTTTTTGCCCTGAACATTCTTCAGGCCATGGCTTGCGCAGGCCAAGCGGCAATCCGATGTGGTGTGTCGCTCATGCCCATGTGCCTGAAAGCCCACACCTCTGCCGCACCACGGGACGGCTCCTGGCATGTAAAAAGGGCGTCCGCCGGACGCCCTTACAAAACCGCTTTGCTCCTGCACAGCCCCCAGATTCAGCTCTCTTCGGCCACCGCATCGGCCCGCGTCTTGGTGACGAAGCGCGCAAGGAAAATCCCCAGTTCGTAGAGCAGGCACATGGGAATCGCCAGCATCAGTTGCGAAACGACGTCCGGCGGCGTAACCACGGCGGCGATGATGAAGGCGCCGACGATGACATAAGGCCGCGCCTCCTTCAGTTTGGGCACGTCAACCACGCCCAGCTTGACCAGCACGATCACGAACACCGGCACTTCGAAGGTAATGCCGAAGGCCAGGAACATGGACATCACGAAAGCCAGGTACTGCTCGATGTCAGGCGCCGGGGTAATGCTCTTGGGGGCAAACTGGGCGATGAACTTGAATACCGTGCCGAACACGAAGAAGTAGCAGAAGGCCATGCCCGCCAGAAACAGGATGGTGCTGCCGATAACCAGCGGCAGCCCAAGACGCTTTTCGTGGGCGTACAGCCCAGGCGCGATGAAGCACCAGGCTTGGTAGAGCACGAAGGGCAACGCCACGACGAAGGCCACCAGCAGCGTGACCTTCATCGGCACGAAGAAGGGCGTCACCACGCCGGTGGCGATCATCCGCGTACCCTCCGGCAGCGCCTGCATCATCGGATGGGCGAGAATGTCGTAAATCTCGCCCGCCCACGGCATCAGGCAGACAAAGGCCACCGCGATGGCGACAACGGCTCGCAGCAGACGGTCGCGCAGCTCGACCAGGTGCGAAATGAAAGTATCTTCCTGGGCACTCATGACTTGATGATCTTGGGTTCGGACACGGCTTCGACGGATTTCGGCGCCTCGGCAACGACGGGCTGATCCGCGAAGGGCGCGGGACCGGCGTGGGTTTCGGCTTCGGCCAGTTGCCGGTCGAGCAGTTCGGCGGCGGCATCATGCGCGCCATCCGATACGGCCGTCGCGTCCTGAGGCTGTGCCTTGAAACTGTTTTCAAGGTCGGCCACCGCCGACGAAGCCGATTGCAGCGAGGACGCAACACCGTTCTCGATGCCGGCCATCTCGCCGCGCACCGAAGATTCGAAGGACATCGCCGACTGGCGCGCCTCTTCCTGCAATTTTTTCAGCTCATCGAGCTGCATTTCCCGGCTGATGTCCGACTTGACGTCGGAAACATAGCGCTGCAAGCGACCAAGCAGATGACCTGCGGTACGCGCAACCTTGGGAAGCCGTTCGGGGCCAAGCACCAGCAGGGCCACGATACCGATGACTATGAGTTCGGAAAAACCGATATCAAACATCCGATTCGCCTATGTTCTCGAAACGTCGGAAAAGAACAGGCGCCACAAACAAAAAGAGGGGCGACTTAATGCGCCCCCCTTTTCCGCGCCTGTCGCGGGCAAGGAATCAGGATTTAGTCTTTTCCCGCGCTTCCGCGTCGATGGTCTGCTTGCCACCATCGGCGATCTTCTGGCTGGCGTCACCGCCCTGATCAGCCTCGCGCATGCCGTCCTTGAAACCTTTGACCGCACCACCGAGATCCTGCCCGATGTTGCGCAGCTTCTTGGTACCGAACACGAGCATGACGATCACCAGAACGATCAGCCAATGCCAAATGCTGAAGGAACCCATTGAATTCTCCTAGAAACTACCGTTTAAGCATCGGCCCGACAGGCTCCTGCCCACCGACAATGTGCATGTGCACATGCATGACTTCCTGTCCGCCAACGCGACCGGTGTTGATGATGGACCGAAAGCCGTCCGTGCTTCCTTGATCGACGGCAATCTGGTTGGCCACCGCCAGCATCCGGCCGAGCACCGGCGTATCTTCAACCCCGGCGTGAGCCAGCGAGGTGATGTGCTTTTTCGGAATGACCAGCACATGCACCGGACGCTGAGGCTGGATATCGTTGAAAGCCAGCACCTCGTCGTCTTCATACACCTTAGCGGCGGGAATCTCTCCGCGCACGATACGGCAGAACAGGCAATCCTGCATCTGACTCTCTCTTTACTTGGCGGTTCGCGCTTTTTTCTCGTCGATGCCCGACACGCCTTCACGGCGGCGGAACTCCGCAAGCACGTCATCGACCGTAAGGCCGAAGTGGGCCAGAAGAATCATCGTGTGGAACCACACGTCGGTCACTTCCCACACCACGTGCAACAGATCCTTGTCCTTGGCGGCCATGATGACCTCGGCAGACTCCTCGGCAACCTTCTTGCAGATCGCGTCAGTCCCCTTGTGGAACAATCCGGACACATAAGAGGATTCCGGACTCGCTTCCTTGCGTTCGGCAAGGGTCTGGGCGACCCGGTGCAGCACTTCGATATCGATCATTTGTATATGTCCTTCGGGTCTTTGAGAACCGGGTCGACGGCTTCCCAGCGGCCGTCTGCGAGGTATTTCTGGAAGAAGCAGCTGCGCCGCCCGGTGTGACAGGCGATACCGCCAACCTGCTCGATCTTCAGAAGCACCACGTCATTGTCACAGTCGATGCGGATCTCGCGGATCTTTTGAGTGTGGCCGGACTCTTCGCCCTTGTGCCACAGCCGCCCGCGGGAACGCGAGAAATATACAGCTTCACCCGTTTCAACCGTTCGCGCCAGGGCGTCTCGGTTCATCCAGGCAAACATCAACACATCATTGGTTTCGGCATCCTGGGCGATGGCGGGAATCAGGCCGTCCTTGTCCCAGGCGAGTTCGTCGAGCCAGGCAGAATCGTGGCTCACAGGCGCACCTCGATGCCACGGGCACGCATCAGTTCCTTGGCGTCGCGCACCGTGTGATCGCCGAAGTGGAAAATACTGGCGGCCAGCACTGCATCGGCACGACCCAGGGTGACACCGTCGGCAAGGTGCTCGAGGCTGCCGACACCACCGCTGGCGATGACGGGAATTGAAACCGCATCCGAAACGGCGCGAGTCAGGCCCAGGTCGAAACCGTTCTTGGTGCCGTCCCTGTCCATGCTGGTGAGCAGGATCTCGCCGGCGCCCAGGGCAGCAATCCTTTGCGCCCACTCGACGACATCGAGCCCGGTACGGTTGCGACCACCGTGGGTGAAGACCTCCCACTTGCCGGGTGCCACCTGCTTGGCGTCGATGGCGACGACGATGCACTGGCTGCCGACCTTGCCGGCAGCTTCAGCAACCAGCTGCGGGTTATTCACCGCCGCGGTGTTCATGCTGACCTTGTCCGCACCGGCATTGAGGAGACGCCGCACGTCATCGACGGTACGCACCCCGCCCCCCACCGTGAGCGGAATGAAAACCTGCTCGGCGACCTGCTCGACGACATGCAGGATGATGTTGCGGTCGTCAGAACTGGCGGTAATGTCGAGGAAGGTGATTTCGTCGGCGCCCTGCTCGTCGTAGCGGCGGGCCACCTCGACGGGGTCGCCGGCATCCCTGAGCTCGACGAAATTGACGCCCTTGACCACACGGCCGGCACTGACGTCGAGGCAGGGAATGATGCGCTTGGCAAGCATGGATCAGACGGCCCCGTTAAGGGCGTCGGCGCGGGCCTGGGCTGCCGCGAAATCGAGGGTGCCTTCGTAGATCGCACGACCGGTGATGGCACCGGTGATGCCTTCGAACTCGACAGCGCAGAGCGCTTCCACATCGGTCAGGGTGGCGATGCCGCCGCTGGCGATGACCGGAATGCGCAGGGCCTGGGCCAGCTTGACGGTCGCCTCGATATTGACGCCGGAAAGCATCCCGTCGCGGCCGATGTCGGTGTAGATCACGCCTTCAACGCCGTAGTCCTCGAACTTCTTGGCGAGGTCGACAACATCATGACCGGTGAGCTTGGACCAGCCATCCACCGCCACCTTGCCTTCCTTTGCGTCGAGGCCGACGATGATATGGCCTGGGAAGGCGCCGCAGGCATCATGCAGGAAACCGGGGTTCTTGACTGCCGCGGTACCGATGATCACATAGGTGAGTCCGGCGTCGAGCGCCCGCTCGATGGTGTCGAGGTCACGGATGCCACCGCCCAGCTGGACGGGGATCTCGTCACCGACTTCCGCAAGAATGGCCCTGATCGCGGTCTGGTTCTTGGGCTTGCCGGCAAAGGCACCGTCCAGATCCACCACGTGCAGGCGCCGGGCGCCCTGGTTGATCCAGTGTCGGGCGGTGGCACCCGGATCTTCGGAGAAGACCGTGGCAGCGTCCATTTCGCCTTGTTTCAGGCGCACGCAGTGACCGTCCTTGAGGTCGATGGCAGGAATCAGCAGCATAGGAAGAAGTGCGTTAGATGAGTTGAAACGGAACGGCGGGAGGGTGAGATAGGCGACGGCGGCAGGTCAGGGCTTCCAGGACATGAAGTTCGACAGCAACTGCAGACCGGCTTGCGCGCTCTTTTCCGGGTGGAATTGGATTGCGAAGATATTAGCCTGCGCTACCGCCCCGGTAAAGGGGATGCCGTAGTCGGTGGTCGCCGCGATGACGGACTGATCTGCCGGATCGACATAGTAGCTGTGAACATAGTAGAAGCGGGCGCCGTCCTCGATGTTGGCCCACAGCGGGTGGGCCTGCTTCTGCCAGACCTCGTTCCAGCCCATGTGGGGCACCTTGAGGCGCGAGCCGTCGGCAGCCACCATCTTGTCGGCGGGAAAACGCCGGACTTCGCCCTTGAAGATACCCAAGCCGGGCACGTTGCCCTCTTCGCTGTGCTCGAAGAGCATTTGCTGGCCGATACAGATTCCCAGGAAGGGCTTGCTCCTGGCGGCTTCCAGCACCGCCGGACGCAGGCCGCGGGCGTCGAGTTCGGCCATGCAGTCGGGCATCGCCCCCTGGCCGGGGAACACCACCCGGTCGGCGGACAGCACTTCGGCCGGATCGGCGGTCACGACAACCGTCGCCGCGGGGGCTACATGTTCGATGGCCTTGGCCACCGAACGCAGGTTGCCCATGCCGTAATCGATGATGGCGACCGTGCTCACAGGGCCCCCTTGGTCGAAGGCACCACGCCGGCCTGGCGCGGGTCGGGCGTTACCGCCATGCGCAGCGCGCGGCCAAAGGCCTTGAACACGGTTTCGCACTGATGGTGCGCGTTGCGGCCCTTGAGGTTGTCGATATGCAGGCTGACGCCGGCGTGATTGACGAAACCCTGGAAGAATTCATAGACGAGCTGCGTATCCAGCGCACCGATCATGCCGGCGCTGAAGGGCACGTCGAACTCCAGCCCGGGCCGCCCCGACAGATCGACGACGACGCGCGACAGGGCCTCGTCGAGCGGCACGTAGGCGTGGCCATAGCGGGTCAGGCCCTTCTTGTCGCCAACCGCCTTCGCGAAGGCCTGGCCGACGGTGATTCCCACATCCTCCACCGTGTGGTGGCCGTCGATATGCAGGTCGCCGACAGCTTCGATCTCGAGGTCGAATGTGCCGTGGCGGGCGATCTGGTCGAGCATGTGGTCGAAGAAACCGATGCCGGTATTGAGCTGACTCTTGCCCGAACCATCCAAGTCGATCCGGACCCGGATCTTGGTTTCGAGGGTGTCGCGAGAGATTTCGGCTTGCCGCATTGCGTGTTTTTCCAGGAGAAACGGTCGAAACGAGGTAATCGGAATGGCCATGATAGCATTTAGCGTTTTCACCGTCCCTTGCGGCGCCCAACGCCGCGGAGCAGATTTGCCATGAGCCGCTTCTGGAGCCCCGTCGTCCACGACCTGACCCCGTATGTTCCCGGCGAGCAGCCCAAGCTCGCCAATCTGGTCAAGCTCAACACCAACGAAAACCCTTACCCGCCCAGCCCCCGCGTACAGGCAGCGATCCACGCCGAGCTGGGCCATGACGCAGACCGCCTCAAGCTCTACCCGGACCCGACCGGCAGCCAGCTCAAGGATGCCGTCGGTCGCCATTTCGGCGTGCCCCCTGAATGGGTTTTCGTCGGCAACAGTTCGGACGAGGTGCTGGCCCACACTTTCCAGGCCCTGCTCAAGCACGACAAGCCGCTGCTCTTTCCCGACATCACCTACAGCTTCTATCCGGTGTATTGCGGCCTCTATGGCATCGACTTCGAAACCTTAGCGCTGTCGGACGAGTTCGAAATCCGCGTGGATGACTACCTCGCCCGCGGCGCGGCCAACATTGGCGGGGTGATCTTCCCCAACCCCAACGCCCCCACCGGCCGCCTGCTGCCACTGGATGAAATCGCCCGTCTGGCCGACGCCCTGCCCGATGCGCCCATCGTCATCGACGAAGCCTACGTCGATTTTGGTGGCCTCGACCTGATTCCCACCGCGGTGGCACTGATCAGGCAGCACCCGAACATCCTCGTCACCCAGACCCTGTCCAAATCCCGCTCGCTGGCCGGGCTGCGGGTTGGCTTCGCGATCGGCCAGCCGGAGCTCATCGAGGCGCTCACGCGGGTCAAGGACAGCTTCAACTCCTACCCGCTCGATCGCCTCGCCCTGGTGGGCGCCAGCGCGGCGATGGACGACGAGGCATGGTTCCAGCAAACCCGCAGGCAGGTCATCGTCAGCCGGGATGCACTCTCTGCCGGCCTCGCCGCGCTCGGCTTCGAGGTGCTGCCGTCGGCCGCCAACTTTGTCTTCGCCCGCCATCCGGATCGCGATGCACTCACCCTTGCCGCTGCGCTGCGGGAGCGCAGCATCATCGTGCGTCACTTCAAGGCGGCACGCATTGATCAGTTCCTGCGCATCACGGTGGGAACGGAGGCGCAGTGCAACCTGCTGCTGGAGGCGCTGAAGGAAATCGTGGCCTGACACATCACGCCGGCGCCATGAAAAAGCCGCACCCGAAGGTGCGGCTTTTTTGCGTGCCAGGAGCTGCGATCAGTCTTTCAATCGCATCTCGGCGGAACGGGCGTGGGCCTGCAGGCCTTCACCATGGGCCAGGACAGACGCAACCCTGCCAAGCGTTTGCGCACCCGCTTCCGAAATATCGATGAGACTGGTGCGCTTCTGGAAGTCGTAGACGCCCAGCGGACTGGAAAAACGTGCACTGCGCATGGTCGGCAACACGTGGTTGGGGCCCGCACAGTAATCGCCCAGGGCTTCGACCGAGTAGTGACCGATAAAGATCGCACCGGCGTGGCGGATCTGGTCGATCCACGGGTAAGGATCGTCGAGCGACAGCTCGAGGTGCTCTGGCGCGATGCGGTTGGCGATCCGGCACGCTTCAGCAAGATCGCTCACGTGGATCAGCGCACCGCGGTTCTTCAGCGAGGTGGCGATTGTTTCGCGACGCGGCATCTCGGGCAGCAGCCGGGCGATGCTCTCCTCGACTCGACCGATGAAGCCCTCGTCGGTGCACAGCAGGATGGACTGGGCCAGTTCGTCGTGCTCGGCCTGGGCGAAGAGGTCCATCGCCACCCAATCCGGGTTGCCGGAACCATCGGAGATGATCAGCACTTCGGACGGGCCGGCGACCATGTCGATGCCGACGGTGCCAAAAACGCGCCGTTTGGCGCTGGCCACGTAGGCATTGCCGGGACCGACGATCTTGTCGACCTGCGGAATCGTTGCCGTGCCGTAAGCCAGCGCGGCGACAGCCTGGGCGCCACCGATGGTGAACACCCGATCGACGCCGGTGATGGCCGCGGCCGCCAGCACCAGCGGATTTTTTTCACCGCGTGGAGTCGGTACGACCATGATCAGCTCGCCGACACCGGCCACCTTGGCGGGGATGGCGTTCATCAGCACCGAACTGGGGTAGGACGCCCGGCCGCCCGGCACGTAGAGACCCACGCGGTCCAGCGGCGTGACCTTCTGGCCGAGGCGCGTACCCTGCATGCCTTCCGATTCGTCGTTGTAGCGCCACGACTCCTGGACCTGGCGCTCATGGTAGCTGCGCACCCGGGCAGCCGCCGCCTCGAGCGCGGCACGCTGCGCGGCGGGCAGCCCCGCCAGCGCGGCTTCAAGCTCGGCCTTGGGCAGCTCCAGCGCCGACATGTCCGCCACATCCAGGTGGTCGAAGCAGCGGGTGAAGTCGACGACGGCGGCGTCACCCTGGCTCCTCACGGCCCGCAGGATCTCGGCTACGGCCACTTCGATGGCGGCATCGGTGCTGCCTTCGAAAGCCAGCAAGGTGTCGAGCGTGGACATGAAATCCGGCTCGGCCGAGGAAAGGCGGCGAATCTGGGCGCTCATGGCTTGATGGCTCCTGCAAAGGCCTCCAGCACCGGCTGGATCAGCTCGCGCTTGAGCTTGAGCGAGGCCTGGTTGACGACGAGACGGGAACTGATCGGCATGATGTCCTCGACCTCGATCAGGTTGTTGGCCTTGAGCGTGTTGCCGGTAGAGACGAGATCGACAATCGCGTCGGCCAGCCCGACCAGCGGCGCCAGCTCCATCGAGCCGTAAAGCTTGATGAGATCGACGTGCATGCCCTTGGCTGCGAAGTGCTCCCGGGCGGCCTTGACGTACTTGGTGGCAACACGGATTCGCGCACCGCGCTTGACCGCCGCGGCGTAGTCGAAATCCTTGCGCACGGCCACGCACAGACGGCACTTGGCGATGTTGAGGTCAAGGGGCTGATACAGGCCGGCACCGCCGTGCTCGATCAGGGTGTCCTTGCCGGCAATGCCCATGTCGGCTGCGCCATACTGCACGTAGGTCGGCGTGTCGGTGGCACGCACGATGACCAGGCGCACATCGGGCCGGTTGGTACCGATGATCAGCTTCCGGGAGGTTTCCGGGTTGTCGGTGGGCGTGATCCCTGCGGCGGCAAGCAGCGGCAGGGTCTCTTCGAAAATTCGGCCCTTCGAAAGGGCAAGCGTTATGCCGTTCAAGATGGTGATCTGTCTGCGTAAAAAGCGATTTTAGCCGATTCGCGGCAAGGTCCACGCCCAGGCATCCAGGAAGGCAATTGTTCTGCAACGGCCCTTCTGTTAGCCTTGACTTCGTGGCTGAACCGCTGGAGCGGGTTCGGCCTTTTTCTTTTTTTCAACTCCGGAGAGTTTGATATATGAAACCCGAAATCATTGTTTCAACCCACGATCTCGAACGCCTGGAAGGCCTGCTGTCCAAACCGCCGACCCGCAACCGCAGCGACCTCGACGATCTGCGCGCAGAACTCGAGCGCGCCAGGGTGCTCGACGACGACGCCATGCCCGACAACGTCATCGCAATGAACAGCCGTGCCCGTTTCCGCGAGGAGACATCGGGCCGCGAATACGAACTGACCCTGGCCTGGCCTCACGAAGCCAGCGCCGCCGATGGAAAGGTTTCCATTTTTTCGCCGGCCGGCAGCGCCCTGCTCGGCCTTTCGGTCGGCCAGCACATCGACTGGCAAACTCCGGAAGGCCACGCCATCCAGCTCACGGTGCTGGCGGTAAGCCCCGTCACCTGAGCCATCCGGACGCGTTCGCCGTCCGAAGGATTTCAATATGGGCCTCGAACCGGGGCCCACCTTCAGGTTTTCAGCGCAAGCGCGTAACCCTTGCCCCCAGCGCCCCGAGTTTTTCTTCGAGCCGCTCGTAGCCGCGATCGAGGTGGTAGATGCGCTCGACCGTGGTTTCACCTTCGGCAACCAGGCCGGCAATGATCAGGCTGGCCGAGGCACGCAGGTCGGTGGCCATCACGGTGGCACCCTGCAGGCGCTCGACACCCTTCACGAAGGCCGTGTTGCCGTCAATCTTGATGTCGGCCCCCAGGCGCTGCAATTCCACCGCATGCATGAAGCGGTTCTCGAAGATCGTCTCGCGAATCACCGCGGTGCCGTCGGCCACCGCATTCAGGGCCATGAACTGGGCCTGCATGTCGGTCGGGAAGGCCGGGTACGGCGAGGTACGCAGGCTGACTGCGGTGAGACGGGCCGGGGCCTTGAGACGGATCGCATCACGCTCGGCGATCACTTCGCAGCCGGCGTCCATCAGCTTGTCGATGACGGCGTCGAGGTAGCTGGCCGAGGTGCCGGTGAGGCGCACTTCACCCCCGGTGACAGCCGCGGCGCACAGGTAGGTGCCGGTCTCGATGCGGTCCGGCATCACGCGGTGGGTGGCACCGTGCAAGGCCTGCACGCCACGGATGCGGATCACGTCGCCACCGGCGCCGGATATCTGCGCGCCCATCGCCACCAGGCAGTTGGCCAGGTCGACGACTTCGGGTTCGCGGGCGGCGTTCTCGATGACGGTTTCACCGTCGGCAAGACACGCGGCCATCATCAGGTTCTCGGTGCCGGTCACGGTGACCATGTCGGTGAAGATGCGGGCGCCCTTCAGTCGCGGCACCTTGGCGTGCACATAACCGTGCTCGACCGTAACCGTGGCGCCCATCGCCTGCAGACCCTTGATGTGCTGGTCGACCGGACGCGCGCCGATGGCACAGCCACCCGGCAGGCTCACGCGGGCCTCGCCGAAGCGGGCAACCAGCGGGCCGAGCACCAGGATGGAGGCGCGCATGGTCTTGACCATCTCGTAGGAGGCCACCGGGTTGTCGACCCCGCTTGCGTCCAGCGTGACGGTATCGTCTTCGCGACTGACCTTGACGCCCATCTGTTCGAGCAGGCGCAGCAGCGTGCCGATGTCGTTGAGGCGCGGCACGTTGGTATAGGTGACCGGCTCCCGGGTCAGCAGCGCCGAACACAGGATGGGCAGCGCGGCATTCTTGGCGCCGGAAATGGCGATCTCGCCCGACAGGCGGGCTCCGCCTGCAATCAACAGTTTATCCATGCGTCGACCGGGCGTTCAGCCCAGTTCCTTCAGAAGTTCTGCCCACTGCTTGGGCGTGTAGGTGTTCAGCTGGAGGGCGTGAATCTCATTGCCCATCAGCTTGCCCAGCGTGGCGTAGACCAACTGGTGCTGGCGCACGCGCATCTTGCCCTCGAATTCGGGACTGACCACGATGCCCGAAAAATGGGTGCCGTCATCACCCTCGATCTGCAGGAAGTCACAGGGGAGGCCTGCGGCGATCAGCCGCTCGATTTCACTCGCTTCAAACATCTTTAATTCAATCCTCAGGCGCGCAGCTTGTAGCCCCTGGCAAGCATTTGCAGGGTGATCACCGCGAGAACAACAAAACAGACCGTCACGACGCCGATGCTCGTCCAGGGAGAAACATCGGAGACGCCGAAAAATCCGTAGCGGAAACCGTCAATCATGAAGAAAAACGGGTTGAAATGCGACACCCCCTGCCAGAAAGCCGGCAGGGAATGAATCGAGTAGAACACACCGGACAGCATGGTGAGCGGCATGATCAGGAAGTTCTGGAAGGCCGCCAGCTGGTCGAACTTGTCGGCCCAGATGCCGGCAATCACGCCCAGGCTGGCCAGAAAGGCCCCACCCAGCAACGTGAAGGCGACGATCCAGGCCGGCTCGGCGAGATTGAACGACACGAATGGCAGCGACACCAGCAGCACGCCCAGGCCACACATGGCGCCGCGCAGCACGGCGGCGATCACGTAGGCGGCATAGAACTCCCGATAGGAGATCGGCGGCAGCAGCACGAACACAATGTTACCGGTGATCTTGCTCTGGATGAGCGACGAGGAGCTGTTGGCGAACGCGTTCTGCAGCACGGTCATCATCACCAGACCGGGCACCAGGAAGGCCGTGTAATTGACGCCCGGATAGGGCTGGACGTGGTCCTCCAGCACGTGGCCGAAGATCAGCAGGTAAAGCACTGCGGTGAGCACGGGTGAGAGCACCGTCTGGAAGCCGACCTTCCAGAAACGCAGGCACTCCTTGTACAACAGGGTATTGAAGCCTTGCATGGGGTTTGTCGTTTCCGCTTTCAGTTCTGGTTCATGATGCCGACGAAGACCTGCTCCATGTCGGGCGTACCGAGGGCCATGTCTACAATGGTGCCGCCAGCCGACTTGATGCCGGCGAGAAGCTCCGCAACCTCGTCGAAGCGATCGAAGCCGAACTCCAGCTCGGCGCCTTCCTGGCGCGTCGCCTTGGCGGCCAGCTCGGCCGGCAGCACTACCGGCGCGGCCAGCTTCACCTTCAGGGCGTGGCTGGCAAAACGCTGCAGCAGGTTGGCGGTGGTGTCGAGGGCAACGATGCGGCCGGCCTTCAGCATGGCGATACGCCCGCACAGGGTTTCGGCCTCTTCGAGGTAATGGGTGGTCAGCACGATGGTGTGGCCGTCCCGGTTGAGCTTGCGGATGAAATGCCACAGGCCCTGGCGCAACTCCACATCCACGCCGGCGGTGGGCTCGTCCAGCACGATCACCGGCGGGCGATGTACCAGCGCCTGGGCAACCAGCGCGCGGCGCTTCATGCCGCCCGAGAGCATGCGCATGTTGGCGTTGGCCTTCGAGGTCAGATCCAGGTGATGCAGGATTTCGTCGATCCAGGCGTCGTTCTTCTTGAGCCCGAAATAGCCGGACTGCAGCACCAGCATCTCGCGCACCGTGAAGAAGGGATCGAAAACCAGCTCCTGCGGCACCACGCCAAGGGCCATGCGGGCGGCACGATAGTCGCGCACCACATCGTGGCCCATGACTTCCAGCGTGCCGGAATCGGGTCGGGCAAGGCCCGCGAGGGAGGAAATGAGGGTTGTCTTGCCGGCGCCGTTGGGCCCGAGCAAGCCGAAGAACTCACCCTGGGCGATTTCGAGATCGACACCGGCAAGGGCCTGCAGGGAACGGAAACGCTTGGTGACACCGGCTATGCGGATCGCAGGGCTCATGGGTGCAGAAAAGATCGGAAAGAGGGCTCAGCGCCCGAGGGGAAGAATGGTGTCGACGTCATAGAGCGCCGCCAGGCTGACCAGCGAGGCCGGCGCGTGGACGATGGTCAACTGCCGCCCTGCACTGCGGGCGGCCCGAACCCAGGACAGCAGCAGGGCCAGCGCGGCCGAATCGACCTGGGTGACCGCAGCCAGATCGAGCAGCCTGTCGGCACTCGCCACCAGGCTGCGCCCCTCCTCCACCAGACCGGCCACCGTGGCGAGCGTGAGCGGACCTTCGAGGGCCAGGCGCGGGCCGTCTTCGCGAATCATTTCTTGGCGGAAACCGTGGTGTCGAGCTGCTTGTTCTTGTCCTTGAGGGACTTGATCAGGCCGTCGATGCCGCCGTTGCGCACCTCCTGGCCGAAGCTGTCACGGTAGTTGGTGACAAGGCTGACGCCGGCCACCATCACGTCGTAGACCTTCCAGTTGTCGCCCTGCTTTTCAAGGTTGTAGTCGATCTGGACCGGCTTTGCGCCGGGCTGCCGGACTTCGGTGCGGACGACCACATCGGTATCTTCCGGCTTGGCCTTGAGCGGCTTGAAATCAATGTGCTGGTTGCGGTACTGGGTGAGCGCGTTGGAATAGGTGCGCACGAGCAGGTTCTTGAACTCGTGGGTCAGAACGGTCTTTTGCTCGGCACTGGCCTGACGCCAGTCCTTGCCGACGGCAAGGCGGGTCATGTGGGCGAAATCGAAGTACGGCAGCACCTTGGTTTCGACAAGATCGACGGCCTTGCGGGTGTCGCCGGACTGGATCGCCTTGTCCTGGCGGACGATGGTGATGACGTCGTCGGTAACGCTCTTGACGAGCGCATCGGGCGCAATGCTCTGGGCGAAGGCGGCACACTGGATGCCGATGCCGAGGGTCAGTGCAGCAAACAGGGAAGCGATCTTTTTCATTCCTGGTTCTCTTTTCTGGCGGGAGCTGCGGGGGTGGCTTCGTCCATGTCGGCCTCGTCGTCCGGATCCTTGACCCGCGGCGGCTGGCCATCGTAAATCTGGCTCTGGCGATACTGAATGTAGAAGCTGCGCATGTAGTCGTACTTGTCCAGCGAGGCCTGCTCGGCCGTGGTATCGGCACCCAGCAGCTGACTGCGGCGGTTGATGAAGCGCAGAGCGGTAACCCGGTTACGCGGCCCGGAGCTGTTGATCGCCATCACCGGATCCACGTTCAGATCACCGATCAGGCCGGCGGTGTCGCGCAGGTTGCTGGAACCGAGCAAGGGCAGCACGATGTAGGGGCCGTCGCCAACCCCCCAGAGGCCGAGGGTCTGGCCGAAATCCTCGTCGTGCTTCTCAAGGCCCAGTTCGGTGGCGATGTCGAATACGCCCAGCATGCCGGCGGTGCTGTTCACCAGAAAGCGGCCACCGTCCGACAGGCCTTCGGCGAACTTGCCCTGGAGCAGGTTATTCACACCGATCCACACGTCGGCAAGGTTGCCGAAGAAATTGCCGACACCCACCTTGACCGGCAGCGGGGCCAGATCATAAACCTCTGCGGCGGGACGCATGACGTAACGGTCGGCCGTTTCATTGAAACGGAAGGTGGCCCGGTTGATCGGCTCGAGCGGATCCTTGGGGTGTCCGCCAGGGCCGGCGCAGGCCGTCAGGCCAAGGCCGAGCAGCAGCGTTGCTGCACTGCGCCGCACGGCCCGCAATTCGGGTTTCTTGTTCTTCTTCATCTTGACTCCGCGCGCGGCTTGAGCCGCGTCGCACTCTCTGTGGCTGTTTCCGTTCAACCTCACTTGGCCGGGGCCGGCTCTCCTTCGGCGGCTTTGTCGAACATGAACTGGCTGATCAGTTTTTCGAGCACAACGGCCGACTGGGTCTTTTTGATAGTCTCGCCTGGAGCCAGTGTCTTTTCCTCGCCGCCGGGTTCGAGGCCCAGATACTGCTCGCCGAGCAGGCCGGAAGTCAGGATATTGGCGAAGGTATCGACCGGAAACTTGTAGCGCCCGTCGACGGTAAAGACCACCTCGGCCTGGAACCGTTCATTATCGTAGCGGATCTGCTCGACACGACCGACCAGCACCCCGGCGCTCTTTACAGGTGCGCGCGCCTTGAGGCCGCCAATGTTGTCGAAGTGGGCGGTAAGGGTATAGGGCGAGCGGATTTCCGCACCGGAAATACTGCCAACCTTGAGGGCCAGGAACAGCAGCGCGGCGATACCCATCGCCACGAAAATCCCGACCCACAGGTCGAGCGTCGTACGACTCATTACAGACCTCGGAACATGAAAGACGTCATTACAAAATCGAGCGCCAGAATGGCCAGCGCCGAACTCACAACAGTGCGCGTGATGGCCCGCGACACGCCCTCCGCGGTGGGCACGCAGTCGTACCCCTGAAACACCGCGATCAGCGAAACCGCCACGCCGAAGGCGCAGCTTTTGATGACGCCGTTCAGCACGTCATAGCGAAAATCCACTGCGGCCTGCATCTGCGACCAGAAGGCGCCGTCATCGATGCCGATGAAGACCACCCCGATCAGCCAGCCGCCGAAAATGCCCATTGTGGAGAACATCGCGGCGAGGAGTGGCATCGAGATCACCCCCCCCCAGAAACGCGGCGCGACCACGCGGGCGATCGGGCTGACGGCCATCATGTCCATCGCCTTGAGTTGTTCAGTCACCTTCATCAGGCCGATTTCGGCGGTAACGGCCGAACCGGCGCGGCTGGCGAAGAGCAGGCCGGCCACCACGGGGCCGAGCTCGCGCAGCAGCGACAACGCCACCATCGTGCCCATCGAATCGCTCGAGCCGTAGCGCTGGAGGATTTCATAGCCCTGCAAACCCAGCACGAGACCGACGAAGAGGCCCGACACGAGGATGATCAAAAGCGACAGCACGCCGCTGAAATACAGCTCGCGAATCGTGAGATTGAGGCGCGTGAACGACTGACCGGAATAAACCAGGATCAGCCAGAAGAAACGGGCGATGAAGCCGAGTTGCCACACCACGTCGATGGCAACCGAGCCGAGCTTGCGGATTCCACCTCCCATCAGGCCTTACCTCCGGTCAGCGCGGCGGCGTAGTCGTCCGACGGATAATGGAAGGGCACCGGCCCATCGACCTCCGCATGCACGAACTGGTGCACGAAGGGGTCTCTCGTGTGGCGGATTTCGTCCGGCGTGCCTTCAGCCACCACCTTGCCCTCCGAGATGAAATAAATGTAATCGACAATCAGCAGGGATTCCTGGATGTCGTGGGTAACGATCACCGAACTGGCGCCGAGGGCGTCGTTGAGGCGGCGGATGAGCTGACCGATCACGCCCAGCGAGATCGGGTCGAGGCCGGTGAAGGGCTCGTCGTACATCAGCAGCATCGGGTCGAGGGCGATCGTGCGCGCCAGCGCCACGCGCCGCGCCATGCCTCCGGAAAGTTCGCCCGGCATCAGTCGTGCGGCACCGCGCAGGCCCACCGCGTGGAGCTTCATCAACACCAGATCGTTGATCATCTCGGCCGGCAGGTCAGTGTGCTCGCGGAGCGGAAAAGCCACGTTGTCGAAGACCGTCATGTCGGTGAATAGCGCACCGAACTGGAACAACATGCCCATGCGCCGACGCATCGCGTAGAGCGCGTCGCGCCCCAGGGTGGCGACATCCTGGCCATCGACCTGCACCTGGCCGCCGACGGCCTTTTCCTGCCCGCCGATCAGGCGCAGCAGGGTCGTCTTGCCGCAGCCGCTGCCACCCATGATGGCAACCACCTTGCCACGCGGAATCGACAGGGAAATGTCGCGCAGGATCGTCCGTTCGCCATAGGCGAAGCTCACGTTTTCAAGGCGGACAAGTGGATCTGGCATGGAAAAATGTTGCATTGCGGAATAACAATTGTATCAGACGCCTTGCCGCGTGACATGCGGGCTTCCCCGACCCCCGCGAGAAATATCGCGTGACATCAAGGTCTTGAGCGTCACAAAGCGGCCGTCGCAAGAGCGGTTTATAATGCACGGTTTCGGTCCATCCGTGGCCCAACCCGCGACCCGGTTCGCGCCATTTTCCTCGATCTTCCCCGCCCATGCAGGACAAATACCTCCCCGCCGATATCGAACGTGCCGCCCAGCAGCACTGGGACAGTAGCGAAGCCTTCCGCGTCACCGCCGACGCCTCGAAGCCCAAGTACTACTGCCTGTCCATGTTCCCCTACCCCTCGGGCAAGCTGCACATGGGGCACGTGCGCAACTACACCATCGGCGACGTGCTGTCCCGCTTCCACCGCATGCGCGGCTACAACGTGCTGCAGCCGATGGGCTGGGACGCCTTCGGCCTGCCCGCCGAAAACGCGGCGATCAAGAACAAGGTGCCGCCGGCCAAGTGGACCTACGACAACATCGCCTACATGAAGCAGCAGCTCAAGTCCCTCGGCTTTGCCATCGACTGGAGCCGCGAGCTCGCCACCTGCACGCCCGAGTACTACAAGTGGAACCAGTGGCTGTTCCTGCGCATGCTCGAAAAGGGCGTCGCCGAACGCAAGACGCAGGTTGTTAACTGGGACCCGGTCGACCAGACCGTGCTCGCCAACGAGCAGGTCATCGACGGTCGCGGCTGGCGTACCGGCGCGCTCGTTGAAAAGCGCGAGATTCCCGGCTACTACCTCAAGATCACCGACTACGCCGACGAGCTGCTGTCCGACCTCGACGAGCTTGAAGGCTGGCCCGAGCGCGTCAAGCTGATGCAGGCCAACTGGATCGGCAAGAGCACCGGCGTGCGCTTCGCCTTCAGCCACACGGTTGGTGATGAAAACGGCCTGATCGGCGACGGCAAGATGTGGGTGTTCACCACCCGCGCCGACACCATCATGGGCGTCACCTTCTGCGCCGTGGCCGCCGAGCACCCGCTGGCCCTGCACGCGGCCAAGTCCAATCCCGAACTCGCCGCCTTCATCGAAAAGTGCAAGCACGGCTCGGTGATGGAAGCCGACATGGCCACCATGGAGAAGGAAGGCCTGCCCACCGGCCTGTTCGTCACCCACCCGCTCACCGGCCAGCAGGTCGAAGTGTGGGTCGGCAACTATGTTCTGATGAGCTACGGCGACGGCGCCGTGATGGGCGTTCCGGCCCACGACGAGCGCGACTTCGCCTTCGCCAAGAAATACAGCCTGCCCATCGAGCAGGTCGTCGCTGTCGGCGACAAGGCCTACAGCCTTGATGCCTGGCAGGAGTGGTACGGCAGCAAGGACGGCGTCTGCATCAACTCCGGCAAGTACGACGACCTCGGCTACGCAGCCGCGGTGGACGCCATTGCCGCCGACCTCGCCGCCAAAAACACCGGCGAGAAGAAGGTGCAATGGCGCCTGCGTGACTGGGGCATTTCGCGCCAGCGCTACTGGGGCTGCCCGATTCCCATCATTCACTGCGACGCCTGCGGCTCGGTGCCCGTGCCCGACGACCAGCTGCCGGTGGTGCTGCCCGAAGACTGCGTGCCCGACGGCTCCGGCAATCCGCTCCACAAGCGCCTCGATTTCCTGCACGTCGATTGCCCCAAGTGCGGCAAGCCGGCCCGGCGCGAAACCGACACCATGGACACCTTTGTCGATTCGTCCTGGTATTACGCCCGCTACGCCACCAAGTTCGGCGCCGACAAGATGGTCGACGAGGAAACCGATTACTGGATGACCGTCGACCAGTACATCGGCGGCATCGAGCACGCCATCCTGCACCTGCTCTACTCGCGTTTCTGGACCAAGGTCATGCGCGACGTGGGCCTCGTCACCTACCGCGAGCCTTTCGCCCACCTGCTTACCCAGGGCATGGTTTTGGCCCCAACATATTTCCGGGAGCTGGAAGGCGGCAAAAAAGAATGGGTCAACCCATCAAATGTTACCGAGTCCGTGATCGGGGGGAAACGGTATGCATGGGTACAGAACGATGGCCTGGATTTCGGGGAAACCAATTTGGTGGAGGGGCGAGGAAATCAATCCAAAATTAGGATCTCTGCCTCCAAGCTTGACGTCATTAGAGACGACGATGAACACGGAAAGCAGAGTGTTGTCATCGTTGCCGGTGATCGAGTCCAGATCGGCGGTGTTGAAAAGATGTCAAAGTCAAAGAACAATGGGGTAGATCCAGAGGCGTTAGTGAAGCAGTTCGGCGCAGATACATGCCGGTTTTTTATTATTTTCACTGCACATCCCGAACAGAGCTTGGAATGGTCCGACGCCGGCGTCGAAGGCGCTTACCGCTTCCTGAAGCGGGTGTGGACTTTCGGCCACGCCTTCGCCACCGACATCCGCCCGCAGATCGGAGCCACGCGCACGCTCGCCAGCGCCAAGCTGCCGGACGCCCTGGCCGCCTTCCGCCGCGAAATCCACCTGCTGCTCAAGCAGGCCAACTACGACCTCGGCAAGCAACAGTTCAACACCGTCGCCTCGGCCACGATGAAGATGCTCAACGCCATTGAAAAAGCGCCCCGCGAAGGCGCCCTGGCCGCCGAGGTGATCGAGGAATGCTTCGGCATCCTGCTGCGCGTGCTCTCGCCGCTCACCCCGCATATCAGCCACGCGCTGTGGAACCAGCTCGGCTACGGCAACGACATCCTGGCTGCCGCCTGGCCGGAGCCGCTGGAAGCCGCGCTGGTGCAGGATGAGATCGAGCTGATGCTGCAGGTCAACGGCAAGCTGCGCGGTTCGCTGCGCGTGCCGGCCGATGCCACCAAGGACGCCATCGAGGCCGCCGCCCTCGCGCACGAGGGTGCCATCAAGTTCCTCGAAGGCCGGCCGGCCAAGAAGGTCATCGTCGTCCCCGGCCGGCTGGTCAACATCGCCGGCTGAAAACGCGGAGGGTTTACATCATGCGCATCCTTTTTTGTGCAGTTCTGGTTGCCCTCTTGAGCGGCTGCGCCAGCAGCCCGCGGGACCGTAACCTCTACGAAGGGCTGCGTATGGAAAACGCCCGACGCCAATACGAACCGGGTCGCGACATCAACCGCGACCCGCCCGCAACAAGCTACGAGGCTTACGAACAAGAGCGCCAGCGTCTCAAGGAGAAATCACCCCAATGAGCCCCACCCGCCTTGCCGGCCGTCGCCGGGCCCTCGCCCTTCTCGGCGCCACGCCGCTGCTGCTGGCCGGATGCGGCTTCAAGCTGCGCGGCCAGCGCCCGCTGCCCTTCGAGTCGCTCTACCTGGGCATGGGCCCCTACTCCGAACTCGCCGCCGCCATCCGGCGCGAGATTCGCGCCAACGGCAGCACCCGCCTCACGGAAACACCCGCAGACGCCGATGTCCGTCTCGAGGTGATGGCCGACATCAAGGACAAGATCATCCTGGCCCTCAACACCCAGGGCCGGGTGCGGGAATACCAGCTCCGCCAGCGCTTCGTTTTCCGGCTGGTGAGCAAATCCGGGCAGGAAGTCATGCCCTCGAACGAAATCTTCCTGCGTCGCGAACTGGCCTTCGACGACACCCAGCTCCTCGCCAAACAGCAAGAAGAAACCCTGCTCTACCGCGACATGCAGAACGACCTCGTGCAGCAACTGATGCGCCGGCTTGCCGCGGCAAAAATGCCCGAAGCAGCGCCGGCTCCGGCGCCCACCCCCAAGCCGTGAACCTGCGCCCCGAACAGCTTTCGGCCCACCTCGACAAGCCCCTCGCGCCGCTCTATATCCTGCACGGCAACGAGCCCCTGCTGGTGCTCGAAGCCGGTGACGCCATCCGCAACGCGGCGCGCAAGCAGGGCTACGCCGAGCGCGAGGTGCTGGTCGCCGGCCAGGGTTTTCGCTGGAGCGAGCTGCAATCGGTTGCAGGCAACCTGTCGCTGTTCGGTGCCAGCAAGCTCATCGACCTGCGCATTCCCAACGGCAAGCCCGGACGCGACGGTGGCGAAGCCCTGCAACGCTACGCCCGCATCCGGGACGACGGCATCGTCACGCTGATCACCCTGCCCGAGCTCGACTGGGCGGCCCGCAAAGCCAGCTGGTTCACCGCCCTGCTGGAAGCCGGCGTGGCCATCGAACTCAACGCCCCCGAACGCGAACGCCTACCCGACTGGATCGCCCAGCGCCTGGCCCGCCAGCAACAGCGGGCACCCGCCGACGCACTGGCCTTCATCGCCGAACACGTCGAAGGCAACCTGCTCGCCGCGCACCAGGAAATCCTCAAACTCGGCCTCCTCCACCCGCCCGGCGACATCAGCCTCGAGGCCATGCGCGAGGCCGTCCTCAACGTTGCCCGCTACGACGTGGACGCGCTGCGCCAGGCGCTCCTCGAAGGCGACGCAGCCCGCTGCGCGCGCCTCCTCGATGGCCTCAAGGGCGAAGGCGAAGCCACGCCGCTGGTGCTGTGGGCACTCGCCAACGAGATCCGCACCCTCGCCAACCTGCGCCAGGGCATGGACGACGGCCAGCCCTTGCAAGGCCTGCTCAAGGCCGAGCGGATTTTCGACGACCGCCGCAAACAGGCCATCCAACGCGCCCTGCCCCGCCTTGGTGCCGGCCAGCTTCGCACCTCGATCTTGCACGCCGCCAAAATTGACCGGATGATCAAGGGTCTGGCACGAGGCGACGTCTGGGACGAATTCCTCCAGCTGTGCCTGCGCCTCACCCGCAGCACAAGCCAGGCTCCGGCACGGCGTTAAAACTCCCCGAAGCCGCCCCAAAGCCGCCCCCCAAGCCGCCGCAAACCGATTCAAAGCGAGACGAGATGGACATCAAGACCTACATGCAGACCGTCGGCCGCCAGGCCCGCACCGCCTCCCGCGCGGTGGCAGCCGCCTCCACCGACGCCAAGAACAAGGCCCTTCTGGCCATGGCCGCCGAAATCCGTGCCCGCCAGGTGGCGCTATCCGCCGCCAACCAGCGCGACCTGGACGAAGCCCGCGCCAACGGCCTCGAGCCGGCCATGATTGATCGCCTGACCCTCTCCGCCAAGGGCATCGAGGCCATGGCGGTCGGCCTAGAACAGGTTGCCGCGCTGCCCGACCCGGTTGGCGAGATGACCGATCTCAAGCGCCGCCCCTCCGGCATCACCGTCGGCAAGATGCGCGTGCCGCTGGGCGTCATCGGCATCATTTACGAAGCCCGCCCCAACGTCACCGCCGACGCCGCTGCCCTGTGCCTCAAATCCGGCAACGCCGCCATCCTCCGCGGCGGCAAGGAAGCCCTGCACTCCAACCAGGCCATCGCCGACTGCGTCCGCGCCGGCCTCGCCGCTGCCGGGCTGCCCGAACTGGCGATCCAGGTCATCGACACCACCGACCGTGCCGCGGTGGGCGAACTCATCGCCATGCCCGAGTTCGTGGACGTCATCGTCCCCCGCGGCGGCAAGAGCCTCATCGAGCGCATCTCCCGCGACGCCCGCGTGCCGGTCATCAAGCACCTGGACGGCAACTGCCACGTCTTCGTCGATGAATTCGCCGATGCGGCCAAGGCCCTCGGCATCGTCGAAAACGCCAAGACCCAGCGCTACGGCACCTGCAACACCACCGAATCGCTGCTGGTCGATGCCGCCATCGCCGACGCCCAGCTGCCCGCCATCGGCGCCATGCTCGCCGGCAAGGGTGTCGAGATACGCGCCTGCCCGGCTTCGCTCGCCATCCTGCAAAAGGCCGGCGTACCCGCTGCACAGCTCAAGGAAGCCGTTGAATCCGACTGGTCAGAGGAATTCCTCGCCCCGATCATCGCCGTCAAGATCGTTGCCGGCCTCGACGCCGCCATTGATCACATAAACCGCTATTCCTCCGGTCACACCGAAGCCATCGTCAGCGAAAACTACACCCGCGCCATGCGCTTCCTGCGCGAAGTCGACTCCGCCTCGGTGATGATCAACGCCTCGACGCGCTTTGCCGACGGCTTCGAATACGGCCTCGGCGCCGAGATCGGCATCTCCACCAACAAGATCCACGCCCGCGGCCCGGTCGGCCTTGACGGCCTCACCAGCCAGAAGTGGATCGTCTTCGGCGACGGCCAGGTACGCGCCTGACAAGCTGACCCAAACCGCGTGGCCGGAAGTCTTCCCGGCCAGGATTAAAACGCCCGTTCGAAATCGTGTAAAAATGCGACGAACGGGCGTTTTCACATCCAGACCCACCCAGGAGACCAGCATGCACACATTCCTGCGCCGCGCATTTTTAGCCGCCGCCCTCTGCACCAGCCTGCCCGCCTTCGCCGCCGACATTGCCGGCGTGCACTTCGACGACAAAGCCAGTCTTTCAGGCAGCGAAATCAGCCTCAACGGCGCCGGCCTGCGCACCCGCTTCATGCTCAAGGTGTACGCCATCGGCCTCTATCTTCCAAAGCGCGCCGGCAGCCTCGACGCCATCGCCGCAACAAGCGGCCCGAAACGCATCCAGATCGTCACGCTGCGCGAGCTGACCGCCGAGCAATTTGCCGACGCCCTCATCGAAGGCCTGAAAAAGAATCACAGCGACGCCGAATTCATCAAACTGCAGGCCCGCAGCGACGATTTCCGCAATGCGCTGCTAAACCTCAAATCAGCAACGAGCAGCACCCGGATCCGCCTCGAATGGATCCCCGGCAACGGCACCCGACTTTCAGTGGGCAATGAAGTCCGCGGCACGGACATTCCCGGTGAGGATTTCTACCGCGCCCTGCTGCGAATCTGGCTCGGCGACAAACCCGTCGACGCCGAACTCAAAAACGCCCTTCTCGGAATCAACTGAATCAGCCAAAGCCAATTCAGACGGGGCCGATGCCCTTGCCGGAGCACCGTTGCGCGCGCAGAATTCCTCTCATGAAAGCGTCCATCACCCAACCTGGCACACACACCCAGCCACAGGATTTTTCAGCGGTAATGGCAACGCCATTCGGGGCCTTGGGTATTGTCAGCGACGGGCAATACCTCCGTGGAATCGAATTCCTGCCACCCGGACATTCCACCGCCGCGCCGGCCAATACCATTGCTGAAATGGCGCTGCATCAACTCGGGCACTACCTCGCCGACCCCGATTACCGCTTCGATCTCCCGCTCGCCCCCGGCGGAAGCGAATTCCGCCGACGCATCTGGGCCGCCATCGCGGCCATTCCCCGCGGCCGGACGCGCACTTACGGCGAACTGGCGCAGACCGCAAACAGCGCCGCCCGGGCCGTCGGCCAGGCCTGCGGTGACAATCCATTTCCAATTGTCGTCCCCTGCCACCGCGTTGTCGCTGCCACCGGGCTGGGCGGATTCGCCCACGACAACGGCGGTTTTCTTATTGATACAAAACGCTGGCTATTGCACCACGAGGGCGTACTGTGAATACACGGAGCACCACTCCCTGCAATTGATTTTTCGCTGCAGCGCAACAACCGACTCAACACTTCATTCGCCGACCGCCATGTCACGCTCAGACCACAACGCCCCGGAAACCCTTGCCACGCGTTTCCTGCGCCAGCACCACACGCCCTTTTCAACACATCTTTACAACTATGAAGATCACGGCGGCACCAAGGTATCTTCCCGCGAACTCAATGTCGCAGAACACGCCGTCGTGAAAACCCTGGTAATGGAAGACGAAAGCCGCCAGCCCCTCATCGTATTGATGCACGGTGATCGCAAGGTATCCACCAAAGAACTCGCACGCCAGACCGGCCACAAACAGATCAGCCCCTGCGACCCGGCGGTCGCCCAGCGACACACGGGCTATCTGGTCGGAGGCACATCGCCTTTCGGAACAAAAAAGACCCTGCCGGTATTCATGGAACGCAGCATCCTCGACCTTCCCCTCATTTACATCAATGGCGGAAAAAGAGGATTCCTGGTCGGTGTTCACCCCCACGACATCCTGCGCATGCTGCAGCCCGGGCTGGTTAATGTGGCACTGGAATAAAAGCCAAAAAACACTTGCCAAGTCGTGAGTCAATAATGGCAAAATAGCCGACAGAATAAAGGCTTCAAGAAAGCCTCATTCGACGGGCCCATTTGACGAGATCATTTGAGCAACCTTACGGCGGCCACCCCTCCATCCATACTTAAAAAAAACGGTCGTCCCGAAACGCCAGGACCAAGGAAAACAGCGCCATGGATATCTCCTCCCTTTCCCTGAACGAATTGCGTCGTCTCCAGACCAAAGTAGAAGCAGAAATTCGCCGTCGTTCCGATACCGCCAAGAAGGATCTGCTCAAGCGCATGCAGAAGCTGGCTGCGGAGCACGGCATGAGCCTCAACGAGGTACTTGGCCAGGAAGCCTCCGAAAAGCCGGCGGCCGCCCCCAAAAAGGCCGCTGCCGCCAAGCCGGTCAAGAAAGCCGCCAAGCCGGCCTCGGTGGTCAAGTTCCGCCACCCCGAAAACCCCGCCATCGGCTGGACCGGCCACGGTCGCAAGCCCCAGTGGGTCATCGACTGGCTGGCCCAGGGCAAGGCCCTCGACGAGCTGCGCGCCGACGCCGCAGCGCTTACCGCAGCCTGATTGTGGTTGCCTGGCCTGCAATCGATTGCAGGCCTTTCGTGCTCAGCGCGGCAAGCCTGCGGTTGGCGCGTGATCGGGCGGCTCGACGCCGTTGCGCCCCCGCTCGATGAATACGCCGACACGCCGTACATCCTTCATCACCCCGATCTTGGCAATGGCGAGCTTTACCCACGGCGCACCAAATTCGTCGAACAACATCTTGACGATGAATTCCCCCAGCGTCTCGATCAGATTGAATTGGTGCACCGCCAGCTCTTCACGGATGCGTTCAATTACCCTCGCGTAATCGATCGTATCGGCAATATCGTCATGCTCGGCCGCCGCATCGGGCACGCCGAAAGTCAGATTCAGCTCCAGCGTCTGTTCAGTCACCCGCTCCCGCGGATAGATGCCAAGCCTGGACTTGACCCGCAATGCTTCGATAAAAATGAAATCCATGCTCTGTCCCGGCTAAAATCGCGGCCATTCTAGCTCGCGCTTCTCCAAAAAAATGCAACTCGCGCTCCTGCTCATTGCCGCCTACCTGATCGGCTCCATCTCTTTCGCCGTCGTCGTCAGCCGCGTTTTCGGCATGGCCGACCCCCGCACCTACGGCTCGGGCAACCCCGGCGCCACCAACGTACTGCGCAGCGGCAACAAGCTCGCGGCGGCCCTAACCCTTGCCGGCGACGCATTCAAGGGCTGGCTGGCCGTTGTGCTGGCTGCAGCCATCGCCCCCGCTGCCGGCCTTGATGCGCTGGCCGTACCGGCAGCAGCGCTCGCCGCCTTCCTTGGCCACCTGTTCCCGATCTTCCTTCGCTTCAAGGGCGGCAAGGGCGTCGCCACCGCCGCCGGCGTGCTGCTCGGCGCCAGCGGCTGGCTCGGGCTTGCCGTCTTCGGCGTGTGGCTCGGCGTGGCCTTCACCCTGCGCTATTCGTCTCTTGCCGCACTGTGCGCCGCGCTGGCATCGCCGGCGCTGGCGCTGGTATTCGGACTCGACAACAACTGGATCATTTCCATCAGCTTCATGTCGGCCCTGCTGCTGTGGCGTCACAAGGACAACATCAAGCGCCTTGTCGCCGGCCAGGAAAGCCGCATCGGCAGCAAGAAAAAAGAGGCCTGAACCCTCGCACCGCCAACCTCACGCCACGCCGACTTTCGGCGGCGTGATTTCCTGCAGGCTCCAGCGCGGCCGCACCGCGAAGCGGCCATCCGAGGGCATCGCCTGCTCGCCCGCCATCAAACGCATCGCGCCGGCAAAAGCGATCATCGCGCCGTTGTCGGTGCATAACTCCATCTCGGGGTAGAAAACCTTCGCCCTGCGCTTTGCCGCGGCCGCATTCAGCCCGGCACGCAGCGCCAGGTTTGCGCCAACGCCCCCAGCCACGACCAGTTGCTTGAGCCCCGTATGCTTGAGCGCCGCCATCGACTTGGCGACCAGCACATCCACCGCAGCGGCCTGAAACTCGGCCGCCAGATCGGCCCGATCGGACTCGACAAACCCAGGCGCCGAGGCAGCAGTCAGCACCGCCGTCTTGAGCCCGCTGAAACTGAAATCGAAATCCTTACTGTGCAGCATCGGGCGCGGCAACTTGAAGCGCCCCGGCGTACCTTCGAGCGCCAGCCCGGCCAGCGCCGGCCCGCCGGGGTAAGGCAGCCCGATCAGCTTGGCGGTCTTGTCGAAAGCCTCACCGGCCGCGTCATCCACGGTCTCGCCCAGCAGCGTGTAATCGCCCACGCCGGCCACCCGCATCAACTGGGTATGCCCACCGGAAACCAGCAGCGCCACAAACGGAAAGCCCGGCGGCGTGGCCGACAGCAGCGGCGACAGCAGGTGGCCTTCCAGGTGATGCACCGGCAAGGCCGGCACCCCCAGCGCAACCCCCAGCGCCTCGGCCACGCTGGAGCCCACGAGCAGCGCGCCGGCAAGCCCCGGCCCGGACGTGTAGGCGATGGCGTCGATGTCGCTCATGACCAGCCCGGTGGCCTCGAGGGTTTCGCGCAGCAGCAGCGGCAGGCGACGGATGTGGTCGCGGGAGGCCAACTCGGGCACCACGCCGCCGTAGGCCGCATGCAGGTCGATCTGGGAATGGAGGCGGTGGCCAAGCAGGCCCAGCGCCGTATCGTAGACAGCTACCCCGGTCTCGTCGCAGGAGGTTTCTATACCCAGAACGCGCATGGTCATCTCGACGAAAAAACGGGATTTTACCTCTCTGCGGTCCACAAAGCGAAAAAGGGGCTTGGAGGTCAACAGCGACTTGGATATACTCCTCGTTTTTCCGTCAAAAGAATTTTCGAGGAAGCACGCAATGCCGGGTATTCGCGTCAAAGAAAACGAGCCGTTTGAAGTAGCCATCCGCCGCTTCAAGCGCACCATTGAAAAAGTGGGCCTGCTGCCCGAACTCCGCTCGCGCGAGTTCTACGAAAAGCCGACCGCCGAACGCAAGCGCAAGCTCGCCGCTGCCGTCAAGCGCCATCACAAGCGCCTGCGCAGCCAGACCCTGCCGCCGAAGATGTACTAAGCAGCACCCAAGTACACGCTTCCCGCTCGCCACGCGATACGCGCATTTTGCGCGAGCGCGTGGCGTTTGCCTTTTGTACTCAGCCCCCAGCACCGGAGCTGAAGCAGGTCGTCATTTCGCCTCCACGCCACACGCCAGGAATCTCGCTCATGTCCCTCAAAGCCCAGATCAACGACGACATGAAGGCCGCCATGCGCGCCAAGGAAACCGCCCGTCTGTCCGCCATTCGCCTGCTGCTCGCAGCAATCAAGCAAAAGGAAGTGGATGAGCGCATCGAACTGGACGACGCGGCAGTCATCGCAGTTTTAGACAAGATGCTCAAGCAGCGCCGCGACTCCGTCGCCCAGTACGAAGGCGCCCAGCGCTTCGATCTGGCCAGCGCCGAGCGCTTCGAGATCGATGTTCTCAATGCCTACAAGCCGGCCGGCCTCGATGCCGGGCAGATCGCCGCCATCGTTGATGAAGCGATCAAATCCACCGGTGCCGCCAGCGCCGCCGACATGGGCAAGCTTATGGCCGTCCTCAAGCCGCAGCTCGCCGGCAAGGCCGACATGGCCGAAGTTTCGAAGCTGGTGAAATCACGACTCGCCAACTAGGATTCATGAGTACGGCGCCCTGGGTCCAAGCCCCTGGCGCCGGCCGTACATCATGATTCCGCAATCCTTCATCCAGGATCTACTCGCCCGCGTCGACATCGTCGAGGTGGTCGAACGCTACCTGCCGCTCAAGAAGGGCGGTGCGAACTATTTCGCCTGCTGCCCCTTCCACGGCGAAAAATCCGCCTCCTTCTCGGTCAGCCCGACCAAGCAGTTCTACCACTGCTTTGGCTGCGGCGTACATGGCAGCGCGATCAGCTTCCTGATGGAATACAGCGGCCTCGGTTTCATCGACGCCGTGAAGGAACTCGCCAGCTCGGTGGGCATGGAAGTCCCGCAGGATGACTTCACGCCGAACCACGACCGCGCCCGGGACCAATCCCTGACCGAAGTCATGGCCCAGGCCGCGCGCTTCTACAAAGAACAGCTCAAGCGCAGCCCGATCGCCATCGATTACCTCAAGCGTCGCGGCCTCTCCGGCGAGATCGCCGCCCGCTACGGCATAGGCTTCGCCCCCGAAGGCTGGCAGGCGCTGCAGGCCGCCTTCCCCGACTACACCGCCGCCAGCCTGCTCGAATGCGGCCTGGTGCTCGAGAACGAACAGGGCCGCCGCTACGACCGCTTTCGCGACCGGATCATGTTCCCGATCCAGGATCAGCGCGGCAACGTGATTGGCTTCGGCGGCCGGGTGCTCGGCAAGGGCGAGCCCAAGTACCTCAACTCGCCCGAAACGCCGATCTTCGAAAAGGGCCGTGAACTCTACGGCCTCGTCCAGGCGCGCCAGGCGGTGCGCGACCAGGAATGCGTACTGGTCGTCGAAGGCTACATGGACGTCGTCGGCCTCGCCCAGTTCGGAGTCGGCAATGCCGTCGCCACCCTCGGCACGGCCGCCACGCCCCACCACATCCAGAAGCTCCTGCGCCTCACCGACCGCGTCGTATTTTGCTTCGACGGCGACGCCGCCGGCCGCCGCGCCGCCGGGCGGGCCCTCGAAGTCAGCCTCGAACACCTTGCCGACAACAAGACACTGAGCTTCCTGTTTTTGCCCGAAGAACACGACCCCGACAGTTTTGTGCGCGCGGAGGGGCCGGACGCCTTCCGCAGCGCAATGAACCGCGCGCTGCCGCTGGCCGAATTCCTTCTCGCCGAGCTCAAGAAAGACATCGATCTTGGCACCGCCGAAGGTTGCGCAAGGCTGGTGCACGAAGCCAAACCGCTGGTCACCCGCATCGGCGCACCGCTGCTGCGCCTGCAGGTCATCAAGATGCTCGCCGAAACGGCAGGCTTCACCCAGGCCGAAGTCGAGCAATCCTTCGGTCTCAAGAATGCCTCGGCACAGCCCCGCCGATTCGACGAAGCGCCGCCTTTCGAAGGCAACTTTGAACGCGGCGGCTTCGATCGCGACTTTGGCGGAGGCTTCGGCAACAACGGCAACTTTCGCGGCAAACGCCGGCAAGGCTCCGGTTTTCCCCGCATGCCGCCACGCCAGGCGCCGCAAACCGCCGTCGAAACCCTGCTCAAGCTGGTCGTCCAGCACCCGCTCTGGGCCGCCCGCCTGCCCATCGACCTGCTACCCCACGACACCCCGGAAGGCCGGGCCCTGATCGCGCTCACCGACGCCATGAGCGTCGGCGAGCTGCCAACCCACGGCATCGGCGCCCTGCTCGAGCACTACCGGGAAACACCCCACGCGGAAATTCTCGCCCGCATGGCGGGTCTACTGGCTGACACCACCTTCGAAGACGCGTCGATCGAACCCCTGTTCAACGACACCGTCAAGAAACTGGAAGCCGACGCCGTCAGCCGCGAGATCGACGCACTGAACGCCCGTGAGCGCGAAAACGGCCTCAATCCGGCCGAGCGACGCCAGCTCGCAGAGTTACTACTGCACAAACAGAAGCTCCGGACACGCCCCAAAGCATCAGATTCGTAATATAATTTTCGGTTTCGCGAAAAACGCGCCGCCGAGACAACCGATGACAAATCGGACGACAAATCGAGGACAGCACCCATGACCACGGAAAAGCCCAAAACACCGCGCAAAGCGCCTGCCAAGCCGCGAGCAGCGAAGGTCAAGGACAAACTCGCCCCGATGATCGCCGAGGCCCCCTCGGCTGAAGAGGCGGAAGTCCGCCGCACGCGGCTCAAGACCCTGATCGCCCTCGGCAAGGAACGGGGCTACCTGACCTACGCCGAAATCAACGACCACCTGCCCGACGACCTCGTCGACGCCGAGCAGATCGAGTCGATCATCAGCACCTTCAACGACATGGGCATCCAGGTGTTCGACGTGGCCCCCGCCGCGGAAGACCTGCTGATGTCCGAAGTCGCGCCCACGGTGGTCGATGACGAGCAGGCCGAAGCCGAAGCCGAGCAAACGCTGTCCGCCGTCGATTCCGAATTCGGCCGCACCACCGACCCCGTCCGCATGTACATGCGCGAGATGGGCACCGTCGAGCTCCTCACCCGCGAAGGCGAAATCGAAATCGCCAAGCGCATCGAGGAAGGCCTCAAGCACATGATCCAGGCGATTTCCGCCTGTCCGACGACGATTGCCGACATCCTTGAAGCCGCCGACAAGATCGGCCGCGAAGAGATGCGCATCGACGAACTGATCGACGGCCTGATCGACCCGAACGCGGTCGACAACATCGAAGCCCTCGCCGAAAGCGAAGAGCTCGAAGTTGACGAAGCCGAGGAAGAAGAAGACGCCGATCCGGATGGCAGCGGTGCCCAGTCGGCATCCCTGATCAAGATGAAGGCCGAAGCCCTCGAGCGCTTCGCCAACCTGCGCAGCCTCTACGAAAAGATGGCCACGGCCCTCCAGAAAAAGGGCTACCAAGACAAGGCCTACATGAAGCTCCAGGAGCAGGTCTCCGCCGAGCTGATGAACATCCGCTTCACCGCGCGCACCACCGAGCGCCTCTGTGACGCCGTGCGCCACATGGTCGACCAGGCCCGCTCCCACGAGCGCAAGATCCTGAACCTGTGCGTCGAAAAGGCCGGCATGCCGCGCCCGCACTTCATCAAGAGCTTCCCGGGCCACGAAACCGACCTGGACTGGCTCAAGGAAGAAATCAGCGCCGGCCCCAAGAACGCCCCGGTGCTGATGCGCATGCAGCCCGCCGTGCTTGAAGAGCAGCAAAAGCTCATCGACCTGCAGAACCGCATCGGCATTCCGCTCAAGGAACTCAAGGACATCAACAAGCAAATGTCCACCGGCGAGGCCAAGGCCCGCCGCGCCAAGCGCGAAATGACCGAAGCCAACCTGCGCCTCGTGATCTCCATCGCCAAGAAGTACACCAACCGCGGCCTGCAGTTCCTCGACCTGATCCAGGAAGGCAACATCGGCCTGATGAAGGCGGTGGACAAGTTCGAATACCGTCGCGGCTACAAGTTCTCCACCTACGCCACCTGGTGGATCCGTCAGGCCATCACCCGCTCGATCGCCGACCAGGCGCGGACCATCCGCATTCCGGTGCACATGATCGAAACGATCAACAAGATGAACCGGATCAGCCGCCAGATCCTGCAGGAAACCGGCAACGAGCCCGATCCCGCCACCCTGGCCGAAAAGATGGAAATGCCCGAGGAGAAGATCCGCAAGATCCTCAAGATCTCCAAGGAACCCATTTCCATGGAAACGCCGATCGGTGACGACGACGACTCCCACCTGGGCGACTTCATCGAGGATAATGCGACCCTCGCGCCGGCCGAAGCAGCGCTGTACTCCAGCCTGCGTGACGCCACCAAGGAAGTCCTCGACTCCCTCACCCCGCGGGAAGCCAAGGTTCTGCGCATGCGCTTCGGCATCGAGATGAACACCGACCACACGCTGGAAGAAGTCGGCAAGCAGTTCGACGTGACCCGCGAACGCATCCGCCAGATCGAAGCCAAGGCCCTGCGCAAACTGCGTCACCCGAGCCGCTCGGAGCGCCTGCGCAGCTTCCTCGACAACGAAGCGTAAACAGTTTCACGGGCTGCACCGCAGCCCGACCCGGTTTCCGGGCCGTTAGCTCAGTTGGTTAGAGCAGGCGACTCATAATCGCTTGGTCGCTGGTTCAAGTCCAGCACGGCCCACCATATGCATCAAGCACTTAGGCCAGCCTCACGAGGGCTGGCCTTTTGCTTTTCCTGCCCGCTCAGGAAGCGGTACGCAATTTCAAGCAATCCATCGGCCTGATGCGGCATCACTGCAGCCGGTTGTCAAAAACGAAAGGGGCCCGTTCTGCCATGCATGGAGTAATGGGATTTGTGATTATCGGGTGCTGCATCGGCGCGGTCATCGCGGGCTTCGTGATGCTGGCGCTCGATCTGCGCAGGAATCGGCGCGGAGCCCTGCGGCGGGAGAAGCTGATATCCCGGCTCGGCCGGAAGTAGCTGCGTTGGCGGCGCGGCGAAGACGCCTTCGCTCAGCCGACAGCGCTGTCCACCGCCTTGGCCGGAGCGCTGATTTCGGCGTCGATCACGGCAACGATCTGCTGAAGCCCCGCCTCCCAGTTGGAATTATCGAGGGCGATCGCCTGGTATTTGGTCAGGACACGCAGCGCTTCAGGCAGTGATTCGAGTGGCGGAAGCTGGGCGCCGCCAACCAGCACGGGCAGCAGGCGCCGGTTTTTGGCGAGCAGCCCGCACACCTCCCGACGGACGATGTCGGCCGGGCTTGAAAGACGCGGCTGACCGCTTGCATCGGCGGCCAGCCAGCCCGGCCCGATGATCACGATGCCAAGCCGGCAGGCGGACACCGCGGCATCGATTGTCGCCAGCCAGTCGGCGCTCGGCACAATGCCGTGCCGGTCCATGAACACACGCCCCCGCCCGTATTCATCGACGAGATCGCCATGCAGCCGTCCGGCGGTGAGATCGGTATCGCTGCGCCGATACGAGACGAACACGTCGGCGGTTTCAACCAGGGTTCCGAGCAGCAGCTTGGTCAGGGCGCCGGTGTGCCCGACCCACGGAATGGCCAGGCGCAGGAACTGGCGCTGGCTCAGGCCGGGCACGGGCGCCAGATCCCAGTCGCGCAAAATGGCCTCGAAAACCTTGCGTGCCTCGCCGCCCGCGAAGGGCACCGGCAACACGGGCTTGCCCGCGTCGATGAAGCGCTCGGCGATGGCCAGCGCGCCACGTCGCCCGCCGATCATCACCCCGGCCCCGGCAAGGGTGATGGCGTGCTCGATCCATTCACGGGTGTTCCGCAATGCGGTGACACAGGATTCCGGCGCGGCAAAGCCCGCACCGGGCAGCCACAGGCCGCGCTGCCAGTGGGGCAGCCAGAGCTGGCGATAGCCGTCCGGCGCGTGGCGTCCAAGGCGCTGACACTCGGCCCAGAAGGCCTCGGCAGCGATGCTGTCCACACCAGGCGGGTTGCCGGTAACCAAGCCGAAGCCCGCACGGGCCAGCGCCCGTCCGGTCATGTCGGCCGCACGGCGCACCGCGGCATAGCCCGGAAAAATCAGCGGAAACGTCGTCCCGGTAACAAGAATGAATTCCATCGCCCGCCCTCCCCCACGGCGCCAACCCCTCAACAGGCCGAACCTGCCGATTCAATCTTAGATTCTGCCGGGGCGATGCGGAAGCTCGCTGCAGGCATCCGGCAGCAAGAAGGATAAAGGTGGGGAGAACGACAGGAAAAGCAGAAGAAAAGACGACCGCCGGATAAAAGACTTCAAGGAGAGCGTTGTTTCCGGCGGTCTGTAAATGCCCGATAAGGGCAATGGAGGAGACATGAGCTTTATCGACCCGGCATCAGGTTTTCTTTAGCCCGCGGATGCAAAACCCGGTGCGTCTGCCCGCTCAGACTGCGGCGGTCGCGCGCTTCCGCTTTATCCCAACGCAATGCGCCCGATGGGCTCCGGCAATCGGTGGTGCATGCCGACGATCATTTATATGGCTTCGGGCTTGGCGTACAGTCCTCGGCATGAAGGGACAAGGATTCATACGGCGCTTCGGCTATGCCCTGAACGGGGTCGTGACGGCTTTTCGGCGTGAGCAGAGCATGCGCACGCACGGCCTGGCGGTGATCGGGGTGGTGATATTTCTGGCGCTGACCGGAGCGGCGGCGCTGTGGTGGGCGCTGGTCGGGCTGGCAATCGGGCTGGTGCTGGTGGCGGAGATGGCCAACACGGCGATCGAAGCGCTGGCCGACCTGCTGCATCCAGGCCAGCACCCGGAAATCGGCTTTGCCAAGGATGTGGCGGCCGGCGCGGTGCTGCTTGCCTCGCTGATCGCGATCGGGGTGGGACTGGCCTATCTGGCGGAACTCCTGCGCTGAACCGCGGGCTGAAAAAACTGCAGCAGCGCCCGCGGCACACTCAAACTCAGGCGAACAGGCGACCGATCAGCCCAGCGCTGCCAGCGCGGCGGCGTAGTCGGGTTCGTTCTTGATTTCGGAAACCAGCTCGCTGTGCAGCACCTTGTCGTTCTCGTCGAGCACCACGACCGCACGGGCGGCAAGGCCGGCGAGAGGGCCGCTGGCCAGCGCAACGCCGTAATCCTTCAGGAAGGCCGCGCCGCGCAGGGTGGACAGATTAACCACGTTGTTCAGGCCTTCCGCACCGCAAAAACGGTTCTGCGCAAAGGGCAGGTCGGCCGAGATGCACAGCACCACGGTGTTGGCGAGGCCGGAGGCGGACTGGTTGAACTTGCGCACCGAGGTGGCGCAGGTGGGCGTGTCGATGCTCGGGAAAATATTCAGCACCTTGCGCTTGCCGGCAAAGCTGGCCAGCGGGGTGTCGGCGAGATCCTTGGCGACGAGGGTGAAGGACGGGGCGGCCTGGCCCTTTTGCGGAAAGTTGCCTTCGACCTGCACGGCGTTGCCGCCGAGGGTTACGGTATTCGACATTCTGGAGCTCCTGGGGTTTGATGATGTTGTTGTGCGTCGGCATGCGGATTTGGTGCCGGCAGCCGGATGTTAGGCGCCACCGGCCTATCTTGCCAAGCCGGCCCTGCGCCCGGGGGTGTGTTCAAAGTGTCTTGAGGTATTCGACGAGGGCCGCCTTGTCGCCAGCCGGCAGGCCGGTGCCGAACTCGTGGCCCTGGTTGCCGCTGCCTTTCTCCGCCGTATCCATGCGCGTGCCGTAGCGCCGGGCCTCGTCGCCTTCGGTGATGAAGCCGACGTTCTGCGGGTCGAACACGTCATAGCCGCGCCAGAAGATTTTTGGGCGCGCTGCGGCCGGTTCGAGCAGATCCCGCAGCGTGGGCACGGCGCCGTTGTGAAGATAGGGCGCGCGCAGCCAGATGCCGTCGAGGAAGGGAATCTTGTAGCCGGGCAGGTCTTCCTCCACCAGCCCGCGACGTTGAATGCCCATTTCGGTGACGATGCGGTTGGCCTTGATCGCCGCGTCCCGGCTCCAGGTGTCGAGGCGGCTCCGATCGGTGCCCACGTCGGCAAGCGGCAAACGCGTGCCGGCGCGCTCGCTGGCATGGCAGGTGGCGCAATGGGCGTCGAACAGAGGCTTTCCGGCCGCGGCGCGCGCGGCATCGACCGGGAAGGGATATTTGGGCGGCGGCAGGGTCGAGAGGTAATCCTTGAGCCATTTGACCTGCTCGAGAAATTCCGCCTTGTTGGCCGGCGGCGCGCCGAGCACACCCAGGGCCGAATCGATCACCACCGAATGCACGTCGTGGGTGTCACCCGCGTAGTTGGGCAGCCGCCCTTTTGTCGCGTCGTACTTGGAGAGATTCCAGATGGCCGGAATGTCGGCCGGACCAAAGGTGTCGTCCATCGGCGCACGGATCAGGAAATACTTGGTGAGGTTCATGCCGTCGTCGCGGCCATTCCCCCAGTCGGGAAAATCCGTGCGGTAGATCCATTCAAACTGCGCCTCCCTCTCGAGCAGGCGCTTTTTGGTGATGGGAATGACGAGAAAGCGGTAGAGCAGCCGGTCGATCACGTCCAGGTCGGTCACCCGGTTGATCTCGGCCATCAGGATGTCGGCGTCGAAGCGCGGATCGCGGGCGCAGTCGATCAGGAGGCGGAAGAAATTTTCGATGTTGAGGGTATGGCCCGGCCCTCCCACCACAAAAACCGGGTTCGAATCGGGGCTGGCCCGGTAGCGGGTGGTGTGGCAGGCGGCGCAGTTGTTGGCGACACGGGGAAATCCGATGGTTTTTTTGGTGAAGCCGGCCGGCAGTTCGCGGCCTTGCTCCCAGGCCACCCCCAGGGCTGCGTAGCCGCCGGGGGCAATCTGGCCGTCCCGGCGGAATTTCTCCGGGAACACCCGCGGCAGTACGTAAAAGATCCAGTACGGAATGCCGGCGTCGTGCTCGGCGCCGATCGAGCCATACTTGAAGCGCATTTCGGGCGACTCGAAAACCCAGGCCGGCTGCGCTTCCTCGCGAAAACCGCGGCTCCAGCCCAGATAGGCGCCGGCAAGGATCAGCAGCGCCAGCACCAGCAATCCGGCCCGCAACCAGGCCCGGCGGTGTTCCGCTCGGGATTGTTCGATAGCTGAGCCCATGACGTTCTCCCGGCTAAAAGGTTTTGAGAAATTCGACGAGGGCGGCCTTGTCATCGGCCGGCAGCGCGGTGCCGTAAGCCCGGCCTTCGTGGCCGCCGTTGCCGTTTCCGGCTGCGCGGGTGTCGAAGCGGAAGAATTTTTGCCCGCCCGCCTCGGGCTGGTCCGAGACGAAGCCGACCTTCACCGGATCGAACACGTCGTTGCCGCGCCAGAACTCGA
The DNA here is from genome assembly GCF_030157465.1 of Zoogloea sp. Classification (GTDB taxonomy): domain Bacteria; phylum Pseudomonadota; class Gammaproteobacteria; order Burkholderiales; family Rhodocyclaceae; genus Zoogloea. Next base: position 72,154 of record NZ_JAOAUU010000169.1, read on the forward strand.
CCGGGCGCGCCGCCGCCGGTTCGAGCAGATCGCGCAGGCTGGGCACCGAGCCGTTGTGCAGGTAAGGCGCACGCAGCCAGATGCCGTCCAGGGGCATGTTGGCGTAGCCGTGGGTCTTGCGAAACTGGCTGAAGCGCCACGGGTAGCCGGCGTAGAGCGTGGCTTGGTTGACCGCCAGCGTTTCGCTGTAGGAGTCGAGGCGGCGGCGATCGGTGCTGATCTCGGCCAGCGGCGTGACACGGCCGACGTATTCACCGCTGAAATCACGCCCCGAGGCGCCATGGCAGGCGGCGCAGTATTCGCGGTAGATCGGCGCGCCGCGGGCGGCCAGGGCCGGGTCGATGGAAAAGAGCGTCGAAAATGCGGGCGGTTCGGCCTCGAGAATCCAGTCCTCGACGCGCTTGATGCGCGGCACATCGAGGGTGGGCGGCGTGACGCCGGTGCCAAAGGCGGCGCTCTTGTTGCGCTCGGTCATGTCGGTGTTGTTGCCGTCCCAGTGAAGCTCCATCGCGCGCGGTTCGCGGCGCGGGCGCTGCAGCCAGATCGACGGAAAATCGGCCGGCGCGTCGAACTCCTTCGGGTCGAGGTGAGCCATCGGAAAGTTGAAGATCACCTTGGCCGAATTGAAGGTATCGACCCGCCCCGGCCCCCAATCCTTTTGCTCGAAAACCCATTCGAAGCGCCCTTTGAGCGCCAGCACCCGGTCGCGCATGATGGCAATGGCAACCGGGTAGACGAGGTAGCGGTCGAGCAGGTCGAGGTCGCCGCCCTGGCGCCGGATTTCGGGGAGCAGATATTCCTTTGAAAACTTGGGATCGGCCGCGCAGCGGAAGAAGAACTCCTCGAAGGCCTGCATGTTGAACAGCGCCGCCGGCATGCCGGGCACCAGCAAGGGCGGCTCGCCGGGCGCAGTGCGAACGGTGCTGGTGTGGCACACGGCGCAATTCACGAAAACCCGGTCGACGCCCTGGTAGCGCCGCTTCGAGGTGCCGACGGGCAGATCCTTCAGGCTGCCGTCGGGGTTGTGCTCATAGAGCATGCCGAGGGACGCGTAGCCCGGGCCGGGCAGGTAATGCGCACACACCTCGGGCAGCGCGCGCCAGATCCAGTACGGAAAACCCATTTCGTGCTCGCCGCCGGTGGAGCCATATTTGAAGTGTTCAACCGGGCCCGTGTAATCCACCGGTGAATCCGCGCCAAAACGGCCGACGAGCCACAGCACTATGGTGGCCGGCAGCACCACGGCGATCGCGACGAGCGCCTGGAAACGACGCTTCCAGCGGGAGGGTGACGGCACGGCGGGGATGATTGGCATGACGACCTCCTCGGTGGGTCAGTGCCCGGCAAGGCAGGGGCGCAGGGCTTCGTAGCCACGGGCGAGCATGGCGTCGGGATCGGGGTCGCGGCCGGTTTCCGCCTTCAGCAAGGTGGCGACGACGGTTTCCAGTGCGGCGCGCTCCGGGCTCGTGGCCCAGGCCGCAGCGTCGCTGCCAAAGGCTGGCAGCATGGTGTCGGGCGGCATGGGCGTTTTTTCGCGATCGGCGGGGGCGCGGCGGGCCATCGCGAGGCGCACGAAGATGCGCGGCGCGCACTGGCGGATGCGGGCCTCCAGCTCCGCCCCGGGGCCGCTCAAAAAGTTGGGTGGAAACTGCTCGGCGCTCAGGTGGCAGGCCGCGCACCAGGCATGAAAACGCGCCACTCCGGGGGGCTGCGGGCCGCTCACGGCTGCGCTGGGCTGGCTGACCGGGGTTTCGAGCCGCGGGGCAGGCACGGTGATCGGCGCGGTTTTGCGCGGCACATCGCCAAGGGCTCGCAGTAGCGCGGCAATCAGGGCGGCACGGGGAATCGGCTGTTCATCCAGAAGCGCCGGGCCGTCGGGGCGGGTGAGCACGGCATCCATCGCCGCGGCCAGCGCCTGACTGTCCGCGCGCAGGCGCAGCGTGATGCGCCCTGCCCCGTCGGCCAGTTCGCCGGTGTCGATACGCTCAAGCAGGTTGCCACCGGCAAGGCGCACGGCGGTGGTGATCGAAAAAGGCGGTTGCGGCGGTTCGCCGGCAAGGCTCAGGCGTTCGACGCGACCGTCGGCCAGATCCAGCGTGGCGCCATCGGCCCCGCGACAGCGGGAGGCGCGCCCGCCCGTCGAGCGTGCGCAATCCAGCGTCCGGGTGAGCCGCGGCAAGGCATCTGCGCGCCGCGCCAGGGCCGCCTCCAGTTGCGGCCAGTCGCCGTCCACCACAAATTCGGCGAGGCCGGCCACGGCTTCGGTCACGGCCTCCGGCGCGTCGGCTCGCCACCCGCCTTCTGGCGGACGCGGCAGCAGCGGCTCGAAACGGGCCGCCACATGCGAGAGGGCGACGCGTGCCGGCGCGTCGTCGGGCCAGCTCGCCAGGCCCTGCAGCGGGTTGCGATTGGGCAAGTCGGATCGACCGAGCGCAAGGCCGGCCGGCCACACGCGGGCGCCATTGGTGCGCAGCGGCCGGGCCACGTTTGCGCCGAAGGCGGCATCAAACGGCGGTGCCCTGTCGCCGGCCAGACGCAGGCGCACCGCGGCGGCAAACAGCCCGGCGCGGCAACGTGCCCCCACTTCGCCCGTGCCGCAGCCTTCGCGCCACAGGCGCTGGGTGAGCGCAAAACGGTTGGCACGGCGCACCGCATTGTCGATGGCGTAAGGCACATCCACGCCGCGCCCGGGCGGGATGCCGTAGAAGGGGCGCCCGGTGGCCGTCAGCCGGGCGGCAATGGCCGGGTTGGCGTTGGTTTCGTCCCACAGCGCGCGGGAGAAAATCGGCGCGCCGTTCTGGTGGCAGGCGTAGCAGATGTTGCGGTTGGCGTAGAAAACCTGCGGCCGCCCGCCCGCCCGGTAATTCTTGACCAGCTGAAACTCGAACCGCCCTGCCGCCTCGTTGTAGCTGATGACTTCGAGCACCGCGGATTTTTCCTGGTAGCCGAGGTAGAGGCGATCCTTCAAAAGCAGCGCGCCGAATGCAGGCGGCGAATCGACACCGACCACGACGCGGGGAGATTCGAAGTAGTCCGGCGCCGCCGCGGTGCGCTGCAACGAGCGGCCAAGGGGAATCAGCACCCGCTTGGCCGGTGGCAGCGGGCTGGCCGGATCCCGCCGCAGCTGGGCGTCAAGGCGGGCAAGGAGATTCTCGAACGGAAATGGCACGGCGTGACCACCACGGTTGTCGGCAAACAGCTGGTCGAACAGAGAAACACCGGACGGCGGCAGGTGATCGCCAGGAGCTGCCGGATCGATGACGGGTGTGGCGAGCGGCTCAGCGGCCCACGCCGGGGCACCAAGGGCCAGACTGGCCAGCAAGAGCGTGCGGGTCGCGATCCGGCGGATCATGGCGGCGCTCCACCTGGCCGGCCTCCGCGCGGCCCTCAGCCGCCGGCCGAGGCCAGCACCTTGCGCGCCTGGGTGCCGGGCCAGCAGTCTTCCTGCACCTGGCCGGTCTTCACGAAGGCGGCCCGCCCCTGGTCATCCATGTCCTTGTTGTAGAGCGTGAAGTTGAGGGCGAAGCCCCGGTCGAGGTAGGCGCGGCCGAGGTAGAGCCCAGGGCGGATCATGCGGATTTCGTCGCGCACGCGCAGGCCGCGGCGGCCGGCGAGAAAGTCGGGGTTTTCCTGGTAGCCGGGGATTTCGTCGGTAAAGAAGTAATCGATGATGATGGATTCACGCCGGGCGTCGAGGAGACTCTGGCCACAGTAGAGCTTGGCCGGAAAAAGCAGCCAGGTTTCCTTGCCGTGAAAATCCATTTTTTTCGGCTCGCCGGTCACCAGGCCCATTTTTTTCAGCACGCTCAAATCCTCGATGCGGTTTCGCAGCACCCGCTCTTCACGGTAAAAAACCTTGCCACGCCAGATCGCTTCGCCAAGGTCGTCCAGCATCAGGCCCTTGAGCTCCAGCGCCTTGCCGGCAAAGCCGCCAACAATTTCGGCCAGCCGCAGCTTTCCGCTGGCGCCCTTGGGCAACAGGATTTTGCCGTCGAAGGCGCCATCGGGAATCGGCCCGGCGGTGAGGCGGGCGTAAATCTGGTCGATCTGCTCCTGCTCGAGTGTGGCCAGGTATTCGGGCGTGATCTTGGCCATTTCGGCGGCGGGGATCGGGTAGGCGTAGTCCACCTGGGCAAAGTCGGGCTTGGAGGCGTGGCTCTTGTCCCACGGCGCAAAGGCAATGCCGGGCGGCGGCGTCTCGCGAGTGCAGGCAACGAGGCCGAGACTGAGGGCGAGGACGGTGGCGGCAAGCGCTTTCATGGCGGTTCTCCCCTCACAGGGTGGCGAGGAAGGCGGTAACGGCCTTCTTGTCGGCTTCGGACAAATCTTCGCCAAAGCGGTGGCCTTCGTTTTCCACCAGCTGGTCGCAGGTCTGGTAGTTGGCCGACAAAAAGTCACGCTTCTCGCGCAGGATTGCGACAAAACGGCCCGGCTGCGCAATCACCTCGTCGGCGATCGCCTGCAGCGTGGGCACCAGGGCCTTCTTGCCGGCGGCTTCGAGCCGCGCCGGGTCGCGCTTGGCGAGCACGATGTCGCCGATGAGCTGCTTGTGCAGCAGGCCGTTGATGAAACCCGCACTGGCGCCCTGCGGAATCTTCACCTGGCCGAAGCCACCCAGCGGTTTTTCGGTCTTGCCTTCCAGCGGACGAATGCCCAGGTCGATCAGCAGATCGGCGTTGGTCAGCGTTATCTTTCGGCCGCGCGCCGCGGGGTGCAGCAGCTCGTGCATGGAGCGCTTGTAGAGATCGAAACGCCCGTCGACGCTCGGGTCGTAACGCAGGCACTCGGGCTGGCTGGCGAGCAGCGTGTTGTCGTCGCCGGCGTAGCGGGCACGGTGGAAATCATTGGCCTTGTTGGCCGGCTTGCCGCAGATTTCCGGGCCGATGGCGTTGTTGTGCATGAAGGGCGCCGTGGCCCAGACATTCACGAGCGAGACATTGCGCATGTAGCCACGGCCACCGTCTTTCAGCGCGTTCTGCTCGGGAATGTCGGGCACCACGGCCCGGCCGCGCATGGCTTCGTTGCCGTATTCCATATAAAGATGGCCGGCCATGTGGTTGGAGTGCAGCGCGCGGCAACGGAAGGTGCCCACCTCGGTCACCGGCGTGGCCTGGTCGTTACCGAGGAAATCCGCACGCAGCTTGCGCGGGTGGGCGTCATTCGGCGCGGCAAAATCGCGACTCTTGAACGGCCCGCCCTCGGCCTCGGGAATGCTCGAGTGGCAGCGCGCGCAGTTTTCGGCAAACACCGTCTGGCCACGGGCCACGGCGTCCTTGCCGAATTCCTTGTCGAGATCGGCAACGAGGTCGGCGCGACTGTAGGCGGGCAGCTTGCGGGCGTTGGCCCGGGCCACATGCAGGTCGGTTTCGTCGGATTCGGCCGAGGCGAAGAAGTCGAGGATGTTCTGCAGGCGGTCTTCCACCGCGCGGAAGTTGGGGCAGTCGCGCCGGCACTGGCCGACATTGAACGGCGTCTGGCCAAAGCCGCGCTGTTCAGGGTCAACCTGCCGCATGTCGGTGAAGTGATTCACCCAGCACTGCTCGGAACACGAGCCGATGTTGAAATACACCCGCTGGATCGCCTCATGGGCGCCGGTGGAATCTTCGCCACCTTTAAGGATGTGGTGAATGCCGGGCAGATTGACCTTGGTGCCGGCGAGGAAAACCGGCGTCACGTCGTCGCTGCGGGTCGAGAACTGCCAGCACTTGCCCTGACGGCCGGGCTCGCACCAGCACTTGCCTTCGTCCTTCTCGGCGCCACATTCCGCCACCTTGCGCCACTTGCTCACCGCCTCCCCCTTGAACACCGGGCGCTGGGCCACATTGATCAGCGCGTTGATGGTTCCGGGGTTATTCACCTGGTCGTGGGAGATCGCCGAGGTGTCGGTCACGCCGGGCCGGGCGTGGGCGAACATCTGGTATTCAAGCGCCGACTTGTGCATGCCGGACCCCAGCAGCTCGGACATGCGGGTGTATTGGTTGCCCACCAGGCCCTTGATGTTCTCCCACTTCGGGTGGGCCGGGTCGGCCGGCGGCTTGAGCGGATCGAAGGCGATGTGGCAGGAGCCGCACGAGGTGCCGATCAGGAAGGGCGGCTCGATCGAGGCGTCCGCGAGCTTGCTCACGCGGCTGTCGGATTCGATGCCGGTGGTGCTGTCCATGCGGCGGTCGAAGCCGGCCCAGCCGGCGTTGCCGCCAAAGCCGCCATTAACGGCCTTCCATTTTTCGGGGTCGAAGCGCGGGTTGGGAAACTTGCGAATGCCCAGCGCACCGGTCGAGGTGCCAAATTTAAGATCGCAGGCCGAATGCCGCTGGTCGAGCTTGCCGGCCTGGCTGTGCGGATCCAGGGGGTCGAGGGCGGCGTCTTTCAGGCCGCAGGCCGGGTCCACGTAGCCTGGCTTGCCCACGTATTTGAGCAGCACGTCGTCGCCGGGGCACCAGTCGAATCCATAGGTTTCATCGAGCGATTTGGCCGGACAATCGGCCTCGCCGGGCTTGCAGCAGGAAGGGTCGTTGATGATTCCCCAGGCCCAGAAGCGGTCATCCCGCTGGTCGGTGCGCAGCACGCGGAACCAGTCGACAAGCACTCCGACGCGCTGCTGGAAAGTGTAGGTATGAAAGCGTTCATTGCCGGCTGTGGCCTTGAACCAGATCAGGCGACCGACGCATTCGGATTCGTTGAGCCCTTCGCGGGCGCACGATTCACGGTAAGGCAGATCCTGATCGACCTGGCCGGGATCAGGCACCGAGGCTGCGGTGGAGGCGACTGCGGCCGGCGCGTTTTGTGCATGGGCCTGGGCAAGCTGCGGGCCGGGATCCACCCCGCCGGGGCGCATCAGAAACCACGATGCAAAAACTGCAAGGATGGCCGCGAGCGCGACCAGATGGGTGCGTTTCATGGCTGCATCTCCTTAACGGAAGAGTGCACGCCCGGCGCTTGCCCTGCTGCTGCAGGATGCATGCCCTGCAGGTCAGTCGTGGGCCTCTCTGTCGGGGCCGGTCATGATGGTGTTATAGCAAAGATCATGACCACTGCAACGCAGCATCCGGCAAATCTTGCACGATGCCATCCGGTTCAGCCCTGATCCCAGCTGGGCACCGGACCAAGGCACTCGGCGAGGTAATCCGCCAGTGCGCGCACCCGCGTGGGCAGGTAGCGGTTGCTCGGAAACACCGCGTAGATGCCGACCTCCGGCCCCGGATAGTCGGTGAGGATGGCCTCGAGCAGGCCGGCCTTGAGCGCCGGCGCGGCGATGAAGCTGGGCTGGCGGCAGATGCCGAGGCCACGCTGACAGGCATCCACCAGAGCATCGCCGCTGTTGGATTGCAGGCGGCTCTTGACCGGCACCCACAGGGTTTCACCATCGACCCGAAAGGGCCAGCTCGAACGCGCGCTGGCGGTGTAGCCAAGGCAATGGTGGGCCGCCAGATCCTGCGGAAGTTCGGGGCGGCCGTGGCGGGCCAGGTAATCGGGTGAGGCCAGCGTCAGCATGCGCGAAGTGCTGAGCCGGCGCGCCACCTGGGTCGGATCAAGCTGGCTGGTGATGCGCACCGCCATGTCGATGCCGCTCTCGATGAGGTTCACCTGGCGGTCGTTGTAATCCACATCGAGGCTCACCTCCGGCTGGATATTCACGAATTCGGCCACCAGCGGCGCCAGGTAGCGCACGCCGAAACTCACCGGCACACTGATGCGGATCGGCCCCCGGGGCCTGCGGTCCCCGCCCGACAGATCGCCCTCGGCGGCGCCCACAAGGCCGAGGATTTCACGACAGCGTTCGAGGTAAACCTCGCCTTCGGCCGTCAGCTTGAGGCTGCGCGTGCTGCGGGCGATGAGCTTGACGCCCAGATGGGCCTCCAGCGCCGAAACCTGGCGCGTCACCATCGACCGGGCAAGGCCGAGGTGATCGGCAACAGCAGTGAAACTGCCGGTCTCGGCCACGCGAACGAAGACGTCCATCGCACTCAGTCGATCCATTGTTTCAATTCCAGCAACAAAGATGTCTTCATTAAAGGCTATTTTGGAACGAATCAAAAGTCTACAGTGCATCCATGTCACAGAGGCCATTCGCCGCACACACCACGCAACATTGCTCCAGGGAGCCCTGCATGAGCCGACAACCCGTACTTTTCGTTTCCCACGGCGCACCCGACGTGCTGCTCAACCCCGGAGCCGCCGTGCACATGTGGGAAACCCTGGGCGCCGACCTGCCCCGCCCGCGAGCGATCCTGGTGATTTCCGCCCACTGGGCCGCGAAGGAGCCAACAGTCAGCACCGCCGCAACGCCCGAGACCATCCACGATTTCGGCGGTTTTCCGGCGGAGCTCTACACCATGACCTATCCGGCCCCCGGCGCCCCGGCGCTGGCCACCCGAGTGCGTGAACTCCTTGCCGCAGCCGGCCTGCCCAACGCCGAAGTGCCCGAGCGCGGGCTCGACCACGGCGCCTGGATTCCGCTCAAGGCCCTCTACCCGGAAGCCGACATCCCCGTCGTGCAGCTGGCGCTGCAACCCCACGCCGGCCCCGACTGGCACCGTCGCATCGGCGCCGCACTGCGCCCGCTACGCGACGAAGGCGTGCTGATCCTCGGCTCCGGCGCAGTCACTCACAACTTCGGCTGGCTCACCTGGGGCACCAATAGCCAGCCGCGGCCGCAAGCCATCGCCTTTTCCGACTGGATCGGCGAAACCCTCGCCCGGGACGACCGCCCGACGCTGCTGGACTACCGCCGCCTCGCCCCCCACGGCGCCGACGCCCACCCCAGCGAAGAGCACCTGCTGCCGCTCTTTGCCGCCCTTGGCGCCGCACAGCCCGGCGAAAAGCCCCTTCGCCTGGAACCCGAATACACTTACGGCGGCTTGTCCATGGATGCCTATCTCTGGCAGGACGCCAGCCCGGCCCCCATCACACTGGAGCACTGAAAAGAATGAATCCTTCCACCCAACGCTATACCGGCCCGGCCATCAGTGCCCACTGGATCATCGCGCTGCTGATCATCCTTGCCTGGCCCCTCGGTGTTTACATGCACGATCTGCCGCTGTCGCCCGACAAGCTCAAGCTCTACTCGTACCACAAGTGGATCGGCATCACCGTGCTGCTGCTCTTCGTGCCGAGGATCCTGTGGCGCATCACCCACCGCCCGCCCGCCGCGCTGCCCATGCCGGCCTGGCAGCACAGGATTGCCGAAGGCACGCACCACCTGCTTTACCTGCTGATGTTCCTGGTGCCGCTGTCGGGCTGGCTGATGAGCTCGGCCAAAGGTTTCCAGACCGTTTATTTCGGCGTGCTGCCGCTGCCCGACCTGCTCGCCAAGAACCCCGACCTCGGCGATCTGCTGAAGGAAGTGCACGAAGCACTCAACTGGGCGCTCTTCATCCTCGTCGGCCTGCACATTGCCGGCGCGCTCAAGCACCACGTCATCGACCGGGACAGCACCCTGCGCCGCATGCTGCCCTTTGCCAAATAACAGAACAACCCCCGGAGAGATTCCATGAATTTTCGCCATATCGCCCTGCCCGCCGCAGCCCTGCTGATTACCGGCGCCGCCCAGGCTGTCGAGTTCAAGCAAGTGGATGCTGCCAAGAGCAGCCTCGCCTTTTCGTCCAAGCAGATGGGCGTGCCGGTGCCCGGCAGCTTCAAGAAGTTCAGCACCCAGATCGCCTTCGATCCGGCCAAACCCACCGCAGCCAGCACCGTGCTCGAAATCGACCTCGCCAGCATCGACGCCGGCTCGAAGGACGCCAACGACGAGGTGGTCGGCAAGCAGTGGTTCAACGTCAAGGCTTTCCCGACCGCGAAGTTCGTGTCGAGTGGCGTCAAGGCGCTCGGCGGAAACCGCTTCGAAGCCATCGGCAAGATGACCATCAAGGGCCAGACCCGCGACATCGTGGCCCCCTTCACCTTCAAGCAGGACGGCAGCAACGGCGTCTTTGACGGCGGATTCGTGCTCAAGCGCATGGACTACAATATCGGCGAAGGTCCATGGGCCGATGTCTCTGCCGTTGCCAACGAAATCGAAATCAAGTTCCACGTCGTGGCAGCCCCGGCCGCCGCGGCCAAAAAGTAAGACTCCGACCCCAACAGCAGTTCAAAAAGGACAATCCATGAAGAAAATCATCGCCCTCGCCATCGCTGCCGGCATCTCGTCCGCCGCCTTCGCCGCCCCCGAGACCTACACCATCGAAAGCACCCACACCCTGCCGCGCTTCGAGTACAACCACCTCGGCTACTCGGTGCAGCTGTCCCGCTTCGACAAGACCACCGGCACCATCACCCTCGACCGCGCGGCCAAGACCGGCTCGGTGGATGTGACCATCGATACCACCTCGGTGAACACCGGCTACCCGCTGTTCAACCAGCACATCCAGGGCGAGGACTTCCTGGCCACCGCCCAGTTCCCGACCGCCACCTATAAGTCCACCAAGGTGAACTTCAAGGGTGACGCCCCCGCCACCATCGAAGGCAACCTGACCCTCAAGGGCATCACCAAGCCGGTCACCCTGA
>NZ_JAOAUU010000170.1 GCF_030157465.1 Zoogloea sp.
CATTGACGCTTCCTTGCTGCGGCAAAAAAGTGTCAACCTATTTCAGGACGGGTCATTGAAATAAAAAAGGCCAGTCCCGCGGGACTGGCCTTTTTGCTGGGCGTCGGCCGGCTTACTTCGGGCCGGTTTCAACCTGGACGAGCGGCTCGTCTGCGACAACCGGTGCGCGGTTGCGGCGACGACGGACCGGCTGGACCGGCTCGGACGGGGTTTCGGGCTGGAAAGCCTTCACGGCCTCGGCACGGGTCTCGATCATCACGAGGCCGCTGCCCTCGAGCGCAGAGGACAGGTCCGCCGGTGCGCTGGCGGGTGCCTTGGCGACGCTTTCGACCACCACCGGCGCTGCAGTCACGGTTTCTTCAACCGTGGCGACCGCTTCGCTCGTCGGGGCTTCGACGGGCGCAGCCTCGACAGGGGCGGCTTCCACGGGCTGGGCATCGACCACCGGTGCGGGGGTTTCGGCCTTGTGCGCGGCGGCGACGGCTTGCTCGATCAGATCGGGCGCAACAACGGCTTCGACGACGACCGGCAGGGCTTCTACCGGGGCCGGCTCAACGGCGGCGGGTGCTTCGACCACCGGGGTTTCTGCGGCGGCAGGGGCGATGGCTTCGGCAACGGCAGCCGGCGCCTCGACAACTGCCGGCGCTTCGACGACCGGGGCGGCTTCCACGACCGGGGTCGCTTCGGCTTGAGCGGCTTCGACGGCAGGCTGGGCCTGTTCGCCGATTTCCAGTTCGCCCTGGCTGGCGGCTTCGGTGCTGCCACCTTCCTCGTTGCGACGACCACCACGACGACCGCGACGGCTGCGGCGGCTGCGTTCGGCGTTGGCTTCACCTTCGGCTGCCGTGCCTGCTGCGGCTTCGGTGGAGGCGACGGCGGCTACCGCGGCGACGGCCGTGACCTGCTCGGCGCTGGCTGCGACGCCTTCGGCTTCGGCGGGCTTGGGCTGGTTGTTGCGGTTGCGACCACGACCTTCACCGCGCTCGCCACGTTCGGGGCGCTCGCCTCTTTCGGCGCGTTCACCGCGCTCTGCACGCTCGCCACGTTCCTGGCGTTCGCCGCGCTCGCGTTGCGGCTTCTCGCGCTGCTCGCCCTGGGCTTCGACAGGGGCCGTGCGGTTGTTGTCGCGACCTTCACGACCTTCACGACCTTCGCGGGTTTCCCGGTTGTCGCCCCGTTCTTCTCTCTGACCGTCACGCTGACCATCGCGGCGACCGCGGCCACCTCCTTCGCGACCGTCACGACGGCCGTTACGCTCGTTGCGCGGGCGGGATTCGCGGCGCGGGGTTTCCGGCTGCACGACCACCGGAGCTGGCTCGGGTTCTTTTTCGCCACGGAAGAACGCGAAGATGCGGGCCAGCAGACCAGGCTGGCTTTCCGGCACGGGAGCCGGGGCCGGAGCAACCCTGGCTTCGACGATCGGAGCCGGCTGGTCCGGCGTGATGCCCTTGACGGCAGCTTCCTGGCGGGCCGGGCGGTCGGTATTGGCCGACGGCGGGGTGTAGGTTTCGTCGGCCGGCTTGGTCGCCATCCGGTAGCTGGGGATGGCGCCTTCTTCCAGGTTGAGCTGGTCGTGACGCAGGCGGATGATTTCGTGGTGGGGCGTTTCGAGGTGGCGGTTGGGGATCAGCACCAGGCCGACCTTGTGGCGCACTTCGATCTTTGCGATGTCGTCGCGCTTCTCGTTGAGCAGGAAGGTGGCCACGTCGACCGGAACCTGGCAGTGCAGGGCGCCGGTGTTGTCTTTCATGGCTTCCTCTTCGAGGATGCGCAGGATGTGCAGGGCCGACGATTCGGTGCTGCGGATGTGGCCGGTGCCGTTGCAGCGCGGGCAGGGGATGTAGCTGGTTTCGGCGAGGGCCGGGCGCAGGCGCTGGCGCGACAGTTCGAGCAGGCCGAAGCGGCTGATCTTGCCGGTTTGGACACGGGCACGGTCGTAGCGCAGCGCGTCGCGCAGGCGGTTCTCGACTTCGCGCTGGTTCTTCTGCGACTCCATGTCGATGAAGTCGATGACGATCAGGCCGCCAAGGTCGCGCAGACGCAGCTGGCGGGCCACTTCATCGGCGGCTTCGCAGTTGGTCTTGAAGGCGGTTTCCTCGATGTCGGCACCGCGGGTGGCGCGACCGGAGTTCACGTCCACCGAAACCAGGGCTTCGGTGTGGTCGATCACGATGGCGCCGCCGGAGGGCAGGCTGACCTGGCGTGAATACGCGGATTCGATCTGGTGTTCGATCTGGAAACGCGAGAACAGCGGCACGTCGTCGTGATAACGCTTCACGCGGTTCACGTTCTGCGGCATCACGTGGGCCATGAACTGGCGCGCCTGTTCGTACACGTCGTCGGTGTCGATCAGGATTTCGCCGATGTCCGGCTGGAAGTAATCACGGATGGCGCGGATGACAAGGCTGCCTTCCTGGTAAATCAGGAATGCGCCGGTCTGCGAGCCGGCGGCGCCGTCGACGGCGGTCCACAGTTGCAGCAGGTAGTTCAGGTCCCATTGCAGCTCTTCGGCGTTGCGGCCGATGGCTGCGGTACGGGCGATCAGACTCATCCCGCCGGGCACTTCGAGCTGGTCCATGACGTCACGCAGTTCGGCGCGCTCGTCACCCTCGACGCGGCGCGAAACACCGCCGCCACGGGGGTTGTTGGGCATCAGCACAAGGTAGCGGCCCGCCAGCGAGACAAACGTGGTGAGGGCGGCGCCCTTGTTGCCACGCTCGTCCTTTTCGACCTGGACGATCAGCTCCTGGCCTTCCTTCAGGGCTTCCTTGATGGAAGCACGGCTGGCGTCGACGCCAGGCTGGAAATAGGCGCGGGAGATTTCCTTGAACGGCAGGAAGCCGTGGCGCTCGGCGCCGTAGTCGACAAAAGCGGCTTCGAGACTGGGCTCGATGCGCGTGATGACGGCTTTGTAGATGTTGCTTTTACGTTGTTCCTTGGCGGCCGATTCAATGTCGAGATCGATCAGTTTCTGACCGTCGACAATGGCAACGCGGAGTTCCTCGGCCTGCGTCGCGTTGAAGAGCATGCGCTTCATTCGTCTTTTTCTCCCGCGCGGCACACGGGCAGGACGAAGCGCGCCACCCGCTTAACAGCGGTGACTTAGTTTGGCGTTAACGCGACTATCCTTCATCGGGGGTATCAAACTAAAACGGGTGGCGGGATTCGTCTATTGAACCCTGAACCGCGATGTTCGCTGAGGGGTTGCGAAGAACCTGCTGCGTCGCCTGGTCTCGCAATCCGGGACGGGCCGTACTCGCGGGTACGACGGCGTTCCTGGTTGCGACCTCGGGCCTGCTTGCAGGGCCATCTTCGCGACCCCCGGTTTCAGGGCCATTAATCTGCGTGTGCGACTGTGCGCAATTGGTACAAGTTTATTGTCGAATACAGTACCATCGCCCTCTTTTTGTCTGGCGACGGACCTTCCTTTGGTTTTCCGGGAGCGGGTAAGTTGCTGGACTCATCCAGCGTTAAGTCGCTCCGGCGCGGCGCCGGCTGGTGTTGAATCTCTGAACAACACACTGTCAGGCAGGCGCGACGCATCAGGACCGAAAAACCGTCCAACAGTATATTTCAAAAAGATGGCCTTGAGTAAAACCCCCGCAGTGAGTCACACCCGCGTGGATGAAGGCAGTGCCGGGCAGCGCATCGACAACTTTCTTGTTCGCGTTTGCAAGGGGGTGCCGAAGAGTCACATCTACCGCATCCTGCGAAGCGGCGAGGTGCGCGTGAACAGCCGCCGGGTGGATCAGACCTATCGCCTACAGATGGGTGACGAGGTGCGCATTCCGCCGATCCGTCTGGCCGAGAAGGAGGCTGCGGCGCCGGTGCCGGTCGGAAAGCCTTTCGATATCGTCTTCGAGGACGAGGCGCTGCTGGTCCTCGACAAGCCCGCCGGCCTGGCTGTTCATGGGGGGAGTGGCGTGAGTTTCGGGGTGATCGAGCAGTTGCGCCGGCAGCGCCCGGAGGCGAAGTTCCTCGAACTCGTTCATCGCCTCGACCGGGAAACCTCGGGCCTTCTGATCGTCGCCAAGAAGCGCAGTGCGCTGACTGTGCTCCACGACATGATGCGCGATGGTCGGGTGCAGAAGCGCTACCTCACGATGGTGGCGGGCCGCTGGCTGAACACGCTCCAGCACATCAAGCAGCCGCTTCTGAAGTACCTGATCGACAACGGCGAGCGCCGCGTCAGCGTGAATCCGGAGGGCAAGCCGGCCCACAGCATCGTGCGGCTGGTGAAGCGCTGGCAGGGCTACAGCCTGGTCGAGGTGGAATTGAAAACCGGGCGTACGCACCAGATTCGCGTGCACCTCACCCATGCGGGCTTCCCCTTGTGCGGCGACGACAAGTACGGGGATTTTGCCCTCAACAAGCAGCTGGAAAAGGAAGGGCTCAAGCGCATGTTCCTGCATGCCGCCAGGCTGGCCTTCCATCATCCGCTGACTGATCAGCTGATCGAGCTTGCGTCGCCGTTGCCGGCCGAGCTGGAAGGGTTTGTCGCGTATGTCGAACAGAGTCGGGAGAGGGAGTATGGGTAAGGCTTTGGCAAAGCGTTTTGAACTGATCGTCTTCGACTGGGACGGCACCTTGCTGGATTCCGCAGCGGCCATCGTTCATGCAATCCAGGCGGCCAGCGCCGATCTGGGTTTGCCGGTGCCTACCGACGCCCGCGCCCGCCACGTGATCGGGCTTGGCTTGTCGGATGCGTTGCATCACGCCGTGCCGGAGTTGCCGGTGGAGGCGTATCCGCAGATGGTCGAGCGTTACCGTCACCACTATTTGTCGAGCGATCACGAGCTCACGCTTTTCGACGGTACCGTCGAACTCATCGCAGAGCTGCACGGCAGGGGGCATCTGCTGGCGGTGGCCACCGGCAAGAGCCGCAACGGGCTTGATCGGGCGCTGGGGTTTTCGGGGCTCGGGCAGTATTTCCATGCCACCCGCTGTGCTGATGAGTGTTTTTCCAAACCACATCCGGCGATGCTCCATGAATTGATGGAGGAGCTTGGTGTGGCCGCCGGGTCCTGCCTGATGATCGGTGATACCACCCATGATCTGCTGATGGCGAAGAATGCCGGGGTAGCCGGGCTGGCCGTGAGTTTCGGTGCCCATCCGGTGAGTCAGCTCCAGGCTGAGGTACCACTGGCCTGCGTTCATACGCCGGCCGAGTTGCGTGCCTGGCTTGAGGCTAACGCATGATTTGCACCTCCGCCGAGCTGCAGGACGGCGGCGATGGCGTCAGATTTACCGTGGTGCGTCCCGGGGGTGAGCGTGCAGCTTTTGTGGTGCGCTTCGATGGGAAGGTTTACGCCTACCTGAATCGCTGTGCTCATGTGCCCATCGAGCTGGACTGGCTGCCGGGCCGCTTTTTCGACGATTCGCGCCGGTATCTGATTTGCGCAACGCACGGTGCCATGTATGCACCCGACAGCGGGCGCTGCGTGGCGGGGCCGTGCCGGAACGGGCGGCTGGAAGTGCTGCCGGTCGTCGAGTGCGACGGGGGTGTTTTTCTGGTCGGGTGATGGCGCCGGTCAGCCGGCGAGCAGCAGGAATACCGTAGGCCGCTTTGCCAGATCTGGCGCAGCGGCCTTTTTCCATTCGGCGATCCGCCGGGTGACGATCCACTCGCTTTCGACGGTCAGGTCGCGGGCGATGCAGAGGCGGGTTTCCGGCCCGCAGGTGCTGCGCAGCGCCTCGAACATGCGGTCGTTGCGATAGGGGGTTTCGATGAACAGCTGGGTGCGCGAGAGGCGCGCTGATTCGGCTTCGAGTTCCTTGATGCGCTTTTTGCGGGCTTCTTCGTCCACGGGCAGATAGCCGTGAAAGGCGAAGCTCTGGCCGTTTAGGCCGGAGGCCATCAGCGCAAGCAGCAGTGAGGATGGCCCGACCATCGGCACGACGCGGATGCCCGCTTCGTGGGCGCGGCGGACGAGGAGGGCACCCGGGTCGGCTACTGCCGGGCAGCCGGCCTCCGACATCAGGCCTGCATCCCGGCCGGCCAGCAGCGGAGCGAGAAGGGTGTCGAGATCGGCCGGGCCGGGCTTTTCGGGTAGTTCGCGGATGTCGAGCTCACGCATGGGGCGCGGGTGCTCAAAGCGCTTGAGTTCGGCGCGGGCCGTGCGCGCGTTCTCGACGACAAAGTAGTCGAGGCTGCGCGCCCGGGCGCCGACTTCGGCCGGCGTTGTCAGGCCGGTCGAAGCCGGGCCGAGGCTGACGGGAATCAGGTAGAGGGTTCCGCTTGTCATGGTTACGGCAGCACCACGCCTTCGTTGCGCAGCATGCGTGCCAGTGCGATCAGCGGCAGGCCGACAAGGGCGTTGGGGTCGTCGCCACGGAGCGCGTCGAGGAGCGTGATGCCCAGTCCTTCGGACTTGGCGCTGCCGGCGCAGTCGAGCGGGCGCTCTTTCTCGACGTAGCGCACGATCTCGTCGTCGGACAGCGTGCGGAAGCGGACTTCGGTTGGTACGGCATCCACCTGGACATGGCCGCTGCGGGTGTTGAGCACAGCCAGTGCGGTGTGGAAGGTCACCGTCCGGCCGCTCATGGACTTGAGCTGGGCGATGGCGCGCTCGACGGTGCCGGGCTTGCCGAAGCGGGCGTCGTCCATATAGGCAACCTGATCGCTGCCGATAATGAGTGCGTCCTTGAACTGCCCGGCAACCGCCCTGGCCTTTTCGACGGCCAGGCGTTCGGCGGTGGCCCAGGGGGCTTCGTCGGGCAGCGGGCTTTCATCCAGATCCGGGCGGGCGACGTCGAAGGGCAGGCCGAAGCGCTGCAGGAGTTCACGGCGATAGGCCGACGTGGAGGCGAGGACGAGTTTCATGAGCGGGGCGGGCGTCGTTCCGATATTGTCGGGCGGCGCGTTAAGCAGGGTTTTGACACAGGCAGCCGAAAATAATATCATGCCGCGCTTATGTCGCAAGAACGCTTCGTGATCGACCTTCGGGCGCTGGCCAAAGATGGACGTCGCCTTGATGGCGAGGTGCCTGTCATCCAGCTCGGCCGTTTGGCTGAGTCGGTGCAGGAACCTACCGGAACCGTGATTTTCGGGTTTCAGGGTGAGCGTGACGACGAGGGCAAGCTTTACGTTGATCTGGAAATCCGGAGTGATCTGGTTTTGCAGTGTCAGCGGTGCCTCGACGCCATGGTCTGGCCCTGTGAAGTGCAGAATCGGCTCCTGCTTCTCCGCCCCGGTGAGCAACCGCCGGAGGATGAGCTGGAAAACGACGCGGTGGATGCCCTCGAGGTTGAGCCGCTGACCGACCTGCTGGCCTTGGTGGAGGATGAGGTGCTGCTGGCCTTGCCGCTGGTGCCCCGTCACGAAAGTTGCGAACCGCCGGTCAAGTCCGGCGTCGATGAAGAGATTTCGCCCTTCGCCGTTCTGCGCCAGTTGCGCGGCAAGGTTTAAAGTATTCCTCAAGGAGTTTTTCATGGCTGTCCAACAGAACAAGAAGTCCCCGTCCAAGCGCGGTATGCACCGCTCCCACGATTTCCTCGTGGCTCCCCCGCTGGCCATCGAGCCGACCACCGGCGAAGTGCACCTGCGTCACCACGTTTCGCCGTCCGGCGTTTACCGTGGCAAGAAGGTCGCCAAGGCCAAGGGCGAGTAATTCTCCCGCTTGAAAAACGGCGCGACGCCTTCGGGTGATCGCGCCGTTTTTACAACGATTCTGCAAAACTCCTTCTCTGATTGCGCCGAATGACTGTCACCCTGGCTATTGACTGCATGGGGGGCGATCACGGCCCTTCGGTAACCGTTCCGGCTGCTCTGCATTTCTTGCGGGCCGACCGTGATACCCGGATTGTGCTCGTAGGGCGTCCGGAGGCGATTGAGCCGCACCTGGGCACGGCGCTTGCCGAGTTCGGCGAGAGACTGCGCATTCAGCGCGCGTCGGAGGTCGTCGGCATGGACGAGCCTCCAGCTTTGGCCATGCGCAGCAAGAAGGATTCCTCGATGCGCGTGGCGGTTGACCTTGTCAAGTCCGGCGACGCGCAGGCTGCGGTTTCGGCTGGCAACACGGGGGCGCTCATGGCGATCTCCCGTTTTGTGCTGAAGACGCTTCCGGGCATCGACCGCCCTGCAATCTGCAGCACGCTGCCCACCTTGCGCGGCCAGACCCACGTCCTCGATCTCGGCGCCAACGTCGATTGTTCGCCCGAGCACCTCCTCCAGTTCGCTATCATGGGTGCCATGCTGGTGGCGGCCGTCGAGCACAACGAGCGGCCGAGTGTCGGCCTCCTGAATATCGGCGAAGAAGACATCAAGGGCAACGAGACGGTCAAGCAAGCCGCGGTGCTGCTGCGCAACAGCGGTCTTAACTTCTACGGTAACGTGGAAGGCAATGACATTTACAAAGGCACCGTCGATGTCGTCGTGTGTGACGGCTTTGTGGGTAACGTGGCCCTCAAGACGTCCGAAGGTCTTGCCCAGATGATGGCGACCTTCCTGCGCGAGCAGTTCTCGCGCAACTGGATGACCAAGCTGGCGGCGGTCTTTGCGATGTCGGCCCTGAAGGGTTTCAAGCACAAGGTCGACTCCCGTCGCTACAATGGCGCGGCGCTATTGGGTTTGCGGGGCGTGGTGGTCAAGAGCCACGGCTCGGCGGATGCTTTTGCCTTTGAGCAGGCCATTTGCCGGGCTTCCGAAGCGGCGCGCAACCGGCTGATCGAACGCATCAGCGAACGAATGGAACGTGAAAGGTCCGAGGGATGATCCATGCACGAGTGATCGGCACAGGCAGTTTTTTGCCCGGCGAGCCGGTGAGCAACAGCGATCTGGTCGCGCGTGGCATCGAGACGTCCGACGACTGGATCGTCGAACGTACCGGTATCAGAATGCGACATCTGGCTGCACCGGATGTCACGGCCAGTCAGCTGGCCTACGAGGCCAGTGTGCGTGCGATTGCCGCTGCGGGTTGCCAGCCTTCCGACATCGACCTGATCATCGTCGCCACATCGACGCCTGATTACATCTTTCCGAGTACGGCGGCGCTGTTGCAGGCACGTCTTGGCATCGTCAATGGCGGCGCCGCGTTCGATCTGCAGGCGGTCTGTACCGGCTTTGCCTACGCGCTTGCAACCGCCGAGAAATTCATTCGCTCCGGCAGCAACCAGCGTGCGCTGGTTGTGGGTGCCGAGGTCTTCTCGCGCATTCTTGACTGGAACGACCGTGGTACCTGTGTGCTCTTCGGTGACGGGGCCGGTGCGGTGGTGCTGGAGGCGTCCGACAAGCCCGGCATTCTGGCCACGGCGCTGCATGCCGACGGCAGTCACAATTCCATCCTGAATGTGCCTGGGCAGGTGAATCGCGGTGAGATCACCGGCGATCCATTCCTGCGCATGGATGGCCAGGCCGTCTTCAAGTTTGCAGTCCGGGCGCTCAGCGACGTTGCCCGTGAGGTGGTGGAGCAGGCCGGGCTCGGGATCGACGATGTGGACTGGCTGATTCCCCACCAGGCCAATATCCGGATCATGCAGGCTACCGCCAAGCGCCTCGGCGTGCCGCCGGAAAAGGTGATTGCCACCGTCGGTGAGCATGGCAACACGTCGGCGGCCTCGATTCCGCTGGCGCTCGATCTGGCCGTTCGTGACGGACGCATCCAGCGCGGGCAGAAAATCCTGCTCGAAGGGGTTGGCGGCGGCTTCACCTGGGGCGCCGTGCTCCTCGAGTTCTGAGAATCAGTCATAGCCACTTAAGGACGGGGATTGATGAATTTCGCTTTTGTTTTTCCGGGTCAGGGTTCCCAGTCGGTCGGAATGATGGCCGCCTACGGAGATTCCGCGGTTATCCGTGAAACCTTCGCTGAAGCTTCGGCTGCACTCGGAGAGGATCTCTGGCAGATGGTGGCTGATGGTCCCGCCGAACTGCTCGCACAAACCGTCAACACCCAGCCGCTGATGCTGACTGCCGGTATCGCCGTATATCGTGAATGGATCGCCCGCGGCGGTGCCGTGCCGGCATTGGTCGCCGGGCACAGTCTTGGCGAGTATTCGGCGCTCGTGGCTGCTGGTGCGCTCGACTTTCAGGATGCGGTCAAGCTCGTCCGTCTGCGTGCTCAGGCAATGCAGGAGGCCGTCCCGCAAGGCGAGGGGGCCATGGCGGCGCTGCTGGGTCTCGACGAGGCTCAGGCGGTGGAGGCCTGTGCCGAAGCGGCACAAGGTGAGGTGGTTTCGGCCGCCAATCTCAATTCTCCCGGTCAGATCGTCATCGCCGGTTCGCGTGCTGCTGTCGAGAGGGCGATCGTTGCTGCCAAGGCGCGGGGCGCCAAGCGCGGTGTCTTGCTGCCCGTGAGCGCGCCCTTCCACTGTGCGCTGATGAAGCCTGCCGCCGAACGACTGCAGCAACGCCTCGCCGAAATCGAAGTCCGGGTGCCGTCGATTGCCGTGCTCAACAACGTGGACGTGGCCGTCGAAGATCAGCCTGCGCGCATCAAGGACGCACTGGTACGTCAGGCCTATTCGCCGGTGCGCTGGATCGAGACGGTGCAGGAGATCGCCCGTCGCGGTTCAACCCACGTTTTCGAATGCGGCCCGGGCAAGGTTCTGGCCGGCATGACCAAGCGTATCGAGGGCAGCCTGCAGGGCGGTGCGATTGCCGATGCAGCCAGTCTCGCAGACATTCTCCAGACGACGGAGGCGGCATGACACAGGTTTTGCAGGGACAGGTAGCGCTGGTGACCGGCGCTTCACGCGGTATTGGCCGGGCGATCGCCCTTGAGTTGGGGCGTCTTGGTGCCACCGTGGTAGGTACGGCCACCTCGCCAGCCGGCGCCGCTGACATCCAGGCCGGGCTCGAGGCCGCAGGCGTTGCCGGTCGCGGACTGGCGCTGGATGTGACCGATGCGGCGGCCTGCGAGGCTGCGATCGGCGAAATCGAGAAGGCGTTCGGTGCGGTTGCCATCCTCGTGAATAATGCGGGCATCACCCGTGACAACCTCTCGATGCGCATGAAGGATTCCGAGTGGGATGCGGTGCTCGATACCAATCTCAAGTCGGTTTTTCGCATGTCCAGACTTGTCATGCGCGGCATGATGAAGGCCCGGAATGGCCGGATCATCAACATCACGTCCGTGGTCGGGAGCTCGGGCAACCCTGGTCAGGCCAACTACGCGGCCGCCAAGGCGGGCGTCGCAGGCATGAGCCGTGCGCTGGCCCAGGAGCTGGGTAGCCGCAACATCACGGTCAATTGTGTCGCACCGGGCTTCATTGATACCGACATGACCAAGGAACTGCCCGAAGCCCAACGGGAAGCACTGCAGGGCAAGATTGCCCTCGGTCGCCTCGGCAAGCCGGAAGAAATTGCAGCGGTGGTAGGCTTTCTGGCCTCCCCGGCCGCATCCTATGTGACGGGTGCCACCCTTCACGTGAATGGCGGCATGTACATGGCGTAAATCTCGCCGTACTGGCGAGGGTGCGTGTTTTTGGTAGAATGCGGGGGTTTTGAATTCACCCCGCTCAATCAGCGAAGGAGTTGCTATATGGAAAATCTTGAACAGCGCGTCAAAAAAATCGTTGCCGAACAACTTGGCGTTAACGAATCCGAAATCAAGAACGAATCGTCCTTCGTGGATGATCTCGGCGCCGACTCCCTCGACACCGTCGAGCTGGTGATGGCCCTTGAAGAAGAATTCGAGTGCGAAATCCCTGACGAAGAAGCCGAAAAGATCACCAGCGTTCAGCAGGCGATCGACTACGTTTCCGCCCACCTCAAGAAGTAAGACTCGCAGGAGCCTGCCTTGTCCCGTCGCAGAGTTGTCGTAACCGGCCTTGGCGTTGTTTCGCCGGTCGGTAATACCGTTCCTGAAGCCTGGGATGCCATCACCAACGGGCGTTCGGGCATCGGTCAGATTACCCGTTTCGACACCTCTGCCTTTTCGGCGAAAATTGCCGGAGAGGTAAAGGGCTTCGATATTGGCGCCTACCTTTCTCCGAAGGAAGCGCGTCGGATGGATGGTTTCATCCACTACGGTCTCGCTGCGGGTATTCAGGCTTTCCGGGACTCCGGGATCGAAGTGACGGAAGCCAATGCCCACCGGTTCGGCGTGAATATCGGTTCCGGCATTGGCGGTCTGCCGATGATCGAGAATACCCACGACGATTTTCTGGCAGGTGGTCCGCGCAAGATTTCGCCCTTCTTCATTCCTGGCACGATCATCAACATGATTTCCGGCAACCTGTCGATCATGTTGGGTCTCAAGGGGCCGAACCTGGCCGTGGTCACGGCCTGTACCACCGGTCTGCACGCGATTGGCATGAGCGCGCGCATGATCGAGTACGGTGATGCGGACATGATGGTTTGCGGTGGTGCCGAATCAACGGTGACGCCTCTCGCTGTCGGCGGTTTCGCTTCGGCAAAAGCCCTGTCCACGCGCAATGACGATCCTGCAACGGCCAGCCGGCCGTGGGATAAGGATCGTGACGGTTTTGTGCTTGGTGAAGGCGCTGGGGTGCTGGTGTTGGAAGAGTACGAACACGCAGTCAAGCGCGGTGCGCGTATCTACGCCGAAATTGCCGGTTTTGGCATGAGCGGTGATGCATACCACATGACCGCTCCGGATACCGACGGGCCGCGACGCAGTATGGTCAATGCGCTGCAGAACGCCAGGGTCAATCCCGACGAGGTGCAGTACCTCAATGCCCATGGCACCTCGACACCGCTGGGTGACAAAAACGAAACCGAGGCTATCAAGCTGGCGTTTGGTGCCGATGTTGCCAAGTCGCTGGTGGTGAACTCCACCAAGTCGATGACGGGCCACCTTCTTGGTGGAGCGGGTGGCCTTGAATCCGTGCTGACGGCCCTGGCTGTTTATCACCAGGTGTCGCCGCCGACGATCAACATCTTCGAGCAGGATCCGGAGTGTGATCTCGATTATTGTGCAAACATTGCCCGGCCAATGAAGATTGACGTGGCAGTCAAGAACAATTTCGGGTTTGGCGGTACCAACGGTACCTTGGTGTTCAGGAAGGTTTGACGGCTCTTCGGGTGCGGGAATCCGTACCTCGTGACCGTCATTGAAATTCAGCCGTCGCGGCTGCTCGTCATCCTGGTGATGGCGATGCATGCCACGGCGGCTTTTTCGTTTTTACTGGGTGTTCCCGATGGCGAGTTGCGCAGGGCGTGCCTCGCTCTGCTGGCTGTATCTCTTTTGCATTTTCTGCTGGTATGGAGAAAGCGTGGGCCGCGCCGGCTCGGCCTCCAGAATGACGGAGGGCTGATTGTCGAGCCTGAGGGGGTCGGTGAGCTTGAGGCTTGCTTGCTGCCAGCGACGGTTGTGCTCAACAAGGCTGTCTGGCTGGTCTGGCAGAAAAGTGCAGCGAAAAAACGGGGAGCGGTGCTGCTTCTGTCCGATCAGTTGTCGCCCGCGCACTGGCGTGCCCTGCAGATATGGGTGCGCCTGCGGGCGAGGCCGGCAGGCGCACAGCAGGCGGATGGCGCTTAAGTCTTGTTGCTGTCGGTGGGGCGCAGGATGGTGTTGCGCGCCTTTGGAAGGACTTCCGGGTAGTCCCGGCTAAAATGCAGGCCGCGGCTCTCCTTGCGCTTCAAGGCGCTGCGCACGATCAGGTCCGCAGTGACTACGAGGTTGCGGAGCTCGATGAGGTCGTTGCTGACCCGGAAATTGCTGTAGAACTCCTCGATTTCCCGGGCCAGCAGGCGAATGCGGTGCTGGGCGCGCTGAAGGCGCTTGTTCGTGCGCACGATCCCGACGTAGTCCCACATGAAGCGGCGCAGCTCGTCCCAGTTGTGGGATATGACGATCGCTTCGTCGGAGTCGGTGACGCGGCTTTCGTCCCATTGGGGGAGGGAGTCGGCCCGTTCGCGGGGGTTGGCAAGGATGTCGCTGGCTGCGGCTTCGCTGAAAACCAGGCATTCGAGCAGTGAGTTGCTGGCCAGACGGTTGGCGCCGTGCAGGCCGGTGCAGGCAGTTTCGCCGATGGCGTAGAGGCCGCTCACGTCGGTGCGGGCGCGGAGGTCTGTGACGATGCCTCCGCAGGAGAAATGAGCGGCTGGTACGACCGGAATCGGCTGCTGGGTGATGTCGATGCCGAGTTCCAGGCAGCGGGCCAGGATGTTCGGGAAATGTTCCTTGAGAAAGTCTGCCGGCTTGTGGCTGATGTCGAGGAATACGCAGTCGAGGCCGTGCTTCTTCATCTCGAAATCGATGGCGCGGGCGACCACGTCACGAGGTGCGAGCTCTTCGCGGCTGTCGTAGTCCGGCATGAACCGGCTGCCGTCCGGGCGGCGCAGCAAGCCGCCTTCGCCGCGCACGGCTTCGGAAATGAGGAAGGACTTTGCTTGCGGGTGGTAAAGACAGGTCGGGTGGAACTGGATGAACTCCATGTTCGCAACCCGGCAGCCTGCCCGCCAGGCCATTGCAACGCCGTCGCCGGTGGCTGTGTCGGGATTGGTCGTATAGAGGTAAACCTTGCAGGTGCCGCCGGTGGCCAGCACCGTGTGGCTGGCTGCAAAAGTGCGTACTTCATCGTTGGCGATGTCGAGCACGTAGGCGCCGAGACAGCCTTCCTCCGGGCGGCCGATCTTTCGCCCGACGATCAGGTCGACGGCTATGTGCTGCTCGAAGATCGCGATGTTCGAGTGGGCCCGGACCTGTTCGGTAAGGGTCGCCTGCACGGCGGCACCCGTGGCGTCGGCTGCATGAATGATGCGTCGCTGGCTGTGGCCGCCTTCGCGCGTCAGGTGGTAACCGATGGGGGAGCTGGTGTCGCTGCTGAACGGGACGCCATGATCGATCAGCCAGCGGATGGCGCGGGGCCCGTTTTCGACGACGAAGCGGGTGGCGCTATCGGAGCACAGGCCGGCTCCGGCCGTATGCGTGTCGGCAACGTGGGCTTCGATGCTGTCGGCCGCCGGGTCGAGCACGGCGGCGATGCCGCCCTGGGCCCAGGCACTGGCGCTGTCTTCCAGTGTTCGTTTGGTAACTATGGCTACCTTGAGGCTGTCGGCGAGGCGCAACGCCAGAGATTGGCCGGCAAGGCCGCTGCCCAATATCAAAACATCAAAAGCGGTCACTTCGGTATTTCCGCGTGGGCAATATTTTGGAGGGCCGACTATAGCATGTGGCCTTGGTCGCACCGAAGCCAACAAAACCCTTCGGGCGACTGAACTATGCTGCCGGAGCTGCGGTCAACCCCAGTGCTTTGGCAGGGATTTGCGGTCGCTCGGGTATACTGTGCGGTCTGTGGCCAACCGGCCCACGACACACAAGGTATACCTTCCCCGACCATGAGCGATCGCGAAATTGACCAGCAGTTGGTCGAGCGTGTCCAGCGCGGCGACAAGCAGGCTTTCGGCCTGCTCGTCGCGAAGTATCAGCGCAAGCTCGCCCGGCTTCTGTCGAGATTGATCAGAGATCCCGCCGAAGTGGAGGATGTCGCCCAGGAGACGTTCATCAAGGCTTACAAGGCTTTGCCGTCTTTCCGTGGAGACAGCGCTTTTTATACATGGCTCTATCGTATCGGGATCAACACCGCCAAGAATTTTCTCGTTTCGCAAGGCCGGCGCGCTCCGACCACGACGGATTTCGATTCCGAGGAGGCCGAGACCTTCGAGGATGCGGATCAGTTGCGGGACAACAACACGCCCGAGCGTCTGTTGATGACCAAGCAGATCGGCGACACGGTTAATGTGGCGATGGAGGCTCTGCCCGAAGAATTGAGGACGGCGATTGTGTTGCGTGAAATCGAAGGTTTGAGCTACGAGGAGATCGCCACGATCATGGAGTGCCCTATCGGCACGGTTCGCTCGCGGATTTTCCGTGCGCGGGAAGCTATTTCCGAAAAGCTCAAGCCGTTGCTCGATACGGCTCCGAACAAGAGGTGGTGACACGATGAAAGAAAAGGTTTCGGCCCTGCTGGATGGCGCGCTCGACGATAACGCTTCGTCGCGCATGCTGGAGTCCCTGAAGCGGGACGGGGCGCTCAGGCGGAATTGGGAAAATTATTGCCTCATCGGGGATGTGCTGCGGGACGAGGATGTGTTGTCCTCTGACTTTACCAGCAAGGTCATGCTGTGCCTGGAAGACGAACCTACGGTCCTCGCGCCCGTCCGGCGTGAAGAGGGCAATAACTGGGTACGTCATCTCATGCCGATCGCTGCTTCCGTTATGGGTGTGGCTGCCGTTGGCTGGGTTGCAATGACCCTCAATGGGGCCGGTCAGGATTCCATTCAGATGGCCGCCACCAAGGCGCCAACGCTTGTCGTGGCTGCGCAGGCGTCAGCCGGGGTTCGTACTGCGGCAGTCAGTGCGTCGGTGGAGCCCTCGGAGCGTGAGTATCTTTTTGCCCATCAGGCAATGGCGCCATCGGCGGCCATGCCCGGCGTGGCGCTTTATGTTCGGACCGTTTCGGATGCCCGTGCAGCCGGTGAAAGATGAAGCATCTTTTCTGTGTCCTGATGGCTTTTTTTGCCTGGTGCAGTATCGCATCAGCCCAGGTGCCCACCGATCCCCTGAGTTGGCTGGGGCGAATTTCAAGCGCGGCCCACAAGCTTAATTACACAGGTACCTTCATTTACCAGAATGGCAAGAGCGTCGAGACTTCCCGAATCGCCCACCTGGTGGATGGCGGGGCAGAGTACGAAAAGCTTGAGGCGCTGGACGGAAGTCCGCGTGAGGTAGTCCGCAGCAACGAAGAGGTGCAGTGCTTTTTACCGGATCAGAAGCTGCTGATCGTTGATCAGTCGTCTGCCCGGCGCAGTTTTCCCGCCCGCTTGCCGACATCTCCCAATCTGCTGGCCGAGAATTACCGGATCCGGAAGGGCGAGGTCGTCCGCATAGCGGGGCTTGAGAGCCAGCAGATCATCCTCGAACCCAAGGATGACATGCGTTTTGGCCACCACTTCTGGGCCGATGTGGCTTCAGGCTTGTTGTTGAGGGCGCGTCTGATCGGTGAAAAGGGTGAGAGCATCGAACAGTTCGCGTTCAATGAAGTCCAGATTGGAGCGCCTTTCGACAAGGAAAAGGTCAAACCGAGCTTCGTGCGCGCCGCGGACTGGCGGGTCGTCAATGCCCGCGGCAACGAAGTGAGGGTTGAAGATACCGGCTGGGTTTTCAAGAACACGATTCCGGGTTTTCGCCAGGTCGTGTCGGTGGTGCGTCAGGCGCGCAAGTCGCGCGGTGACGCTTACCACGTGGTTTTCTCCGATGGCCTGGCGGCAATTTCGGTCTTCATCGAACCCGCCGCACCCGCCAAGGGCAGCCCCCAGAGCGGCATGAGCACTTCCGGTGCGGTGAATATCTTCCGGCGCACGGTTTCTGACCACCTGATCACTGTTTTGGGCGAAGTGCCGTCACAGGCTCTCGTCCGTATCGCCGATGGCGTGGAAATGCGGAAACGCTGATGCGTGTAAACGGTGTCGTGCTGCGGGTGGAAGGACGGTTTGCGTGGGTGGATGTGGCCGTTTCGCAAGGTTGTGGTCGTTGCAATGAGCCTGGCGGTTGCGGAGGCGTGAATATTGCGCGGCCCTTTGGTGCATCCAGCCAGGCTGTGAGGGTTTCCAACGAAATCGGCGTGCAGCCTGGAGAGCAGGTGGGCGTTCTGATCGACGATGGCGTGCCGTTGAGGGCCGCGTTGGTCGCCTATGCTTTTCCGGTGCTTGGCGTTCTTGCTGGCGCGGCCTTGGGCGCCGCGGTGGCCTCGCCGGGCAGCGTGGATCTTTCAGCGGGCGTGGGGGCCGTGGTAGGTGGGTTTGCCGCAGCACTGTTCGGACGACGGAATGCGGCTTTGCCGAATGTCGACTTGCCGCTTCGTCTTGAGCGGATTCCTGCGTCCCAGGCGGGGGTGTGCGAACGATGAATCTGCCTGTTCCTGTGTTGCGAATTTTCTTTTTTTTGGGACTCGTTTTTTCTCTGGTGATTCCGCAGGCCGGTTACGCCAGGGATTTGCCCGACTTTGCCGATCTGGCCGAGCGCCAGGGCTCGGCGGTGGTCAATATCAGCACGACCCAGGCCGGCCGTCAGGGGAGGAGTATCCCGAGTCTGGAAGAAGACGACCCCATGTTCGACTTCTTCAGGCGTTTCATTCCCCGCAATCCGGGAGCTCCGCGGGCTGAGCCCGACAGTCGCTCGCTCGGGTCGGGTTTCATCGTTTCGGCTGACGGCTATGTCCTGACCAATGCCCATGTGGTCGAGGGGGCAGACGAGATCATCGTCAAGCTCACTGACAAGCGCGAATTCGCCGCACGCCTTATCGGTGCCGATCCGCGCACCGACGTGGCGCTTCTCAAGATTGATGCGAGCGGATTGCCGCGGGTGACGCTGGGTGATCCGGGCCGGCTGCGGGTTGGCGACTGGGTCGTGGCCATTGGCTCGCCCTTCGGTTTCGAGAACTCGGTGACGGCAGGTATCGTCAGCGCCAAGGGGCGCTCGCTGCCGCAAGAAAATTTCGTGCCCTTCATCCAGACCGATGTGGCGATCAATCCGGGCAACTCGGGTGGTCCGCTGTTCAACATGAAAGGCGAAGTGGTCGGAATCAATTCACAGATCTACAGCCGGACGGGCGGTTTCATGGGCTTGTCTTTCGCCATTCCCATCGATGTGGCCATGGATGTGCAGGGGCAACTCAGGGTGGGTGGTCGTGTCCAGCGGGGGCGGATCGGCGTTGTGATCCAGGAGGTTTCCCGCGAACTCGCCGACAGCTTCAAGCTCGGCACGCCGGTCGGGGCGCTGGTCAGTGGCGTGGAGAAGGGCAGCCCGGCGGACAAGGCCGGCATCGAGCAGGGCGACATCGTCCTGCGCTTCGACCATCGCCCGGTGAGTGTGTCCAGCGATTTGCCGCGGATTGTCGGGAGCACCCGGCCGGGTAGCAAGGCGCCGGTTCAGTTGTGGCGCAGGGGCGCATTCAAGGAACTTGCGGTCGTCGTGGCCGAGTTGCCCGAAGATCGTGCCCGCAAGGTGGTGGCAAGGGCGCCCCGCCCGGATGTTGCGCCTAACAAGCTCGGCCTCGCCGTCGTCGAGGCAACGGCCGAGCAGCGCCGTGACGGGCGCCTGGGTGCTGGTGGCGTTGTCGTGGATGCCCTGCGCAGTGCTTCGGCGCGGGCCTCCGAGATCCAGGCCGGGGACGCAATCCTGGCGCTGGTCAGCAAGGGCGTCCGCATCGATCTCCGCTCTGTGGAGCACTTCAACCGGGTCGTCGGAGCCCTTGATGCGGGCCAGACGGTGACCGTGCTGGTGCTGCGTGGCGAGTTCCAGACCTTTGTTCCCCTGCGAACCCTTGAGCGCTGATTTCGAACTGACCGTGCTGAGCCGGGAGTGGTGCCACCTGTGCCACGACCTGCTGGATGCGTTGCGGCCCTTGCAGCAGGAAATCGGTTTTGCGGTGAAGGTTGTAGACGTGGATGCCTTCCCTGAACTGGAGGCGGTGTGGAGCGAGAAGGTGCCGGTGGTGCTGGCTGGCGAGATTGAAGTGTGTCACTACTTTCTCGACGAAGCCGCGGTCCGTGCTCATTTCCGGCGTATCGGTTAGAATGCAAGTCTTTGCCAGGCAAACAAATTTTTTCAGGGTGCCCCACGGCACCCTTTTTCATGGCCTATGCAACATATAAGAAACTTTTCGATCATTGCCCATATCGACCACGGTAAATCCACCCTGGCCGACCGGATCATTCAATTGTGTGGCGGACTTTCCGCCCGCGAGATGGAGTCCCAGGTGCTCGACTCGATGGATATCGAGCGCGAGCGGGGCATCACCATCAAGGCCCAGACTGCGGCGCTGAGCTACCGCGCCCGCGACGGCCAGGTGTACAACCTCAACCTCATCGATACGCCGGGGCACGTGGACTTCTCCTACGAAGTGTCGCGCTCCCTGGCTGCCTGCGAAGGTGGCCTGCTGGTGGTCGACGCGTCCCAGGGGGTCGAGGCGCAAACCGTCGCCAACTGCTATACCGCGCTGGAGCAGGGCGTCGAGGTGGTGCCGGTTCTCAACAAGATGGACCTGCCTCAGGCCAACCCCGAAGGCGCCAAGCAGGAAATCGAGGACGTCATCGGCATCGACGCGAGCGACGCGATTCCCTGTTCTGCCAAGACCGGCATGGGTGTCGAGGACATCCTCGAAGCCGTCATCGCACGCATTCCGCCGCCCAAGGGCGATCCGGCCGCACCGCTGAAGGCGCTGATCATCGACTCGTGGTTCGACAACTACGTTGGCGTGGTCATGCTGGTGCGGGTCGTCGATGGCACGCTCAAGCCCAAGGACAAGATCATGTTCATGTCCACCGGCACGCAGCAACTGTGCGAGCAGGTTGGCGTGTTCACGCCCAAATCCCAGCCGCGAGAGTCGATTTCCGCCGGTCAGGTGGGTTTCATCATCGCCGGTATCAAGGAACTCAAGGCCGCCAAGGTGGGCGACACGATCACCCTCGCCGGCAACAAGGCCGCCGAGCCGCTGGCGGGTTTCAAGGAAATCAAGCCGCAGGTTTTCGCGGGCCTGTATCCGGTCGAGTCCAACGAATACGACCAGCTGCGTGAGTCGCTCGAAAAGCTGCGTCTCAACGACGCCTCGCTGCAGTTCGAGCCGGAAGTCTCCCAGGCGCTGGGCTTCGGCTTCCGCTGTGGCTTCCTGGGCCTCTTGCACATGGAAATCGTGCAGGAGCGTCTCGAGCGCGAGTTCGACATGAACCTCATCACCACGGCGCCGACCGTGGTGTACGAAGTCCTGATGAAGGACGGCGTGGTCGAGCAGATCTCCAACCCGTCCAAGCTGCCCGATCTGTCCAAGGTCGAGGAAGTGCGTGAGCCGATCATCAAGGCCGTGATCTTCCTGCCGCAGGAATACGTCGGCTCGGTGATCACGCTGTGCAACCAGAAGCGCGGCTCGCAGGTGGACATGCTCTACCACGGTCGCCAGGTGCAGCTGATCTACGACATGCCGATGAACGAAGTGGTGATGGACTTCTTCGACAAGTTGAAGTCTGTTTCCCGTGGCTACGCGTCGCTCGATTACGAGTTCAAGGAATATCGTGCGGCCGATCTGGTCAAGCTCGATGTGCTGGTGTCCAGCGAGAAGGTCGACGCGCTGTCGATCATCGTGCACCGGGCCAACTCCCAGTACCGGGGGCGCGAACTCGTGGCCAAGCTGCGCGAATTGATTCCGCGCCAGATGTTCGACGTCGCCATCCAGGCGGCCATCGGGTCGAACATCGTGGCCCGCGAAACCATCAAGGCCCTGCGCAAGAACGTGTTGGCCAAGTGCTATGGCGGCGACATTACGCGGAAGAAGAAGCTCCTCGAGAAGCAGAAAGAGGGCAAGAAGCGCATGAAGCAGGTTGGCAACGTGGAAATTCCGCAGGAGGCCTTCCTGGCCGTGCTGCGGGTCGATGAAGGCAAATAAGCCGGTGTTAAGCCGGCTGGCAGGAGTGGTTGCGTGAATTTCGCCCTGATTCTTTTCATGCTGCTTGTCGTGAGCGGCGCCCTGTGGGTGCTGGATCACTTCGTGGCGAGCAAGCGCCGCAGCATCGGCTCGAAAACCCCGTGGTGGGTCGAGTACGGTGCGAGTTTTTTCCCCGTGATCCTGGTGGTTTTCAGCCTGCGTTCGTTTGTCGTGGAGCCGTTCAAGATTCCGTCCGGCTCGATGATTCCGACCCTGCTGGTCGGAGACTTCATCCTGGTGAACAAATGGACCTACGGCATCCGCCTGCCGGTCATCAACAAGAAGATCATCGACGTCAATCTTCCGCAGCGTGGCGACGTGATGGTGTTCCGTTTTCCAGCCGACCCTTCGCTGGATTACATCAAGCGTGTTGTCGGCCTGCCCGGCGACAAGATCGAGTACGTGGACAAGAAGCTGACCATCAACGGCGTGGCGATGCGCCAGTCACCCGCCGGTGATTATCTCCATACCGACCGCCTTTACTACTCGCCAAGCTTCACCGAGAAACTGGGCGAAGTCGAGCACAAGGTCATCGTGGAGAATGACGCACCGGCTTCTGTTTCGCAGACCATCAAGTACCCGTTCCGCGACAACTGCACCTATACTAATCGCGGCCTTTCCTGCACCGTTCCGGCCGGTCACTATTTCATGATGGGTGACAACCGGGATGGAAGTTTCGACAGTCGTGGCTGGGGTTTCGTCCCTGAACAGAACATTGTCGGCAAGGCATTCTTCATCTGGTTCAATTTCAACGACCTGAAACGGATCGGCAGTTTTCATTGATCATGACGCGAAAAAGTCAGTCTGGCCTGAGTCTCGTTGGTGTATTGCTGGTCGGCAGCATGGCGGCCGCCGTCGTGCTGCTTGGGCTCAGACTGGTTCCGGTGGTCTCTGAATATTTTGGCATCAAGCGTGCGCTCGCCTCGGTGGCGGGCGCAGCCAATCCGCAAACTGCGACGGTTCCCGAGTTGCGCAATGCTTTCGCGAAGCGTGCGATCGTCGATGACATTTCCAGCATCACCGCCTCCGACGTGGATATCACCAAGGAAAACGGGCGCATCGTGATGTCGGTTGATTACTCCCGCAAGGTTCCGCTGTTCTCCAACGTGAGCCTGATGATCGAATTTTCCGCCTCGTCTCCTGACGGGCACTAAGTCTCTCCCATGAAGCTGGAAGTCCTGCAGCGGGCCATCGGCCATCGCTTTTCCCGGCCGGAACTCCTCGAGCAGGCGCTCACCCATCGAAGTTTCGGCTCTCCCCACAACGAACGGCTCGAGTTCCTCGGCGACAGTGTGCTCAACTGCGTCACCGCCATCGCCCTGTTCGAGCGCTTCGGCGGCGAGTTGCGGGAAGGGGAAATGTCCCGCCTGCGCGCCAACCTGGTTCGCCAGGAAGCCCTTCACCGTCTTGCCGATACCCTGCAACTCGGCGAATACCTCCGTCTGGGCGACGGCGAGCTGAAAAGTGGCGGCCACCGCCGTCCGTCCATTCTGGCCGACGCGCTGGAGGCGATTTTTGCGGCGGTTTTCCTCGACGCAGGCTTTGCCGAGGCCAAGACGGTCATCGACAAGCTTTACGCGGCGTCCCTTGCCGAACTCGATCCTGCCCGCGCCCTCAAGGATCCGAAAACCGCCCTGCAGGAATGGTTGCAGGGCCGGCGTATGGCGCTGCCGAAATATTCTCTCGCCAACACCCGCGGCGAGGCGCACCAGCAGGAATTCGAGGTCGAGTGCGAGATCGCCGGCCTCAACCTCAATACCCGCGGCATCGGCGTGAGTCGCCGCGCTGCCGAACAGCAATCCGCCCAGCGGATGCTGGAACTTCTGCCCAAGAAATGACTGAATCCAATACCGCCGCCGACCAGCCTTTCCGCACCGGCTTCGTCGCCATCGTCGGCCGCCCCAATGTGGGCAAATCCACGCTGCTCAACCGCCTTATCGGCCAGAAGATCAGCATCGTCTCGCGCAAGGCCCAGACGACCCGCCACCGGGTTACCGGCGTGCTGACCGAAGGTCAGTCCCAGTACATCTTCGTGGACACCCCGGGCTTCCAGACGCGGCACAAAAATGCCCTCAACCGGGCCATGAACCGCACCGTCACCCAGGTGCTGTCCGACGTGGACCTGGTGCTCTTCGTCATCGAGAGTGGCCGCTATGGCCCGGCCGATGAGCAGGTTGTCAAGCTGTTGCCGCCGGAGGCCAAGGTCATCCTCGTCATTAACAAGGTCGATCTGCTCGAAGACAAGGGTCGTCTGCTGCCCTTCATGCAAAAGATGAGCGAGGTCTTCCCCTTCGCCGAGATCGTGCCCGTCAGCGCCGAAAAGGGTCGCAATACCGATCAGTTGCTGAAGGCGGCCGGCCCCTACCTCCCCGAAGGTGATCCGATTTTCGACGCGGACGACATCACCGACCGCAGCGAGCGCTTTCTTGCTGCCGAATTCCTGCGCGAAAAGCTGTTCCGCCAGCTCGGCGAGGAGCTGCCCTATGGCATGACGGTCGAGATCGAGAAGTTCGAGGCCGAACCCGGTCTGCGCCGCATTCATGCCGCGATCATTGTCGATCGTGACGCCCACAAGGCGATGGTGATCGGCAAGGGCGGCGAGCGCCTCAAGCGCATCGCTTCCGAAGCCCGCGTCGAACTCGAAAAGCTCTTTGAATCCAAGGTCTTCCTTGAAGTGTGGGTCAAGGTCAAGAGTGGCTGGGCGGACGACGAGCGGGCGCTCAAGAGCCTTGGCTACGAGTAATTCCTGCACGGAACGCCCGTGACTGCCAGGCAGCGCATCGACCAGCAGCCGGGCTTCGTGCTGCACAGTTATCCCTATCGGGAAACCAGCCTCATCGTCGAAGTCTTCAGCCGCGACCATGGCCGCGTCGGTCTGGTTGCCAAGGGCGCGCGCCGGCCCATGTCGCAGTTGCGCGGCGTACTGATGGCCTTCCAGCCGCTGCTGATCGACTGGAGTGGCGGCGGCGAAATGAAAACCCTCGTGCGCGCCGAGTGGATGGGCGGTCAGCCGCTACTCGGCGGCCAGGCGCTGCTGTGTGCTTATTACGCCAACGAACTCCTGATGCGCCTCATGCCGCGGGAGGATGCCCATCCCCGCCTGCACCAGGCCTACGGCGAGGCTTTGCGGGCGCTGGCTGCCAGTGAATCCCAGGAAGTCGTGTTGCGCCGCTTCGAGCTGGCCCTGCTGCAGGAACTCGGCTACGGCATGCCGCTGGACGTGGACGCCAATGGCGAGCCGGTCCGGGTCGATGCCGGGTACGCCTATATAATCGAGCGCGGCCCGGTGCCCCTTGACGAATACGGCTTCGACGACCCGTCGGTCGTGGCCGGCAAAACCCTGCTCGACATGGCTGCCGGCGATTTTCGTGACACGGAATCCCTGGCCGGAAGCAAGGCGCTGATGCGCCGGCTCATCCAGCACTACCTCGGCGGGCAGCAGCTCCAGTCGCGTCGGGTATTTACCGAACTTTTCGCCTTTCCCGGAGAACCGTCTTGATCGAACTCGGCGTCAACATCGACCACGTGGCCACCTTGCGCCAGGCCCGTCGCACCTGGGAGCCGGATCCGGTGTGGGCTGCGGTGGAAGCCCACCTCGGCGGGGCCGACGGTATCACCGTGCATCTGCGCGAAGATCGTCGCCACATCCAGGATGACGACGTGCGCAAGCTGCGCGACCTCACCCAGATCAAGCTCAACCTCGAAATGGCCGCCACCGACGAAATGGTCGGCATCGCCCGCGGGCTCAAGCCGGAAATGGCGATGTTCGTGCCCGAAGGCCGCCATGAAGTGACCACCGAAGGCGGGCTGGATATCGTTTCCCAGGAGGCTCGCCTGAAGGACGCCGTGGCGCGCCTCGCCGATGTCGGCATTATCGTCAGCGTCTTCATCGACGCCGAAATTGCCCAGGTCGAAGCGGCGGCCCGTATCGGTGCCGGGGTCTGCGAAGTTCACACCGGGCCGTATGCCCACGCCTTTCATGCTGCGGGCCGCGATGCCGAAAGCCCGGCCGTGCTGGCCGAAATCGCCAAGCTTGCCCGCGCGGGCGAGGCGATCCGGGCCCTCGGCCTGCGCTTCAACGCCGGCCACGCCCTCAATTACTACAACGTCCAGCCCATCGCCCGCCTGCCGGGCATCCGCGAGCTGCACATCGGCCACTCCATCGTCAGCCGTTCGGTCTTCACCGGCCTGCGCGAAGCCGTCAAGGAAATGAAGCGCCTGATGCGCGAAGCCGCCGATCGCGGTCTCAAGGCGTGATCCACGGCGTTGGCACCGACATCGTGAAGGTGGCGCGCCTCGGCGACGCCCTGACGCGCCACGGTGCCCGCTTCGCCGCCCGCATTCTCGACGAATCCGAGCGCCCGGCCTTCGACGCCGCCCGCGATCCGGCCCGTCTGCTTGCCAAGCGCTTTGCCGCCAAGGAAGCCTTCGGCAAGGCCCTCGGCACCGGCGTTGCCGCGCCTGCCACACTGCACGCCGTGCGGGTCGGGCACGATGCGCTCGGCAAGCCGCTGTTCGAATATTCGCCGGCGCTGGCAGACTACATGCGGGTGCGCGGCCTGAATGCCCACCTGAGCCTCTCCGACGAAGTCGACTACGTCGTCGCCTTTGCCATCATCGAAAAATCATGAAGCCATCCCACGCCCAACCCGGTCCGGTCATGCTCGACGTGGCTGCCTATGAAGTCACCGCTGAAGAGCGCGAAATTCTGCAGCACCCACTGGTCGGCGGCGTCATCCTGTTTGGCCGCAACTACGCCGAGCCCGAGCAGCTGCGCGCACTCACCGCAGCCATTCGTGCATCGCGGCCCGACGTGCTGATTTCCGTCGACCACGAAGGCGGCCGCGTGCAGCGTTTTCGTGATGGCTTCACCCGCCTGCCGGCCATGCGCCGGCTTGGCGAAGCCTGGGAGGCCGATCCTGCCGTGGCCAAGGCCCGTGCCCGCCAGGCCGGCTTCGTGCTGGCGGCCGAGCTGCGCGCCCATGGCGTCGATCTGAGCTACGCGCCGGTGCTGGATCTCGACTACGGCGTCAGTTCGGTGATCGGTGACCGGGCCTTCCACCGCGATCCGCTGGTTGCCACCGAACTCGCCCGCGCCGTTGTCGCCGGCCTGGGCGATGCCGGCATGCGTGCGGTGGGCAAGCACTTTCCTGGCCACGGCGCCGTGACGGCGGATTCCCACGTGGCGATTCCCGTCGATGGCCGCAGCTTCGAGGCGGTGTGGGCCGAGGATATCCAGCCGTTCCGCCTGCTCGCCGATGAATTGGGCGGCGTGATGCCGGCCCATGTCATCTTCGAGAACATTGATCCGCGCCCGGCCGGTTTTTCGCCGTTCTGGCTGCAGCAGGTATTGCGCGGCAAGCTGGGTTTTGGGGGCGTCATCTTCAGTGACGACCTGACGATGGAAGGGGCAAGCGTGGCCGGCGACATCGTGGCCCGCGCCGAAGCCGCCCATGGCGCTGGCTGCGACATGGTGCTGGTGTGCAACCGGCCCGATCTTGCCGTGCAGCTTCTCGACCGCTGGAAGCCCGACGTGAGCAGCGCCAGCAGCGCCCGTATCGCGGCGCTGCGTCCGCGCCCGGGCAGCGCCCCGGACGACCGGGCGACCCTCGCCGGCTGGGCGCCGTATTGTGCGGCCCGCGACAGCATGCTGGCTCTCGGCTGAGCTTTACCAGGGCGATTCATCGTGAGCTTTGACGCCAAGGCCTTCCTGCGCAGCCTGACCGAAGAGCCGGGTGTTTACCGCATGATCGGTGCCGACGAGTCGGTGCTGTATGTCGGCAAGGCCAAGAACCTCAAGCGGCGGGTGTCGTCCTATTTCCAGCGCACCCAGCTCAGCCCCCGCATCGCCATCATGGTCGGGCAGGTGGCGCGCGTGGATACCACTGCCACCCGCTCCGAGGCCGAGGCGCTGATCCTCGAAAACAACCTCATCAAGAGCCTGGGGCCCAAGTACAACATCTTGTTCCGGGACGACAAGTCCTATCCCTACATCGCCCTGTCAGCTGGCGACTTTCCGCAGATCTACTATCACCGCGGGGGTTTCCGCAAGGGCGTGCGCTACTTCGGCCCGTTTCCAAATAGCTGGGCGGTGCGCGAAACCCTGCACCTGATGCAGAAGATTTTTCGCCTCCGCACCTGCGAGGACACCACCTTCAGCAACCGTTCGCGGCCCTGCCTGCTGCACCAGATCCAGCGCTGCACGGGGCCCTGCGTCGGGCTCATCGACAAGGACGCCTACACCGCCGATGTGCAGCTGGCCAGCCTGTTTCTCAGCGGTCGCCACAGCGATGTGGTGGACGATCTGTCGCAACGCATGCAGGCCGCCTCCGATGCGCTGGCCTTCGAAAAGGCCGCCGTCTATCGCGACCAGATCCGCAACCTGCAGGCCGTGCTGCACAAGCAGTTCGTCGAAAGCGCCAGGGACGAGGACGTGGACGTGCTGGCCGCGGTGGAGCGGGGCGGCATGGTGTGCGTCAACCTGGCGATGATCCGCGGCGGGCGCCACTTGGGTGACCGGCCGCTTTTTCCGAGCAATGCCCAGGGCTGCGCGCCGCTGGATGCGCTGGTGGCTTTCGTCGAGCAGCATTACCTCGATCACCCGTTGCCCGGCAAGATTCTCGTCAACCTCGAACCGGCAACGGTCAAGGAGGCGCTGGACGAAATCGTCGAAGGCAAGGTGCCGGTGGTCGCGGCCCGCTTCGAGAACGAGCGTGCCTGGATGGGCATGGCCGAGAACAACGCCGGCCTGGCGCTGCTGGCCCGCGAGCAGGAGTCGTCCCGCGGCGAGGCACGCCTCGAGGCCCTGCGCGAGGCCCTGGCCCTGGCGGATACACCCAGCCGCATCGAGTGTTTCGACATTTCCCACACCATGGGCGAGGCGACCGTGGCCTCCTGCGTGGTGTGGGACGGCAAGGCCATGAAGAAGTCCGAATACCGTCGCTACAACATCGCTGGCATCACCCCCGGTGACGACTACGCCGCGATGCGCCAGGCGCTCACCCGGCGCTACGAAAAAGTGGCGGCCGGGGAGGGCGTGCGTCCCGATCTCATCCTCATCGACGGGGGCAAGGGCCAGATGGGCGTTGCCCGTGAAGTGCTGGCCGAACTCGGGCTGGACATCATGATGTTCGGCGTCGCCAAGGGCGAGAGCCGCAAGCCGGGCCTGGAGGAACTCGTTTTTCCCGACGGCCGCGATCCGGTGCACATGCGTCCGGATGCGCCGGCCCTGCACCTCATCCAGGAGATCCGCGACGAAGCCCACCGTTTTGCGATCACCGGCCACCGGGCACGGCGCGCCAAGATCCGCAACACGTCCCGTCTCGAAGACATCGCCGGAATCGGCCCGACCCGGCGCCGCAAGTTGCTGGCCACCTTTGGCGGCATAGATGGTGTGCGTAACGCCACGGTCGAGGATCTTTGCCGTGTCGAAGGCATCAACCGTCAACTTGCCGAACAGATATACAATTCGTTGCGATAGCCAGCGAACGCCGACATGCCCCTCAATATTCCCAACTCCCTCACCTGGGCGCGCATCGCGCTGATCCCGTTTTTCGTCGGCATTTACTATTTTCCGGATAACGCCATTTCCCCGGAAGACAAGAACCTGATTGCGACGCTGACCTTCATCGTTGCCGCAGTGACCGACTGGTTCGACGGTTACCTGGCCCGCTCCCTCGGCCAGACCTCGGCCTTCGGCGCCTTCCTCGATCCGGTGGCCGACAAGCTCATGGTTGCGGCGGCGCTGATCGTGCTGGTGCAGCTCGGGCGGGTCGACTCCCTCATCGCGCTGGTCATCATCGGGCGCGAGATCACCATCTCGGCGCTGCGCGAATGGATGGCCAAGGTGGGTGCAGCCGGCAGCGTCGCGGTGGCTTTTGTCGGCAAGCTCAAGACGGCAGCCCAGATGTCGGCGATTCCGCTGCTGCTGTTCGAAGCTCCGGTGCTCGGTTTCGACAGCCTCCAGCTCGGCACGCTGCTGATTTACGTTGCCGCGGTGCTTACCCTGTGGTCGATGGGCTACTACATGCGCTGTGCCTGGCCGGAGCTCATGAAGCGCAGCCGGTAAGGCCGATGAACATGCTGCCTTGCGAAAGTCGTTGACTTCGTCTTTTTGGCGCCTATAATGGCGGCTCTTTCAGCGGCAGTAGCTCAGTTGGTAGAGCGCAACCTTGCCAAGGTTGAGGTCGAGAGTT
>NZ_JAOAUU010000171.1 GCF_030157465.1 Zoogloea sp.
TCCTTTCTTGGCGAAGCAAGAAAGGAGGTCGCCCGCCGGGGCGAGACCCGGCCAAAGTTACGCCAAACACGGGAAAGCCCGCTGGGCTTGGAAAGCCTGACCTGTCGCGGGGAAAACGCTCTCCACACTTAGCGCGAACATAGCCATGCTTAACGTGCAGTGGCGACTGAAGCCCCCACTGCACAAAATAACAGGCGCACTACTCGGCCCTCGGCCCGGCCCGCCGCTCAGGCCGCTGCCGGGGCGCCGCGCCGCAGCATCACCACCTCGCTGTCAAAACTCACCACCCGTTCGTGTTTCTGGTTGAAGAGTTCGAAGCGTGTCACCAGCACCCCGCGTTCGGGGCGGTGGCTACGGCGCTTTTCCCGGTGCACAACCCTTACGCGCAGTTCGTCGCCGGCAAGGCCCGGGCGATGAAAGCGCAGGTTCTCCCAGCCACGGCTGGCGATGGAGGCGGTCTCCTCGGCGAGGATGCTGTGGCTCAGCCGGATCGTGATGGACAGCAGGTGCACCCCGGCAGCGAAGAGGCAGCCCACCGGGGAGCGCAGCGCCACCGCCTCATCCACATGGGGCGGAAAAGGATCCCACTCGGTGGCGAAAGCCTTGATGTTTTCGGTGGTCAGGGTGTAGCTCGCCGGCGAAAATTCGGGGCAGCACACCGGAATGTCTTCCCAATAGAGCATGCGTGGTCTCCAGCGCAGTCAAACGGCGAGCGGGTAATCGGTGTAACCGGCGGCACCCGCCGAATACAGCGTGCGGCGGTCGAAACCCGACAAGGGAAAACCTTCTTTCAGGCGCCGCACCAAGTCCGGGTTGGCGATGAAATGGCGGGCGAACGAAACCGCGTCACCCTGCCCCGTCTCGATCGCCGCCTCGCTGGCGGGGCCATCGAAGCCGTCGTTGAGGATCAGACGGCCGGCAAAGTGCTCCCGCCCGAGGGCAAAGGCGTCGATATCGGGAAGCGGTGCCCGCATCACATGAAGATAGGCCAGGCCCAGGCCGGCAGCCTGACGGGCCAGCTCCCGGTGGGTTTCGGCCGGGTTGTCGTCGATGATGTCGTTGTAGGTGTTGCCGGGGTTCATGCGCAGCCCGACCCGGCCGGGGCCGATGGCGTCGGCCATGGCCGCCAGGCATTCCACCGGAAAGCGCACCCGGTTGGCCAGGCTGCCGCCGTATGCGTCGCTGCGCTGGTTGCTGCCGGTGGCCATGAACTGCATGGGCAGATAGCCGCTGGTGCAATGGAGTTCCACGCCGTCGAAGCCGGCGGCGATGGCATTGCGGGCGGCCTGGGCGAATTCCTCCACCACCTCACGCACCTCCTGGGTGCTCAGGGCGCGAGGCATGTCGCAGGGCTGCATGCCGGCGCTGTCGGTAAAGATCTCCACCCGGGCCTGCACCGCCGACGGCGCCACGGTTTCGACGCCCTCGGGCTTGACGTGGCGGCTGCCGATGCGGCCCGCGTGCATCAGCTGCAGCACGATGCGGCCGCCGCGGGCATGGACGGCGTCGGTCACCCTTCGCCAGCCGGCGATGTGGGCCGGGGTAAGGATGCCCGGCTGGCGGCAGTAGGCCTGGCCGGCGGCACTGGGCCAGGCCCCTTCCGCAACGATCAGGCCGGCGTCGGCGCGGGCTGCGTAGTAATCGACCATCAATGCGCCGGGGGTGCCGTCGGGCTCGGCGCGGTTGCGGGTCATCGGCGCCATCACGATGCGATTGGCGAGGTGCAGCGCCCCCAGCTGAAGGGGCTCGAAAAGGCGGGCCATGAACATCCCTCCGGTCACAGGGCGGTAACCAGCACGGCGGAGCGGCCACCGTCCACCGGCAGCGCGGCGCCGGTCACGTACGAGGCCTCGTCGCTGGCCAGGAACAGGATGGCGTTGGCCAGCTCGCGGGCCTGACCAACCCGGCCCATCGGAATGAGCTTTTCGGTGCTCGCCTTCGCGGCCGGGTCTTCGAGCATGCCGGCGGTGGCCGGGGTTTCGACGACGGCAGGGATCACCACGTTTACGCGGATGCCGTGGGGGGCGCCTTCCGCGGCAGCTGCGCGGGAGAAGTTGATCACCGCGGCCTTGGCGGCCGAGTAGCCGGCCATCCAGGGCGTGCCCAGGGTGCCGCAGATGGACGACAGGTTGATGATGGCGCCGCCGTTCTCCTTCATCAGCTTCATGGCAGAGCGGGTGCCCCAGAAGGTGCCATCCACCGAGGTGCTGAAATTAGCCTGCCAGTCGGCGCTGCTCATGGTTTCGATGGGGCCCCAGGTGTAGGCCATGGCGTTGTTCACCAGAATGTCCAGGCGGCCGTGGCGGCGGGCGCAGTCTTCCAGGGCGGCGGTGAAGGCGGCTTCGTCGCTCACGTCGGCGACCACGGCTTCGGCCTGGCCACCGGCAGCGCGAATCCGGCCGACCACCTCGTCGAGGGGCTCCTGCCGGCGGCCGCAGATCACCACCCGGGCGCCCTCCTCGGCAAAACGTTCGGCGGTGGCGGCGCCGATGCCGGAGCCTCCACCGGTGATGAAGGCGATCTTGTGTTGCAGACGTGCGGTCATGGGTTGTGCTCCTTGGAGATAGGGCGAATGGGGATGCTGGGGATTTCAGGGGCGGCGGTGGGTGACCCGGGCAAGCAGGGTCACCGAGCGGGCCGGATCGATGCAGGCAGCCACAGCCCGGGGCAGGCGTTCCGGCAGGCCGATGGCGCCAAAGGCACGCACCGCGCTGGCGGGGTCCGGAAACCAGGCTTCGAGGATCAGCGCGTAGTCGTAACCCGGCGGCGGCGTGCCATCCACCCGGTTGACGACCAGCCGCCGGCTGGCGCCGAAGGCCGGGTCGGCGAGCCAGAGCCCGGGGTCGACGGCGGCGAGGGCCCGGTCCAGGTCAGCGTGGTCGTGGCCCGGGCCGAGGCCCAGGAAGGCGGTTACCACGCAGTCGGTGGGCTCGCCGTCCCGCAGCACGGCTTCCTCGGCGATCAGCGTGAAATCGCGAACCCAGGTCGAGAACACCCGGGGCTCGTCGGGCCGCATGACGCGCAGGGTTTCCTCGTCGTTCCAGATGTCGTCCGCGGCTTGGCGATCCCGCAGCACCAGCAGGTTCACCCCGTCGTAATCGGCGGAGGCGCCGGCGAGCCGCGCGGTGTTGTCCAGATCGCGGGAACACTGGCGGACGCTCTTCACCTTGTCCCGCACATTGGTGCAGCCGGCGCCGAGGGCGGAGTGCTCACGCCAGGCCCGGGGAAAATTCACCGGGGCCAGGGCGGGGTTGCGCCGCGCGAGGTAGATCATCTTCCAGCTCATCAGCGCACCCGGATTCTGGGGTCCGACGCGCCCTTCCGGAGAGTCTTCAGAAAGGCCTCCGCGGGCGCGGGCGCGGCCACTTCGGGCAGGGTGTCCTTGTCCGGACGCCCGGCCCAGAAGGCCTGCCACGACGGAAACAGCTCGTGGAAGGTGCCGGCATAGGGCTCCCGGCCCGGCCAGCGCATCTTGCGCTCGCCGATGGGCGGCTTGTTCAGGTCGGTGGCGTACCAATAACAGGGCAGACGGCGGCGGAAGTACCACTGGCCGTCGATACGCGCGTAGTCGTCCCAGTAGAGCATCTGCATGATCACCCACTCGGGGCCGGTCTCGTGCTCGTTCTTGGAATAGACGACGCCCACCGCATGGTCCGGGTCGATGAACTCGATGATGTGCTGGCCCACATGGTGGGAGGTGCCGGTGAATTGTTCGCGCAGGGTCTCGTCCACCCAGGCCTTGAGGGCGGCCCGCCCGGTGCCCTTGCGCCCGACCCGGATGTCCGGCGCGAAGAGGTTCACGTGGGCGTCCAGGTCGCGCATGTCGAGGGACAGGGAATACTTGCCCGCCAGCTGGCGGATGGCCTCGATGGATTCCAGGCGGTCGAGGCGGGCGAGAAGGCTCGTATCGCTCATGGCCGGCCCGCTCACAGGAAGCTCATGCCGCCATTCACGGCCAGGTTCTGGCCGGTGATGAAGCCGGCCTCGTCGCTGGCCAGGAAGACCGCCGCCGCGGCGATCTCCTCCGGTTCGCCCATCCGGCCCAGCGGGATGGCGCGGATCATGGCCTGGGTCCATTCGTCCGGAATGCCGGCCATCATCGGGGTGTTGGTGGGGCCGGGCACGATGGTGTTCACGCGGATGCCACTGGCCGCAAGCTCCCGCGCGGCGCTGCGGGTCAGGCCCATCACGCCGGCCTTGGAGGCGCAGTAGTGGGCCGGGCCTTCACCCGAAAAAGCCGCCGTGCTGGAGACATTGACGATGGCGCCGCGGGCGCCGCACTTTTGCATCAGGCGGGCCCCTTCCCGGCAGCACAGGAAGCTGCCGG
The DNA here is from genome assembly GCF_030157465.1 of Zoogloea sp. GTDB lineage: Bacteria > Pseudomonadota > Gammaproteobacteria > Burkholderiales > Rhodocyclaceae > Zoogloea. Next base: position 4,328 of record NZ_JAOAUU010000171.1, read on the forward strand.
TGAGATTGACGCCGATAACCCGGGCCCAGGCCTCGTCGGGGGTGTCCACGAAGGCATCCATCGAGCCGATGCCGGCGCTGTTGATCACCACGTCCACACGGCCGAAACGGGCTTCGACCGCCTGGAAGGCCTCGGCAACCGAGGCGCTGTCGGCCACGTTGCAGCTCACCGCCAGGCCCCGTTCGCCCAGCCCGGCCACGGCCCTTGCGGCGGCTTCGGCGTTGATGTCGGCCGCCACCACACAGGCCCCCTCGGCCGCGAAACGCTGCACGATGGCCAGCCCCATGCCCTGGGCTGCGCCCGTAACGAAAACCACCTTGTCGGAAAACTTCATGCCGGCCTCCACGATCGTGTTGAGTGAATGGGATGGGAGCCCCTGCCCCCGCATGAAATCCATCATCAGGCTCGGGCGCCTTCGGGGCATCGTCCAGGCTGACTAGATGGGCGGGGAGCCGCTGGCAGCGCCCATCAGGTCACGCCCGGCTGCGGAAAGCTTCTGCAATATCCATTCATTGATCCATTCACCCAGGAACTCCGGCTTGTCCTGGTGGTTGCTCGACATGCGTCCCCAGGGCAACCTGGGCAGAGCCCATGCGGCTCGGTACGGGCGGGATCTGGACCTTCCCGAATGCCTCTTCGACTGAACGGCACTCATCCGCCTTGACGGGCAAACCTTCCTTGAGGTGGAACGCTTTGATCGCGTGGGCGGGCTGGATCGCCGGGGCCTGATCTCACTGGCCGCCCTCGACGCAGGGTTTGTCGGCATGGGTGGCCGCCCGTGGCCGGAAATCGCGACCGCCCTTGCCGCTGCCGGACCCGGGGCGCCCTTACCCGATCGCAGCTGCCCATGACATGACGCCCATGGACTTCGCTCCCAGAAGCGGCGGAGGCCTGCCCGACGTCATTCCCGCGCCGAACATCCGCGCCGAGTTTGCACCCGCCGTCTGGCGATCCGCGCAGGCACTGGCACGCGCCTTCGTGGCAAGCGTCATGGAGCCACCCGGCTTCAGCGAGCGCTTCGCCCCGTGCAAGCTGGCATTGGTGCAACACCTGGAGGATGCGGGGGGGCAGCTAGCACGATTGGCGTAGCGTGGAATGGGGATCCGGGAACCTGTGGGAAGGCCCCGGCTTAGCTGGCGGGATTCGACTTTCCCGCAACCAGCAGATCAAACACGATCCGGGCAAAGCCGGCGGCCTTCTTAGGGTCGGCGAGCAACTGCAGCATCTGGTTCTGGTGGGCAGCGCTGCTGTCCATGATGGCGTCGTCGATGGCTTTCGAAAAATCGCCCAGCAGGGCCTGTTCCGGCGAGTTGTTCTCGATCTGCTGCATCACCGTCTGGTTCTCGCCGATCTTGTCGCGGATGGTGTAGGCGTAATTCACCATGTCCTTGGCGGTCAGCTGCTCGGCCACGAAGATCTCGTTCAGGCGGCTGATGATCTGTGACAGGAGTTCTTCCTTCTTGTCCTGAGGCCGCGCCGTACCCAGGCCCTCACCCGGCTCCAGCTTGTATTCGGCGGTGTCCTGCTTGAGCAGCAGATCCTGCTGGCGGATTTTGGCAACGCGGTAATGGCTGAGCACCACGTTGGCGAGGTCCACCTCATCCTCATCCAGAAGGCTTTCGCGCAGCATGGGGCGCAGGTTCCGGGCGTAGAGGCTCAGCTTCTCCAGATCCGTGTCGTCGTAATCGACGATCTGCGACATGAACTCGTAGAAGCGGACAAAGGTGCCCAGGTCTTTCTTGAAGATATCCAGCGCGTCCTTTTCCTTCTGGCAATCCTTCAGGCAGTTCTCGGCATTGGCCATCAGCACGGCATCACCGGTCTTCTTGGTGCGCTCGAACATCATCTTTGCCTGCTTGAAGGCGTCGACCGCCGATTTGTAGCGCTGCTGCCAGCGCTGCACGGCCGGCTTGCAGATGTTGGCAATCGCCGCGCTGCTCTTGTTCTTCACATAGAAAGCCGCGCAAAACTGCTCCACCTCCAGCCAGGTGAAGATGCCCGCCGCGCGCAGCTTGTCGTGCAAGGTGAAGATCAGGTTGGGATTGGAGACATCCGCCAGTTCCGCCGTCTGGTAATAGGGCTGGAAGGCCCCCAGGATATCCTCCGGGGCATTGAAGAAATCGAGCACGAAGGTGCCCGTCTCGGCCTTGTTCGGGTAGGTGCGGTTGAGGCGTGACAGGGTCTGCACGCATTCCACCCCGGCCAGCTTCTTGTCCACGTACATGGCGCACAGCTTGGGTTGGTCAAAGCCGGTCTGGAACTTGTTGGCGACGATCATCACCTGATAGTCGTCGCTATCAAAGGCCTTGCGCATGTCGCGGCCCTTGAGCAAGGGGTTCATGTTGCCCTCGGTGAACTGCTTGCCGATCAACTCTTCGGCATTCGGGTCCCGGTCGCTGAAGGCCACCTCACCCGAGAAAGCCACCATGGCGTGGATCTTCCGGTAGCCCTTGTCCGCAATGTAGGCATCAAAGCACTGCTTGTAGCGCACCGCCTCCTTGCGCGAGCTGGTCACCACCATGGCCTTGGCCTGGCCGTTTAGCAGGCCGAGCACGTTGTCGCGAAAGTGCTCGACGATCAGCTTCACCTTCTGGGCGATGTTGTGGTCGTGCAGGCGCACCCACTGGTTGAGCTTGACCCGGGCCCGCTTGCTGTCCACCTCCTGGTCGGCCTCCTGGATCTTCAACGCCAGTTTGTAGGCCACCTTGTAGTTGGTGTAATTACGCAGCACATCGAGAATGAAGCCCTCCTCGATGGCCTGTCGCATGCTGTAAACGTGAAAAGCCGCGGGCTTGTTGGTGAGCGAAGGGACTTCACCGGGGCGCGGCACGCGGCCAAACATCTCCAGGGTTTTGGCTTTCGGTGTTGCGGTAAAGGCGAAATAGCTCAGATTGCCGGTGCCCCTGGCCGCAGCCGCCGCCATCAAGTCCTGATCGTCCACCGCGTCCTCGTCGCTTGCGCTGTCCTCCATCAGGAGGACTTCCTTCAGCTTCTTTGCAGTCAGCCCTGTCTGCGAGGAATGCGCCTCGTCGGCAATGATTGCGTAGCAACGCGTTTTGAGGCTCGCGCTGTTCTCGATCGCCTTCAACACAAAGGGAAAGGTCTGAATGGTGACGATGATGATCGGCTGGGCGCTCTCGAGCGCGGCGGCGAGCTTTTCCGATTTCGAGCCCTCGCCTTCCTTGTTGTTGATGCGCCCAACGACGCCGTCGGTGTGCTCAAACTGATAGATGGTGTCCTGCAACTGGTCGTCCAGCACCGTGCGGTCGGTGACGACGATCACCGAATGGAACTGTTTGCCGCCGTCGCCCTTGTACAGCGACGACAGCTGGTGCGCCACCCAGGCAATCGAGTTGGACTTGCCCGAGCCGGCGCTGTGCTGGATCAGGTATCTGTGCCCCGGCCCCTCGCGGCGGGCGGCGTCGAGCAATTTGCCCACCACATCCCACTGGTGATAGCGCGGAAAGATCAGGCTTTCTTTTTTGTATTTGCGGCCTTCCCAGTCTTCCTTGTCCTCGATCTGCAAATGCACGAAGCGGGCCAGGATGTTGAGCAGGTTGTCCGGCAGCAGCACCTCGTTCCACAGGTAATCGGTGGCGTAGCGGTTCACATCCATCGGCACGTCGTTGCCGGCGCCGCCCTCCGCCGTGCCCTTGTTGAAGGGCAGAAAATGGGTGTTCGGGCCCTCCAGCCGCGTCGCCATGTGCACCTCGTACTGGCTCACCGCAAAGTGCACCAGCGCGCCGCGCTTGAAAGTCAGCAGCGGCTCGGCCTTCTTCGCGACCGGGTCCACCGGCAGGCGCGTTGTCTTGTACTGACGGATGGCGCGCTCCACGGCCTGCTTGAACTCGGATTTGAGTTCAAGCGTCGCCACCGGCAGGCCATTCACAAACAGCACCAGGTCGATGCGCCAGGCCCTGGCCTTCTCTCCACCGCCGCCATTCCCCCGAAGAGCCTGCCCCCGCGAAGGCCCGGCACGGAAATCCCCCTCTTCGTGCTTCCCGCGAAGGCGGGAATCCTCCTCCTCGTCATTCCCGCGAAGGCGGGAATCCTCCTCGTCATTCCCGCGAAGGCGGGAATCCAGTGGCGCTGAGCTGCCGGCTGGATCCCCGACAAAAGCATTCGGGGATGACGTCTCGGTGTGTGGTGCCTCGGTGTGTGGTGCCTCGGTGTGTGACGTCTCGGTGTGCGGCGTCTCGGTGTGCGGCGTCTCGGTGTGTGACGCCTCGATGGATGACGCTTCGGTAGATGGCGCCTCGACGGCTGGCGAGGCGGGTGTCGCCCACGGGCTATAGACCAGCTCCGGCACCACGCGCAGGCGGTTCTTTGTATAGCGGGCCAGCGTGTCCGGGTTCAAATCGTGTTCAGGCTTGAACTGGCACAGCGACAGCCGCGCATTGCGGTCGCGCAATTCGTGGCGCAGCACGCCCAGGGTGCCAAAGCGGCGGCTGTCGGCATCGGTCGCGTTCGGATCAGCCTTGGCCAGCTGAGCGGCCACCAGTTCGAGAAATTTCTGCTCGCTGTCCTTCGGGTGATTGGCGCAAAAACGCTGCCACTGGGTCGGCTGCGTCTCCTGCACAAAGGCCAGCGCATCCTCCGGGTAGAGCGCCAGCGCCCGGTTGTACCTGTCCGCCGAACCCAGCAGCCAGCCGTGGGCCTGCAGTTGCCGGAGGATGTCGTCCTGGAAGATGCGTTCGCTGGCTTGGTCGCTCATGGCTGGAGTCGGGTTGGTTGGCGGGTGGGAAAAGTCAGGCAGCGGCCGGCTGCCAGTCGCGGACATCGATCTTGCCGGTGACGGCGGCGGAGATCAGGGCTGTGCGGCGTTCTTGCATAGTTTCAATTGCAACAAGAGCCCTTTCCTCAATCTCGGCATACCCGTCAATCAAACGATCGAGATAGGAAACAATTTCTAGCTGCTCAGCCAATGGTGGAAAGACTGCCTGAACGCTTCCGATTCGATCAATATTTAAATTCGCTTGAGTGCTTTGAGTTGAGGTCTGCTCCAAAGCAGGCAAAGCTGCCATCAGGCTGTATCTGAGAAACTCCAAATCGAGATCCTGATACGGTTTAAAACCAACAATACTATCTGGCGCGTAAGCTTCAAAATCCAATATAGCGGTATCACCAATATTTGCCGCAATGGCCATAACCAACGTACCTGCCGGAAACCTCTGACTGACTGCAGCTCCACGTTGGTTGAGGGTTTGCTTGTAATCGAGAATTCTCTTCTCCGCTTGGGCAACATCCCCCGTTTGAATAAATGGGTATATCCCATCATAAAGAGCTGGGTCATTCCTTGGACGATGCCCAAATTTCCCTCTATAGATTCTAGTCGCATAACGGTAGTTCTTGAGTGGCCAATGCGCCGGCACCTCCCCCAGCCATTCCACCCCGGAATCCTTCATCGGGGCGTTGGGGTTGAGGCCTTTGGTCACGGCATGGCTGATGACCGCCTGGCGCTTTTCCTTGAGCAGTTCGATCAGCCGCTGCTGCTTCTCAATCAGCGCGTCAATCTTCGCGGTTTCGTGGTCGAGGAAAGTGGCGATCGCTCTTTGATCGGACAATGGAGGGAAGCCTATTTTGTAAGAGCCCAACTCGTCAGAGGAAAGCTCTAGAAATGTTGTTCCCCGACCAAGCAAATTTAGCTGTGCAGTGCTACTAAGCAAAACATAGAAAAGAAATTTACTCTCAAGGTTTGTATCGGCAACCAGAGACTTACACCCCTGATTAGTACAAAGATCCTGCGCCGCAATTCCTAGCGTACCTATTGGAGCACGTGACGCCAAAACAACCGAACCTCTCGGCACCAAAGTCGTTCCACAAGATTTATAGCCTTCAGCAGTAATACTCCGGCCTCCAGAAACGATATATGGACTTTTTTCTTTTCCGAGATCAGCAGGCGTGATCCATGAAACATCACCGTCCCAAAATTCAGCGGTGTCTGATTTTGGAGTGGCACCATTAAAAATTGAAGTCTTGCGTTTAATCGAAATCACATTCCAATTTTTCGGAATATCCCCCAACCACTCCACCCCCGAATCCCTGTACTCCGGATACGCCTTGTACCGACTCATAGTGCGTCTCCGCTGCCGTCATTCCCGCAATCTTTTGGCGGGAATCCAGAGGTTGTGGCTGGGTCCCCGACAAAATCGCTCGGGGACGACGGGTTGTGCGTAATTGGGATCGACGATTGGGTGCTGCTGTTGAGCGGCGGTACTTCGCCGGTAATTTCCGGCCATAGGTCGAGCCATTGCGGATTGCGTTTTTCTATCAGGCGCAGTTTCCAGTCGCGGTTCCATTTTTTGAGGGCTTTTTCTCGTGAAATTGCACTTTCCATGGTTTCGTGCTGCTCGTACCAGACCAGCGTTTTTACGCCGTATTGTTGGGTAAAGCCTTCGACAACGCCTTCGCGGTGTTGCCAGATGCGCTGGATCAGGTTGGAAGTCACACCGATATAGAGCGTGCCGTTACGCTGGCTGGCGAGGATGTAGACGGCGGGGGCTTTCATTCGTGGAATTCTGGTGCCGTCATCCCCGCGAAGAGCCTGCCCCCGCGAAGGCGTGGGGCGGGAATCCAGCGGGGTTGCAATTGCGTTTGGATCCCCGATAAAAGCATTCGGGGATGACAACGGTGGGGTGCTCGGGGATGACGGTGGTTGGATGCTCGGGGATGACGGTGGTTGGGTGCTCGGGGATGACGGTGGTTGGATGCTCGGGGATGACGGTAGTTGGATGCTCGGGGATGACGGTGGTTGGGTGCTCGGGGATGACGAGTTGATTCAGTGGTTTGTGTCAGCAGTTCTGTCACTGATTGGCACATTTCTCTCAGCACAGCTGAGCGTTTTTTCAAGCCAGCGGAGACGGGCTGAAATTCTCGCACCAGCGGTGCGACTTTCTCTTGCCGGTCACGCATTCGCGTGTTTTTCAGGCTCGACCGAAAGACGAAGACCGACCGTCTTCAAAACGGCCAGCAGTGTTTTCAGGGTTGGGTTGCCTTTGGGGGACAGTGTGCGATAAAGCGATTCCCGGCTGATACCGGCTTCGGCCGCAACCGCCCCCAGACCGCCGTAGGCTTCGGCCACCGTGCGCAAGGCCAGCAGCCCGGCGGCACGGTCATCGGGGTCGTCAAGCGACTCCATCGCCGCTTTCAGGTATACGACGGCCAACTCACGGTCGGCCCGCAGTTCGGCAAGCTCAGCCTCATGGTGAGATACCGCGCCTTTGATCGTGCTCATTCTTGCCTCCGTTTCCATTCAGACCACAGTTCCTTTGCGCGCTTGATGTCGGCCGTCTGGCTTCCTTTGTCACCACCACACAACAAAAGCACTACGGCTTTTCCATGCCGACCGCAATACACGCGGTAGCCAGCACCCACATGTACCCGCAACTCGATCACACCTTCCCCCACCGACTCGCTGTCACCAAAGTTTCCGGCCTGTACTTGCCGCAAGCGAATGCGGATGCGCGCTTGTGCGAGCTTGTCACGCAGGCCGTTCAACCACTCAGTGAAAGGCTCACGTCCGTCATCGCGTTGGTAGCGGAACAGCTCAATCATGACTTTGAGTGTAGCTTAAAAGCTACTAACAAATAAGGATACGGGGCTCATGAATGCACCTCGCGCAGCAGAGCCATGATCTCGGCGCTCACCGCGTCCAGGTCAGCGTCGATCTCTTCGAGCGGGCGCGGCGGCTGGTATTGGTAGAAGTGGCGGTTGAAGGGGATCTCGTAGCCGACGATGCCGATCTCGCCGTCCTTGGCGTCGCACTTGGTGGCGTCGATCCAGGCGTCCGGCACGTGGGGCTGCACTTCCTTGATGAAGTAGGCCTCGACGGTTTCGCTGACCGGACGGCTCGGGTCGAGGGCGATGTTCTCGAAGTCACGCAGGTCGCTGTCGGCCTGGTATTCAACGATGTCCTTGCCAACCGGAAAGAGGCCATGGAGCGGCGCCGGCTTGCCCTTGTGCAGCTTCTTGACGAGCTTTTCGGCGGCCGGGTTCTTCCAGCTCACGGCGTCGGCGATCTGCTTTTTCTCCTTGGCATCGAGGCTGATGCCGGCGTTTTTGCTGGCTGCCTTGAGGGCGTCGTCCCAGGTGTTGAAGTCGTCGCACCGGGCCGTGCCGATCACCTGCTGCAGTTGCCGGGCCTTGAGCAGGATGCGTTTCTGGCCGAGCCAGGTGTCGGCGTCGAGCAGATCCTTGATCTGCTTTTCCTTGAGGTCGGCAAAGTGGCCCTTGAAGTGGACGCGGATTTCGTCGGTGTAGGCGGCAAGCTGGCCGTAATTTTCGCAATCGGGCGCATCGCTCCAGTACGCCTCACCGTATTCGGCGTAGATCCACTGCATGGCGCCATTCAGTGCGCCGGGGGCAAAGCGTAGCGTGGCGATGCGTTCATCGCTGAACTGCCACGAGAGGCGCAGCGGGCGTTCGATGGTGATGCGGCGGTAGCCGAATTGGTGGGCGGCAAAGATCTTGCTGGCGAAGGTTTTGGGCGCCTCGGCCTTGGGGTTGGCGGACTGGCGGCCACGGCCGCTTTTCTGTTCGGCGGGCTTGTCGAGTTGGCGGGCATCGACGACTTCAAAGTTGCCAAAGCAGCGGGTGATGGTGGCGATATCCCCGTCGTCCATCACGTTGCGCTTGCTGCCCAGGGATTTGCGCATCTTGCCGCAGAGGTTCACGCCGTTGATGAGCTGCACCTTGCCCTTGCGCTCGGCAGTCTTCTTGTTGGACAGCACCCACACGTAGGTGGCGATGCCGGTGTTGTAGAACATGTCGGTGGGCAGTGCGACGATGGCTTCGAGCAGGTCGGCCTCCAGGACATAGCGGCGGATTTCCGATTCGCCCGAACCGGCGCCACCGGTGAACAAGGGCGAGCCGTTGAGGATGATGCCGATGCGCGAGCCGCCGTCCTTCACGTCGCGCAGCTTGCTGATGAGGTGTAGCAGAAACAGCAGGGAGCCATCCGACACCCGCGGCAGGCCGGGCCCAAAGCGGCCGTCGTGGCCCTTGAGGGTGTACTCGTTGGTGATGTCACCTTCGATCTTCTTCCAGTCCACGCCGAAGGGCGGGTTGGAGAGCATGTAGTCGAACTTGCTGGCGTAAAGGTGATCGTTGGACAGGGTGTTGCCGAGCTTGATCTGGCTGACATCCTGCCCCTTGATCAGCATGTCGGCCTTGCAGATGGCGTAGCTCTCGGGGTTGAGCTCCTGACCAAAGGCGCGCAGCACGGCTTGCGGGTTGAGTTCATGCACGTATTCCATGCCCGCCGACAGGAAGCCGCCGGTGCCGGCGGTGGGGTCGTAGATGGTGCGGATGATGCCGGGCTTGGTCAGCGCCTCGTCGTCTTCCATGAACACCAGCGAGGTGGTGAGGCGCACGATGTCGCGGGGCGTGAAGTGTTCGCCAGCGGTTTCATTCGAGCTTTCGGCAAAGCGGCGGATCAGCTCTTCGAAGACCAGACCCATCTCGTAGTTGGAAACCGCCTTGGGGCTGATGTCCATGCTGCGAACCTTCTGCACGACCTTGTAGAGCAGATTGGCGTCGTTGAGGAGGCCGATGAATTCGGCAAACTTGAAGTGATCGAAGATCTCGCGGGCATCCTTCGAGAAGCACTGGATGTAACGCTCCAGGTTGGCCTTGATGCCCGCTTCGCCCAGGGTGCCCAGATCCATCTGCGAGGTGTTGAAGAAGCTGAGGCCCTGGGTGGCCCGCAGCAGCAGCTTTTCCTGAGCTTCTTCGGGCAGGTTCAGCTTTTCGACGATGGGAAGCTGCTTGAGCACGGCCTCCTTGCTCGCAGCGAACACGCATTCGAGGCGGCGCAACAGGGTGAAGGGCAGGATGATGCGGCCGTACTGGCTTTGCCTGAAGTCGCCACGCAGCAGATCGGCGAGGGACCAGATGTCGGCGGCGAGGTTGTTGGTTTCTTGAGTCATGAGGATGGCGATGTTTTTTCTTGTCGGCTGAGCAAGCTGCTTCGGGCTGACTGTCTGGCCGGTCTGCCCGGGCGAATACCATGTTGGAGCGACTTCAGTCGCCCGCGGAGGCTGAAAGCCCGGGATCTACCCCGATTTTGCCGGCGGAGGGCGACTGAAGTCGCCCCAACACAGGCACAAGAACGCGCCCCACGGCGGGGAGGCGAACGGTAGCAGATCAGCCCCGAGGGACGAAAGGCCGGCGACGCCTGTGCAGTCGCCCGCCCTCGTCGTCCGGACGGACGATGAGCCGCCCCCCGCTCCACCCGAATAATCCATTCCAGCCTGCCCGAGCTCCGGGCGTCCGTTGCGAGGAATGCCGATGTCCGCTCTCCCCCCCACTCCCGAAGCCGCGCCGCCGGCCCTGCTCGAACGCCCGGAAGACGGCATTGCCGTGGTCCGGCTGCATCGCCCGGAGGCCACCAATGCCTTGAGCCTGGAGCTGCAGGCGCTGCTGTCGCGGATGTTTGCCGAGCTGGGGGCCGACCCGTCGGTGCGCTGCATCATCCTGACCGGCGGCGATACGGTGTTTGCGGCGGGTGGCGACATCCGCAGCATGGCCGGCGTCGGCGCCATCGAGATCCACCAGCGTCACACGGAACGGGTGTGGGCGCCGATCCAGCACTGCCCCAAACCGGTGATCGCGGCGATCTGCGGCTATGCCTATGGCGGCGGCTGCGAGCTGGCGATGCTGGCCGACATCCTGATCGCTGGCGAGGGTGCGCGCTTTTGTCAGCCGGAAATCCGCATCGGCATCATGCCCGGCATCGGCGGCACCCAGCGCCTGGTGCGGGCGGTGGGCAAGGCCAAGGCCATGCGCATGGCCCTCACCGGCCGGCCGATCACGGCGCAGGAGGCGTGGGTGGCCGGGCTGGTCAGCGAGATCGTTGCCGACGGCGAGGTGATGAGCACCGCGCTGGAAATGGCCCGGACCATCGCCGCCATGCCGGCGCTGGCGGCGGAGCAGATCAAGGAGGTGATCCTGGCCGGCATGGATGCGCCGCTGGAGGTCGCCCTGGCCCTGGAGCGCAAGGCCAATGCCCTGCTCTTTGCGTCCCGCGATCAGAAGGAAGGCATGCAGGCCTTCATCGACAAGCGTCCACCGGTTTTCGAGGGGCGCTGAACCCGGCGCCCTCCATCCACCCTGCAAGGAAGAACAATGTCCCAACCCCTCTTCAATCTGGACGGCTGCGTGGCCCTGGTGACCGGCGCCGGCCGCGGCATGGGCCTTGGCGTGGCCGAAACCCTGGCCCGCTTGGGCGCCACCGTGGCCGTCAACGATTTTTACCCGGAACGGGCCGAGACGGCTGCCGCGGAGATCCGTGCCCTGGGCCTGAAGGCCCTGGCGGCCCCGGCCGACGTGACCGATTACGCCGCAATCCAGGCCATGGTGGCCCGGGTGCAGGACGAGGCCGGTGCCATCGACATCTACGTGTCGAACGCCGGGGTGCCCACCTCGGGCATGGGCTATGCCCGTTTTCTGGAATCCACCCCTGAAGACTGGGAGCGCTTCGTCAAACTCAACATGTATGGCCTGATGAACGGCTGCCACGCGGTTTTGCCGGGCATGCTGGAAAAGGGCTGGGGCCGCATCGTGGCGATCACCTCCGAATCCTGGCGGGCCGGCGTGCCGATGGGCATTGCCGCCTATGCCGCCTCCAAGGCCGGCGTGGTGGGTTTTGTGCGCCAGCTGGCTGCCGAAACCGGGCGCAAGGGCATCACGGTGAATGCCCTGTCCCTGGGCACCATGAACAACTGGGAGGGCTCAGATGCGGTGGCCTGCAAGAGCGCCTTCGTGCCCCGCGCCGGCTCGCCTGCCGACGTGGGCGCAGGCGTGGCCTACCTGGCCTCCCGGGAGGCCGAATGGGTGACCGGCCAGATCTACCCGCTCAACGGTGGGGCGCTCACCGCCTGAAGCCAGGCCCGCCCGCGGCAAGTCACTTCACGCCCTGCCCCAGCTTCTGGCCACCCACGACCACGCCATAGAGGTTCACACCGTCATCGGCGTGGTAGCGCTTGCGGGTCTCGTCAATGTCGCCATTGACCAGGCGGGGGTCCTGGGGGCGCTCGTGGGCGTTGATGTAGGCGGCCACGTCCCAGGCTTCCTGATCGCTCAGGGTCTCGCCGCGGCCCAGGGGCATGTTGTGCTGGATGAAGCCGGCTGCAGTGTTGATGCGGTGCATGCCGGCGCCCCAGTTGTAGGAATCCTTGCCCCACAGGGGCGGGAAGACCGTGGTGGCGCCCACCTTCCTGCCCGCGCCATCATCCCCGTGGCAAATGGCGCACTGCTTCTCGTAAACACGCTGGCCGCGGGCGATGTCATAACCGCCTTTGGGCGGCGGCGGCTCGTCAAAGCCCCGGCCCGGCTGGACCTTGCCGATGGGCACGCCGCTGGACATCCAGTAGGCATAGGCCGTAAGGGCCGCCAGAACCTCGCTGTCCGCAGCGGGTGCCTTGCCGTTCATGCTGAACTGGAAACAGCCCTGCATGCGCTCGACAAAGGTGTTCACCTTGTTGTTCTTCTTGCGGAAGGCCGGATACATCGTATAGGCCGCCCACAGGGGTGCGGAGTTGGCCTTGCGGCCCCGGTCGATGTGGCAATTGACGCAATTCATCTCGTTGCCCACGTACTCAGGCGCGAGCGCCCTGGTGTTCATGAACAGATCCTGCCCGCGGCGCACCAGATCGCCATAGGCGTTGTTGGGAATGTCGGCCTCGGCCGGGGGCTGGAAGTAAGCCTTGCCCGACGGACGTGCGGGGGCTTTGGGAAGCTGGGTCTGGTCGTCCAGGCGGGTGCTGTCGGCCGCCATCGCATGGGCGGCCATCAGGGGCAGTAGCGCGGCAGTCAGCCGGCGGAGCGTGGTTTTCATGGCGGCGGGTCCTGGGTGGGTCACGGGGGGCGGGGTCACGGGCAAGGACTGCGGCTCAGCGCAAACGGTGCTGGCTTGCATCGAAGGGCTCCGTGGTTTCTCCCAGGCCGGCGAAGTAGGCGGAGACCGCCTTGATCTCGGCCTCGCTAAGGTCTGCCGCGATGTGCTGCATCAAGCCGTTGGGGTCGTTCCGGCGTGTGGGCGGAACGGCCGCGAGCGCCTTGCCCTTTCTGCCCGCAGGCCCGGCCGGCGAAGCGCGCCAGGCCCGCAACTGGGCCTCGATGTATTCCGCCGACTGGCCGGCCAGGGGCGGAAAGGCATCGCCCACCCCCACCCCGGACGGGCCGTGGCAGAGGGTGCATTCGGGAATGTTGCGATCCCAGGCCCCCCGCAGGGCCAGCCAGGCACCGCTGCCCTCCCGCGGCCGCTCTAGCGTTCCGGCCTTGACCTGAACCCTCGGCAAGGCCGCATAGGCCTTGGCCACGGCCGCCACCTCTGCATCGTCGAGAGCCTGGGAGATGGGCTGCATCAGGGGGTTCTGGCGCCGACCGGCCTTGAAGTCGGCCAGCTGCTTGGCGATGTAGGCCTCGGGCAGGCCGGCCAGGCGCGGAAAACCGCCGGCTGCCATGCCCTTGCCGTCGGCTCCGTGGCAGCTCATGCAGGGCATGGCCGCCGGGTTGGCGCCGCCTTTCTGGATGATGGCCTCGCCATCGGCGGCCCTGGCCTGTAGCGACAGCGTCAGCAGGGACGCGGACAGGCACAGGATCAAGGCCAGGGGTCTCGCAGGGGATGTAAACATGGATGACTCCTCGGTCCGGGTTATCTCTTGTTGTTCAGTAGCGGGCGTCGGCCGGCTTCTTGTCCTTCGGCCAGTCCTTCGCCTTCTCGGCAAAATCCGGGCGCGGCTGGTGACTGAAGTACTCGGCCACGTCCACCGCCTCCTGGTCCGACAGCCCACCCTGGCCAAGGGGAAACTTGCCGTGGAAGCCGATCGGCATGTTGCGCTTGACGAAGGCCGCTGCCGTGTAGGTGCGGGCCATGCCGGCGCCGATGTTGAAGGAGGCGTCGCCCCACAGCGGCGGATAGACATAGCGGCCATCCGCCTGGCGCAGGCCTTCACCGTCGTTGCCGTGGCACACGGCGCACTGGTCGGCATAGACCTTCCTGCCGTTCTCCGGGTCGGGCTGGATGTTGCGGTCGATCTTGCCCACGCCGCGCCCCGGCACCTTGTCTTCCGGCCTGGTCTCGCGCTTCATCCAGTCGAAGTAGGCCACCATGGCCTTCATGTCGGGAGAATCCGGCGGCAGCGGCTTGCCGTTCATGGAGCGCTTGAAACAGCCGTTGATGCGGTCCTCCAGGGTGATCACCCGCCCCGCCCTGGGCGCATAGCCGGGGAAGAAGGCCGACACGCCGACGAAGGGCGAGCCGTCGGCCACCGTACCGGCGTTGAGGTGGCAGCTTGTGCAGTTGAGGGCGTTGCCCACGTTCTGGGGCAGCAAGTCCCTGGTTTCCAGGTGCAGGCGCATGCCGCGCACCAGCTGCCGGGCGTTGGGGCTGCTGAGCATGTCGGCCAGGCGTGGGGTCTCGAAGGCGCTCGTGTCCACCTTCGGGTCCAGGGCGGCGCGCATCTTCTTCACCTGGTCCGCGTTCACCACGGCCCCGCCATTGCCCCAGCCGGCCCGCACAAAACTCATGATCTCGGCCAGCTCTGCATCCTTGAGCCGGGCAAAGCCGGGCATGGCGAAGGCCCGCGGATGGGCCGCGGTCGCTGCGGTCTGGCCGCCGGTGAGGACGATGTGCAACAGGGTGGCCGGGTCCTTGGTCATCACGGCCGGGTTACCGGCCAGGGGCGGAAAAACCTTGGGCACACCGCTGCCGTCCTGGCGGTGGCAGTCCACGCAGAACTGCACGTATCCCAGACCGCCCCGGCTGCTGTAGAGATTCTCGGGCAGCGCGCCCGCCACCACCTTGCGGGGCACCGTTGGTACCGGGAGTTCGTTCTCTCCTGGCGGCAGGGCCTTCAGGTAGGTGGCGATGGCGACCAGATCCTCATCCTTGAGGTGCTGGGTGCTGTGCAGGATCACCTCGGCCATGTTGCCCGAGGCCGCGGCAAAGCGGTTCTGCCCGGTCTTCAGGAAGCGCGCCGTATCGTCCACCGTCCACAATCCGCGCAGGCTCAGGGCCCGCCAGTGCTCCACGGTCTCGCCGGCCAGAAAGTGGCGCCCCTTCGGCCCCCCGTCGCCCATGGCCTTCTCCTGGAAGGCCAGCCCCCGCGGCGTATGGCAGGCGCCACAGTGCCCGAGGCCCTGGACCAGGTAGGCACCCCGGTTCCAGACCGGGTCCTTCTTTGGATCAGGCTTGAAGGGCGTCGTGTCGAGGAAGGCCCAGTTCCACAGGGAGAGGCCCCAGCGCATGTTGAAGGGCCAGTGCATGTCCGAGGGCTTGTTGGCCTGCTTCACCGGTGCGAGGCCCTGCATCAGGTAGGCGTAAAGGGCCTGCATGTCGTCCGCCGTCATCCTGGCGTAAGAGGGATAAGGCATCGCCGGGTAGAGGTTGTGGCCATCCGCCGCCACGCCCTTGCGCATGGCCCGGTCGAACTGCTCGAAGCTGTACTTGCCAATGCCGGTTTCCCGGTCCGGGGTGATATTGGTGGAATAGAGCTTGCCGAAGGGCGTCTCCAGGCCCCGGCCGCCGGCCATGGGCGCGCCTTTGTCCGCCGTATGGCAGGCCACGCAATCACCCGCCTGGGCCAGATAACGCCCCCGCTCCACGGTAGCCCCGTCTGCGGGCGCCGCCCGCGTCGGGCCGCTGGTCAACGCAAGAAGGGCCGCGCCCATCAGGACGAGGCCGGCAAACGGCCGGCGGATCTGCCGGCCCGTGTCAGTGCTGCTCATGGCGTGCTCCCTGCCGCTTGTTCTGAGCACAAGTCTAGGGAGATGCCCCGGGTCCGACCATCCGGACATCAGGCTAGCGCAATAGCCGAAACCGTCTAGTCGAGCCCCTTGGGATCGGCGCGGAGGATCAATCGGGCCAGCTCGGCCGCGCTGCCGGTGGCGGTCTTGTCCATCACATGCTGGCGATGCACATGCACGGTGTTGTCGCTGATGCCGAGCAGACGCGCGACTTCCTTGTTGGCCAGTCCCAGGGCGAGGAGGCGGGCCACCTCCCGCTCCCGGGCCGACAGGCGGGTCAGAATCTCCAGTGCTTCATCCTGGCGGCGCTGGGTGGCGTGACGCTCCAGGCTCACCTGCACCGCCCGCTCCACCGCATCGAGAAAAACCTGGTCCTTGAAGGGCTTCTGCAGGAAATCCAGCGCACCGTCCTTCATCGCCTGCACGGCCAGTTCCACGTCACCGTGGCCGGTCATGAAGATCACGGTGAACATCGATCCGGCAGCCAGCAGGCGCCGCTGCAGCTCCAGCCCGCTCAGCCGCGGCATGCGGATGTCAAGGACGATGCAGCCGCCCGCGACGGGGAAGACCGGCGCGGCGGCGAGGAAGGCTTCGGCGGATTCATGCCCCACCGCCTGCCAGCCCACCGATTCGAGCAGGAACAGCAGGGAGCGGCGGAACGGGGCTTCGTCATCCACCACGTGGATCACGGGCATGTCAGGGGAGGCTGTCATGAACTCTCTCGGGCGGAGGTGGAGCCCCATCGACCAGGGGCAGCGTGAAACGGATGACCAGGCCGGGGCCGGGTTGGGCCTCGCTGGCGGCAATCTCACCACCATGCGCTTCGATGATGGTCTTGCAGATGGACAGGCCCAGCCCCAGGCCGTCGGGCTTGGTCGTGAAGAAGGCCTCGAAAAGCCGCGCCTGCAGCTCGGGCGACAGGCCCGGCCCGTGGTCACGAACAGCCACGATACAGCGCGCCCCTTCCCGGCTCAGGTCGACCTCGATGGGCAGATCGCACCCCACCGCCTGCTGGGCATCCCAGGCGTTCTTGAACAGGTTGAGCAAGACCTGCTGGGCCTGCAGCGGATCCACCCACACCTGCAGCCCGGTCGCCCCGGCCCCCTGCCGGAGCATTACTCCGGGGACGCCCGGCAGCATGCCCGCAAGAAGCCGGCTGGCCTCCCGGACCAGCGCCGCCGGATCGTGGGCCTCGCGGACACGGTTGCGCTTGCGGGCAAAGGCGCGAATGCCGCCGAGGATGCCGGCGGCCCGCTCGGATTCGCTGGCGATCTCCTCCGCCGCCTGACGCAGGGCAGCCGGCGCCAGGCTGCCGCTGTCCTGTCGGCGCAGCAGGCTGCGGGCATAGTTGCCAATGGCCGCCAGGGGCTGGTTCAGTTCATGGGCAAGTGTTCCGGACAGCTCGCCGAGGATGGACAGGCGGGACAGGTGATCCATCTGCTGCTGCCCTTCGCGGACCTGCACCTCCAGGCGCTGACGGGCCTCCATGGCCTGGGTCAGCTCCCGCGTCCGGCGTTGCACCAGATGTTCCACGTGCAGGGTGTAAGCCCCCCAGGCCAGCAGCGTCAGCACCAGGCCGCATACCCACGGCCAATAACGTTCCCACAGGGAGGGCCAGGCGGTTTCCCTCAGGAAGGCATAGGGGCCGATCTGCAGCTCCTGCAGCAGTTCATGCACCGGGTGGTAGTCCGCCGGCACGCTCCATGATTGCCCCGCCGCATCCGGCGAAAGGGACAGCAGGGCCACCAGCACATCCCGCGACAGGGCCGGCGGCGTAGGCCGCGCCGCGGCAAAGGCCCAGCCCGGATAAAGGCGGGACGACACCCGACAGCGGCTCATGCCGGAACGGGGCGACAACACCCGGAGCTGACCCGGCCTCAGCGCGCCCTCCTGCTCGAGGCGCTCCAGCAGGCAGGCCCGCAGCACCCCGGCATCCGCATCGCCGTTGAGCACCGCCTCCACCACCTTGGACATGGGAAAGCCGGTCAGCATCGGCCGGGGCTGCCCCTGCTCCGGGTCCAGCCCCAGGCGGCGAAGCTCCGCCCACATGACCTGGTAGCCGCCAAAGGCATCGGTCGACACCGCTGCCAGGGTCCGCCCCTTGAGGTCGGCCAGCCCGGCAATGTCCCGGCGCTCATCCAGCACCACCACGGCCGAGCCCACCACGTGGGCCGGATCGGTGGAGGCATCGGCCACCAGGGTGGCGATCCGGCTGACACCGCTTTCCGCCTCGAGAAATACGTAATGCCCCGGGTTGGTGACCACGAAATCCAGCTCACCGGCCGAGAGCGCGGCCGCCATGCCGGCCACATCGAAATGGCGCAGGGCGAGCGTTCGCCCCGGCAACCGATCCTGCAGCTGGTTCATCAGGGACGACCAGCGGATCTCCGCCTCCTCCAGCCCTTGCCAGGCCAGCACGCCGATCCGCACCGGCGGGGCCGCCTCGGCACCCCACGCGGCGAGCGTGAAGAAGCCAAGCATCATCAGGGCAACAAGATCACGGAACGAAAACCTCATGGGCGAGAGTGTCCGCCGGATGGGACTCCCGGGACAAGCCTCCGCGGCGACAACCGAGCCGGCGGGCCCTGCAGCTCAGGCCGCCTGGCTCACCAGCGCCCTCAGTTCGTTCTTGGCCACCTTGTTGGAGGCATTGACCGGCAGGGCGTCGAAGAAGCGCACGTAGCGGGGCACCTTGTAGTTGGCCATGTTCTCCCGGCTCCAGGCGATCAGGCTGCCTTCGTCCAGTGCGGCGCCCGGGCGCCGCACCACGCAGGCGCAGCCCACTTCGCCCATGCGCTCGTCGGGCACGCCCACCACCGCCACCTGGGCGATGGCCGGGTGGCCGGTCAGGGCGGCTTCGATCTCGGCCGGGTAGCAGTTGAAGCCGCCGACGATGAACATGTCCTTGAGCCGGTCGGTGATGCGCAGGTAGCCCCGCTCGTCCAGAGTGCCGATGTCGCCGGTGTGCAGCCAGCCGTCGCTATCGATGGTCTCGGCGGTGGCCTCCGGGTTCTCGAAGTAGCCCTTCATCACGTGAAAGCCGCGCAGGCAGATCTCGCCGGGCTCCAAGGGCGGCAAGGGCCGGCCGTTCGGGTCCAGGATGCACACCTCGGTGCCGGGAATCGCCTTGCCGCTGGTGCCGGCAATGGTGGCGGCATCGTCGTCCGGGTTGCAGATCGTGGCCAGGCCGCCGCATTCGGTCAGGCCGTAGGCGGTGGTCACCACCCGGATGCCCAGCTCGCGGCGCATGCATTCGATCAGGATCGGGGGAATCGTCGAGGCGCCGGTCACCGCGATGCGCAGGGACGACAAATCGGCCTCGGCCAGCCGGGGGTGGGCCAGCATGGACAGATAAAGGGTCGGCGGGCCGGGCAGCGCGGTGATGCGGTCGGCCTCGATGCGCTGGAACACGGCTTCGGCATCGAAAACCGGCTGGGGCAGGATGGTGGCGCCGGCGATCAGGCAGGTGATCCAGCCGGCCTTGTAGCCAAAGCTGTGGAAGAAAGGATTGACCACCAGGTAACGATCGCCCGCCTGCAGCCCGATGATCCGCACGTATTCGGCAAAGGCCCGCAGGGTGGGCGCGTGGGCGCTCATCACACCCTTGGGCTTGCCGGTGGTGCCGGAGGTGAACATCAGGTCGGCGATGTCGTCCGGGCGCACGGCATCGGCCCGGGCGCGGGCCTGCTCGTTGCTGATGCCGGCGCCGCTGGCCAGAAAGGCCGCCCAGGGCTGGCCGCCCTGCCACGCCTCCTGCCACTCGCCCAGCACCACGATCTTGCCCACACAGGCCGGACGCACGGGCGCCAGCATGGCCGGGTAGTCGGTGCCCAGAAAATTGCCGATGCAGAACAGCAGGCGGGCGTGGCTGCGGGCCAGGATGTCGGCGGCCTCGGCGCCTTTCATGCGGGTGTTGATGGGCACCATCACCGCGCCGGCGCAGTGGATGCCGAGGGCGGCCAGCACCCAGTCGATGCAGTTGGGCGCCCAGATGGCCACCTTGTCGCCGGGCTGGATGCCGTGGGCCATCAGGGCGCGGGTTACGGCCAGGGCCTGTTCGGGCAGTTCGGCGTAGGTGATGCGGCGGCCCGGCTCTTCGAGGGCCACCCGCGCGCCATGGTGGCGGGCGGCGGAAAACAGCAGGGCCGGAATGGTGGGGGCGATGGCGGAAAGCGTGGCTTCGGTCATGGTTCAGACACTCATCACGAACTGGCCGCTGTCCACCCGCAATTCCATCCCATTGATGGCGCGGGCTTCGTCGGAGGCCAGAAAAAGCACTGCCGCGGCCACGTCTTCGGGCTGGCAGGCGCGGAACATGGGGTCCACGTCGATGGTGAAGCGCGCCGGATCGAGCCCCGGCGGGTAGGCCGCGGCGCTCATCGGGGTAAGCACGCCGTCCGGGTGCACCGAGTTGCAGCGGACGCGATATTTCTGGCGCCGGCAGTGGGCCGCCACCGCCCGGCTGAGCGCGGCGATGGCACCCTTCGAGCCGCAGTAGGCGGCGTAATCGTCCTTGCCCGCCAGGCCGGCGATGGACGACATATTGACGATGGAACCGCCACCGCCCTCCTTCATCAGGGCGACGCCTTCACGGCAACCGAGGAAGACGCTGTCGGCATTGACGCGCATCAGGCGCTGCCAGTCGTCCAGGCTGGCGTCCTCGATGGAACCCTTGATGAGGATGCCGGCGTTGTTCACCAGAATGTCCAGGCGGCCGAAGCGGGCCTTCACTTCGCTCATCACCTGTTTCCAGTCGGCCTCGGAGGCCGCATCGTGGCGCAGAAACACCGCCTCGCCGCCAATGCGCCCGGCCAGGGCGCGGCCCGCTTCCTCGGCGATGTCGGTGATCACCACCCGTGCGCCCTCCCTGGCCAGCAGTTCGACCGTGGCCTTGCCGAGGCCGCTGGCCCCGCCGGTGACCAGGGCCACCTTGTCTTGTACGCGTCCTGCCATGTGTGTCTCCTTGGATTCCTGTCGTGGGTGGGCTCAGGCGCCCCGGGCGATGTGGTGGGCGGCGATGTAGCCGAAAGTCATGGCCGGGCCCAGGGTGCCGCCGGCGCCGGGATAGGAAGTTCCCATCACCGAGGCCGAGGTGTTGCCGATGGCGTACAGGCCGGGAATCGGGCTACCGTCGGCGCGGATCACCTGGGCATCGGCATTGGTGAGCAGGCCGCCCTTGGTGCCAATGTCGCCGGCGTCGAGGCGCATGGCGTAAAAGGGGCCCTTTGCAATGGGCGCCAGGCAGGGGTTGGGCTTCACGTTCACGTCGCCGTAGTAGCGGTCGAAGGCATTGCCGCCGCGGGCGAAGTCGGTGTCGATGCCGGTGCGCGCGTATTCGTTCATCTGCCGCACGGTGGCGGCGAGGCCGGCTGCCTCCACGCCGATCTGCCCGGCGAGTTCGGCCAGGGTGTCGGCTTTCCAGTAAACGCTGTTGAGCCACTCCTTGCGCAGCCGGCTGTCGGGCATCACCTGGCCGGGCATCAAGGGGCCCATCGCGTAGTTGAAGCGGAAATGGGCATCGAAGATCACCCAGGCCGGAATGCTGCGGCCGCCGCTGCCCGCGTTGTCCTTGTACATGCTGTCTACAAATTCCAGGTAGGGCGCCGCTTCGTTAACGAAGCGCCGGCCCAGGCCATTCACCACGATGGCCCCCGGAAAGGCCCGCTCGGCAAAAACGCCGCGGGGCTTTTCTTCCTTCGGTACGGCAATGGTGGGCGCCCACCAGCACCATTCCAAAAGGTCGGTGGCCGCGCCGGCCGCCTGGCCGGCGATCAGCGCTGCGCCGGTATTGCAGCCGGGCGGGGTGGCGCTCCAGCTGGCGCGGGTGGGGCCGGGCAGGTATTTCTCGCGCAGTTGCTGGTTCTGCTCGAAGCCGCCGGCGCCGAAGATCACGCCCTTGCGGGCCCTGAGCGTGCGGCGCACACCGCCCTGCTCCACCACGATGCCGCTGACTTTGCCCCCATCCAGCACCAGCTCCCGGAAGTCGGTCTTCAGCCACAGGGGCACATCCCTATCCATCAGGGAGCGACGCAGGGAACTCACCAGTGCACTGCCCAGGCCGGCGCGGCGGTCCATGCGGCTCTTGCGGCGCCAGCGCAGATCCAGCTGGTAACGCAACATCAGTCCCATGATCTTGAAGCGCCAGCCGCGCTCCTTGGCCATGGCCTTGTGGGCGTCGCGGGCGGTCCAGGCAATGCGGCCCATCAGCAGCGTTGATGGAGACGGGCTGCGCAGGTTCTTCAACTCGTCGCCCAGCAAGCTGGTGTCGAAGAGTTCCGGGTCCAGGCTGCGGCCCCCCGGCAGAGCGCCGGGCAGATGCTGGTAGTAGTCCGGATACTTGTGGGCCACCGCGTAACGCACCCGGGACTTCGTTTCCAGGTACTGGATCATCCGTGGGGCGTGCTCCAGGTAGGCCAGCAGGCGGCTCTCGTCCACCTGGCCGCCGGTGGCGGCACGCAGGTAGGTCAGCGCCAGTTCGCGGCTGTCACGGCCACCGATGTGTTTGAAGTAATGGTTGTCGGGGATCCAGATTCCACCGCCGGAAATGGCCGAGGTTCCCCCGAACTTGTCGCTTTTTTCCACCACCAGCACCGACAGGCCCTGGTCGGCGGCGGTTACCGCCGCGGTCATGGCACCTGCGCCGGAGCCGACGACGATGACGTCGAAGGCGGTCTGGGACTGATCTTGTGCGCTCACGCTGGCCTCGCTGAAATGGGTGTCGAAGCCGATATTCCCGCGGGCGCCCGGCGCGGCCATCGTCAAAGCGGACTAGCCCGATCCGGCCATGGGGCCCCGGCATGGCTTAGTCCAATCGGCCGATGCCGGGCGGGCGGGGTGGCTTGATGATTTCGGGAGTGTCTTTATGTTTGGGCGCTTTGCTGGGGGGATTTCCGTTGTTTGGGGTTACGTTGGCCGGGACTCGCCCCGGCGGGCGACCTTCTTCTTTGCTTCGCCAAAGAAGAAGGCAAGAAAGGCGACCCGGCTTCCCCGGTCGTTCGCGTTGCGAACGACTGCCCTGCGCTGCTCACAGCGTGCGGCCGGCGCGGAACTCGCCCTTCGGGCTCAAACAGCCGCGCCGGAAAGCCCCGCCCGCTGCTGCGCTGCTCGGCGGGTCAGGACGGGCTTTTCCGCAAACACCGAGCCTTTGCTGAAGCGGGGTTGATGATCGACAGAAAAAGCAGAACCCCAACGTCTTTCCTCCACCGGCCCCTCCGTAGAGGCTCGGTGCCTGCTCAAAGCCCGTTCCGACCCGCCGAGCAGCGCAGCGACAGGCGGGGTAGTCCGGCGCGGCTGTTTGAGCCCGAAGGGCGAGTTCCGCGCCGGCCGCCTGGCGTGAGCAGCGCAGGGCAGTCATTCGCTTAAGCGAATGACCGGGGTGGCCGGGTCGCCTTCTTTGCCTTCTTTCTTGGCGAAGCAAGAAAGAAGGTCGCCCGCCGGGGCGAGACCCGGCCAACGTAACCCCAAACAACGGAAAGCCCCCCAGCAAAGTCACCTTATCCGACTCACCCCCCTGAAAACCCGCTTCATCCCCGGAGAACACCATGCCCCAACCCCGCCGTTTCAGCCCCGCCCGCCCCTGCTTCATCCAGGATGTTCCCCATTGGGATCTGGAGACCGATGTGCTCGTCGTCGGCTTTGGTGCCGCCGGCGCCTGTGCCGCCATCGAGGCCCGCCAGGCCGGAGCCCGGGTGCGGGTGCTGGAGGTGGCGTCGGCCGGCGGTGGCAGTGCCGCCTGGTCCGGCGGCGAGGTGTACGTGGGCGGCAGCGGTGGCACCAGCGTGCAGCGGGCTCATGGCTTCGAGGACAGTACCGAGGATCTGGCCGCCTACCTGATGATGGCCGGCGGCCCGGGTGCCGACGGTGAGCGGGTGCAGGCCTACGCCCATGGGGCCGAGGCTCATTTTCGCTGGCTGCAGGATCAGGGCGTGCCCTTCAAGGGCAGCTACCTGCCGGGCAAGTGGATCGAGCCCACCAGCGACGACACCCTGCTGTGGTCCGGCAGCGAGCAGGCCTGGCCCTTCCGCGACAAGGCCCGCCCGGCGCCCCGCGGCCACACCGCCCAGTTTGTGGGCTGGGGCGGCGGCAAGGTGCTGATGGAAAAGCTGTGCGCCCGGGCCGCCGAGCTGGGGGCCGAGGTGCACACCGACAGCCGTGCCCTCACCCTGATCCTGGATCACACCCATGCGGTGGCCGGCGTGGTGGCCCGCATGGATGGCGCCGAGAAGTTCATCCGGGCGCACAAGGGCGTGATCCTGTGCGCCGGTGGCTTCATTCTCAACAAGGCCATGCTGGCCCGTTTCACCCCCGGCGCGCTGGTCTGCAACAAGGAGGTGTCCGGCGGCAATGACGACGGTTCGGGCATCCGGATGGGCATGGCGGTGGGCGGCGCGGCCATCCACATGGACCAATTTTTTGCCACGGTGCCTTTCTTTCCGCCGGCCTCCCTGGTCAAGGGCATCTTCATCAACGGGCGCGGAGAGCGCTTCATCAACGAGGACGCCTACCACGGCCGGGTGGCCCACTACGTGCTGCGCCAGCCGGAGGGCAAGGCCTGGCTGCTGGTGGATGACGGGATTTTCGGCCGGCCGGTGATCAAGCCGGACGTCACCGTCGCCGCCGTGGGCGAGACCTGGGAAGAAGTCGAGCAGGAGCTGGGCCTGCCGGCGGGCAGCCTGGTGCACACCGTCAAGACCTTCAACGAAGAGGCCGAAGCAGGCCGCGACCCGCTCTTTCACAAGGCCGCCGACTGGCTGCGCCCGCTCACCCAGGCGCCCTTTGCCGCCATCAGCTATTGCAACGCCGACCTGGAAGCCCACGCCTTCACCCTCGGCGGCCTCGCCACCCGCCCCGGCGGCGAGGTGCTCGATGGCGACGGCCAGCCGATTCCGGGCCTGTTCGCCGCGGGCCGCAGCGCCTGCGGCCTGCCGCGCTGGGGCGAAGGCTACAGCTCGGGGCTGTCGCTGGGGGATTCCACCTTCTTCGGGCGCATGGCCGGGCGGACGGCTGCGGGTTAATAGGCGCCCATTTTGTAGGGGCGACTTCAGTCGCCCGCGGAGGCTGATCAGCGACTTGCCTGCGATTCAAAGCGCGGACGGGTGGTTGAAATCGCTCTATTCGCGTTAAGTGCGGAAAGTGTTTTCCCCGCGAAAGGTCAGGTTCTCCAAGGCCGGCGGGCTTTCCCGTGTTTGGCGTTACGTTGGCCGGGGTTTCCCACGGCCGGGTTTGCACACCCGGCCGGCTACGGCGGCGCGGAGCGATGCTCCGCGAAACCCCGCCTCCGCCCCCGGCGGGCGACCTTCTTTCTTGTTGTACGACAAGAAAGAAGGCAAAGAA
>NZ_JAOAUU010000172.1 GCF_030157465.1 Zoogloea sp.
GCCCGGCGAGGGATTCGTCGCGCAGGTTTTCGTACATGCCGCCCTGGACGATGCCAAACAGGGCGTTGGTGTTTTCCTGGCGATCGAATTCGTCGCGTGAGCGCTGCGCCCAGCGCAGGGACATGCGCATCGAATCCGCGGCTTCGGTGACGGTGGCCGGGTAGGGCGTGCATTCGTCGAAGATCATCACCACGTCGGAATTGAGCACTTTCTGGATGCGCATGGACTCTTCGGGTGTGAGGAAGAGCTTGTCGCCGTTGACCGGCGAATTGAAGCGCACGCCTTCTTCGGTGATCTTTCGCAGCGCGCCCAGCGAGAAAACCTGAAAACCGCCCGAGTCGGTGAGGATGGGGCCGTCCCAGGCCATGAACTGGTGCAGGCCGCCGAAGGCTTCGATGACTTCGAGGCCCGGACGCAGCCACAGGTGGAAGGTGTTGCCGAGGCAGATCTGGGCACCGATGTCGCGCAAATCTTGCGGCGAGATGCCCTTGACCGTGCCGTAGGTGCCGACCGGCATGAAGGCCGGCGTGTCCACGGTGCCGTGGTTGAGCGTGAGGCGGCCGCGACGGGCCGCGCCGTCGGTGGCGAGGAGTTCGTATTTCATGCGGGATTCCGGGTCAGGAGCATGGCGTCGCCGTAGCTGAAGAAGCGGTAGCGCTCGGCGATCGCGTGGGCGTAGGCATTGCGGATGGTGTCCATGCCGGTGAAGGCGGAAACAAGCATCAGCAGGGTGGATTTTGGCAGATGAAAGTTGGTGATGAGGGCATCGGCCACATTGAAGTGGTAGCCCGGCAGGATGAACAGGTCGCTTTCGGCATTGCCGGCCTTGAGCTGGCCGTCACGCGCGGCGGATTCGAGCGCGCGCATGCTGGTCGTGCCGACGCACACCACGCGCTTGCCGGCCGCCTTGGTGGCGGCGATGGCATCGACGGTGGCCGGGGGCACGAAGTAGGCCTCGGTGTGCATTTTGTGCTCGGACAAATCATGCACACGCACGGGCTGGAAAGTGCCGGCGCCGACGTTCAGGGTGATGAAGGCGCTGCCCACGCCTTGCCCGGCCAGCCGGGCGAGCAAGGCTTCGTCGAAATGCAGGCCGGCCGTGGGGGCGGCCACCGAGCCCGGGTTCCGTGCGAACA
Source organism: Zoogloea sp. (assembly GCF_030157465.1). Classification (GTDB taxonomy): domain Bacteria; phylum Pseudomonadota; class Gammaproteobacteria; order Burkholderiales; family Rhodocyclaceae; genus Zoogloea. The sequence goes on from NZ_JAOAUU010000172.1 coordinate 1,137, forward strand.
CCGTTTGGTAGCGGGATTCGTCGGTATTGCCGGCGGCGCGTTCGATATAGGGCGGCAGCGGCAGGTGGCCGTGGCGTTCAAGCAGGGTGACGAGATCTTCGCCATCCGGAAAGCGCAGGTGGAAGAATTCGCCAACCCGGCCGATCACCTCGACATCCAGCGCGCCCTCGAGGTGCAACCAGCTGCCGGGCTTGGGCGTTTTGCTTGCACGTACTTGTGCCAGCGCCTCATGGGCCCCGAGTGGGCGCTCGACCATCACTTCAACCTGTCCACCGGTGGCCTTGGTGCCGAACAGGCGTGCGTGGATCACCCGCGTGTCGTTGAAAACCAGCAGGTCGCCGGGGGCGAGCAGGGTGGGGAGGTCGGAAAAACGAAGGTCGGCGAGCGGCGGTCCGACCTGCAGCAGCCGGCTGTCGGTACGGCGGTCTAGCGGAGCCTGGGCAATCAGTTCTTGGGGGAGCGGGTAATCGAAATCGTCGAGAGTCCAGGACATGAGTTGATGCAGTTAAAAGTTTCGTAGATAATGCAGCGCTTCCCAAGCCGGGATGGCGGAATCGGTAGACGCAGCGGATTCAAAATCCGCCGCCGCAAGGTGTGGGGGTTCGAGTCCCCCTCCCGGCACCA
>NZ_JAOAUU010000173.1 GCF_030157465.1 Zoogloea sp.
GAAAGCCGGTGGCGTCCCTCAACTACCTGCTCACCTCCCACGTGTGGCGCCAGGACCACAACGGCTTCTCCCACCAGGACCCGGGCTTCATCGACCACGTGGCCAACAAAAGCCCCGAAGTCGTGCGCATCTACCTCGCCCCCGACGCCAACTGCCTGCTGGCCATCACCGACCACTGCCTGAAAAGCCGCAACTACATCAACCTGATCATCGCCGGCAAGCAATCCGAATGGCAGTGGCTGGACATCGAATCGGCGGCCCGCCACTGCACCGCCGGCGCCGGCATCTGGCCCTGGGCCAGCAACGACGGCGGCGACCCGGACGTGGTGATGGCCTGCGCCGGCGACGTGCCAACCCTCGAAACCCTGGCCGCCGTCACCCTGCTCCACGACTACGTGCCGGACATCCGCATCCGCCTCGTCAACGTAGTGGACCTGATGACCCTGCAGCCGCCCGCCGAACACCCCCACGGCCTCGACGACGACGCCTTCGATGCGCTGTTCACCCGCGACAAACCCATCGTCTTCGCCTATCACGGCTACCCGTGGCTGATCCACCGCCTCACCTACCGCCGCCACAACCACGCCAACCTGCACGTGCGCGGCTACAAGGAAGAAGGCTCCACCACCACCCCCTTCGACATGGTGGTACTCAACAACATGGACCGCTACCAGCTCGCCCTCGACGCCATCCGCCGCATCCCGCGCCTGCGCAACCGCGTGGACGAAGCCAGCGAGCGCTACCGCCAGACCATCGCCCGCCACAAGGCCTGGGTCAGCGAACACGGCGAAGACATGCCGGAAATCCGCGACTGGCGCTGGACCGGGCCGCGGCCGTAAGCCGTGCCGTCGGGTTACGCCCGGTGGGCTAACCCGACCTACGCAATTCGCGTGGCGCTGGACCGGGCTGTAGGTAGGTCGGGGTTAGCGCAGCGTAACCCGACAAATCAACTGCTGCACCAAGCCGGGCGGCGCCCCTCCAACAGAATACGGAACACGCGAATGAACACAGAAACCCACCGCCGGCCGGCCAATGGCATCGGGCTGGATTGCCGCTTTGGCGGGAATGACGAGGAAGGAGTCGGCATGAATCGCGCAGCCATCGTTCAGACACTGCAAACGCGCCTGCCCGATGTGCTGGCGATATATGCCTTCGGCAGCCGTATCCACGGCACCGCCGGGCTGGACAGCGATCTGGATCTGGCCGTGCTGGTGGCCGGGTAAGCCGACCCGCTGACCCTGTTTGACCTGGCGGGCACTCTGGCCGATACCGCAGGCTGCCCGGTTGATCTGCTCGATTTGCGCGCCGCGTCCACCATCATGCAATACCAGATCATCACCACCGGCCACCGCTGGTGGGCCAAAGACGGGCAGGCCGCCTTGTTCGAAGCAGCGATGCTGAGCGGAAAAACGGCACTGGACACCGCGCGCGCAGGCTTGCTGAGCGACATTGAACAAAGGGGAACGGTGTATGGCCGATGACGTGCTGATCAACAAGGCGGCGACCATCAAGCGCTGCGTGGCACGGGCGCGGGAGGAATACGCTGCCAACCCGACCGGTTTTGCCACCGACTTCACCCGTCAGGATGCCGCCATCCTGAACATTCAGCGCGCCTGTGAAGCCGCTCTGGACATGGGCCAGCACGGTGAGCATCATCACCGCACATCTGGATGAATTTTTGCAGCACGGGTAGATACTGTTATCCCCGTCAAGCTCCGTGAAGCCCTGGCTGGAAGG
>NZ_JAOAUU010000174.1 GCF_030157465.1 Zoogloea sp.
GGAAACCTGCGCTTACAGACACGCGCAGACGCCACCCGCGAGAGGCTCTAAGATGACAGCGTGCGCTGCCCGTCGGGCGGCCGACCAGACCTGCCGGGAGCATGTCATGCCCCTTCGCCCTACCCTTCTCCGCCTCAAGGCCGCCGCAGTCCTCACGATCGCGGGCGCGGCAGCCCTGATCCTGCCTGCGGCCGCAGAGGCCCAGCAGATCTACATCAACACGCCCGTCCAGATGTACGCCGGCCCCGATCTCGATTACCCGATCGTCGCCACGCTCCATCCGGGCCTGGGCGTCGAGGTTGCAGGCTGCCTGCCAAACTACGACTGGTGCGATGTGATTCTCTACGACGGTCTGCGCGGCTGGGTTTTCGGCCGCAGCCTGTCCTATCCCTGGCGGGGCGACGCGCTGCCGGTGCCGCAATACGGCTCGGTCATCGGCATTCCGCTGATCTCCTTCGTCATCGGGGACTACTGGGGCAACCACTACCGCAACCAGCCCTGGTACGACGATCACCGCTGGCGTCGCCCACCGCCCCCTCAGCCAAGGGTCATGCCGGCACCGCCGCCGCAGTGGGGCGGCTGGCAGCAACCCTACCCGCACCGTGATGGCCGTGAACGTGCCTTCCCCCCGGATCAGGGCCGCCCCTTCACGCCGGATCGTGATCGCCCGTTTCCGCCGCGGCAGGACCGCGTGGCGCCGCCGCAGGGCCAGTCACCCCAGCAGCCCTATCCACCACCGCCCCGCCAGGAGCGCGAGCCGAACCGCGGTGGAGGCGGCATCAATGTCGCGCCGGCACCAGCGCCAGCGCCTGCCCCGTCCGTCGGTGGAGCCCCGCCCGCACAGCCGCGCCTGGAGAAGGATCGCTACTTCTTCCCGCATCGCACGGAAAGGGTGGACGCCCCCCGTCAACAGGAAGCCGTCCAGCCCCGCCCCACTATGGCCCCACCGCCCAGCGCGGCCCCCGCCATGCCGATGCCGCCCCAGCGCATCGAGGCGCCACGACCGCAGCGGGACATCGCCCTTCCGCCGCGCCACGACCGGGGGGAATCCGGCAACCGGCCGGACGCTCCGCGGGGCAACCCCTGAAAACCTGATCGCACGGCCCGCTAAGAAGCCCCGCCGACCTCTGCCGGTGGGGCTTCTTAGCTCAGCAGATCCGCGGCAGTTGCTCGCCGGCCAGCCAATCCACCATGCGGCGGCCGCCAAAGGCGGTTTTCATCTGCACGAAACGGTGCTCGTCGGCGATGACTTCGCCGATGCGGGCTGCGCGGGCGCCCAGCGGATGGGCCCGCAGCGCAGCGACGAGGGCATCCGCTGCGTCCGCCGGGCAGATGGCGACGAGCTTGCCCTCGTTGGCGATGTTGAGCGGATCGAGGCCAAGAAATTCACAGGCGGCGGCCACCTGCGGGTCGACGGGAATCGCCGCTTCGTCGAGAACGATGCCGACGCCGGATTGCTGGGCGATCTCGTTGAGCGTAGCCGCCAGCCCGCCGCGGGTCGGGTCGCGCAGCACGCGGGTTTGCGGCACCGCGGCGAGGGCTGCGGCAACCAGCCCGTGCAGCGCTGCGGTGTCGGAGCGGATTTCCGATTCGAAGGCCAGGTTCTCACGCCGGGCCATGATCGCCATGCCGTGATCGCCCAGCGTACCGGACACGATCACCGTGTCGCCGGGCCGCGCGTTGGCCCCCGAAAGCTCGCGCCCGGCCGGCAGCGCGCCGAGGCCGGTGGTGGTGATGAAGATTCCATCGCCCTTGCCCCTTTCGACGACCTTGGTGTCGCCGGTCACCACCGGCACGCCGGCCGCCTTGGCCGCGGCGGCCATGCTGGCAACAATGCGGGCCAGTTCGGCCAGCGGAAAACCCTCTTCGAGGATGAAGCTTGCGGCAAGATACAGCGGCCGCGCGCCCATCACGGCCACGTCGTTGATGGTGCCGTGGACGCACAGGCAGCCGATGTCGCCGCCGGGAAAGAACAGTGGCGACACCACATGGGCGTCGGTAGCCATCACCAGGCGTTCGCCAGGCGCGGGCGCCGGCAGTACCGCGCCATCGTCGCCGCGGCGCAGCCATTCGTTGTCGAAGGCTCGGCCGAACACTTCGCCGATCAGCTGAACCATCGCCCGCCCACCGCCGCCGTGGGAAAGATCAACGCTGCCGTGACGAAGGTCGAGGGGACGGATGTAGGTTTTTTTCATGTCACAGGTGTGGTCTCGGTCGGCAAGCCGTTTCCCATGTCACGCCGCCGTGACGGGAATGTCACGAAAACGCCCATAAGTGTAATGGGCCGCGCAGGCGCCTTCGGACGACACCATGCACGAACCCATCGGCGTTTCGGGGGTGCACACCGTGCCGAAGAGCTTGCAGTCGAGGGGCACCTTGACGCCGCGCAGGATGGCGCCGCAATCGCAGGATTTATGGTCGGGCACCGGCCGATAGCGGAGCCCGAAGCGGGCCTCGGCATCGAAGTCAGCAAAACGCTCGCGGATCTTCAGCGCTGAATTGGGCAGCACGCCAAGGCCGCGCCATTCAAACTCGCTGCGCAACTCGAGCACCTCGGCCATCAGCGCCTGGGCCTTGAGATTGCCCTCCTCGGTGACGGCTCGGGTGAATTCGTTTTCGACCTCGGCCCGGCCTTCATTCACCTGACGCACCAGCATGCGGATGGCCTGCATCACGTCGAGGGGCTCGAAGCCGGCGATCACCACCGGCTTGCGGTATTCAGCGGCAAAACCGGCGTAAGGGCGGGTGCCGATCACCGTGCTGACATGGGCCGGACCGATGAAGCCATCCAGGGGCACGATGCCGAGATCACGCACTTCCGGCGAATCCAGGATTGCGGTGATGGCCGGCGGCGTGAGCACGTGGCAGCACAACACGCTGAAATTCTTCAGGCCGAGCTTCGCCGCCTGGCGGATCACCAGCGCGGTGGGCGGCGTCGTGGTTTCAAAGCCGATGGCGAAGAACACTACCTGCCGCTCCGGCTCCCGTTGCGCCAGCGCCAGTGCGTCGGCGGCCGAGTAGATCATGCGGATGTCGGCGCCCCGGGCCCGGGCGCGCAGCATCGACAGGCCCTCCGAGGCCGGCACGCGCAGGGTGTCGCCATAGCTGCAAACAGTGACGCCCTCGTCCAGGGCCAGCTGGATCGCCTGGTCGATGCGGCCGATGGGCAGCACGCAGACCGGGCAGCCGGGGCCGTGGATCATGCGCACCGCGGGCGGCAGCAGGTCGGTGACGCCGTAGCGGGAGATGGCGTGGGTGTGGCCACCGCAGAACTCCATGAAGGCGTAGCGCCGGCCGGGCTCGACTTCGCGGGCGATGGCGGCGGCAAGTCCGCGGGCGATCTCGCCATCGCGAAAATCATCCACGTATTTCATCCGGCCACCCCGGCCGTATCGATGCCGGCTTCACGCATCAGCGCAAGGGTCTGCTCCGCTTCTTCCGGGTCGAGCCGGGTGAGCGCGTAGCCGACGTGGACGATCACGTAATCGCCCACGGTCAGGTCGTCGACCAGTTCGACGGAGATTGTTTTTCTCACCCCCCCCAGTTCGACCACGGCCTGGCCGTCAGGGAGAAGTGCGATGACACGGGTCGGGATGGCGAGGCACATGAGGGGCTCCTTCTGTCCTTCTGCTATTTCTGGCCGAGGCGCGCCTTGCGTTCGGCGGTATAGGCCCACCATGGCCGGGCCGGCTCACCGGCCATGAAGCGGGTGGCGGCGATGAAGGTGTCGAGCATGCACGGATCGACGCGCATGCCGGTAGCAGCGTTAAGCTCGGCGTAGAGCGCGTAGGGGTCGCGCCCGCAAAGCGCCGCCGGCGCGGTGATGCCGATACCGCGCAAGTCGTTGGCGACGGCCTTGCCGATGTTGGGAATATCCTCCAGCCGGCGCACGGTGGCGGCCGTGTGCAGCGATTTCTTGCCAGCCCGCGTCACAACAGCCCCCTTCGCAGTTCGGCCCGGGCAACCCAGGCCTGTCCGAGGGCGATGCCGCCGTCGCCCGGCGGAACGTGCTGGGCTTCGAAAACCGCCAGGCCACGCGCAGACAGCCTGGAACGCAGGCCGACGGCAAGCAGCCGGTTGTGCAGGCAACCGCCGGACAGGGCCACGCGGCGGATGCCGGTGGCCTGCGCGGCGTCGGCAACCCAGCGGACCAGCCCCTCGATCAGCGTGGCATGGAAGTGGGCGGCACCACGAGCGGCGTCCTGCTCGTCGACCAGCTGCATCAGGAGCGGGTAGAAGTTGAGCACCGCCATGCCGTCCGTCCGCGGCGCATCGATGTAGTAGCCGCCGGACAGCGGCAGGCTGTCGCCGAAGCGACGGGCCAGGGTTTCGAGGCGCATCGCGGCCTGGCCTTCGAAGCTCATCGCGTCGCAAACGCCAAGCAGGCCGGCGGCGGCATCGAACCAGCGGCCGAGGCCGGTACTGGGCGGGCAGCGGGTGCCGCGCACGAGCATCGATAAAACCTGCTCGACACCGGGCCGGTCGGCAAAGCGGAGGAGCGCTTCCTCGCCACGGCCCAGCGCGTGGAGCACGCCGCAGGCCATGCGCCAGGGCTCGCGGGCGGCGCGGTCGCCGCCGGGCAGCGGCAGCGGGCTGAGGTGGCCGAGACGGCGGAACTCGGCGCCATCCACGTACAGCAGTTCGCCCCCCCAGGGCAGGCCGTCGGTGCCGAGCCCGACCCCGTCCGCAGCCAGGCCGATCACCGGGCCGTCGAGGCGATGCTCGGCGCACACCGCGGCGATGTGGGCGTGGTGGTGCTGGACGGCGACGGACGGCAGGTCGAAGGCGTCGGCCATCTCCAGCGCGGCGCGGGTCGAGTAATAGTCGGGGTGGGCGTCGTGGGCGACGGCCGCCGGACGCACCGACAGGATGCTCTGCAGGTGGGCGGCGGCTTCATCCAGCGCCGTGCAGGCCGCCGGGTTGTCGAGGCCCCCGATGTGCTGGGACAAGAAGGCTTCGCTGCCACGGGCCAGGCACAGGGTGGCCTTGAAATGGGCACCAAAGGCCAGCACCGCCGGGCCGTCGTCATCCAGCGGCATCGCCAGCGGCGTAAAGCCGCGGGCCCGACGCAAAAACTGCACGCCGGCGCCAGTGGCCTCGCCGGCCGCGGCGGGAAGGTCGGGGCGCAGGCGCAGCACCGAGTCGTCACAGCGCACGACGATGTCGCGGTTGTGCATCAGCAGCACGTCGGCAATTTCGGAAAGGCGCTCGAGGGCTTCGTCGTTGCGCTGCACCAGCGGCTCACCATTGGGGTTGGCGCTGGTCATCACGAGCGCCAGCGGCTGCGCCTGGGCAAGCCATTCGGTGCCCGCCGGACGCCCCGCGGCCTCGTGAAAGAGCAGGTAATGGATCGGCGTGTAGGGGAGCATGACGCCGACTTCGTCGAGGTCGGGGGCAATGCCGGGAAAGGCCGTATCGAAGCCCTCCAGCTTGTCGAGCAGCACGATGGGCCGCTCGGCGCTCTCGAGCGCGGCGGCTTCGGGCGCCGACAGCCGGGCCCGGCCGGCCACGCTGGCGCTGTTGGCAAGCATCAGTGCGAGGGGCTGGTGCGGGCGTCCCTTGCGCTGGCGCAGGCGGGCCACCGCCTCGGGATTGGCGGCATCGCAGGCGAGGTGAAAGCCCCCCAGGCCCTTGATTGCGACAATCTCGCCAAGCTGCAGGCGGCGCAGGGTTTCGGCCAGCGGGTCGCGGGCAATGGCCGGCACGCCGTGGGCCTCGAAGAGGCTCAGTTGCGGGCCGCACACCGGACAGGCGTTGGGTTCGGCATGGAAGCGGCGGTCGCCCGGGTGGGCGTATTCGGCAGCGCAACCGGGGCACAACACAAAGCTGGCCATGCTGGTGCGCGCCCGGTCGTAGGGCAGGCTGCGCGTGATGGTGTAGCGCGGGCCGCAATGGGTGCAGTTGATGAAGGGGTAGCGCCAGCGCCGGTCGTCACTATCGAAAAGTTCGGCAAGGCAGGCGTGGCAAACCCCCACGTCGGGGCCGATGGCGGTGGCAACCGCACCTTCGGCGCTCGGCAGGATCACGAAATCCCGGCGCGCGTGGTCGGGCGGAATCACCTCGGGCTCGATGGAGTCCACCCGCGCCAGCGGTGGCGCCTCGCTGGCGAGGCACTGCGTAAAGGCATCCACCAGCGGCTCGCTGCCTTCAATCTCGATCTCCACCCCACCGCCATCGTTGCGCACCCAGCCGACAAGGCCGAGCGAGTTGGCAAAACGATACACAAAGGGCCGGAAGCCCACTCCCTGGACAACGCCACGCACGCGCAGGCGGCGGGCAACACGGGTCGGATCAACAACAATCAGCATGGGTGGCTCAGGCTTTCGCGGCACGTGCGGCATCCAGCGCCGCTTCAAGGGCTTTGACGCGGGCGCGCAAGGTGGCGACCGTCTCGTCACGGGCGACGCGCAGAGCGGCAAGGCGGGCATCGATCCAGCCCAGCCAGGCGTCGAAGCCCGCGCCGGTGGTGGCGGAAACCTGGATCACCTGCAGCCGCGGATTGACCCGCAGCGCAAATTCAATGGTCTTGTCCAGGTCGAAACTCAGGTAGGGCAGCAGGTCGATCTTGTTGATCAGCATCAGGCTCGCGGCAGCAAACATGTCGGGGTATTTGAGGGGCTTGTCCTCGCCTTCGGTAACCGACAGCACAACCACCTTGGCGGCTTCGCCCAGGTCGAAGGCGGCCGGGCAGACGAGGTTGCCAACGTTTTCAATGAGCAACAGGCTGTTCTCTGGCGGCACCATTTTTTCCAGGGCATGGCCAACCATCCGGGCGTCGAGGTGGCAGCCCTTGCCGGTGTTGATCTGCAGCGCCGGCGCACCGGTCGCGCGGATGCGCTCGGCGTCGAAGCTGGTTTGCTGGTCGCCCTCGATAACCCCCACCGGCACGCGGGCCTGCAGGGCTTCGATGGTGCGCACCAGCAGGCTGGTCTTGCCGGAGCCGGGGCTGGAGACCAGGTTCAGCGCGAGAATTCCGCGATCCTGCAGCCAGCCCCGGTTGCCCGCGGCGTAGCCGTCATTCTTGGCGAGGATGTCCTGCTCGATCTTCACCATCCGGGCCTGGCTCATGCCCGGCACGTCGGCGCCGGCCGGGCCCTGCCCATAATGCAGGCTCTCTTCGGCCGGGGCGTGACCGTGGCTGTGCCAGGTGCCATCGGCATGGCGATGAACGTGGCCGTGCGCGCCGACCGGCACCCATTTGTGGCCCTGCGCGTGCTCATCAGGCTTATCCAGAGCCAGGCCCTCGATGCGGGTTTCTCCGGTTCCGCAACCGCACACATTGCACATCTCACACCACCTTCATTCTATTTCCAGCTCCTTGACCCGCATTTCGGTGCCACCGGTGGTCTGCACCTGGTAGCCGCCGCAGCGCGGGCACGGATCATACAAGGTGTTGATTGCCACCGTCGCCGCGCAGGCAGGGCACCAGCCACAGCCGGGCACGGCCTCGATCTGCAGCCGGGCGCCTTCGGCGACACCGCCCTGCATCACCAGCTCGAAGCAAAAACCGAGCGCTTCTGGCTCGACAGACGCAAGCTGGCCGATTTCCAGCACCACGGTTCTCACCTTGCGAAAACCCTGGGCGCGGCCTGCATCCTCGACGATCTGACGGATTCCTTCCGCCAGTGACATTTCATGCATTCAATGATCTCCACCCGACACCACGCGCCCTGGATCCGCGCCGGCGGGTCTTTCACGATACCCTCTTCCATGGCCGAATTGCGAACCTGCGACCTGCACGACCCGACTCGGCGCGCCCGTTTCACCCGCCCTCGCTCCCCTCACCGCAAGCCGCAATGATCGCCAGGCGCGCCATGAAGACATTGACATGTTTCGCAATCCCATCCGGAGGCCGGCAGACGTAGCGGAAATTACTGTTTTTGACCGGATAATTCACGATCGGGCGACAAAAAATATGACTTTTCCCGCAGCCCCGGATATGTTCCCGATTCGTTCCAGGCCGCTCTGATTGAATCTTCCTGCCCATGAAAAACCTGCTGCCGGCGCTTGCCACCCTCGCCCTCCTTGCTGCACCGACTCACGCCCTGAGCGCCCCGGAAACTCCGCCGCCGCAGGCCGCCGCGGTTGATACAGCGCTGCCCGCCCCCCCCAAGGTCACCCGCTGGGAAGACACCGGCATGAAGCCGGCAGAGGCGCGGGAATGGCAGGACTACAAGTTCGCGCCCCAGGAAGCCATGAACTGGCAGCAGGCAGGCTTCTTACCCCTGGTCGCACGCAGCTGGTCGGACAAGGGCTTCGACGCCGATGAGGCCCGGGTCTGGCGTGACTCGGCCCGGAGCAGCCGGACCATGATGGCCGACCTGGACCACTCCGACCCCGCCGCCTGGAAACGGGAAGGTTTCTCGCCGCAGGATCGGCTCGCCTGGTGGGATGCCGGTTTCGTCTTCGATGACGCAGTCCTTCTGGCCCGCGCCGGCATGACGCCCGTCCAGGCAGCCTGGCACGGCCAGGAAAAGCTGAAGGAACTGCGCGGCGATCAACCGGGGGCAGGCAAACCGCAAAACGGCGCCGGAGCATCCCCGGAGGCACCGGCGGCCCTCAGTGCGGCCGGCGCGTGGGCGATTCTTGGCCCCTTCCTGAAATTCGGCCTGCTGGCCATGCTGGCCATCATGGCCGGCGGCCTGGCGTTTTTCTTTTACCGGCGCGCCCAAACCAATCGCAAGCTGGCCAAACTCAAGCCCGACGCGCCCGACAGCGAGGCGCCCCCGGTAAAGCGCAAGTCGCAATACCCCGAAAAACGCAAGCCGGCCCGCGAAGTCCGGCTCATAAAGGGCTCCAAGCCCCGCTGCGTGCACTGCAAGAGCGAGAACGTGCGGCCGTCACAGATGCACCCGCACAAGTTCGCCGGAATCAACTTCACCGACTATTTTCGCTGCAGGGCGTGCGGCCGGCATTTCGCCATCGTCAGCTACACGCCGATCGTGCTCACCGGCGGCGGCCTTGCACTGGCGCTGATCCTCGTCCTCGCCTCCTTCATCTACCTGTTCTCCGTCGGCTGAGCGCCACACCCCCAGCCCGCACAAAGCCCGCTCAGAAGGCCAGCCACTCACCGATCAGGCGGTACTCGGCGCCGCGCATGTCCTGCTTGAAGCGGCCGTAGCCGTCAGACGAGGAATAGCCGCCCAGATCGAAACGCTCGCAGCCCTGAGAGCGCATGGCCCGCGCCGCGTGCCACAGCAGGAAGTTGCCAGCCTTGGCCTGGCGCGCCTCGGGGCCATACCAGCCGATAAAATATTCGGCACTGCGCCCAAAGCGAAAAGCGATCATGCCCGCCACCGGATGCCCGCCCTGCAGCACCCGGAGCACAAAGAAATCCTCGGGCGCATGGCACTGCAGCGCCCGTAGAAAATCCACCGGCGTCCCGGAGAAACCCTTCTCCTGCATGTGCTCGCCATGGCGGGCGAGAATCCAGTCGACCGCAGCCTGCTCGGTGGACACATCGAATTCGAGCCCGCCCCGCTCCGACACCTTGAGATGATTGCGCCAGTTTGAACTGAGCTTTCTGCGCAGCGCCTCATCGTCGAGCCGCAGATCGAGCACCGCCGAACACCAGCCCGCCGCCCTGCGGGAGCGAAAGCCGGCCGCCGACAGCCAGGCACGGTGGTTTTCGGAATCGGCCAATCCCGGAGCAATCACCAGCACCCCGCGCCGGCCAAAGCGCCAGCGCTGACGCAGTGCCGCGTACACCGCCTGCACCTCCTCCGCAGCGGGGCTGACGGCCAGCAACAGCGGCCCGCGGTTGATCCGCGCCGCCACGGCCAAGCCCAGAACCCGCTTGACGAGCACCTGGCAGATCGCCACCGGCTGGCCGACCCGCTCGAAAACCATTCGCTCGACGCACCAGCCACCCGACGCCACCTTGGCTTCACCATAGGCCCAGGACTGCACAATGGCCGGCGCCTCGATCCGGTTGAACAGCGCATCCCATTCCTGGCGGCTACGCACCTCCCGGATAGAACATGCGCCGACCGGCACGGCCGCAGCAGACTGAACATTGGCGCAGGTAACCGCTTCTTTCATGACATCGCAGGCAAATACTGAATGAGCCGCGATGCTACCTGCCAGCGGCCGGCAAGCCACGGCAGGGAGTCACGATTGGACACACTTTCCGCCCAGGCACCACAGAAGAAAGCACCAAAAAAAGAGCCCGGCTCGCGCCAGGCTCTTTTTACTGCACGACAACACTCATCAACGCTGGACTTGGGTCACATCCCGCACGGCGCCGGTATCGGCACTGGTGGTCAGCGCTGCGTAGGCCTGCAGCGCAGCAGACACGTGACGAACCCGGTTGGCCGGCTTCCAGCCCCGCGCGTCCTGTGCAACACGACGCGTGGCGAGATCCGCCTCGCTGACCACCAGGTGAATGCGGCGGTTGGGAATGTCGATCTCGATGATGTCGCCCTCTTCCACCAGGCCAATGGCGCCGCCACAGCCGGCTTCCGGCGAGGCGTGGCCGATCGACAGGCCGGAAGTACCGCCCGAGAAACGCCCGTCGGTGAGCAGTGCACAGGATTTTCCGAGGCCCTTGGACTTGAGATAGCTGGTCGGATAGAGCATTTCCTGCATGCCGGGGCCGCCCTTCGGGCCTTCGTAGCGAATCACCACCACGTCGCCGGCAACAATCTGGTCGGCAAGGATCGCGGCGACCGAATCTTCCTGACTTTCGAACACGCGGGCGCGGCCGGTGAACTTCCAGATCGATTCATCGACTCCGGCGGTCTTCACGATGCAGCCCTTCTCGGCGATGTTGCCGTAGAGCACGGCAAGGCCGCCGTCCTGACTGAAGGCGTTGGCCTTGTCGCGGATCACGCCGTGGCTGCGGTCCATGTCCAGCTCGTTCCAGCGACGATCCTGGCTGAAGGCCACCTGCGTCGGCACGCCGCCGGGCGCAGCCTTGTAGAAGTTGAAGACGCCGGAATCATGGGCCTGCATCACGTCCCACGAGGCCAGGGCTTCAGCCATGGTCTTGGTGTGAACGGTGGGCAGGTCGGTGTGCAGCAGGCCGGCGCGGGCGAGTTCGCCCAGGATCGCCATGATGCCGCCGGCGCGGTGCACGTCTTCGATGTGCACATCGGCCACGGCCGGAGCCACCTTGCACAGGCAGGGCACCTTGCGCGAGATGCGATCGATGTCCTTCATCGTGAAATCGACACCGGCTTCCTTAGCCGCAGCCAGCAGGTGCAGCACGGTATTGGTCGAGCCCCCCATCGCCACATCGAGGGTGATGGCGTTTTCAAAGGCCCGGAAGCTGGCGATGGAGCGCGGCAGCACCGACTCGTCATCCTGCTCGTAATAGCGGCGGGCAAGATCGACGATGGTCTGGCCGGCGCGCTTGAAGAGCTGCTCGCGGTCGGCGTGGGTCGCCAGCACGGTGCCGTTGCCCGGCAGCGACAAGCCCAGCGCTTCGGTCAGGCAGTTCATCGAGTTGGCGGTAAACATGCCGGAACAGGAACCACAGGTCGGACAGGCCGAACGCTCGATGGCGTCCACTTCCTCGTCGGAGCAGCTGCTGTCGGCCGCCTTGACCATTGCATCGACGAGGTCGAGGGAGATCACCTTGGCTTCCCACTTGACCTTGCCCGCCTCCATCGGCCCGCCGGATACGAAGATTGCCGGGATGTTGAGGCGCAGCGCGGCCATCAGCATGCCCGGGGTGATCTTGTCGCAGTTGGAGATGCACACCATCGCGTCGGCGGTGTGGCCATTGCACATGTACTCGACGCTGTCGGCGATCAGGTCGCGGCTGGGCAAGCTGTAGAGCATGCCGCCGTGGCCCATGGCGATGCCGTCGTCGATGGCAATGGTGTTGAATTCCTTGGCTACGCCGCCGGCTTTCTCGATCTCCCGCGCGACCAGCTGACCGAGATCCTTGAGGTGCACGTGGCCGGGCACGAACTGGGTGAAGCTGTTCACCACGGCGATGATCGGCTTTTCGAAATCGCCATCCTTCATGCCGGTGGCGCGCCACAGGGCGCGGGCGCCGGCCATGTTGCGACCGGCGGTGGAAGTGCGGGAACGGTACTGGGGCATTTCGGCGGACTCCGTGTTCAACAAATTGATTATTGCCAATCTACCATTCTAGCGCTTTGCGCCAGCCCCGCCGCGCCACAATTCAGTCGGGGCGCCCCGCTCAAACCCGAAAACGGGCGACGGTCTGCTGTAGCTGGCTGGCCAGGCTCTCCATGTCCCGGGCCGCGCTGGCCGTGGACTCGACCGCTGCGTTGTTGTCCCGGGCCATCGCGGCAATCGCCTCGATGCTCGACGCAACCGCGGCGCTGGCACCCCGCTGCTGCTCGGTCGCCTCGGCAATCTCGTCGAGGCCATGGCCAACCGCGGCCACCGATTCGTTGGCCGACGCGATGGCACCGGACACCGTGCTCACCGCATCGCGGCTGGAGGCCAGGTGGTCCAGCCCCTGGTGGATCGCCGCGCGCACGGCCACCGACTGACGGCTCAACTGGGCCGTGACGGCATCGATGTCTCCGGCCGACCGGGCGGATTTCTCGGCCAGCTTTCGCACTTCGTCCGCCACCACGGCAAAACCGCGGCCCTGTTCCCCGGCGCGGGCGGCCTCGATGGCGGCGTTGAGTGCCAGCAGGTTCGTCTGCTCGGCAATTTCACGCACTTCCCGGGTCATGCTCGTGATGGCTGTCGTGGATTCGACAAACTGCTCGACGGAATTTGCCATCTGGCGCACCGCGTCTTCGGCATGACCGACTTCGGTCACCAGCGAAACGAGCGTCGAACTGCCGTCCTCGGCACGGCGCAGACTTTCCTGGGAACGTTGATGCACGCGCTCGGCGCTGGCCGCAACCTGGGCGATGTTGGCCGCCATGTGGTCCACCGACGTCGCGGCGTGCTCGGTCTGGTCATGCTGGCGACGCGAGCCATCGGCCACACGGTCTGCACTGGCCGACAACTGCTGCGCCGAGCCGGTCACCTGCGCCGCGGATTCGCTCACCTGGCGTACAAGCTGGCCGATGGTGCCCAGCATCTCGTTGAAGGCGGTCGCCATCTGGCCGATCTCGTCGCGCCCCGCCACCGGCAGGCGACGGGTCAGGTCGCCCTCGCCCTTGGCGATCTCGGCAAGGCCGCGATTCATCGCGGCAAGCGGAATGACCACGAAGCGGCGGATAAAGATGATCACGAAGCCGATCAGCGGCAAGGACAGCACCAGCGCGCTGACGACACTCTTCCACATGAAGGCATCGACCGCCTCATTCACCTTCTCGAGGGAGACCTTCATGCTGACAAGGCCGAGCGGCGTGCCCGCCGGCACCTGGTGACAAGCAATGCAGTTCTTGCCGAGATAGTTCTCGGCGGCCAGGGCCGGCTTGACGACCCGCAGGTATTCACCGTTTGTCGCATCGTGCTCGACACGCACCACCTCTTGCCGGCTGGCCAGCGCGGCCTGCTCGTCGGCATCGAGTACCGGCATGGCGCGGCTGCCCGCCCCAAACTGCCGGCTCACCGCCTCTGCGCGAATCACCCGCAGATCCTTGATAACCGACAGCTGCGTGATCTGGTCGAGAAAGACTTCCCGCTGCCCGATCGTGCCGGTGATCATCATGCCGGTCAGGCCGGCCATGGTCATTTCGTGAATGCTGTGAGCGAAATCCTCGGCCTGGGCGATGGCGGTAGTCCGGTTGACACGAGTTTCCCAGGCAATCATGCCCATCCAGGCAATCACCAGCATCAGCCAGATCGCGCCGGTCAGGCGCAGCCAGATCGGCGTATCGGCAAGTTTGCGCATCTTCGTATCCTCAAGGCGACATTGCGCGGCACACGCCGTACTTGTCGTGGCCAGGTTTACGGCAATCCGGCGGGGTCTCTTGAGGTGCGGGCCGCGCAGGCTGAGCGCAAAGGCCGGCGGAGGGGCGGATCAACGCGCCGGCTTGGGGACTGCCGGGCGGGTATTGAGGCGCTGGGTCGCGGCGTTCCAGTCGGCCTTTGCCATCAGGGGCCAGGCCTGGAGCGCGCGGTCGAGGGAATCGTCGATGAGGTCGGACTCCTCGCGACCGGGCCGCTTGAGAACGAAATTCACCACTTCGTTGCGGTCGCCGGGATGGCCGATGCCAACCCGCAGGCGCCAGAAATCCTGGGTGCCCATGTGGGCGGTGATGTCTTTGAGACCATTGTGGCCACCGAGTCCGCCACCGAACTTGAGGCGCAACTGGCCGGGGGGAATGTCGAGCTCGTCATGTACGACGAGGATTTCCGCCGGAGTGATGCGATAGAAACGCGCCAGTGCAGCCACCGACTGGCCGGAGCGGTTCATGAAAGTCTGGGGCATCAGCAGCCACACGCCATCGCCGCGGGCATTGGCGGCAAGGCCGTGAAAACGTGCTTCCTTGCTGAATGAGACGCCCAGCTCGCGGGCCAGGCGCTCACAAAACCAAAACCCGGCGTTGTGCCGGGTTTCAGCGTACTCCGCGCCGGGGTTGCCAAGGCCGACGATGAGCTTCGGTGCAAGCTGGCTCATCGTCTCAAACGCCCTGCAAACCCGTCAGGCGATCAGGCAGCCGGGGTTTCTTCGGCAGCGGCTTCGCCACCACGAAGCGCCAGGATGCTGGCCACGACCGGGTCTTCACCGTGGGTCAGGGCCTTCACGCCGTTCGGCAGGTTCAGGTTGGAAACGTGAATCGACTGGCCGCTGGCCAGGTTCTTCAGGTCGACTTCGATGAACTCGGGCAGCGCGGACGGCAGGCACTCGACGTCCAGCTCGGTGATCTGGTGAGCAACCATGCCGCCGTCGAGCTTGACGCCCGGGGCGATGTCGGCGTTCACGAAGTGCAGCGGCACCTTCACGTGGATCTTGTGGGTGGCGTCAACGCGCTGGAAGTCCATGTGCAGCACTTGCTGCTTGTACGGGTGCCATTGGGTGTCGCGCAGAATGACGGTCTGGGTGGCGCCGTCGAGAACCATGCTCAGCACGGAAGCGTGGAAAGCTTCGTTACGCAGGGCGTGGTAGATCTCGTTGTGATCGACTTCGATCTGGACCGGTGCACCGGAACCGTAAACGATGGCGGGAACGCTACCTGCGCGACGCAGGCGGCGGCTCGCACTCGTGCCCTGCAGAACGCGCGTCTTGGCATTGAATTGAATGGTCATTCTTGGAACTCCAGTTAAGTGACCCGTCCGCGACCAGACGGGCTGAAAAAAGCCGGAAGGTTTTCACCCACCGGCTCGAATGCTTTTGCGGCTTACTCGTTGAACAGCGAGCTGACCGACTCTTCGTTACTGATCCGCAGGATCGTGTCGGCAAGCAGCTCGCCGATGGAGACAGTGCGGATGCGCTTGCAGGCACGGGCCTCGTCGGACAGCGGAATGGTATCGGTCACCACCAGCTCGTCGAGATCGGATTCGTTGATGCGGCTGATCGCCGGGCCGGACAGCACCGCATGGGTACAGTAGGCCATCACGCGCTTGGCACCGTTTTCCTTGAGCGCCTGGGCTGCCTTGCACAGGGTGCCCGCGGTATCGACGATGTCGTCCATGATCACGCAGGTACGGCCTTCGACTTCACCGATGATGTTCATCACCTCGGACACGTTGGCCTTGGGACGACGCTTGTCGATGATCGCCAGGTCGCACTCGAGACGCTTTGCAAAGGCACGGGCACGAACCACACCACCCACGTCGGGTGAGACGACCATCAGGTTGTCGTACTTCTGCTTTTCCAGATCATCCAGCAGCACGGGGGCGGCGTAGATGTTGTCTACCGGAATGTCGAAGAAGCCCTGGATCTGGTCGGCGTGAAGATCGACGGTAAGGACGCGCTGGACGCCGGCGGCCTGGAGCATGTTGGCCACCACCTTGGCGGTGATGGGCACGCGGGCCGAACGGGGACGGCGATCCTGACGGGCATAGCCGAAGTAGGGAATCGCTGCGGTGATGCGACCGGCGGAAGCCCGCTTGAGCGCATCCACCATGATCAGCAATTCCATGATGTTATCGTTGGTGGGAACGCAGGTCGGCTGGAGGACGAAGACGTCCTTGCCGCGTACGTTCTCGAGAAGTTCGACATTGACTTCGCCATCAGAGAACCGCCCGACAGTGGCGGAACCCAGAGATTTCCCAAGGCGGCGAACTACGTCTGCGGCCAGTTTGGGATTGGCGTTGCCGGTGAAAACCATCAGGCTGCCCGAAGCCATGATCACCTCTCGTTACTGCAAAATGAAAATCGTAAAACAAAAACGGGCAGGTTTTTGGCCTGCCCGCTGAATTTGGCTGGGGAAGAAGGATTCGAACCTTCGAATGCCGGAATCAAAATCCGGTGCCTTGACCAACTTGGCGACTCCCCAATAATCGTTTTCGCTACCTACACAACCCAACCCTTCAGTGGATGCCTGTCCAGCCCTTCGGCTACCCAGACCTTCCAGCCCTGCGGGGCCAAGCCTGCAACCTGCTCCGCTTTTTCCTTCGAATTGAAGGTTGCGAATATGCAGGCACCTGAACCGCTCATTCTTGCTGCCCCATATTGAGACAACCAGCTTAGCGCTTCAGCCACTTCGGGAAACTTCTTGCAGACTGTTGCCTGCATGTCGTTTCGCGTTGTGTGCATCGCGAAGGCCCGCATTATTAGGATTTCGCTATCGCGCGTCAACCCCTTTTCAGAAAAAACTTCAGCAGTGGGCACGGCGACGTTCGGCGCGACCACCACATACCAGGCCGGCGGCACGCTCATGGGCTGCAGATCCTCGCCGACACCCTCGGCAAAAGCGGTCTCGCCGAAGATGAAGAAAGGCACGTCCGCACCGAGATTCAGGCCGATTTCCTGCAGACGGGTGCGGGACAAACCACAGCACCAGAGACGGTTCAGGCCGATCAGCACGGTGGCCGCATCCGAACTGCCACCTCCCAGCCCGCCGCCCATCGGAATCCGTTTGAGAACGCCGATATCGGCGCCGAAGGGGCTACCGGTGGCAGCCTGCAGCGCGCGGGCGGCCCGCACGACGAGGTCGGATTCGGGCGGCACGCCCGGCACCTCGGTGGTGCGCACGATGGAGCCGTCGTCGCGCCGGGCCAAGGTGATCTCGTCGCCCCAGTCGAGCAGGCGGAAGGCCGTCTGCAGCAAATGGTAGCCATCCGGGCGGCGCCCGACGATGTGCAGGAAAAGGTTGATCTTGGCCGGCGCGGGCAGGCGCAGCGGCAAGGCGGGATCCAGTTCGGGGAGCGTCATGAGTCAGGGGTTCCAGGCATCAACGATCAGGCGCAGGCGGGTATCGCCGCGGTGAATGTCGATCTTGCGCGGCAGGGAGTCGGGGGACTCGTCCGCGTATTCGGTGTATTCGATGCTCCAGCCCTGGTCGACGACGCTGCGCAGGCGACCCAGGGCGTCCAGCTCACGCACCCGGGCGCCGGCATCCGGCCGACCGGTCACCCAGCGCGGCAGGCGCGCAAACGGCGCCTCGACGCCAAACAGGGATTCGGCCAGCTCGCCGGCTGAGGCCGCTTCCGATCGACGCCCGTCGGCGAGGGTCATGCGTGCGCCGGCGGCGTCGGCCTCGATGCGCGCCAGCCCCTGACCGAGGGGGCCGGTAAATAGCCAGTCGTCGCGGGCGACATCGTGCTGCCAGTCGATGCCGACGGCCGCCGTACGTTCGCCGTCACGCACCTGCAGGCGGCCTTCAAGGGCGAAGCGCGGCAACTCGGCGGCCACCGGCCTTTCGGCGGCGGGAGGGTGAATCTCGGACACGGCGCAGCCCGCCATGCCGAGGGCAAAAGCCAATATCAGGAATCTCACGGCGCGGGGGTCAGGGTTTGAATTTCTTGATCACATCGACGAGCACACTGCTGTCGGGGTTCGCCTTGGCGGCGTCGCGCCAGACCCTGGCGGCTTCGTCGCGTCGGCCGAGCGCCCACAACACCTCGCCGAGGTGAGCAGCGATCTCCGGATCGGGACGCAGGCCATACGCCTTTTGAAGCTGCTCCAGCGCGCCGCCCGTATTGCCCCGGCGGAACAGGGTCCAGCCCAGGCTGTCGATGATGAAGGGGTCGTCCGGCGTCAGGGCCAGGCCCTTGCGGATCAGCGCTTCAGCTTCGTCGAGACGCTGATTGCGATCAGCCAGCGAGTAGCCGAGGGCGTTGTAGGCATGGGCGTGATCCGGCTTGAGGGCGATGAGCTTGCGCAGCCGCCCTTCCATGACGTCGACGCGGCCGATCCGCTCGGCGGTGAGGGCGGACTCGTAAAGCAGGTCGATGTTTTCCGGCTCGGAGCGCAAAGCGCTGTCCAGCACCTCGAAGGCGTCGTCATTGCGATTGGCGTCACGCAGCAGCTGGGCCTCCATCAGCACATATTGAACGCGATCCGCCGGCGCCTCGCGGGCGATCGTCTGCAGATGCTGCCGGGCCTCGGCCAGCTTGCCGCGCGCGACCAGCACCCGCGCGATGCGCCCCTGGGCGCCAACGAACTGGCTGCCGGGCTCGACCGCGCGGTACCAGCCGATGGCATCGTCGGCGCGCTTGGCGTCCTCGGAAATCTGCCCGAGATACATGCGAACCGTGTCCTGGTCACCGAAACCAAGACTCAGCAAATGCCGCAGATGCCGCTCGGCAGCGCTCCGGTCACCCTGCTGCATGGCCAGCAGCGCGGCGGCGTGAACAACGTCGCGATCGTCCGGGCTGCGCTTGAGCAGGAGTTCGAACTGATCCCGCGCGGGAGCGAACTGCTTTGCCGCCACCAGCAGGCGCGCCAGGGTGATGCGGGGCTCGCGGGCGTCCGGATTGCGGGCTACGTAGTCACGCAGCGTTTCGAGGCCCTTGCCGGGGGAGACCTCCTGCTGCAGCTGGGCCTGCAGGATCACCGCCTGCTCCCAGTCCGGCCGCAGGCGCAGGGCACTGTCGAGGGCTTCGGTGGCCCCGGACGGGTCACCGGCAATGTAGGCCGCGTTGGCGCGGGCAAAATGGGCTTCTGGGTGGTCTAGATAGGGCTCGGTCAGCCGGACAACCAGGCTGCGGATCAGGACCTTGTCGGGAATGCGGGCCAGGCCGCGGTTGAGCCCCATCAGCGCCGCGCCGATCTTGTCACCCTGCTGGGACAAGGCCTTCGCCAGCTGAGCTTGCAGCTCGTCGATACGCGCACCGCTGGCAACCGCGCCGGAGGCAAGCTGCTGGGCCTGCAGCGAACCCGGATCGAGTTCCAGCCACAGCCGCGACGCGTCGCCGGAGAGATCGGCCTGGCGCGTAAAAACGGCTATCTCGGCGGCACGCCGGGCAATCCGCGCATCGCGGGTACGCCGGGCCAGGTCGAGATAGGACTGGGCCGCCATGACGCTCTGGCCACGGGCGCCGGCCACTTCGGCAAGCAGGAGTTGATAGAAGATCTGCGGCGTCAGCTCCTGGGCCGGATAGATCGCCTGCACGCCCTCGCTCGCCTCCTCCGCACCATCGGGTGTGGCGTCAGGACTCTGGGCATGGGCGCCCCCTGCCGGCAGCCCGGCGGTAAAGAACAGAAAAGCAAGCAGGCGGACCGGACGCGCGAGGCGGAAATTTGGCTTCATCAAAGACTCGGACAAAACGTTCTGGAGTGGATGCTTCAGGCATGCCGGACGGGGGCAGGTGCACGCCCCACACCCGCTTGGATTGCGCCGCTACAATAGGGTTCGCCCGATGTTAGGCGCTTTCAGGAAGGCCAGCAAGCAAGCCCCTGCCGGGCACTTTCCTCCTCCCAGCCTCTGCCGTTTCGCCATGCCAGAACTCCCCGAAGTAGAAACGACCCGCCGGGGCATCGCCCCTGAACTGACCGGGCTCACCGCCACCGGCGCCATCATCCGCAACGGCCGCCTGCGCCTGCCGATACCGCCGGATCTGGACGCCATCCTTGCCGGCCAGCAGCTCGTCGCGGTGGAGCGCCGGGCCAAATACCTGCTGCTCAGGTTTTCCGGCGGCAGCCTTCTTGTACACCTCGGCATGTCGGGAAGCCTGCGCATCGTGCCGGCCGCCACACCACCCGAGAAACACGATCACATCGACATCGTCTTCGGCATGCGGGCGCTTCGGCTGCGCGACCCAAGGCGCTTCGGGATGGTGCTGTGGCAGGCCGGCGACACGCCGCATCCGCAGCTTGCCGCGCTCGGCATCGAACCCCTCGGCGACGAATTCGACGGCCCCTGGTTATATAAGGCGAGCCCCGGGCGCAAGACACCGGTCAAGCTGTTCATCATGGATGGCACCCAGGTGGTCGGCATCGGCAACATCTACGCGTCCGAAAGCCTGTTTCGCGCCGGCATCGACCCGACCACGCCGGTCGGCGAACTCGGGCCGCGTCGCTGCGCACGCCTCACCGCGTGCATCCGCGAAACCCTCCAGGACGCCCTCGCCGCAGGCGGCAGCACGCTGCGTGACTTCGTCGGCAGCAACGGCTCGCCCGGCTATTTCCAGCAGCAGTATTTTGCCTACGGGCGTGCCGGCGAACCCTGCAGGCAATGTGGCACCCCGATCCGCAAGCGCATCATGGGTCAGCGTGCCACCTTTTACTGCCCGCGCTGCCAGCGCTGAAAGCAATTCCGGTCGGGCACGATCCCGTTTATGCTGTCAATATTGGAAAACTGCGCCGGCAATGCGGCACCCGCCAGGAATGAAGCTCGTGAAAAACGCACACATGCTCGCTGAACACTTCTCGGCCTACACCCAGTGGCGCGGGGCCGTCGCGTCAGGAATCGGGGAGCTGCGCAAGTGGCTGCAGGAAAACGAGATCGGCGATGCCCAGTCCGACCTGCGCCTGCAGTACCTGCTCGACCGCCTGCGCGAGGACAAGCTGATCGTCGCCTTCGTGGCCGAGTTTTCCCGTGGCAAGTCCGAACTCATCAACGCCGTGTTCTTCGCCGGCTACGGCAACCGCATCCTGCCCTCCAGCGCCGGCCGCACCACCATGTGCCCGACCGAACTGCAGTGGAAGGAAGGCGACAAGCCCGAGATCCGCCTGCTGCCCATCGAAAGCCGCAAGACCAACGCCAGCATCACCGAACTCAAGCGCTACCCCGAGGAGTGGCAGGTTCGCACCCTCGACACCACCTCGGCCGAAAGCCTGCAGGCTGCGCTCGCCCAGGTTGGCGAAACGCGCATGGCCAGCACCGCCGAAGCCGAGGAACTGGGCTTTCCCATCGACGAGAGCGGCGATCATGGCATTCGCCCCGACGCCGCGGGCAAGGTCGAAATCCCCCTGTGGCGCCACGCGGTCATCCAGTTTCCGCACCCGCTGCTCGAACAGGGCCTGGTGATCCTGGACACGCCGGGCCTCAACGCCATCGGCGCGGAACCCGAACTCACCCTCAACCTGCTGCCCAACGCCCACGCGGTGCTGTTCATCCTCGCCGCCGACACCGGCGTCACCCAAAGCGACCTCGCCGTGTGGCGCGAGCACGTCAATGCCGGCCGGCGCCAGCGTGGCCGCATCGTTGCGCTCAACAAGATCGACGGCCTGTGGGACGGCCTGCGCAGCGAGGCCGACATCGAGCGCGAGATTGCCGGCCAGGTCGCCAGCGTCGCGGCCACCCTCGAAATCGAGCCGGACCAGGTCTATCCCGTATCAGCGCAAAAGGGCTTGGTCGCCAAGGTCAACGACGACGCCGAGCTGCTTGAGCGCAGCCGCCTTCTCCAGCTGGAACGGGCGCTGTCCACCGAGCTGCTGCCCACCAAGCGCGACATCGTTCGCGACAACACCTACGGCGACGTGACCGATATCGTCGGCCGTTCGCGCGAGCTGCTCAACGCACGCCTCAGCGGCCTGCAGGAACAATTGCAGGAACTCACCGACCTGCGCGGCAAGAACCAGAACGTCATCGAATACATGATGCGCAAGGTGCGCTCCGAGAAAAACGAGTTCGAGCAGGGCCTGCAAAAGTATTACGCCGTGCGCAGCGTGTTTTCCAGCCTCTCCAACAACCTGTTCGGCCACCTCGGCCTCGACGCACTGCGCGACGAAACCCGGCGCACCCGCGAGGCCATGCTGGACGCGGCCTTCTCCCGCGGTTTGCGCGAGGCGATGAAGGGCTTCTTCCTGCATCTGCGCGGCAATCTCAAGAAATCCACCGAC
Organism: Zoogloea sp.; assembly: GCF_030157465.1. Taxonomy (GTDB): domain Bacteria; phylum Pseudomonadota; class Gammaproteobacteria; order Burkholderiales; family Rhodocyclaceae; genus Zoogloea. The sequence continues at coordinate 22,058 of NZ_JAOAUU010000174.1, forward strand.
GAGATCGGCGAAATTTCAAAAATGCTCGACGCCATGTACAAGCGCTTCACCGTCGAGCACGGCCTCAAGCTGGCCGCGCCAACCGCCTTCTCCACGCTGCGCTACGAAAAGGAGATCGAGCGCCTCGAGGCCGCCTTCAACAGCCAGTTCAACACGGTGCTGACCATCGTCACCACCGAGAAGCACACCCTGACCCAGAAGTTCTTCGAAACCGTGGCGGTGGAAGCCCGCCGCACCTTCGAGGTGGCCAACCGGGACGCCGAGCAGTGGCTGCGCGCCGTGATGGCGCCGCTCGAAACCCAAGTCCGCGAATACCAGCTCCAGTTGAAGCGCCGCCTCGAAAGCGTCAAACGCATCCATCAGGCCACCGACACGCTGGAAGACCGGGTGCGCGAGCTGCAGCAGGCCGAAGAACTCCTCGTTCGCCAGCTCGGCCAGCTCGACGGTCTTGCGAAGCGCATCGAACGTGCGCTGGACATGCCCCAGGCCGATGCTCCGGCAACATCCGCCCGCGCGGCCTGACGCGACAATCCATCCAAAAAACAGCGCAAAAAAACCGGACGCACTGAAAAGTGCGTCCGGTTTTTTAATATCCGGGCTGGCTGCGACCTGACTTACTTGTCGGCGGTCAGCTTGAGGAATTTTTCCATCAGATCGTCCTTGTTTTCCGGGTGCTCCGGATCGAAGGGGATGCAATCGACCGGGCAGACCTGCTGGCACTGGGGTTCGTCGAAATGGCCGACGCACTCGGTACACTTGTTCGGGTCGATGATGTAGATCTCGTCACCCTGGGAAATGGCGCCATTCGGGCATTCCGGCTCGCAGACGTCGCAGTTGATGCACTCGTCGGTAATCATCAAGGCCATTTTGCTTCCTCGTTACTCACTGTTTGTTGATCTTTGCGCGCAGCCGGGCCAAGACGCCGGGCTGCACAAATTTGCTGACATCGCCACCGAGCCGCGCAATCTCGCGCACCATCGTGGCCGAGATGAACATGTACTCGTCGGAAGGCGTCAAAAACACCGTTTCGACATCCCCGTAAAGCTTGCGGTTCATGCCGGCCATCTGGAACTCGTATTCGAAATCCGACACCGCCCTGAGGCCGCGCAGGATGACTCGGGCGCCATTTTGATGGAGAAAGTCCATCAGCAGGCACGAAAAACCCTGCACTTCGACGTTCGGATAAGCCGCCAGCACTTCACGGGCTATCTCGACACGCTCTTCCATACTGAAAATCGGGCCTTTTCCGCCGCTCGCCGCAACGCCGACGATGACCCGCTCGAAAAGCCGGGAGGCCCGTCGGACGAGATCCTCGTGCCCGCGGGTAAATGGATCGAAAGTTCCCGGATAAACCGCGATACCGTCCCTCATGGTGCTGCCTTTCCCTGTCGGCCGAAAGCGCGCGCTTGTCAGGCTGCGGGGGCAAAGAGGTGGTAATACACCTGCCCGGCCGTACCGTATTTGATTCGCGTCAATCGCTCGAGATTGTCGATTTGGTACTCCGCCTCCACGTAGACCACCCCTTTGGCACTGAGGAGATCCGGCAGCAACGGCGCTATCCGCTCAATCCAGCCCGCCCGGTAGGGCGGATCGACAAACACGACGTCGAAGGTCTGATTGGCAGAACGCGCGAATTTTAGCGCATCGCCCCGCACAATCTGTACACGCGTCGCTTGCAGGGTTTTTGCATTGGCCTGCAGCGCCGCCACGGCCACCGGGTCGTATTCGATCATCACGACCTGTTCGGCCCCTCGGGAAGCGGCCTCGAAACCCAGCGCACCGCTGCCTGCAAAGAGATCGAGACAGCGCTTGCCGTCGAGATCCTGGCCCAGCCAGTTGAACAGGGTTTCGCGGACGCGGTCGGGCGTCGGGCGCAGGCTTTTTACGGTGCGGACGTCGATCAGGCGCGAGCGCCAGTCGCCGCCGATGATACGGATGCGGCTCAACGTGCAGATCCGTTCTTCGGTGCAGCGGTCTTGTCTCCGTCGCCGCCCACCACCACGGTAACCAGGTGCTCCGGCGCAACGTGGCGCTTGAAGGCGTCGCGAATCTGCGCGGCGCTTACGGCGCGCACCCGGTCGCGCCAGGTGTCGAGGTAATCAAGGGGCAGGCCGAAGCTGCCGATCGCCGCCACCTGTTCGAGCATCTTGCGGTTGGAGTCGAGACGCAGCGCGAAACCATTGATCAGGTTGTCCTTGGCGGCCTGCAGCTCGGCCCCGGTCGGCCCCTTGGCAAGGAAATCGTCGAGGGTGGAGCCGACCACGCGCAGGGCGTCGTCGGCCTGGCTGCCCTTGGTCTGCAGGCCGATCTGGAAGGGGCCGACATCGCGCTGGGGGGCAAAGTAGCTGTAGACGCTGTAGGCGTAGCCGCGCTTTTCGCGCACTTCAGCGGTCAGGCGCGACACGAAGCCGCCACCGCCAAGGATGTAATTGCCCACCAGCAACGGGAAGAAATCCGGATCGCCGCGGCGCATGCCCGGCTGGCCGACGGCAATGTGGGCCTGGGCCGAGGGGTGCGGCACGCGGATCGTCTGGCGCTCCGGCAGCGTGGTGTTGAGGCTTGCCAGCGGCGCCTCGCCAGCGGGAAGGCCGGCGGTGAGGCGGCTGGCGATGGCTTCGGCATCGGCGCGGGAAACATCGCCGACGATGCTGATCGTGGCCCGCGCGGCGGTGTAGTAGCGCGTATGGAAATCAACGAGGTCTTCGCGGCTCAGGGACGCGACGCTTTCGACGGTCGGCAGGCGGCCGTAGGGGTGATCCGGGAAGACCGCCGCGGCGAAGCGCCGGGCCAGGATGGCATCGGGCTGGGTCGCGGCTTCCTTGAGGCCGGCGATGGTGCGCGATTTTTCGCGCTCGACGGCGGCAGCCGGAAAAGCCGGCTGGCGAATCAGCGTGGCGAGCAGGTCAACGGCGCCGTCGCGCTCGGCCGGATTGCTGAGCGTGCGCAGGCTCAGGGATGCGCGGTCCATGTCGGCACCACCGGTGATCTGGGCGCCCAGATCGGCGACGCGGTTGGCGATGGCGTCTTCGTCAAGCGTACCGGCGCCGGACTCGAGCAGCCCGCGGGTCAGGCCGGCAATCCCGGCCTTGCCTGCCGGCGCCTCGGCACCGGCGGCGCGAAAATCCACCTGCACGTCGAGAATCGGCAGCGCGCGGCTTTCTACGAAAAGCACCTTGGTGCCGCCCGGCGTGGTCCAGGTCTGGATCGCCAGCCCGGCGCGCGCGGCAGATGCAGAAAAAAGGGTTGCGACGGTGAGCGCGAGGGCAAAACCGAAACGCGTGCGGTGGGGAATCATCGATTGATCAACCTGTAGAGCTGGAGCGTTCAGTGACGGTGTGCCGCGGGCGCGGCAGCGGCCTTGGCACGGGCCTGCGGGTCCATCGGCAGGGGGTCGAGCTGGGCGACGGTGAGGGTTTCGGCGCGGAAGTATTTTTTGGCAACGGCCTGGACTTCGGCGGCGCTCACGGCACGGATACGCTCGAGCATCTCGGCGTCGAGCTTCCAAGACAAACCGACCATTTCGTCCATGCCGATTTCCATCGCCTGGCCCATCAGCGAGTCGCGCTTGTAAACCTGGCCGGCCACCGCCTGCACCTTGACCCGGCGCAGTTCGTCCTCGGAAACGCCTTCGTTCTGGATGCGGGTGACTTCAGCCAGCAGCGCCGCCTCCACGTCGGCGACGCTCTTGCCGGCCGCCGGTGCGCCGTCGAGCACGAACAGCGATTCGCCACGGGCCGAACCGTCGTAGCCGGCGCCGGCGGTAACCGCCACGCGGCTGCCGCGCACGATGTTCTTGGCAAGGCGGGCGCCTTCGTAGCCGTCGAGCACGGCGGCGAGCACCTGCAGCGCGTAGAAATCGCCATCGGCCTTTACATCACGCAGGGTGGGCACGCGCCAGGCCAGGGCCACGTAGGGCAGGTCGGCCGGCGCCTTGACCACCGTGCGACGCGGGCCGCTTTGCTCGGGTTCGGAAAGCGGCTTGCGCGGCGGCAGCGCGCGGGTCTTGATCGCCCCGTAGGTGCGCGCAGCGTCCTTGAAAACGGTCTGGTGATCCACGTCGCCCACCACCACGAGCGTGGCGTTGTTGGGCACGTACCAGCGCTGGTACCAGTCGCGGGCGTCCTGGGCGGTCATGTTGTCCAGATCGCTCATCCAGCCGATGACCGGCCGGCGGTAGGGGTGGGCCTGGAAGGCGGTGGCCATCAGCTGCTCCACCACCAGCGAACGGGGCTTGTCGTCGGTGCGCAGGCGGCGCTCTTCCTTGACCACCTCGATTTCCTTCTTGAAGGAATCGTCGGTCACCTGCAGGTTGGCCATTCGGTCGGCCTCGAGCGCCATCATCTTGCCGAGCGCCTCCTTGGGCACCTGCTGGAAGTAGGCGGTGTAGTCGTAGCTGGTGAAGGCGTTGTCGCGGCCACCCACGGCGGCCACACGCTTGTTGAATTCGCCGGGGCCCACCTTGCGGGTGCCCTTGAACATCATGTGCTCGAGCAGGTGGGCCACACCGGAAGTGCCATCCACCTCGTCCATCGCCCCCACCTTGTACCAGACCATATGCACCACCGACGGAGCCCGGCGGTCTTCCTTGACGATCAGCTTCATCCCGTTGGGAAGCGTGCTCTCGAAGGGGTTGGCCCAGGCCGGAGCGGCGAAGGTCGCGGACAGGGCGCACACCACGGCGCCGATGCGCAAACTGCGATTCATCATAGGCTCTTGAAGCATCTGGTAAAATTCAAAGGTTAAGGCCAACGGCCGAACTTGCCGCGCGGCATCATAGCGACATTCCGGCGGCCCGGCCAACCGGGTAACGCGGTCATTTCATCCGCAGCCCGTCCCGATCGACCCTCACTCTGACCCGGCACCTCATGTTTGGTTTCCTGAAGAAAACACTCAAGGGTGGCGACAAGTCTCCCGCTGCGCCGACCCCGGCGCCGGAAACAATCGTTGCCCCCGCTGCGGCGCCCCAGGCGCCCGCTGCAAGCACCCCGGAACCCGCCCCCCATCCGGACAAAAAACGCTCGTGGATGGACCGCCTGCGCTCCGGCCTGTCGCGCACCCGCGACCAGATCGGCGGCGGCCTGACCAGCCTGTTCTCGCGCCGCAAGATCGACGAGGAATTCCTCGAAGAGCTCGAAACCACGCTGCTGATGGCCGACTGCGGCGTGGATGCCACCCAGCACCTGCTCAAGGAACTGCGCCTGCGCTGGAAGCGTGACAAGCTCGAAACCGCCGACCAGCTGCAAAGCGCGCTGGCCGAAGGCCTGCTGTCCATCCTCGCCCCGCTCGAGCAGCCCCTCGAGATCAGCGGCCACCGGCCCTACATCATCATGATCGCGGGGGTGAACGGCTCGGGCAAGACCACCTCCATCGGCAAGCTCGCCAAGCATTTCCAGAACGAAGGCAAGAGCGTGCTGCTGGCCGCCGGCGACACCTTCCGCGCCGCCGCCCGCGAACAGCTCATGACCTGGGGCGAGCGCAACGGCGTAGCCGTCATCGCCCAGGAATCCGGCGATCCGGGCGCGGTGGTGTTCGACGCGATCAACGCCGCCCGCGCCCGCAACATCGACATCGTGCTGGCCGACACCGCCGGCCGCCTGCCCACCCAGCTGCACCTGATGGAAGAAATCGCCAAGGTGCGCCGCGTCATCCAGAAGGCCGAGCCCTCCGGCCCGCATGAAGTGCTTCTGGTGCTCGACGCCAACATCGGGCAAAACGCGCTCCAGCAGGTCAAGGCCTTCGACGCCGCCATCGGCGTCACCGGCCTGGTGCTCACCAAGCTCGACGGCACCGCCAAGGGCGGCGTGGTCGCCGCCATCGCCCGCCAGAGCCCCAAGCCGCTGCGCTTCATCGGCGTTGGCGAACAGATCGACGACCTGCAAACCTTCCGTGCCAAGGAGTTCGTCGACGCGCTGTTCACGCCCATCGGCGGCAGCGACACCCCGCAGGCCTGATCCACCGCAAACCGCCGCACGCAGCCAGGCGTGCGGCGCAGCATGGCATCGCCTATCCTTATGGAATGAGGGGGCTGTAACAGGCAAGACCATCCACGCCCTCCTCCAGGAGAGACGCGGATGCCAGACCCCGCCAGCCAGACGTCACCCCCGCTACCCGAAGCCCCCGCGAGCGCTCCCCGCTGGCTGCGGATCGGCCTTCTTCTGTTCATCGCCCAGGCCCTCGCCCTGTGCCTCCAGGCGCTGTTGCTGGTCCACAAGGAAGGCGAATTGCTGGTCGGCATCACGGTCTCCCGCATCGGGATTGCCGCCGACCAGGTCGACAGCGCCTTTGCCCGCGCCTCAGCCAACGGCCTGCTGCTGGGCGAGGCGCGCGGCCTGGCACGCATGCTGCCAAGCCTCATGGCCGACGACAGCGACATCGCGGCCATCCATATCTTCGATGCGGCCGACCGGCACACGCTCTTCGCCACCGACACCACCCCGTCACCGCCCGACGCCAGCGCCGCCATCCTCAAGAAAAGCGGCACGTGGTTCCGCCTCGACCCGGCCGGGCCGCTCCACGTCGGCCACCGCCTTACCGACACTGAAGGCCGGATTGCCGGCGGCGTGCTGTTCACCGTCAAGACCGACGCCCTCCAGGCCCGCCAGGAAGCCACCCGCAATGCCACCCTCGCCCGCCTCGGCCTCACGCTGGCGGGCGTTGCCGCGGCCCTGCCGCTACTGCTCCGGGCCGTCGCGCGCTTCGGCCGCCAACGCTTCGGGCTGCGCCTGCGCCTTCTGGCCGCCGCCCTGCTGCTGGCCGGCGCCAGCAGCCTCACCCTCAGCCTGCAAGCCCTGCCAAGCTTCGCCGAAGAACTGGCGCCGGCCCTCGACGCCAAGGCCCACAGCCTCGCCCGCCTGCTCGCCGGCCGCATCGGCAACGCGCTGGCCCTCGGCATTCCGTTCGACAAGCTGAACGGCGTCGAGGACTACTTCGACGAAACCCTCGATCGCCACCCGGAGATCCTCGCCTTCCGCCTCGAAGGCCCTGGTCACAGCTACAGCGCCGAGCGGCCCGGCAGCACCGGCAGCCGCATCGAAGTGCCGGTGGCAGGCAGCGACGGCCGGCTCATCGCCCAGCTCGCCACCCGCATCGACGCCGACGTGGTGACCCGCGAACTGCGCGATCTGGCCATCGACCTGGCCATCGTCTATCTCGTCGCCCTGGTGCTGTTCAACGAAGCCCTGGGCGCCATTCTCGCCAGCGACGAACTGGCCCCGGTGGCCAGCCGCGCCCGCCTGGGCCTGGCACGGCTGGCCGTGTTCCTGCTGATCCTCTCCGAAGAGCTGACCCGCGCCTTCATGCCGCTGCACATCGCCAGCCTCGCCGAAGCCGGCGGACACACCGGCAGCACCGCCATCAGCCTGCCGATTTCCGCCTACATGCTGAGCTTTGCGCTGCTCACGCCGTTTGCCGGGCGCTGGGCCGAGCGCTTCGGCGTGGCGCGCACCTTTGCCGTCGGCACCGGGCTGTCGGCGCTGGGCTTTGCCTGGGCGATGCTCGCCGGCGATTACTGGGCCTTCGTCGCCGCCCGCTGCCTGTGCGCCGCCGGCTACGCCGTAGGCACCATGGCCATGCAGCAGCACTTCATGAGTGCAGCGGCCGCCGGCGAGCGCACCCGGGCCCTCGCCCTTTACGTGGGCGCACTGCAAACAGCCGCCATCTGCGGCTCGGCCGTCGGCGGCCTGCTGGCCGAACGCTTTGGCGCTGCCGCGGTGTTTGCCGGCGCCGCCGCGCTGGGCGCCCTGGCCCTCGCCGTGCAGCGCATCGACACGCTGCCGCCGCTCGCGCCCGGCAACGCGCCCCCAAGCCGCCTGCTGGCAACGCTCAGAAACCCGGCGGTACTGGTGCCGCTCATTACCGCGGCAATCCCCGTCAAGCTGGTGCTGGCCGGCTTCCTGTTCTATCTCGTGCCCCTCGCCCTGCGCCAGGAAGGCTACGGCAGCAGCACCACCGGGCGGGCGCTGATGGTCTACTTCATCCTTGTCGCAGCCGCCAACCCGGTGGCCTCGTGGCTGTCCGACCGCTTTGGCTGGAACCGGCGGCTGGTCGCCATCGGTGGCCTGAGCATCGCCGCGGGCGGGCTTGCTGGGCTCGTAGGCGGGCCGCCGGCGCTGATTGCCGGCGTCGTGGCGCTGGGTATCGGCACCGGACTCGGCGCAGCTGCGCTACAGTCGATGGTCGGCCGCGAAGGCCCGGCCGCGCTGGTTCTGCTGCGCGCGGGCGAGCGCCTCGGCGCCGTCATCGGGCCCCTCCTCGCCAGCAGCCTGCTTACCCTCATGGCCTACGGCGGGGCCATGGCCGCCATAGGCAGCATCGTTCTCGCCGCCACCCTCGTGTTCATGCTGTCAGGCAGCACAAAGGAGACTTCGCCATGAAGCGCCAGCTCGCCGCACTTGCCCTCGCCGCGGCAGCCCTCGGCAGCGCGTCGGCAGCCAGCGCCGACCCCGCGCCCTACCGCATCACGATGCTGCTCTACCGCGGCTGCGAGGAAGCCTGCAAGGGCTTCCAGGGCTACTTTCGCCAGCACGGCATCGCCGCCGAATTCACGCTGCGCGACGCCGCCCAGGACAAGCACCGGATCGCCGGCTTCATCGACGAAGTGCGCCACCAGAAGCCCGACCTGGTGGTCACCTGGGGCACCACCGTCACCTACGAAACCGTCGGCAACTGGAAGGCCGTGGACCCGAAACGTCACCTCACCGAGCTGCCGGTGATCTTCATGATCGTCTCCGACCCGGTTGCGCTGGGCGTCGTCGAAAGCCCCGCCAAACCGCGCAAGAACGTCACCGGCACCCTCTACCTGCTGCCAATGGAAACCCAGATCAAGGCCGCCCGCAGCTATCTGGATTTCAAGCGGGTCGGCTACATCCTCAATGAAACCGAGGCCAACTCGGTGTCCACCCGCCACGAACTGCAAGCCCTCGCGCCCTCTTACGGATTCACGCTCATCGAGCGCAGCCTGCCGCTGTCGGCCGCCGGCACGCCGGACGCAAGCGCGCTGCCGGCCATCCTCGCGGCCTTCCGCGACGAGAAGGTGGATCTCATCTACCAGGGGCCGGACACTTTCCTCAACGTGCGCCGCGAACAGCTCACCGACGGCGCGCTGGCCCTCGGCATTCCGGTTTTCGCCGCCGCCGAGGCGCCCGTGCAAAAAGCCCGCGCGCTGTTCGGCGTGGTGAACAAATACGAAGACGTGGGCCGCTTCACCGCCGCCCAGGCCCTGCGCATCCTGCGCGACAAAACCCCGCCCTCGCAGATCCCGGTCGAGCTGCCGCGCAACTTCTCCTACCTCATCAACCTGCCCGTCGCCCTGCAACTGGGCCGCTACCCGCCGCTCAAGCTCCTCGATGTCGCCGAGATCATCGGCATCCAGCAGGAAGACCGCTGATGCGCATCCTCGTCTGCACCAAGCGCGACCTCCACGGCGCCCACTTCCTCAACCGCCTGCTGCCCCGGCTGGCGGGGCATGAGCTGGCCGGCATCTGGCTATCCGAAAAAAACCGCGATGCCGAAAACAGCGTGCAGGAACTCGTCGAACTGCGCTTTCTCGAGCGCACGCTGCCCCTCGACCTGCTCTTTCCGCTCATCGACGCCCTGCCCGAAACCCTGCAGGACACCGCGCCGGACGCCACCTTCGCCGGACTCTCCCGGCGCCATCGGGTGCCGGTGGAGGTCATCACCGCGCTCGACGCAGGCACCCACGCCCGCCTCGCCGCGCTGGCCCCGGATCTCGTCATCATCGCCCGCTTCAGCCATATTTTCGATGCCGCCGCCATCGCCCTGCCGCGCTTCGGCATGGTGAACATCCACCCCGGCCGCCTGCCGGAATTCGCCGGCCTCCACGCCCCGCTGCGCGCCGTGATCAGCGACACCCGCAACTTCGGCTGCAGTCTTTACTGGATCGACCCCGGCATCGACAACGGCCCGCTGCTCAGCCTCATCGAGCACCCCATCGCCTGGGATTGCTGCCTGCTCCAGCAGATTGCCGGGCTCTACCCGCTCGCCATCCCGGCCCTGCTGGCCCTCATCGACGCCTGCGCCGCCGGCCAGCGCCCCGAGGGCACCCCCCAGGACCGCAAACACCGCCATTACCGCTCGATGCCCACCCCGGCAGATTTCGAAGCCCTGCGCCAAAGCGGCCTGTGCCTCTGGCAGCCCGACGCCTACCTGGGCTGGCTCCAGCGCTACCGGCCCGCCGGCGTCACGCTGCCCGTCTTTGCTGCGCCACCGCGATGAAATTCGACCGGCAAATCTTCATCAGCTACGCCCACCTGGACAACCAGCCCCTCACGGCCGACCAGGCGGGCTGGGTGAGCCTGTTCCACAGCACCCTGCAAACCCTGCTCAGCCAGCGCCTCGGCGCGCCCGCCGACATCTGGCGCGACGACAAGCTGCGCGGCAACGACAGCTTCTCCGACGAAATCCTCAAGCAGCTCGCCGGCACCGCGATCTTCGTCTCCATCCTCACCCCGCGCTATCTCAAATCCGAATGGTGCACCCGGGAAATCCGCAGTTTCTGCCAGCAGGCCGAAGCCGGCCAAAGCCTGGTGGTGGACAACAAGGCCCGCGTCATCAAGGTGCTCAAGCTGCCCGTCGACACCGGGCAAAGCCTGCCGCCGGTGGTCGGCCAGCAGCTCGGCTACGAGTTCTACGAATTCGACGAAGACCACACCCCCCGCGAACTCGACCCGGCCTACGGCGACAAGCCCCGCCAGGCCTTTTTGCGCAAGGCCAACAAGCTCGCCTGGGATCTCGCCGCCCAGCTCGACGAGCTGCAGCGCGGCCAGCCCGCCGCCAACGACCCAGCCCCCGCCAAGCCCGCCGTATTCCTGGCCGAATGCAGCCGCGACCGCCGCGACGCCCGCGAGCGCATCGAAGCCGAACTCGCCTGCTGCGGCTACACCGTGCTCCCCGACCAGCGCCTGCCCGACGACGAGGACGAACACCTCGCCGCCGTCGATGCCCTGCTGGCCCGCTGTGTGCTCTCCATCCACCTCATCGGCAGCGGCGTCGGCCGCGTACCCGACGGCGACCGCCAGCAATCGGTGGTCGTGCTGCAGAACGAACTCGCCGCCGCCAGGAGCCGCAGCGCCGGCCTGCGCCGGGTCATCTGGCTGCCCGCCGGCCTCACCTCGCCCCAGCCCGCCCAGCAGGCCTTCATCGACGCACTGCAAAACGACGCCGCGCTGCAGTTTGGCGCCGACCTCGTCACCGGCGAGATCGAAACCGCCAAGGCCGCCATCCATGCCGCCCTCAAGCCGCCCCCGGTCGAGGCCCCGCCGCCCGCAGCCGGCACCGCGCAGCAGGTGCACCTGCTCTGCGATGCCGCCGACCGCAAAGCCGCCGTGCCCCTCATCAAGCTACTGCGCAGCCGCGGGCTGGCGGTGAGCCTGCCGGTGTTCGTCGGAGACGCCGCCCAGGTTCGCGAGGCCAACCTCCAGCTCGCGCTGGATTGCGACGCCATCCTGCTCTACTACGGCGCCGGCGACGAAGCCTGGAAATACCACCAGCAAAACGATCTGCTCAAGCTCCGCGGCAGCCCGCGCCAGCGCCCCCTGCGCGCCAGCCTCACGCTGCTCGCGCCGCCCGCCAGCGACGACAAGGAAGTCCTCCAGGCCCTCGCCGAGCCCGACGTGCTCGACGCGCTGGGCGGCCTCGACGAGGCCACCCTCGCCCCCCTGTTCACCGCCCTCGCCGAAGGGGTCAGGTCATGAACCCAAAGCCCGGCGCGCCCTACCCCGGCATCCGCCCCTTCCGCGAAGACGAAGAGTTTCTCTTCTTCGGCCGCGAAGCCCAGGTGGACGCGATGGTGGACACCCTCGCCCGCGGCCGCTTCCTGGCCGTCATCGGCAGCTCCGGCTGCGGCAAATCCTCCCTCGTCAATTGCGGCCTGCGCCCGGCCCTGCACCGGGGCCTGCTCACCCGGGCCGGCAGCGCCTGGCGCATGGCCAGCTGCCGGCCTGGCGGCAACCCGCTGCGCGCCCTCGCCGCCGCACTGGCCGCGCCCGCGGCCCTCGGCAGCGCCGCCCCCAGCGGCCCGTTCAGCCAGGCCGAACTCATTGAGGCCACCCTCGCCATGAGCCGCCTCGGCCTTGTCGAAGCCTGGCGTCAGGCCGCCCTGCCCGCCGGCACCCGCCTGCTGGTCATCGTCGACCAGTTCGAAGAGCTCTTCCGCTACCGCACTCTCACCGACCAGGCCGAGGACGGCGACCCCACCACCGCCTTCGTCAACCTGCTGCTCGAAGCCCGCGCCCAGGACGTACAGATCTACATCGTCCTCACCATGCGCTCCGATTTTCTTGGCGACTGCGCGCGCTTTGCCGGCCTGCCCGAAGCCATCAACGGCGGCCAGTACCTCGTGCCACGCATGAGCCGCGACGAACGCCGCGCCGCCATCCAGGGCCCGGCGCGGGTGTGCGGCGCCGACATCGCCCCCACCCTGCTCACCCGTCTCGTCAACGACGTGGGCGACGACCCCGACCAGCTCTCGCTCCTCCAGCACGCCCTCGCCCGCTGCTGGGCCCACTGGCAGGCCAGCGGCGAGCCGAGCCCCGTCGAGGCACGCCACTACGACGCCATCGGCACCCTCGCCCACGCCCTCAACCAGCACGCCGAAGAAATCTTCAGCGCGCTCCCCGAAACCGGCCAGCAGCGCTGCGCCGCCGCCTTTAGCGCCCTCACCGACAAAAGCACCGACAGCCGCGGCATCCGCCGCCCCACCCGTTTCGCCGATCTGGCCGCCATCACCGCCAGCACCGACGACGAACTCGCCGCCACCCTCGCCCCTTTCCGCGCCCCCGGCGCCGCCTTCCTGATGCCCCCGGCCGGCGACGCACTCTTCCCCGACACCATCGTCGACCTCTCCCACGAAAGCCTCATGCGCATCTGGGACCGCCTCTGCGAATGGGGCGAGCGCGAAGCCGACGCCGCCCGCATGCTGCGCCGCCTGGCCGACGCCGCCGAACTCCACGCCGCCGGCCAGGCCAGCCTGTGGCGCGACCCGGAACTCCAGTTCGCCCTCGACTGGCGCGAACGCAGCCACCCCACCGCCGCCTGGGCCCGCCAGTACGGCCGCGAACTGGCCCCCACGCAAAGTTTTCTCGACGCCAGCCGCCAGGCCCGCGATGCCGCCCTGGCCGCCGAAGAGGCCCGCCTGGAAGCCGAGCGCCGGGCAGAATCAGACCGCAACCGCAACCGCCGCGCCCTGCGCCTCACGATCATCGCGATCGTCGCCACCACCCTTTTCGCGGGCGTCACCGGCGTGCTCTGGAAGCGCGCCGAACACGCCGCCGAAGTGGCCATCTCGCGCCAGCTCGCCGCCCAGTCGGCCACCGAGCTGACCGGCGCCAAGCTCAACCGGGCCCTGCAACTGGCCGCCGCCGGCTTTGCCCACGCGCCCAGCTTCGAAGCCCGCGACAGCCTGCTCGCCGCCCTAGTGCGCGCCCCGCAAACCTGGACGCAGGCCGGCCAGCAAGGCGTGCTCGCCCTGGCCCACAGCCCCGACGGCACGCTCACCGCCAGCGGCGGCAAGGACGGCAGCATCAAACTGTGGCAACCGGACGGCACGCTGGCCGCCACGCTACGCGGCCACACCGATCGCGTGCTCGGCCTCGCCTTCGCGCCGGACGGGCAGCACCTCGCCTCGGCCAGCGCCGACGGCAGCGTAAGGCTGTGGAATGTGGCCACCCGCCAGCCCGTCGGCAAGCCCCTCGACGAGCACCAGGGCGCGGTACTCAGCGTCGCCTTCTCGCCCGACGGCCGCCTGCTGGCCAGCGCTGGCGCCGACCAGCGCGTGCTGCTTCGCGATGCCGACAACGGCGCCCTGCGCGTCCCCCCGCTCGTCGGCCACCAGGACACCATCACCCACATCGCCTTCAGCCCCGACGGCAGCACCCTCGCCTCGGTGGGCTACGACGGCGCCCTGATCCTGTGGAGCAGCGCCGGCGGCGCACCGCGCCAGCACGCCAGCCACCCGGCCGTGCTCAATGCCGTCGCCTTCTCGCCCGATGGCGCCCTCATCGCCACCGCCAGCGCCGACCGTCACGTACAGCTCTGGAACAGCGCCCGGCTCAGCCCCGTCGGCGAACCGCTCTCCGGCCACAGCGACGCCGTGCGCGCCGTCGCCTTCAGCCCCGACGGCCACCACCTGGCCACGGCCGGCGACAAGCACCAGTTGCTGCTGTGGAACCTGCCCCCCGGCGACACCGCCCCCCGCCTCGCAGGCGGCCATGGCGGCGACATCACCGCCGTGGCCTTCGCGCCGGACGGCCGCAGCCTGGTCAGCGGCGGCAGCGACGACGTGCTGATCCGCCACGCCCAGCCCCAACGCGGCCCCTTCGTCCAGCCCCTGCCCGGCGTGGCCGACGCCGCCTGGGCCCTGGCCTGGAGCCCCGACGGGCACCGCCTCGCCACGGTCGAAAAAGACGCCAGCCTCCGCCTTCGCGACGCCACCAGCGGCGCAGCCCTCGGCCCGCCGCTCAACGGCCACACCGCCATCACCGCCAGCCTCGCCTTTACCCCGGACGGCCAGCAGCTGGCCAGCGCCGGCCAGGACGGCCGCCTGTTGCTCTGGAACCTGAACCCGCCGGCGGCCGCGCCCACCCGGCTCCTCGACGCCGGCCCGCCGCTGCGCCGCGTCATCATCCGCCCCGACGGCCGCCAGCTCGCCGCCGCCGGCCGCGACGGCCGCATCCGCCTGTGGTCCCTGCCCGACGGCGCCCCGCTCGCCACCACGCCGGAACACGGCGGCCCGGTTGCCGACCTGGCCTGGACCCCCGACGGCAAGCTGCTCGCCAGCGCCGGCTTCGACGGCCACCTGCGCCTGTGGCACGGCAACGGCCTGCAAGCCGCCGGCCAGATCAGCCTGCCCCAGGCCGGCGCGCTCTACCGCATCGCCTGGACGGCCGACAGCCAGCACCTGGCCATCGCCAGCCAGCGCGCCGGCCTGCTGCTGTGGCAGCCTGGCAGCCCAGAGCCCCAAGCCCTGGGCAAGGACACCAGCGCCCTGCTCGAACTCACCCTGTCGCCCGACGGCCAGACCCTCGCCAGCGCCGACAAGGACGGCCACCTGCGCCTGTGGGACATGGCCACCCGCCAGCCCCTGCGCGACCCGCTGCTGCGCCACGTCGGGCCGGTGCTGGCCCTCGCGTGGGCCCCGGACGGCAGCCGCATCGCCTCGGCCGGCTGGGATCGCGGCGTCATGATCTCGCGCATCCGCCCCGCCGACTGGGCCGCGCTGGCCTGCGCCCTCGTCCGCCATAACCCGCCCGCCGCCGACGCGGGCACGCCCACCGACGGCTGCACCGCACCAAACCGTCCTTGACAACGGCAAGCCGCGATCTAGTCTGAGTAAGCAGGCTTGATTCGACTATTCAGGGCAGGCTCCTGTCATACGAAATACGCTTGCGCCGAAGCATCGCTGTCACGTTCATCGCCGTCACTCAACACACAGATCGGGAGGCTTCCCATGGCACTGATCATCCCGGGCGTCGAAGTCAAGGTCGTCAAGGAAGTCCTCGCTCCCCAGCTCGCCCCCTCCGGCGTGCTCGGTTTGGTGGGCATCGTCGAAAACAGCGCCGGCGGCCTCGGCCGGGCGGCCAGCTGGCGCAGCTTCATCGACGGCTTCGGGGGCGCCAGCGCCTTCAGCCTGCCGGAAGCTGCCCAGGCCCTTGGCAACGGCGTGTTCGAACTGGTGGTCTGCCCGGTCGCCTGCGACAGCTTCGCCAGCGTCAAGCTCCCGCCCGTGAGCGGCGCCGGCAGCGCCTTCACCCTTGTCGCCAAGGCCCCCGGCCCCTGGGGCAACGCCATCCTGGCCAGCATTGCCTCGCGCCAGGTCGCCACCGGCAAAAAGCTCGACAGCGGCGAAGACGAAACCCGCACCGTTTTCGACCTCACCGTGCGCTACGCCGGCAGCGACTACAAGGAAGTGCACCGCAATCTCTCCACCGACGCCGCCGACACGATCCGCAACGCCCGTGACGTGCTCGCCGTCCAGTCCCAGCTCGTGCGCATCGACGAAACGCGCGACAAGCTCAAGATCCCCAAGGACAGCCCCGACACCACCGCCGCCGGCGCGGCCTATGCGCTTGCCGGCGCCACCGACGCCGACGCCGGCGCCTACCGCCAGGCCCTGGCCCTGCTCGAAAACGAAGCCGACGTGGACATGGTGCTGGTCTCGGTCCAGGACACCACCGACATCACCCGGGTCGGCGGCATCTATGCCGATGTGATCAGCCACTGCAACCGGCTCAGCGCCCTCAGCCAGGGCCGCATCGGCTTTGGGCAGGTGCCCGGCGCCACACCCAAGGCCATCGCCACCGCGGCCGACAAGCTCATCGCCTCCCTCGTCTCCGACCGCTTCGTGCTGGTCGCCCCGGCCGGCGTGGTGGGCGCGGTGGCCGGCATGACCGGCAGCCTCGACTACTTCCAGTCGCCCACCTTCAAGCGCCTGTCGGGCCTTGGCGAGCCCTCCCCGGCCCTCGGCGTCGAATCCCAGCAGGAGCTTCTGCGCAAGAACGTCGTCCCCGTCGTCGCCCAGCGCGGCCGTGGTGTCATCGTCCTGCGCGGCCTCACCACCGACAACGACCAGATCAGCGTGCGCCGGGTGGCCGACCACGCCGTGCGCGGCATCAAGACCATCGGCGAACTCTTCATCGGCCGCCTCAACAACGAGGAAGGCCGCGGCGCACTCAAGCAAAAGCTGGTCGAGTTTCTGGTGCAGATGCAGAAGGAAGGCGCCATCGTGCCCTCCACCGACGGCACCGACCCCGCTTTCAAGGTGAACGTGTATTCCAGCCAGCAGGATTTCGCCCAAGGCATCGTGCGGGTCGACCTGGCAGTGCGCCCGGTACGCGCCATCGACTACATCTACGCCACCGTCCTCGTCCAGGTTTAAGCCGGGCCGCCGCACCCTGACCGGATTCGCCAACCCCAGCCTCAACGGAGAAGCCCGCCATGCCGACCGTTTTTTCAGCCAACCGCTCCAGCGTGCTGGTCGATGGGGAAGCCATCGAAGGACTCCAGTCGCTGGCCTTCCGGGTTGTCACCGAGCGCGAGGACATTCGCGCCGTGGGCAGCGACGAGCGGGTCGCCGTCAGCTTCGGGCTGCGCACCGTGCAAGGCGAACTCGCCGTGCGCTCCGCCAGCTTCAAGCTCGACGGCCACCTCGACAAACAGGCCAAGTTCCAGCTCGTCGCCAACCTCAAGAAAGACGACGCCGCCGACTCCCCCAAGCGCACCCTCTCCTTCGACGATTGCTACATCGAAGACAAAGCCTTCGGGCTTGGCGCCGGCGGCACCGTGGTCACCACCTACACCTTCAGCGCCACCCGCGTTCGCGAGGAATGAGCCATGGGCCGGCTGGAGTTCGACCTCTCCGGCACGCCCTGCATGCTGGCGTTCAGCGGCTTTCACCGGCCCTTGGGCATCGTTGCCGGCAGCCTCACGCTCACCCTGCCCCCCTGGACTTACCGCCGCCACCTGAACACCCTCCGCGCGTGCACCACCGCCTCCGGAGCCAACGATCTGCAGCTCGACAGCCGGCAGCTATGCGATGCCGTGCTGGATGCGCCCGGCCTTGCCGACGACGCCCGCCGCCTGCTGGCGCCCCTTGCCCTGTGGTGGGCCGCCGGCGGTGACGACCCGCAGCCCCCGGCACCGGCCGAAGGCGAATGGCTCACCCTCGGCCCCAGCGACGACAGCGGCGGCGAAGCCCGCGCCCGCCTGCGCCCGTGGAGCGAACGCCAACGCCTGAGTGCCCTCAACGCCAGCCTCGCCGCTGATGGCGACGCAAGCTGGTTCGACCCCGTCACCTACCTCGACGGCATGGTCCGCGCCAGCCTGCAAGCCCTTGATGCCGCCACCGGCCTTGACGATCTCGACGCCCGCGCCACCGCCGTGCTGCTCCACGCCACCGTGGCCCTCAACCTCTGCGACGACGAAGACGAAGCCCTGCTCCAGGGTGGCCCCGCCGCCCGCGAATGCGCCGCCCGCACCCTGCGCCTGTGCCAGGCCCTCGGCTGGACACCCGCCCGCGTCTGGGCCACGCCGGCCGTCGAAGTGGACCGCCTGCTGCGCATGCTCGATCTCGTCCAGCCCTCAGCCGCCGCACCACGCCCCGCCGGCCGCCGCAGCCTCGCCGACCATCCGGACGCCACCCTGATCCGCATCGACGACGACCCTCAGGAGCGTGCCTGATGACACCCATCGGCAACGCCGCCCTTCTTGTCGCCCGCATCCTCCAGCCGCTCGCCCGCAGCCTGGAAGAAGCCCGCCGCCACCTGGATCTGGAAACGGTGACAAGCGACGAAGCCACTGACGACACCGCCCCTGCGCCCGCCCCGGCACCACCCTACTTTGCCGCCCCGGGCTCCCGCCGCGCCTTCGACCGGATCGCCGCCCGCGAGGGCGACACCGCGCTCGTCACGCCCCCAGCCGCACATCCGGACGCACCCGAAACCTGGCCGGGCGTGGCATCAGCAAGCACACCCCAGCCCAACGCAGCCGCGGCGGCCCATAACCCCGGCGCGACACCCGCGCCCCGCTTCATGCGCGTCGTCACAGAAAACCGGCTTACGCCTCCCCATCGCGACAACACCCCCGCCAGCGACACCGACGCCACCACCGCCCGGCTCGCCCCACCGCCGGCCAGCCTGCCCGCGTTTTTCGCCCGCCACGCCACACGCGCTGCGGCTGCAGCCGGCATCACCTCCCGCACGCCGAACAGCCCACCGCCGGGGATCGCCGCAGCCGGAGTCGCCACGGGCAAGCACCCGACTTCGCCCCACACGCCGCAACTCCGTGTGCTGGCCGCCCCCCACGCCGCCCCCCTGGCGGGCGACGAGACAGGGCCTGCCGCCACGCCCCTCACCCGCCCCACGCCCCCCGCGCCACGCCTCGCACCGGTGCCACCGCATCAGGCAGCGGCCCCCGCGCCCGACGCAAATCCGCCAGGCCCGGCCTCCGGTACCGCCGCCCGGCAGCCCCTGCAATCTGCCGCCACGCCAACTGCGCCCCGTCACTGGCGCCTGCGCCCTGCCGCCCATGCCGACCTGGCCACCCCGGCCGCCCGCACGGCCCAAGGCAACCCAGCCCGCAAGGCCACCTTCGAAACCGCCACCGAAACCCCGCGCCAGAGCCCCGCCACCGCCCCCAGCCAGCTCCCCCGCAACCCCGCCCTGACCCGCGTGCTGCAGGCCATGGACCCGGTGCTCGACAAGGCCTGGCAACTCACCGACGCGGCGCTGAGCCCTGACCAAACCCCGGCCCCGACCGGCGCCGACGCCCCCCGCGTCAGCAACAATTTCAACGTCACCGTCGCCCTCGGCGATACCTCCAGCGCCGCCGGCCGCGATCCGCAGCAACTTCAAGACGCCCTCGTCGCGCTCCTGCGTGACGCCGCCCGGCGCCAGGGGCTGGACGTATGAAAGCCGCCGCAAACCACACCGCCTTCAAGGTGCAGATCGGCAGCGCCCTGGCCAGCAGCACGGCCAGCGAATCGCAGCGCCAGTTGCTGCAACTGCGGGTGGACCTGGACATGGACGGCCCGTCCGCCCATTGCTTCATTGAGCTGGCCGACGGCACCCCGCCCGCCCCCGGCGATGCGGTCGAGGTCAAGCTCGATGCCGGCGACGGCTTGCAGGCCGTGTTCACCGGCATCGTGGCCTGCGTCGAGGCCGGCGCCACCGGCCAGACCATCCTCGCCCACGGCGCCTTCGCCCTGCTGGGGCAGAGCGAAGTGGAAGGCGCCTACGAAAGCGTGTCGGCCGACTTCATCGTCAAGGATCTGATCGGCAAGGCCGGCGCCACCGCCGGCACGGTGGCCAAGGGGCCGGATCTGGCCGCCTGGGCGGTGCACCGCGGCCCCACCGCCCTCGGCCACCTGCGCCACCTGGCCATGCTGTGCGGCGCCGGGCTGTTTGCCGACGGGGCCGGCAAAATTCACTGCGCCGCGCCCAAAACAGGCAGCGCCGACCACAGCTTCAAGTTCGGCGAAACCATCACCCACCTGGCCGTGCAAAAAATCGCGCCCGCCTTCGACAGCGTCGAGGTGTGGGGCGAAGGCGCCGCCAGCGCCAAGGGCGCCGACAAAGCCCACTGGCTGAGTACCGATCTTTCCGGCGTCAGCGCCAAGGCCGCGGTGGCGGCCGACGGCACGGTGCAGGCCGGCAAGCTCGGCGCCCGCCCGCTGCGCCTTCGCGAAGGCGCGCTGCGCTCCGGCGAGGCCGTCGAAGCCGTCGCCAAGGCCTGGGCGGCCAGCCTGGCGGCGCGCCTCGTGCGCGGCAGCCTTGAAGTGTTTGCCGCGCCCAAGGTGCTTCCCGGCGATCTCGTGACCATCACCGGCCTGCCCGACGGCCACGCCGCCGCCGGTCTATTCAAGCAGGGGCAGGTGCTTCACGTGCGCGGCGTGCGCCACGTGCTCGACCGCCAGCGCGGGGCCCTCACCCGCCTGACCTTTTAAGCGGAGCCAACCATGAGCGTGCGCATCGGCAAGATCGAGCTCACCGGCGTGCAGGATCTGCACACCGAAGAAGCGCGCACCCTCGTCGAGCAACGCGTTCCCGAGCAGCAGGGCAGCGTCTTCCAGGATCTCGGCCGCGAGCCGGTCACCATCGTCATTGACGGCCTGCTGTTCGGCAGCGATGCGCTGTCATCCCTCGAAACCCTGCGCCAGGCCCACGCCAAGGCCGAGCCGCAATCCTTCGCCGCCGATCTGGTGGTGGGCACCGACCTCACCGAAGTGGTGATCGAGGATTTTCGCGTTCGCCAGCTGGCCGGCTACCGGGATCGTTTCCGCTTCAGCCTGCGCCTGCGCGAACACATCGAGCCGCCCCAGGCCAGCGACGCGGCCATGGCCGACGTGAACGCCGGCGTGGCCACCGATGCCGCGGCGTGGGGCGATGGCAGCCTCGCCGCCGCCGGCGTGCTGCAGGATCCGGCCTCCCTCGCCGCGGCCCTTTCCGCCAACCCCGCGCTGCTCGACAGCCTCGACATGGACGCCCTCGGCGACGCCGTGGCCAACAACCTGGACAGCCTCGACGCCGGCCAGCTCGACGGCATGCTCAACAGCATCGCCGCGGCCGACCCGAGCAAGGCCGGCGGGCTTTTCAGCGCCCTTGGCAAGGCCGGCGCCCTCGGCGGCATGCTCGCCAAGTATGCGCAGGAAGGCGCGGCCTTCCTCAAGCAGCTCGATCCGTCCAAGCTCAGCTCGCTGATGAAGGCCTTCTCGGGCGGGCTGGAATTTCTCAACCAGCTCAAGAAAGTAGCCGACGCCGCCAGCCACCTCGCCGGCGACATCGCCCACCTTCAACTTCCGCCCGAAATCGAACGCATCGTGAAGGGAGGCCCGAAATGAGCACCCCGGCCGACGTGGTCCGCGACCTCGCCGCGCTGGTGCGTGAGCTGGCCGCCCTGCTCGAAACACAAACCGCGAAGGAAATCCCCAACATCGCCCGCGACCTGGGCGCCCAGCCCCAGCTGGCCCAGGGCGTCGATGCCCTCGGGCGGGTGCTCGGCGAAATTCGCGCCGGCGCCGTGCCCTTGCGCCGCACCGCCCTCGACGCCGACGCGCTGGTTGCGCTGCTCGGCTGCCTGCCGGAGTTCGTCACCGGCGTGAGCCAGGCGGTCGATTCGTCCGGTGCCTGGCTGGCCGGCATGGGCCTTGGCCTGGGCGACGCGGCCGGCGCCGCCCGCAATGTATCTGGCCCGCTCAAGCAGGTTTCCGGCGTGCTCGACATGGGCATCGACGCGGCCGAAGGCGCCGTTTCGATGCTCGCCCCCGGCGAGTGGCGCGGCCTCATCGCCGCCCTCGACCGCCTGTCCGCATCCCTCAAGGCGCTCAAGACGCCCACTCCCCCCGCCAACCCCGCAGCGCCCACCGCCTCCGGCGCCGCCCTTTCTGAAGGATAACGATCATGGCCGACACCCTTCCCGCCACGTCCGACGGACGCGCCGACAACCCCTTCCGCGCCGTCGCCATCCTGCTCGACGGCGTACGCATCGGCCTCGAAAGCAGCAAGCGCCAGGATCAGGCGCCCCGCTGGGTGCGCGTGGTGCGGGTGCGCGAGTTTCGCGACGACGCCATCGCCAAGGGCGTGATGAAGGCGATGGACGTGCTCACCCTGGCCGTCGCCTACCTGCAGCGCTTCACCCTCGACGCCAACGATTTGCTGATCCAGGGCGACGCCGCCAAGGCGCTGGTCGAGGTCTCGGCCGAATTCATCAAGACCGCTACCAGCAAGGAATTCATCAACTCGCTGGAGGTGGCCGTCGGCCAGGACCCGAGCCCCGACTCACCGATTCCCGACGTGGCCAACATCATCGACAAGATCGTGCAGATCGCCGACAAGGTGCCCGAACCGGAAGACCTCAAGGTGATCGGTGCGGCGCTCTACAAACTGCTGGCCATCGAACAGGCGCCCCTCGACGAAGCCAAGCTGGGCGCCACCACCGAGAGCCACATCGTGCTGGAGCGCACCGGCAAGCTGCGCCTGCTGCAGTTCGGCTTCGACCAGAGCTTCCGGCTGCAAAACTTCGGCAAAGGCGCCAGCGTTTCGTCGCTGGACGTCAATCGCCTCGGCGCCCGCCGCCTGTGGGCCGTGGCCACCGACAAGCTGCCGGGCAAGTCGGTGGGCAAGTTTGGTGAGGCCCCGAACGTGGAAAACGTGTGGGAACTGGATTTTTCCACCGACAAGGCCGGCATCGACGTGCAGGACGCCAACAGCATTCTCGAAGCCCTCGGCTACGCCACGCCCGCCGTTCCCGACCGCAAAATCTTTGGCGACGAATTTGCCGGCCGGCTGCGCGCCTTCCAGCAGATCAACGACATCCCGGTCACCGGCAAGCTCGACAACGCAACCCTGAACCGCCTGTTCCACCTGGATTTCGACGCCAAGAACCTCAAGCGCGCCAAGCGCTTCAAGGCCGACGCACTGCCCAAATAGAAAGCCATATTGACCGAGGGGTCATGTAGGGGCGACTTCAGTCGCCCGCGGACTCTGATCAAGGGCTTGCCTGTGATTCAACGCGGGGCTGGGCGACTGAAGTCGCCCCTACAAGGGCACATCAACGCACCAGCAAGCAACGCAAAGATTCCACAGACAACAATGACAGCGCCAAATAGAAAGCCATCGTGAGCGACCCGATCGACATCATCCGTGCGGTGGTCCGCGACGAGCTGCGCAGCCTGCGACTCGGCGAGCTGGCCGTGGTGACCAGTGTTTTTCCCCACACCGGGGCGGACGACGGCAACAACCACGAATGCACGGTCCAGCTGCGCGAGGGCGGGCTGGAGCTGCGCAAGGTGCCCATCGCCACGCCCCACGTGGGCATGGCGAGCGCGCCGCAGGTGGGCGATCTGGTGCTGCTGTGCTACGTGGGCGGCGACCCGAACCGGGCGGTGGTGGTGGGCCGGCTGTACTCCGAGAAGATCAACCCGCCACTCCACAAGGAAAAGGAGTGGCACGTGTTTGCCACCGCCGACGGGGTCAGCAGCTTTGCCATCGACGAGGAGGAATCCTGCATCGTGACCGCCGGCAAAACGGTCGTCACGGTCAAGAAGGACGGCAACGTCGAAGTGACGGGCGAGGCGGATCTCGCCATCGAGGTGAAGGGCAAGGTCACGATCAAATGCACCGACTTCACGCTGGACGCCTCCGGCAACGTCGATCTGGGCAAGGATGGCGCCGGCGTGATTACCGAGAAATCCCACAAGTGCTATTTCACCGGCAAGGCGCTGGTTCCATCCGGCACCGTCAAAGCCAAGGCCTGACACCATGCCCGCACCCGGCGCCTCGCAAATCGAATCCCCCGCCAGCGGCTTTCTGAAGGCCGCCGGCCTGCAGGGCGAGGACATCCCCGGCCTCGCCGCCGCCATTGCCAACACCACCGGCCAGGCCCTCACGATGTTTCTTTCGCAGGCCATGGTGATGCCCGGCCTTCCGGTGGCAGCCGATCCGATCACCGGCAGCGGCGCCAGCGCCGGCCCCGGCAAGCTGATGCCGCCGCCGGCCGGCGGGCCGGGGGCCTCGCAGCTCGAAGGCCTTGCCAGCAGCCAGTGCCAGGCCCAGGGCCTGCGCGGCGAAGATGCCGACGGCCTCGCCAAGGCCATCGCCGGCACCATCGCCCAGGGCATCGCGCTGTTCTGCGCCCAGACCATGGTGATGCCCGGCATCGCGGTGGCCGGTTTCGTCAGCACCGCGCCGGGCATGCTCCAGCCGGTGCCGCTCGCCTCGCCGCTGGAAGGCATCGCCAACGGCCTCCTGCAGCAGAACGGAATCGCAGGCGAGGCCGCGCCCGACCTGGGCAAGGCGCTGGCCCAGGGCGTCGACCTGGCCCTCACCCAGTTCGCGGCGCAGGCCATGGTGGCGCCGGGAATCCCCTGCCCGCCAGGCGCCAGCGCCGGGCCCGGCCGGCTGATGTGAGGACACGCTGATGGCCCATGACCTCTTCGGCACCGATCTGCGCCTCGTCTTCGCCCGCGACAGCGAAGGCGCCGACCTGGCGACAGGACTGCAGGATCTCGAAACCGTCGAGGGCCTCGAAAACCTCGTCCAGGCGCTCACCCTGCGCCTGCTGGTGGACCGGGGCGAGCTGGCCGGCCTCGCCCACCCGCGCTACGGCAGCCGTATCCGCGACCTGATCGGCGAACCGCTAGACCGGGCCAACCTCGAACTGCTGCGCCGCTACGTGCGCCAGGAGCTGCTGCGCGACCCGCGGGTCGAAGAGGTACTGCAGGTCAGCGTCACACCCCACGACGCCCGGCGCGACGGCGTGGATGTGCTCGCCCGCGTCCGCGCGGTGACCGGACAGGAAGCCAGCCTGGAGGTGCATGTCGATGGCACTTGAACGGGTTTTCCTCAAAAAGGGCTTTGCCGAAGTGGTGGACGCCCTTCTGGCCGACATCGGCTCCGGCATGGGCGGGCGCCTCGCCCTCACCGACGCCAACGAAGGCAGCGTGGTGCGCACCCTGGCCGAGGCCTTCGCCCGCGAGCTGGCGGTGTGCTACGAGCAGCTCGACTCGGTATATCGCAACGCCTACCTCGACAGCGCCAGCGGTCCGGCGCTCGACAACGTGGTGGCGCTGCTCGGCATCGAGCGCCAGCGCGGCGGCCACCTCGAGGGCCTGGCCCACTTCAGCCGCGGCCAGCCCGCCCCCGAGGACATCCACATTCCCCTCGGCACCCTCGTTGCCGGGCGTGATGTGCCGCTCTTTGCCACCTCCGCCAACGCCGTGCTCGACAAGGGCGAGCGCAGCGTGGCGGTGGGCGTGCGGGCCGTGGAGCCCGGCGGCGCGGCGGTCAAGGCCGGCGCCCTGGCCACCCTGCCGCGGCCCATCGCCGGCATCGACAGCGTGACCAACCCCGGCGACCTGGTGCTGCGCCAGCGTGAAGAAACCGACGAGGAGCTGCGCGCCCGCGCCCGCCGGCTGGTGCAGTCCTCCAACACCGGCACCGTGTCGGCGCTGGAGCAGGCCGCCCGCAGCCTCGGCATCAACGAAGTGCAGGTGGTTGAAAACCCGGGCGGGCGGCCCGGCGAGGTGGAAGTGATCCTGGGCGACCGGGACATTCCGGCCGACCTGCTCGAACAAGTACGGATTCGCCTCGAAGACGTGCGCCCGGCCGGCATCGTGCTGCGCTGCGGCCCGGCCACGCCGGTATTCGTGCAGATCACCGCCACCCTCACCCTCAATGCCGCGCTCTCCGAACGCGAACACGCCGACATCGAGAAACACCTCGGCGGCGTGCTGGCCGATTATTTCGGCAAGCTCAAGGTGGGCGAAGCCGTGCGCGACGCCAAGATCCGCTCGCTGCTGCTGGGCCACGACGCGGTGGTGGGCTGCGAGAAAACCGGCCAGCGCCCGCTGCTGGAACCCTTTGTATGGAAGGACGGCAGCGGGCTGGAATCGGTGGCCTTCCGCTCACTGCTGGGCAACGGCGACGTGCTGGCCGGCCCCGGCGAGCGCATCGGCCTGTACGTCGAAGCTCTGCCGCTGCGCCTGAGCCTCGAACCGCCGCAAACCCCGCTGTGGGTGGACACCACCCTCACCCTCGTTGCCGGCAGCGCCACCAGCGGCCTGCAGGCCCGCATCACCAGCGCCATCAAGGATGTGTTCGACAAGGCCGCCCGCCGCGCCGCGCCAGAAACACCCGCCGAAATCACCTTTGCCGACGTGCGCGCCGCCGTGACCGGCGTGGTGCCGCAGTCCGCCATCGTGCGCCTGCGGGTCACCGTCACCCACGACCGGGACGGCCTGGCCGAAGAGCTGGACGGCGATGCCGGCCTGGCCCGGCTGGGCACCCGCGAACAGCCCGTGCAGCGCAACCTCACGCTACACGTGGAGAGCGGCGATGGCTGACCCGCGCCTGCGCCGCGAGCGCCTGCTCGGCCTGCTGCCGCGCATCTACACCGCGCAGCCCGGCAACAGCGCGGTGGGCGCCATCATCGACAGCATGGCCGCCGCCCTCTCCCGGCTCGACGACGCGCTGACCCGCGTGCAGTACGACCGCTGGGCCGGCCTCGCCAGCCCGCAGCAGCCCGATCCGGAATCGCCCAGCGCGCTGGAAGGGCTGGGCCGCTTGCTGCAGGTCGAGCGCCTGCCGCCGCGGGTTCGCCACGCGGGCTACGAGAAAACCGGCACCGGCGAACTGGACGTGCGCTTCGATCACACCGCCCCCCTTTCCGACGCCCTGGACGAGCTGATCGGCGCCGAATGGCGGCGCCCCCGCCAGGGCCAGCCCGCCGCCGACCCTGCCACGCAGCTCAAAGCCCAGTTTCCGGGCCTGAGCTTCCGGCTTGGCGACGACAGCGCTGCCCTCGTCGCCAACCTCCTTGCCGGGCCCGATCCGGACACGCCCCCCGAAGCCGCCCCGGCCGCCCTGGCACGCTTTCAGGCGGTGCTCGACCCGGAACCCGGCGAGATCTTCCGCCAGCGCCTGCAGGTCACCGCGCGGGTGCGCACCGGAGGCCTCACCACGCCACGGGCGCTGCTCTCGCTGGCCATTGCCGACCTGGGCGCCGAACCCTGCCCACGCCTCCAGCGGCGTCAGGACAGCACCTTCGCCCTCGGCATGCCGCCCGGCACCCGCAAACGCTGCGCAGCCTGCGGCGGCAAGGACGCCACCCCCTGCCCCAACCGCAACAAGGCCGTCGTCGAAGCCTGGCTCACCGAAAACCCCGTACTCGCCGCCCGCCACACCGAACCCGCCCCCCGCCTGCGCCGCGTGTTCAGCGTGGCCAACCCCAGCCTGCACCCCGACCGACCGGTGCTCAGCCTCACGGTGCGCGAACAGCCCGCTGCCTACCCCGCCGTGCGCAGCATCGACAGCGGCGAGATCACCCTTTACGCCGGCACCCTGCGGCCCGACGAAACGCTGGTTCTCTATCCCGCCGTCAGCGCCGCCGACACCGCCCCCTTCGACGGCTTCGACTCGCCCGGCCACCACGCCTGGCGCGCGGCCCACCCAAACGGGCAGGCGCTGCTGGTCGACCGCAACGGCAACGAACGGGACGTCAGCTCGGCCATCTTCTACCTGTGGGGCAACCGCCTCGACGACCCCGACTCCACCTTTGGCGGCATGCGCTGCGGCGTGCTCGAGCAGCGCGTCGTCACCCCGCGCCTGCAAGCGGGCAGCAACAGCTGGATGCTGCTCACCTTCGCCCAGCCCGACGCGGCCTTTGCCGACAGCACCGAAACCGTGCACAGCTCCCGCTTCGCCGGCAGCGACGACCCGGACGGCACCCGCTTCGCGCTGCTCGACGGCAGCATCGGCCAGGGCGACTCGCGCTACGCCTCGGTGCTGTTCGAATCCTTCAGCAAGACCGACACCGGCAACACCAGTGAAAGCGACACCGCCAACGCGCCCCGCCTGAGCCTGAGCCTCGACTGGATGACCCGGCCGCCCGCCAGCATCCGCCTGCGCGTGCCCAAGAACGAATGGGTGATGGCCGCCGCAGCCCGTGGCGCCCTGCCGCTGCTACGCGCCGACGTGGCCCGCGCCACGGCTGCCGGCGTGCGCGCGCTGGTGGACTTCCCGGAGCCCACCCGGCGCGAAGCCGTGGCCCCGGGCGAAGCCTTCGCCGCGGCCACGCATCAAACCTGGCAGGAAGACAACGGCGTCGCCGACAGCCAACTCCAGTTCGGCGTCACCGCCAGCCAGCAAGAAGAACACATCACGGCAGACGGCCCGTTTTCGCTGCAGGTCGTCTTCGACACCACCCGCCTCGACTGGAGCCACGCCGGATGAAACCCACCCCCACCCCGCCCCAACCCACCGAGGAGTGAACTGACATGCCGATCAAGGAATGCAACGGCCTCGCCGGACGCCTCTCCATCGAACTGCGCGACCCCGCCGGACGGGTGGTGGAGCAGCGCCGCATCGACAACCTCATCACCCGGGCCGGCCGCGACCTGCTGGCCCGGCTGTTCACCGGCGCCGCCCAGGGCCCCGAACTGCGCATCGCCGTCGGCAGCCAGGGGGGCGAGGTGCAGCCCGGCGACACCACCCTCGGCGCCCAGCTGGACGCCGCACCCGCCACCATTCCGAGCGTTGCCATTGGCGACTACGAAGGCCAGCCGCGGGTCATCGCCCGCGTCGTTGCCACCCTGCCGCCCACCGGCAGCGCCGACCCCCAGGCCCTCCAGGAGGCCGGCATCGTGGTCAGCTTGCCGGGCATGGAACCCGTGCTCTACAACCGCGTCACCTTTCCGCTCGTCAATCGGGCCGGAAACCTGGAAATGACGCTCAGCTGGGAGGTGATCTTCTGATGGCCGATACCCCCGACCCCTACGTCCGGAAGGAACCCGGCGACATCATGCTCGCCGCCGACTGGAACGAAATGCAGGTGCGCGCCCGCAGCGAACTGCGCGCCCACAACCACAGCGACGACGCCGCCAGCCGGATTCCCCGCGAGGGCATCGCCGACAAGGCCATCGACGGCAGCAAGGTAGACCCTGAAAGCAAGCTCACGCTCAAGGGCCTCACCCTTGCCGGCCCCCTCAAGGTGAGCGGCACCAGCCAGCTGGCCGACATCAAGGCCGCGCTGGCCAATTTTTCGGGCGCCCGCCTCACCACCACCGGCGACCTGGGCGTGGGCACCGACGCCCCCGAGAACGCCGAAGGCTGGAGCCGCGTGGTGGACGTGCTGGGTGGCGCCCATGCCAAGCTGTCGGTGCGCGCCGGCGACGTGGATGCGCGGCTGATGGCCCACACCGAGGGCATCTTCGGCTCCGAGCCGGGGATGATCGTCGGCACCCGAAGCGCCCACCCGCTCACCTTTGTAACCGGTGGCGAGTTGCGCGCACGCCTGTTTTCCGACACGGCCCAGGACGGCTCGCAAACCCCGGTGCTGGATCTCTTTCCGGCCCACAACCCGCTGCGCCTGTCCTCGGCCTGGACCGGAAAATTCGACACCAGCCCGCGGGGCGCCGAGATCAGCAACGACACCCAGACCTACAAAAGCCTGATGCTGGTGGGCAACCGCAGCGCCGGCGCCGAACGGCGCGTATCGGTGTGGGACCGGCTTGACGTGAACGGCAGCATCTTCAGCCAGGGCATCGACGTCAGCGCAGAGGTCGCCGACCCACTGAAGAGTGACGGCGTCTTCTACCGCTGGAAGGGCCAGGCCTACATCGGCGTGGACGACAACCTGTATATCCGCGACATCCCCAGCAACAAAGTGCGCATGCACTTCGACACCACCAACGGCATCTTCAAGACCGACATCCTTCGGCTTGGCGACAAGTGGCGGCTGTCCGGCATTGGCGACCACGAAGCCAACGACGACTGGCTGCGCCTCAAGAACGTTGCCAACAACGCCTACTGGGGCGGCTTCGCTACATCCAAGATGTGGACGATGCAGGGGCAGTATCAGCAGTCCGACCTGCGCCTGAAAGACAACATCCACGAGATCGGCGACGCCATCGGCAAGCTATGCCGGCTGCGCGGCGTCAGCTTCGACTGGCGCTCCGGCGAGGGCGGCAAGACCATCGGCCTGATCGCCCAGGACGTCGAGGCCGCGCTGCCCGAAGCCGTGACCGAAGGCCCCGACGGCTGGAAGGGCATCAACTCGGCCAGCGTCATCGCGCTGCTGGTGCAGGCGGTGAAGGAACAACAAGCCATGATCGACCAACTGCGCGCCGGCCTGCCGGCCAAGGGCTGACGGAGCACGACCATGGCCGACCGCCCCGACCCCTACGTCAAACGCAGCGCTGGCGACATCATCCGCGCCGACGACTGGAACGAAGCCCAGGTGCAAGCCCGCGAAGAGCTCGCCCGCCACGACCACAGCGGCGGCGCACCGGTTCCCCGCGAAGGCATCCGCGAAAAGGCCATCGACGGCAGCCGCATCGACCCCGCCGCCAGCGTCACCGTGCAGGCCCTCGACGTGCGTGGCGAACTGAAAGTTAACGCCCGCGTGCTGCTGGCCGAGATCGACGGCATCCTGGCCGGCATTAAAACGCTGGTCAGCCGCAACGGCGACACCATCCGCGGCAGCCTCGCCATCACCGAACGCCTCGCCGTGGGCAACGACAAGCCCGGCGCCTGCCGCCTGCAACTGGGCGAGCTGACCGCCCTTGATGCCGGCGCCAAGGGCAACGCCTGGTCCAACCTGGGCTGGAACACCTACTTCGACGGCGCCTGGAAGCGCCTCGACCCCGCCCGGGCCGGCGTCAACCTGCACATGAGCGCCGACGGGGCGGGCCAGGAGTTCCGCTTCCTGCGCATGGAAGCCGATGGCAGCAGAGCCCACAACGTGGTCACGCTGGGCAGCAAGGTCTGCGCCTTCAACGACGCCAGCGTCGGCATCGGCACCGACGCCCCGGCCGGGCGGCTGGACGTGCGCGGCGCCATTCACGCCGGCGGCTCCGACCTCTACTTCACCGAAACCACCCACAATCACACCGGCTTCGGCAACACCGCCGGCTACGCCGCAATCGAGAACGACGGCGGCAACTACAAGGCGCTGATGATCCTCGGCCGCTCCACCG
Organism: Zoogloea sp.; assembly: GCF_030157465.1. Taxonomy (GTDB): domain Bacteria; phylum Pseudomonadota; class Gammaproteobacteria; order Burkholderiales; family Rhodocyclaceae; genus Zoogloea. The sequence goes on from NZ_JAOAUU010000174.1 coordinate 53,040, forward strand.
GCGCGCCCCTCAACCGTGTCGTAAAGATGTGGGACAACGTGTTCATCGACGGCAATCTCGGCACCCACGGCTTCTCGCCAACACCCAAGACCCCCGGCTGGGCCGGCGGCATCCACACCTGGGACGTCGAGGCCGAAGGCACGATCTGGTCGAGGAACGGCTACCAGAGCGGCAACCGCGACCTGGCCGAAAACTTCGACACCCGTGAAGTGCTGGAAGCCGGCGACGTCGTCAGCCTCGACCCCGACGGCCGCGGCATTCTGCGCTGCCGGCGCTGCCGCGACCCGCTGGTGCTGGGAGTGATCTCCTCGCAACCGGGCGTGCTGCTGGGCGTCGACCCGGCGCGCCGGGTGCCCCAGCCCGGCGAATACCCGGTGGCCCTCGCCGGCCGCGTACCCTGCAAGGTGAGCGGCGAAAACGGCCCGATCCGCCGGGGCGACCTGCTCACCGCCGCCACCCCGCCGGGCCACGCCATGCGCGCCGACGCCAACGCTGCCGGCACCACCATCGGCAAGGCCCTCGAAGATTTCGACGGCCACACCGGCATCATCGACGTCTTCGTCTTTCTTCGCTGACCGCCACCACCAGGAGCCCCCATGAAATCCCAGATCGAAACCCGTCTGCAGGAACTGCGCACCGAGTACGAAACCGGCGTTGGCGTGATGAACGACCTGCAAAAAAAGCAGGACGAACTGCGCACCACCCTGATGCGCATCAGCGGCGCCATCCAGGTGCTCGAAGAAGTGCTCGCCGCGGATGCCCCGCAAGACGACAGCGCCGACCCACCCGGCCCGCGCCTGGTGGCCCGCTGAGCCTGCCACCGTGGGCGACGCGGCCACCCTCCTCGCCCCCGACGGCAAACCCGCCGCAGGGCGCGATTTTGCCGCCGGCAGCGGCCTGGCACTCAGCCTGAACGTGCCGGCCGGGCGCCGCCTGGCCCGCGTCCGCCTGCAACTCGCCGCCGCCGACGCCAGCGAACTGACGCCCGAATTCCCGGCGCTGGTGGCCGATTCCGGCCCGATGGCGGGCAAGGCCGACGCCCCGTGGCTGTGGGCCGGCGCCGACTGGGGCCAGACCCGCGCCCTCGTCGGGCTGATCCTCGACGCCTCGCCGCCGACCGCCGGCGCCCTTGTCCCGGCGCGCAAGACCGGCGCCCGCATCCGCCTGTTCAGCAGCAGCAACTGGCTGCCCCTGGCGCCCCTCGACACCCTGCCCGCCGGCACCGAGCAGCGCTTTCCAGCCCAGTGCGCAGCGCGCCTGATGGCCGAGATGCTGATCGAGGGCGATGCCGCGGAAAAACGTACCGGCGTGCTGATTCCCGGCGCCCTCACCGGCCGCCGGATAGGCCTGCGCTTCACCCGCCAGCCCTGCCTTGTCAGCCTGGCCATCGGCGACGATCCACCCTTCTTCAGCCCCGACGGCCCGCTGCCGGCCGCCGCCCTCGACGTGCCCGGCCTGGCCCGCGCCGCCAACCGCTACCTGGGCGACCACCCGGACGCCACGGCCGTGCCGCTGCAGCTCCGGGCCGCCAACGCCGAGCTGTTGCGCATCGTGGCCTTCGAGGCCGAACTGGAAGCGCCGCCCCGGCCCGCCACGCCGCCGGAGCCGCCTGTCGAGCCCGTCGACCAGCCCCGCCAGGGCGAGCACGAACACCTGCCCGCCGGCCCCGGCGCAAGCCGCATCGCCCGCCTGTGCAGCCCGCAGCATGCGGCCGCAGTGCAACTGGCCGCGCTGCCCAAGAACATCGCGTTATCCAGCGTCGCGCTGCGCCTGCGCCCCCTCGCGGCGCAGATCGTGGGCCGCCTGAGCATTCACGCCGACAGCAGCGCAGGCCCCGTCGAAACGCCCCTCCTGGCCTGGGCGCTGGAACTGGCAGGCGCCGCACCCGCGGCCGCATGGTTTCGTGTGCGCCTGCCCGCCCCCCTCAACCTGCCCGCCCGGCCCTGGTGGCTGGTGCTCACCGTCACGCAGGGCGAAGCCCTGTGGTACGCCGACGAAAACCGGCCCGATACCGTCACCGGCAGCTTCTTCCGCAAGGCCGGCGGCCCCTGGCTGCCCCTGGACGAACCCGGCGACATGCCGTGGCTGCAACTTCAGGCCGGCGTGCTGGGCCCCATCACAACAGAAGGCTGAACCATGCTCGGCGCCATCGAAAACCTGCTTTTACCCGCCATTCAGGCCAGCCTCGATGCCGAACAAGACGTGCAGGCCGGCCCCGCCCTGGCGCCACCGGACGGCACCCCAAGCCGGCTGGCCGTGTGCGCCCTGCGCCTCGACTGCGAGCACAGCGAAGGGGACGCCCCCGGCCGCGAACCGGCTTTCTCTGGCTGGCAGGGAGTGCTCAAGGCCGCGTCCGGCAAACCCCTCAACTTTCCGCTGCCCGCCGCCGCAGTGGGCGAGCTGGTCGAAGTCCACTGCCCGCCCGGCCACATCCTCGCCCGCGGTGACGCCTGGCTGCTGGACGAGCGCACGCTGCGCCTGTTTCGCACGCCCGCCGGCCCGGTCTTCGCCCGCACCCGCGGCCCCCACTGCGCCGGCTACCGCGAACGCTCCCACGGACGGGTCGAACTCGAACTGCGCGCCTGGGCCAGGGATCCGGCCAGCGTGGATGCCCTGCTCGCCCGCAGCCTCGCCGCGGTGCTGACGTGCTTCGAACAACTCAACGTGATCGATCTCACCGGCGCACCGCCAGGCCTTGCCCTGCGCCTGGCGAGGCCGCGCGTCGGGCTTGCCGGCATTGCGCGCAGCCTCGACCCGGCCGCGCCCGGCTGGCAGCTCGGCGTGGCCCAATGCCTGATCCACGGCGAACTGGAACTGGCCCTGACCCTCGGCACCGCCGAACCGGAAGACCTGATCCGCGACCTCAGCATCACGCTGCACCCTTCCGGCAAACCCGCGCCGGCATAAAAAAAGCCGCTGCGGCGAGGCAGCGGCTTTCTGGCTGGGCCGATGAAACTCAGGCCAGCAGACGATCCAGTTCGGCAACGATGCGCTCGGCGGCCTTGCCGTCCCACAGGGCCGGGCGACGGCCGTGTTTACCCTGGCCGGCCAGCACCTTGGCGGCCTCTTCAAGAATGCGCACCGGGTCGGTGCCCACCAGCACGTTGCTGCCTTCGTCGGCGGTCACCGGGCGCTCGGTGTTCTCGCGCAGGGTGAGGCAGGGAATGCCCAGCGCAGTGGTTTCTTCCTGCAGGCCGCCGCTGTCGGTGAGGATCAGCGAGGCGTCTTTCCACAGGTTGAGAAACTCCATGTAGGACTGGGGCTTGGTCAGCACCACGTTGGGGCCCAGGTCGAGGCCGAACTTTTCGAGGTTGCCGCGGGTGCGCGGGTGCACCGGGAAGATCAACGGCAGGTCGGCCGCGATCGCCCTGAGCGCGCCGGCGATGCCGCGCAGGTTGGCTTCGTCGTCCACGTTGGACGGGCGGTGCAGCGTAACCACGCCGTACTTCGGGTATTGGGCCTTGATGGCCTCGGTGGCCATGCCGGTCTTGTCGGCGGCGTCGAGCTTGTCGCGCTGGAACAACAGGTTGTCGACCATCACGTGGCCGACGTTGAACACCACGTCCTTGCTCTTGCCTTCGTTCAGCAGGTTGGCCACACCGGCCGGTTCGGTGCAGAAGAACCAGTCGGAAATGCTGTCGGTTACCAGCCGGTTGATCTCTTCGGGCATGCGCATGTCGCCGCTGCGCAGGCCGGCTTCCACGTGAACCACGGGAATATTCAGCTTCTTGGCGTCGATGGAGCAGGCCAGCGTGGAATTCACGTCGCCCACCACCAGCACACAATCGGGACGGGCCGTCTGGCAGATTTCCTCGAAGGCCACCATGATCTTGGCGGTCTGGGTGGCGTGGCTGCCGCCGCCGGCTTCAAGGTGATAGTCGGGCTTGGGAATGCCCAGTTCGTCGAAGAAGACGTCGCTCATCTCGCGGTCATAGTGCTGGCCGGTATGGACGATCCGGAACTCGAAGCGGTCGGCACGGGCCTGCAGGGCGCGCACGATGGGCGCGATCTTCATGAAGTTGGGACGGGCGCCGGCAACGAGGTAGATCAGCGAACGGGACATACGGGGCTCCAGGGGCAGAGTGACAGGCGCGCATTATCACGCGCCGTCCTCGGGCTTTACGAAGAAATAATTGTCAGATATGCGCTTGAACGCGCACCGGCCAATCAGGCAAAGGTTTCGCACTCGGCCAGCGGCTTGCCGGCGACATCCTTGGCGGACAACAGGGGAGCGGCGCCGGCCAGCGGCCATTCGACGCCCACCGTCGGGTCGTTCCAGGCCAGGCTGCGCTCGAACTGCGGGGCGTAGTAGTCGGTGGTCTTGTACAGGAAATCGGCGGAGTCGCTGGTCACCAGGAAACCGTGGGCAAAGCCCGGCGGAATCCACAGCTGGCGATTGTTCTCTTCACTGAGTTCCACCCCCGCCCACTGGCCGAAGGTCGGGGACGATTTGCGCAGATCCACGACCGCGTCGAAGACGCTGCCGCGGGTGACCCGCACGAGCTTGCCCTGGGCCTGTTCGACCTGGTAGTGCAGGCCGCGCAGCACGCCCTTGCCCGAGCGGGAGTGGTTGTCCTGCACGAAAGTCACGTCAAGACCGGTGGCGTCCTGGAAGGCCTTGGCGTTGTAGCTTTCCATGAAGAAGCCGCGGGCGTCGCCGAACACTTTGGGTTCGAGGATCAAGAGGCCCGGGATGGCGGTTTCGATGACTTTCATCAGAACACCTTCTCTTCGATGATGCGCTGCAGGTATTGGCCGTAGCCGTTCTTGGCCAGCGGGGCGGCCAGTTTCTGCAGGTGTTCGGTGTTGATCCAGCCGGCGCGCCAGGCGATTTCTTCGGGGCAGGCGATCTTGAGGCCCTGGCGCTTTTCGATGGTCTGGATGAACAGGCTGGCTTCGAGCAGGCTTTCGTGGGTGCCGGTGTCGAGCCAGGCGTGGCCGCGGCCCATGACCTGCACGTCCAGCGCGTCCCATTCGAGGTACTGGCGGTTGACGTCGGTGATTTCGAGTTCACCGCGCACGCCGGGCTTGAGGTTCTTGGCCACGTCGACGACGCGGTTGTCGTAGAAGTAGAGGCCGGTGACGGCGTAGCGGCTCTTGGGCTGGGTGGGCTTTTCTTCGAGGCTGATGGCGCGGCCATCTTGGTCAAATTCGACGACGCCGTAGCGCTCGGGGTCGTGCACCGGGTAGGCGAAGACGGTGGCGCCGTCATTGCGGGCGCTGGAGGTGCGCAGGCTGGTGCCGAAGTCGTGGCCGTAGAAGAGGTTGTCGCCGAGGATCAGCGCGCTGGGGCCGTTGCCGACGAAGTCTTCGCCGATGATGAAGGCCTGGGCGAGGCCGTCCGGGCTGGGCTGGACGGCGTATTGCAGGTTGAGGCCCCACTGGTTGCCGTCGCCCAGCAGTTGCTGGAAGCGCGGGGTGTCCTGGGGGGTGGAGATGATGAGGATGTCGCGGATGCCGGCCAGCATGAGGGTGCTGAGCGGGTAGTAGATCATCGGTTTGTCGTAGACCGGGATGAGCTGCTTGGAGACGGCGAGGGTGGCCGGGTGCAGCCGGGTGCCGGATCCGCCGGCGAGGATGATGCCTTTGCGTTGCATGGTGGAGGCCTTTGTCGGTTATTTACAGAATCTCGTTCAGCATGCGTTCCACGCCCTGCTGCCACGGCGGCAAGACGAGGCCGAAGGCGGCCTGGAGCTTGTGCGTGGCCAGGCGCGAGTTGGCCGGGCGCTGCGCCGGGGTCGGGAAGGCGCTGGTCGGTACGGGCTGGATGGCGTCCGCGGCGACCTGGATCGGCACACCCCGGGCGCGGGCGAATTCGATGACGTGGCGGGCGTAGTCGTACCAGGTGGTTTCGCCCCCGGCGACGAGGTGGTAGGTGCCGGCCAGCGCCGGGTTGGCGAGGGTCAGGCGCGCGGCGTGGGCGGTGACGTCGGCGAGCAGTTCGGCGCCGGTGGGGGCGCCGTGCTGGTCGTTGATGACGGTCAGCCGGTCGCGTTCGGCGGCCAGCCTGAGCATGGTGCGGGCGAAGTTGCCGCCGCGGGCGGCGTACACCCAGCTGGTGCGGAAGATGAGGTGACGGCAGCCGCTGGCGCGGATGAGTTCTTCGCCTTCGAGCTTGGTGGCGCCGTACACCGACAGCGGGCCGGTGGGGGCGTCCTCATCCCTGGGGGCGCTGCCGCTGCCGTCGAAGACGTAGTCGGTGGAGTAATGCACGAGCAGCGCGCCGCAGGCGGCGGCTTCACGGGCGAGGACAAAGGGGGCCAGCGCGTTGAGGGCGCGGGCGAACTCCGGTTCGCTTTCGGCCTTGTCCACGGCGGTGTGGGCGGCGGCATTGACGATGAGATCGGGGGCCACGCTGCGCACGGTGGCGGCGAGGCTTTCCGGGTGGGCGAAGTCACCGGAGAGGCCGGGCGCGCCGTCGTGGTCGAGGGCCACGAGCTGACCCAGCGGGGCGAGGCTGCGCTGGAGTTCCCAGCCGACCTGGCCGTTCTTGCCGAGGAGAAGGATTTTCATGGGGAGCAGGAAATCGGGCGTAGGAAGTGGGGCCTGGGCGGGTGAGCGTGAGGGCGTTGCAGGGAGCATGTAGGACATGTGTAGGGGCGACTTCAGTCGCCCGCTTCTTCGTTGATTAACCACGGATGGGCGACTGAAGTCGCCCATCCGTGGCTACATGGCCATCCCTCAGGTGCGCCCCTCGTAGTTCTTTTCGACCCACTCGCGGTAGGCGCCGCTCAGCACCTGGGCGACCCAGTCCTGGTTGGCGAGGTACCACTCGACGGTTTTGCGGATGCCGGTTTCGAAGGTCTCAAACGGGCGCCAGCCGAGTTCGCGTTCTATCTTGCGGGCGTCGATGGCGTAGCGGCGGTCGTGGCCGGGGCGGTCGGTGACGTAGGTGATGAGCCGCGTGTAGCTGCCGGCCGGGTCGGGCTTGAGTTCGTCGAGCAGCGCGCAGAGGGTGTGCACGATTTCGATGTTCGGCTTTTCGTTCCAGCCGCCCACGTTGTAGACCTCGCCCGGGGTGCCGGTGGCGAGCACGGCGCGGATGGCGCTGCAGTGGTCGGTGACGAACAGCCAGTCGCGGATCTGCTGGCCGTCGCCATACACGGGCAGCGGCTTGCCGGCGAGCGCGTTGGCGATCATCAGCGGGATGAGCTTTTCCGGGAAGTGGTACGGGCCGTAGTTGTTGGAGCAGTTGCTGGTGGTGACCGGCAGGCCGTAGGTGTGGTGCCAGGCGCGCACGAGGTGGTCGGAGGCGGCCTTGCTGGCCGAGTACGGGCTGTTGGGCTCGTAGGTTTTGGTCTCGGTGAAGGCCGGATCATTGGGGCCGAGGGAGCCGTACACTTCGTCGGTGCTCACATGGTGGAAGCGGAAGGCGGCCTTGGCGTCGGCCTCGAGCGCGCTCCAGTAGCCGCGGGCAGCTTCGAGCAGCGTGAAGGTGCCGTTCACGTTGGTGCGGATGAAATCGCCGGGGCCATGGATCGAGCGATCGACGTGGCTTTCGGCGGCAAAGTGAACGATGGCGCGGGGGCGATGCTGCGCGAGCAGGCGGTCGATCAGTTCACGGTCGCAGATGTCGCCCTGCACAAAAATGTGGCGCGCATCGCCCTTGAGCGAGGCGAGGTTTTGCAGGTTGCCCGCGTAGGTGAGGGCATCCAGATTGACCACCGGCTCGTCGCTCACGCGAAGCCAGTCGAGTACGAAGTTTGCACCGATAAAGCCGGCGCCGCCGGTTACGAGAATCATGTGAGTCCTTGGATTAGCAGATCAGGCGCGTGCCTCGACGGAAGGGCCATTCAGAACGGCCCGCCACGCCCGGGAAGGCTGCAATTATGACATCCTGCCCCACACGGAATAAGGAACTATCGCAAACATCCGGGATGTCCGGCCAAAGAGTCAAATTTGGGCGGCGTGCTGCCGTTATTATGATTCAGCCTGTGTGACAAGCCTTTCGGCGCCACTGTAAAGTTGTTTTTCGGGGGGAGAGAATCCGGAAATGAAGGCATTCGCAGGGGAACAGTCGTCCAGCCTGCTGCGCGCGATCGTGGTGCCCACGCTCATTGCCTGTGTGCTGGCCACCGTGGTCGGATACTTCGCCATCAGCCGCATCGAACAGACGCATGACCAGGCCCGCGAAAGTGCCTTCCTGCTCGAGACGACCGAGATCACCCTCAGGATCGAAGAGCGTTTCAAGGCCTACCGCCAGGTGCTGCGTGGCGCGCGGGCATTGTTCGCCGCCTCGAAGGAAGTGAACCGCGAGGAGTGGCGGCAATACGTGACGGACCTGCGCCTGCATGCCGACTATGCAGGGATACAGGGCGTCGGCTTTGCGGTGCATATTCCGGCCAGCCAGCTGGCGAGCCACGAGCAGCACATCCGGGCCGAAGGTTTCCCCGACTACCGGGTCAGCCCGCCCGGCCCGCGTGATGAATACAGCGCCATCGTCTTTCTCGAACCCTTCGACTGGCGCAACCAGCGTGCCTTCGGCTATGACATGTTCTCCGAGCCAATCCGCCACGAAGCCATGGAGCGGGCCCGCTACCTTGGCGTGGCGGCCCTTTCCGCCAGGGTTCGGCTGGTGCAGGAGACCAGCACCGACATCCAGTCCGGCGTGCTTCTATACCTCCCGGTTTTCCGCAAGGAAACGCCCCTCGACACCCCTGCCCAGCGGGAGCGCGCCTTCATCGGCTGGGTGTTCAGCCCCTTCCGGCTGGGCGACCTGATCACCGGCACCCTCGGCGAATCGGAAAGCCGCATCCACATCCGGATCTTCGACGGTCACGACGAGACCCCCGACAATCTCCTCTTCGACAATCACCCGGATCGCGCCGCCGTCGCCAGCGCGCTCACCCGTCGCACCCTCCTCGAACTGGACAACCGGACCTGGACCCTGGTGTTCGACAGCACCGCCGGCTTCACCCTCAACCGCGAAGCCGTGCTGCTGGAGCAGGGCGCCGTGGTGCTGATCGGCGCCCTCTTCGTGCTGCTCACGGCCTCGTTCTTCGCGGCGCACAAGCGCGCCATCGCCCTCGACCGCGCGGGCGCCTCGCTGCGGACCAGCGAAACGCGTTACAGCACCCTGGTCAATCTGTCCCAGGACGGCATTGCCTCCCTCGATGCCGAGCTGCGCTTCACCTTCCTCAACCCGCGCCTCATTGCGATGCTCGGCTACCCGGACAGCGAACTCATCGGCAAGCGCATCGACAGCCTGTGGCCAGGCGAGAGGCCCTCGCGCAGCCGGGCGCTCTCCCGGCGCCTTCAAGAGGGTGAAACCGCCACCTACGAGCAGGAGCTGGTCAAGGCCGACGGCGAGCCCCTCACCGCCATCGTCACCGACGCCCCCCACTTCGACGCCCAAGGCCGCTTGCAAGGGGTCATCCTGACCATCACCGACATCTCCGAGCGCAAGGCATCGGAGCAGCGCATCCACTATCTGGCCACCCACGACGCGCTCACCGGGCTGGCCAACCGGGCCAAGTTCCTCGACCAGATGAACACCAGCCTGCTGATCGCCCGGCGCCACCACACGCGCTTCGCGCTGCTTTTTCTCGACCTCGACCGCTTCAAGGAAATCAACGACACCCTGGGCCACGCCGCCGGCGACCAGTTGCTGATCGCCGCAGCGGCGCGCATGCGCCAGGCGCTGCGCGCCAGCGACTTGCTGGCGCGCCAGGGCGGCGACGAGTTCATGATCCTGCTCCACGACATCCATTCCATGGAAGAAGCCCTCGGCGTAGCCGAAAAGATCCGCCTCGCCACCAACCAGCCCTTCATGCTCGACGGCACCGAGCGGCTGGTTTCGGTCAGCATCGGCATCGCCCTCTACCCCGAGCACGGCGAGGACATCGAAACCCTCACCCGCAACGCCGACGCGGCGATGTACCGCACCAAGACCACCGGACGCAACGGCGCCAGCGCCGCACCGGATACCGCAAGCCCGCACGATTAGAATCCCCGAGCCATCAACCGCCCTCACCCAGGAGACTGCATGTCCCGCCACACCAAGATTGTCGCCACCCTCGGCCCCGCCTCATCCGACATCGCCACCCTGGAACGCCTGGTGCAGTCGGGCGTGGATGTGGTGCGCCTTAACTTCTCCCACGGCACCGCGGCCGACCACATCCAGCGCGCGGCGCAAATCCGCGAAGCCGCCTTGCTGGCAAGCCGTCCGGTGGGCATCCTGGCCGACATGCAGGGCCCCAAGATTCGCGTCGGCAAGTTCGAAAACGGCAAGATCACGCTGCAAAAAGACACCGCCTTCATCCTCGATGCAAAGTGCGAACTCGGCAACGCCCAGCGCGCCGGGCTCGATTACAAGGACCTGCCCCGCGACGTCAAGAACGGCGACGTACTGCTCCTCGACGACGGCCGCCTCAAGCTGAGCGTCGAGCGCATCCTCGGCCACGAGATTTTCTGCCGCGTGATGGTGGGTGGCGAGCTTTCCAACAACAAGGGCATCAACCGCCAGGGCGGCGGCCTCACCGCACCGGCGCTCACCGCCAAGGACATGGACGACATCAAGACGGCCGCGCAGATCGGCGTCGATTTCGTCGCCATCTCGTTTCCGAAAAGCTCGGCCGACATGTACATGGCCCGCCAGCTGCTGCGCGCCGCCGGCAGCAGCGCCATCCTGATCGCCAAGATCGAACGCACCGAGGCCGTCGCCAACCTCGAAGAAATCCTCGACGCCTCCGACGGCATCATGGTGGCCCGCGGCGACCTGGCCGTCGAAGTCGGCGACGCCGCGGTGCCGGCGCTGCAAAAACGCATGATTCGCCTCGCCCGCGAACGCAACAAGCTGGCCATCACCGCCACCCAGATGATGGAATCCATGATCCACAGCCCGGTGCCCACCCGCGCCGAAGTCTCCGACGTGGCCAACGCCGTGCTCGACGGCACCGACGCCGTGATGCTGTCCGCCGAAACCGCCTCCGGCAAGTTTCCGGTCGAAGTGGTCGAATCCATGGCGCGCATCTGTCTCGAGGCCGAAAAATCCGCCGAAGTCACCATGGACCGCGACTTCCTCGACCGCGTGTTCACGCGCATCGACCAGTCCATCGCCATGGCCGCCATGTGGACGGCCTACCACCTCAAGGTCAAGGCCATCGCCTCCCTCACCCAAACCGGCTCGACCGCGCTGTGGATGAGCCGGCTCAACAGCGGCGTGCCGATCTACGCCCTCACCCCCGAAGTCTCCGCCCGCAACCAGATGACGCTCTACCGCGAGGTCTACCCGCTGCTCATGTCGCAAGTCCATGCCGACCGCGACGTCATGCTGTGGGAAGCCGAGCAGATCCTGCTCGAACAGGGCGTGGTCGACTACGGCGACCTCATCGTGCTCACCATCGGCGAACCCATCGGCTCGGCGGGCGGCACCAACACCATGAAGATCGTGCGGGTCGGCGAAACGCCCAGGCCGGGCCCCGTGTAAGGCCTTCCGGCAAGGCCGCCGTGCAACTCCTAACGCCGCGGGGCAAATCTTGCCCCTGCCGGCGCCCAGGGCGCATGCCGACACGCTAGAATCCGGGTTTTTACGTCTACCCCCGGCCGGGCTCCCGGCCATCCGGAGAAAAACCATGTCCCTCGTTTCCATGCGCCAGCTTCTCGACCACGCCGCCGAAAACGGCTATGGCCTGCCTGCGTTCAACGTCAACAACCTCGAACAAGTCCAGGCCATCATGGAAGCCGCTGCGGAAACCGACAGCCCGGTGATCATGCAAGCCAGTGCCGGCGCCCGCAAATACGCCGGCGAAGCCTTCCTGCGCCACCTCATCGACGCCGCCGTCGAAGCCTACCCGCACATCCCGGTGGTCATGCACCAGGACCACGGCCAGTCCCCCGCCATCTGCATGGGCGCCATCCGCTCCGGCTTCTCGTCGGTGATGATGGACGGCTCGCTCCTCGAAGACGGCAAGACCCCGTCCTCCTACGAATACAACGTCGACGTGACCCGCCGCGTGGTTGAAATGTCCCACGCCATCGGCGTCAGCGTCGAAGGCGAACTGGGCTGCCTCGGCTCCCTCGAAACCGGCCAGGCCGGCGAGGAAGACGGCATCGGCGCCGAAGGCGTGCTCGATCACTCGCAAATGCTCACCGACCCCGACCAGGCCGCCGACTTCGTCAAGCTCACCAACTGCGACGCCCTGGCCATCGCCATCGGCACCAGCCACGGCGCCTACAAGTTCAGCCGCAAGCCCACCGGCGACATCCTCGCCATCGAACGCATCAAGGCCATCAACGCCCGCATCCCCAACACCCACCTGGTCATGCACGGCTCCTCCAGCGTGCCGCAAGAGCTCCTCGAAATCATTCGCCAGTACGGCGGCGACATGAAGGAAACCTACGGCGTGCCCGTCGAGGAAATCGTCCAGGGCATCAAGTACGGCGTGCGCAAGATCAACATCGACACCGACATCCGCCTCGCGATGACCGGCGCGATCCGCAAGTACATGTTCGAAAACCCCTCCAAGTTCGACCCGCGCGACTACCTCAAGCCCGCCCGCGAAGCCGCCAAGCTGGTCTGCAAGGCCCGCTTCGAAGCCTTTGGCGCTGCCGGCAACGCCAGCAAGATCAAGCCGATCTCCCTGGACAAGATCGCCGCCGGCTACAAGAGCGGCGCACTGAACCAGATCGTCCGTTAAGCAGTCCCAGGTTCGAGGCACGGATTTTCCGTGCCCCGAACTTCCTGAAAGGCCCCCCCGATGGCAGCACCCTGGTTCGCGCTGTTCAGCGCCATTCCCTGGACCGACGTCATCACCCACGCCCCCACCGTCGCCAAGGGCGCAAAAAAACTCTGGCAAAAGGTTTCCAGCCGCAAGACCACCGACACGGAAACCCCCGGCGGCACCACGCTTGCCGACCCCGTCGCCAGCCCCGAGGCGCGCATATTCGCCCTTGAAACCCGCCTCGCCGAAATCGACGCCCGCCAGCAGGAAAGCGCCGAACTCCTCGCCGCCCTCGCCAGCCAGAACGCCGACCTCGTGCGCGCCGCCGAAGAACTCCGCCGCCGCGTGCGCACCCTCGGCATAGGGCTCGGCATCACCCTCGTGCTTGCCTTGGCAGCGCTCGCCGTCAGCTTCCTGCGCCCCTTCTGAGCGCGCCCGCGCGCTGCATCCCCTTGCCAGCCGGGCCGCCGTAACGGCAAGATGGCCGCCCGATCACGCTTGGCGCATTGCCCCATGACTCTGCCCGTCCACTTCACCGAGCACGCACAGCGCCAGGCCCTCAACGAAGAATTCCACGCCCGCCCGCCGGTGCCGCTGGAAAGCCCCCAGCTCATCAGCTACCTCGCCCTGTTCCATGAAGGCGAGCAGTCCGGCGCCGCGCTCCAGCACCTGATTGCCCTCGGCAAGCTCCTCAACCGGCCCATCGACGTGGAGGGCAGCCACAGCCTGATCGACTTCGGCAGCTTCCAGCTCAAGTGGGAGCTCCACAACGAATTCTCCAGCTACACCATCTTCCGCGCCGTGGCGCCCGGCGAAGGCCTGGACGACTCCACCTCCGCCCTCGCCGTGGTGCCCGCGGCCTGGCTCCAGAGCATTCCCGGCCAGCTCATCGTCGCCACCCACGTCGAACTGCGCAGCGCCGCCGAAATCACGCCGGAAAGCGTGATGGCCCGGCTCTCGCCCACTGGCCGGCAGATGGTCGGCGCCCGGGTCGCCGACGGTGCGGCCTGGGTATTCACCGACTTCTTGTTCGAAAACGGCTTCTCGCGCTTTCTGGTCATCGACGTCGCCCTCACCCGCCGCCAGGCCGGCCGCACCGTGCAGCGCCTCGTCGAAATCGAAACCTATCGCCTGATGGCCCTGCTGGCGTTTCCGGTGGCCAAGGAAGTGGGCCGCCGGCTGGGCGAATCCGAACGCCTGCTCGCCGAACTCATGGACCGCACCGGCTCGGCCCGCTCGCCGGAAGACGAGCGCAGCGTGCTCGCCGACCTCACCACGATGGCCGCGGAGGTCGAGCACTCCGTCGCCCGCACCACCTTCCGCTTCGGTGCCGCCCGGGCCTACCACAGCCTGGTCATGCAGCGCATCGACGAACTCCGCGAGGAGCGCATCTCGGGCCTGCCCACCTTCCACGAATTCATGGAACGGCGCCTGCTGCCGGCCATGCACACCTGCGAAACCATGGCCCGCCGCCAGGAAGACCTCTCCGGCCGGGTCGCCCGCAACAGCCAGCTCCTGCGCACCCGCGTCGAGGTGGAGCTGGAACGCCAGAACCAGGAACTGCTCGCCCAGATGAACCGGCGCGCCAAGCTCCAGCTCCACCTCCAGGAAACCGTCGAAGGCCTGTCGGTCGTCGCCATCACCTATTACGCCTCGCAACTCGTGCAATACCTGGCCAAGGGCGTAAAACACTACATCGAACCGCTCACCCCCGAAATCCTCACCGCGGCGGCGATCCCGCTCATCGCCCTGTTCGTGGCCATCGGCACGCGCAGGATGAGAAAGCACCTGGCGGCAGCCGAAGGCAGCAGCCACTGAGTACCCCAGCGCTCTTCGCCCCCACTCTTCACTTATAATCGCGTTTTGACCGTCGGACACCCAGACCGTGACCACTCCGCTCTTCGAATCCTCCATCCGCAGCCTGCCCCTCCTCGGTCGTGGCAAGGTGCGGGACATCTACGCCGTTGACGCCGACAAGCTGCTCATCGTCACCTCCGACCGCCTGTCGGCCTTCGACGTGATCCTGCCCGATCCGATTCCCCGCAAAGGTGAAGTGCTCACCGCGATGGCCGGCTTCTGGTTTGCCAGACTGGGCCACATCGTCCCCAACCAGCTCACCGGCATCGACCCCGAAACCGTCGTCGCCGCCGACGAGCGCGAACAGGTTCGCGGCCGCGCGCTGGTCGTCAAGCGCCTCACCCCGCTGCCCATCGAAGCCGTGGTGCGCGGCTACGTGATCGGCTCCGGCTGGAAGGACTACCAGGACACCGGCGCCATCTGCGGCATCAAGCTGCCGGCCGGCCTCAAGCAGGCGCAAAAGCTGCCCGCCCCGATCTTCACCCCGGCCAGCAAGGCCGAAGTCGGTGACCACGACGAGAACATCAGCTTCGAACAGGCCCAGGCCCACACCGATGCCGTCCTCGCCGAAGCGCTCAAGGGCACCGGCAAGACGGGCGCCCAGTTGGTCGTCGAAGCCCGCGACGCCGCAATCGCGCTGTACACCCAGGCCGCCGACTACGCCGCCACCCGCGGCATCATCATCGCCGACACCAAGTTCGAGTTCGGCATCGACGCCGCCGGCACCCTGCACCTGATCGACGAAGCCCTGACGCCGGACTCCTCCCGCTTCTGGCCCGCCGACAGCTACGCCGAAGGCATCAGCCCGCCGAGCTACGACAAGCAGTACGTGCGCGACTACCTCGAAACCCTCGACTGGGGCAAGGTCGCCCCCGGCCCGAAGCTGCCGGACGAAGTCCTCGCCCGCACTTCGGCCAAGTACATCGAGGCCTACGAGCACCTCACCGGCAACACGCTGTAAGCCGGGCCCCCGCGCCCAAAGCAAACAACCCGCCGCGGCGGGTTGTTCTTGTTTACGACCGGCGCCGGCTACGGCGCGGGTTCAGCCGATGTGGAACAGGTTCATCAGCGCCTGCCGCTCCTCGACCGATTCAGCCAGCACTTCGGCCAGACGCGCATCGTCCAGCCCGAAGGTTGCCGCCTTCGCCAGCCCGTGACGAAAATCCTCCTGCTCCGGCGAGAAGGGATTGCGCGTCTCCGCGATCAAGTTGGCCACGAAGACCACATCGGAGATGTTCTCCGGCGGCCACACCCCGCCGTACATTTCGGGATCATCCACCGCATCCACCAGCGCCTGCGGCATGTTCATCGCCGCCAGCACAGCCCGCCCGATGGGGGCATGCCAGATCCGCACGAGATCCGACAAGGGGCTCTCGTCGTGGAGCATTTCCGGGTATTCCCACACCCGGGCCAGCAGGAAGAACTGGCCGATGTCGTGCACCATGCCGGCGAAGAAGGCCGCGTCGCGGTCGAGCTTGGTACAGCGCCGCGCCAGCACGCAGGCCGTCGCCGCCACATCCACGCAGTGGGCCCACAACTTGCGGACAAGCGGCTGGAAGGGGCCGAGCACATCCCGGTGCATCAACTGCTCGGCGGCCACCGCCATCGCCAGCGCGCGCAGCTTGCCAAAGCCGATGCGCACCAGCGCCTTGGGCACGTCGCTCACCAGCCGCCCGCCCGGGTTGTACCAGGCAGAGTTGGCCAGCGCCACCGTGCGGGCCGCCAGCAGGGGCTCTGCCGACACCATGGCCGACATCCGCCCGAGGTCCATGTCCGGATCGTCCAGCGCCTCCAGCACCCGCATCGTCACTTCCATCGACGTGGGAAAACGCAACTCGCCCCGCTCGAGCTCCTGCGAGATTGCATGCAGAAACGCCTGCTCCGTCAGATTCAATGCCTTGTCAGTCACTCCAGCCCCCTATTGCGGTCCAACACTCGCTCCGACATTCCGACCCATCATTTCGCCCTGTCCGCAGCACAGGCGACACCCTGCGCAGAATTCGGCAAAATGAAACCATTCAACCGATCACTCCCGACTACGATGACCACGACCCCAGCCACTTCGCCCCTTCTCGAACTCTCAGGTCTGCCGCGCTTCGACGCGATCCAGCCGGCCCACGTGGAACCCGCCGTGCGCAGCCTCCTCGAGGCCCTGCGCGCCACCGTCGAACGCCTGCAGGACGACCCTGCCGCGCCCACCTGGGACAACTTCGTCGAGCCCATGGAGAACGACGGCGAGCGCCTCGGCCGCGCCTGGGGTGTTGCCGCGCACATGCACAGCGTGATGGACACACCCGAATGGCGCGAGGCCTACAACGCGATGCTGCCGGAGGTCACACGTTTTTACGCCGAATTAGGGCAAAACCTTAAGCTTTTCGAAAAATATAAAGCGATCCGGAACGACGCCGGGTTCGCCACCCTCAGCCCGGCCCGCCAGCGCATCATCGACAACGAGCTGCGCGGCTTCCGTCTCTCCGGCGCCGAACTCCCTGACGACCAGAAACCCCGCTTCCAGGCCATCCAGGAAGAAATGGCCAGCCTCGGCGCAAAGTTCTCCGAAAACATCCTCGACGCCACCAACGCCTACGCCCACATCGTCACCGACGAGGCCGAGATCAAAGGCCTGCCTGCCGACGACATCGCCGCGGCCCGCGAAGCCGCCGAGAAGGCCGGCATTGAAGGCTGGAAGTTCGGCCTCAAGATGCCCTCCTACCTGCCGGTGCTGCAATACGCCGACAAGCGCGCGCTGCGCGAAACCCTCTACCGCGCCTACGCCACCCGCGCCGCCGAAATCGACAACGGCTACAGCAAGCCCGAATGGAACAACGGCCCGCTGATCAACCAGATCCTCGCCCTGCGCGCCGAAGAAGCAAAAATGCTCGGCTACCGCCACTACGCCGACGTCTCCCTCGTGCCCAAGATGGCCGAATCCACCGAGCAGGTGCTCGGCTTCCTGCGCGAACTGGCCGTCAAGGCCAAGCCCTTCGCCGAGCGCGACCTCGCCGAACTCAAGGCCTTCGCCAAGGATGAACTCGGCCTCGACCCGCTCGAACCCTGGGATGTGGCTTATGTCTCCGAAAAGCTCCGTGTCGACCAGTACGCCTTCTCCGAGCAGGAAGTGAAGGAATACCTGCCCGAACCCAAGGTGCTGCAGGGTCTCTTCGGCGTCGTCGAAAAGCTCTACCAGGTAAACATCAAGCCCGACACCGGCCCCGTCTGGCACCCCGACGTGCGCTTTTTCCGCATTGAGCGCGACGGTGCGCTGATCGGCCAGTTCTACCTTGATCTCTACGCCCGCGACACCAAGAAGGGCGGCGCCTGGATGGATTCCGCCATCACCCGCCGGCGCGTCGCCAGCGGCATCGAAACGCCGGTCGCCTACCTCGTCTGCAACTTCCCCGGCCCGGTGGGCGGCAAGCCCGCCACCTTCAGCCACGACGACGTGATCACCCTCTTCCACGAAGCCGGCCACGGCCTGCACCACCTGCTCACCCGCGTCGACGACCTGGCGGTTTCCGGCATTCACGGCGTGGAATGGGACGCCGTGGAGCTGCCCAGCCAGTTCATGGAAAACTTCTGCTGGGAATGGGACGTGGTCCGCGAAATGACCGCCCACGCCGAAACCGGCGAACCCCTGCCGAAAGCACTTTTCGACAAGATGCTCGCCGCCAAGAACTTCCAGAGCGGCATGGGTACCGTGCGCCAGCTCGAGTTCTCGCTCTTCGACCTGCTGCTGCACATGGATTTCGACCCCGCCCACCAGCACGTGATGGATCTGCTGGCCGAAGTGCGCAAGGAAGTCGCGGTGATGGTTCCGCCCGCCTGGCACCGCTTCCCCAACAGCTTCAGCCACATCTTTGCCGGCGGCTACGCGGCGGGCTACTACAGCTACAAGTGGGCCGAAGTGCTCTCGGCCGACGCCTTCGCCGCCTTCGAGGAAAGCGGCCGCCCCAGGGGCAGCGTGCTCGACGCGGAAACCGGCGAGCGCTTCTGGAACGAAATCCTGGCCGTCGGCGGCAGCCGCCCGGCGCTGGAATCCTTCAAGGCTTTCCGCGGCCGCGAACCTCAGGTGGATGCCCTCTTGCGCCACAGCGGAATGGTGGCCGCGTCATGAGCCCGAACCGGCCGGGCCGGCTTGCCGGCCTCCCGCTGCTTCTTGTGCTGCTCACCGCCGCCCTTCCGGTGGCGGCGCAAACCGCCTATCGCTGGGTGGACAAGGATGGCCACGTGCAATACAGCGACCAGCCCCCGCCCCAGGAGGTCAAGAAGTTCGAGGAGCGCAAGGTGCAGCCCAACAGCGGCAACGCGCAGCTCCCCTTTGCCACCCGCAAGGCCGCCGAGACCTTCCCGGTCACGCTCTACAGCGGCCGGGATTGCGGCAAACCCTGCGACAACGGCCGCGCCCTCCTCGAAAAACGCGGCATCCCGTTCAGCGAAACAAAGCTCGAAACCGGCGACGACGTCGCCGCCTTCAAAACCCGCTTCGGCAAGGACCCCGTCGTCCCGAGCCTCATCGTCGGCCGCGAAATGGAAACCGGATTCGCAGCCACCGCGTGGAACGGGCTGCTCGACAAAGCGGGATATCCGGCCGCAAAGCGCTGAAGCGCGGCATGTGATCGACTGAAAAAATTTCGCCCCGACACGAACACGTGCCGGGGCGACTGGGCCGCACGCTTCAGCGCAAGCGTTGTGCGTTCGATGACTCTTCGTACCACGTCGGGCAGCGGCCCGACGCGCCAAGCCCGAGCGAGGAAAGCCGCGCGGAGCGGCTCCCTTCGGTGGTTTCCGCGATCCATGCCAGCACCGCCCTGAGCAATGCGCCGGGATGGAAATTCAAAGGCTTGATGTTCATGTCGGTGTCTCCGATTGTTGTTTTAAATTGAACGCCATCCATCTTCTCACCAGTAATACGGTATTACCGAGAAAAATTTCCTCGCCGCCAGCATATACCCCAAGCCCTGCGGCACGCCGGCAAATTACAAACTTCCTGTCATAAACCCGTCGGCGCCCCCTGGCTCCCGTCGAACTTCGCACGCCCGGAGTTTTTCATACCAAAACACCTGTTGATTTATTCAGTCATCATGATTTAAAGTCACCGGACACCATGCCGAGGACATCATGAAACCCAAAATCAATACCCTTGTCAGCCTCATCGCCAGCGCTCTCACCCTCGCTGCCTGCGGCGGCGGCGGCGGCGGATCAAGCGGGAGCACCACCGCGAACAACACGCAATCCTCTGCCAGCGTCAGCGCAAGCGCCATTTCCGGCACGGCCGCCGCCGGAGCCCCCATCGCCGGCACGGTCACCCTGCTCGACAGCCGCGGTACCCGCAAGACCGCGACAATCCAGACCGATGGCAGCTTCACCATCGACACCGCCGGCCTCCAGGGGCCTTTCCTTCTCCGCGCCACCGGCAGCGCAGCCGGCACGCCGGTCACGCTGCATGCTGCAGCCACCTCTGACGATCTCGGCCGGACCATCAACATCACCCCGCTTACCGACCTGATCGTCGCCAACATTGCCGGCGCGCCAGCCGCCAGCCTTTTCGACTCAGCACTCACCGACATCTCGGCCATCACCACCGGAGCCCTCGATCGCTCGCGGGACACCCTGACCCTCCGCCTGCGCCCGATCCTCGACGGCATGGGCGTCGCCGCCGGTTTCGATTTGCTGCGCAGCCCGTTCAAAGCCGACCACAGCGGCCTCGACGGCGCCCTCGATCTGCTCAAGGTCAGCGTCGACCAGGACAGGGGCCTGGCCACCATCACCAGCCGGGCATCCGGCCACAGCATCGTCGACCACCTGGGCAGCCTCTCGGACACCGACGCCCTGCCCCCTGTCGACGGCAGCGCCCTGAGGGCCGCCGTATCCGACCTGAACGCCATCTCCGCGGTCCTGGAGCAGTTCAACACCGCCCTCCGGAACGGCCCACCCAGCGGCAGCCAGCTGGAAGCCCTGACCGCCCTGTTCGACAGCGACTTCCTGGATTCCGGCCTGCCCCTGGCGGTGGTCCTGAGCAGCGAATACCTGCTGAGCTCCGAGCTAAGCGACATGTCTTACACCAACCCCGTCATCGTCTTCCGTAGCACCGATGGCAACACAATCCGCATCCGTTGCCGCCTGACAGTCCCCGGCACCTTCGTCGACGACCACGCCGCCACCCTGACTTTCCGCAAAAATGCAGGCGGTCGCTGGCTGATCCAGGGCAACCGGCAAATCGGAGGCATCGCCCCCAACATCGTCAGCGTGCGCGAAATGCAGCCCGGCGGTGCTTACACGTACCAGCGCTACGTCGAATTCTGGATCGACTCACCTGCCAAGCTGGGCGCATCCCGCGCCGTGCTGCAAGGGCCAGGGCTCCCAAGCATTTCAACGGGCATTCCCGGCCTGGAGACGGTGGAGGGGATTGTGCTGCGCCGAACCTCCTTCATGTACACCCCGGAAATGTTCGCCCCCGCCGACGAGCCTGACTACGCCAGCGAAGTTCACTTGCCCATGTGCGCCGACCAGCCCGCCAGCCGCACACGTTGCCTGGACGAATCCCGCCTCCAGGCACACAGCGTCTACACGGTCACCTTCCTGGATAGCAATAATCGAATCATCGGCGAGCCTGCCAGCACCTCCCTCGCAGCCCCGCCCCTGAGCGCAGCGCAGATGGCCGCCACGCCGGAAAAATGGTTTGCGAGCTTCACCAGCCTCAACCCCGCCACCCGCGCCGAGCTACAAACCGCAAGCAACATCTCGGCAAGCTGGACCCTTCCCACCAGTGCCGGCTTCGCGGCTTCATATCTCGACATCTTCGGGGACGGGATGTTCGAGGAGACAGACCTCGCTCCAGGCGCCACCAGCTGGAGCCTGGGCCGCGGAATCGGCCTCACCGCAGCAGTGCGAGATGCGCAGATCTCCGTCACGGTGAAGGCCAGCGGCGGGCGAGAATTCACCACCGTCCGCCATTACCCCTGAGATCCGGCAGACACCGCGTCGCGGCGCCGGTTTGCCACCACGCCGCGACCCATCCAACGCCCAACACGGCACGCCGGCAACGTCGTTGCTACACACACCATCCGTTTAAATACGGCGGAGGCGAGGCCGGAGCAAGCCGCGGATTCAGGGGTTATCATTGGCCGCCACGTCAGCCACCCAGATAAACGCATGAAAATCGCCACCTGGAACGTCAACTCCCTCAAGGTCCGCCTCCCCCACGTCCTCGACTGGCTTGCGGCCAACCAGCCGGATGCCCTGTGCCTGCAGGAACTAAAGTGCGAGAACAAGGCTTTTCCGCTGGCCGAGATCGAAGCTGCCGGTTACCAGGCCGTGTTCAGCGGACAAAAAACCTACAACGGCGTGGCCATCCTGAGCAGGAAGCCGCTGGTCGATGTGAGCCATGACATTCCCGGCTTTGCCGACGAGCAGAAACGCATCATCGCCGGCACCCTCGACGGGGTGCGTATTGTTTGCGGCTACTTCCCCAACGGCCAGGCCGTCGGCTCCGAAAAATTCGCCTACAAGCTGGCCTGGCTGGAGGCGCTCACCAACTGGCTGCGCGCCGAACTGCAGGTCACGCCCCGGCTGGTATTGGCGGGCGACTACAACGTTGCCCCGGAAGACCGCGACGCCCACCCCGACTGGAAAGACGAGATCCACGTATCCCAGCCCGAGCGCGACGCCTTCAAGGCCCTGATCGGCCTTGGCCTCACCGACGCCTTCCGTCTGTTCGAGCAGCCCGAGCGCAGTTTTTCGTGGTGGGATTACCGCATGGGCGCCTTCCGCCGCAACTTTGGCCTGCGCATCGACCACCTGCTGCTGTCGGCCCCGCTGGCCGAAAAATGCACGGCCTGCTACACCGACAAGGAGCCACGCAAGCTCGAGCGCCCCTCCGACCACACGCCGGTGATCGTCGAGATAGCTGAATCCTGACAGCCGCACCATGACGCGCTCGCCCGCCGGCTGCGATGCCCTCATCGCCCTCTACCCCATCCTCGCCGCACTGCCCGGGGCGGCGCGCCTGCGCCTGGGCGAGCGGGCACATTTAATGAGGCTGCCGGCCGGCACGACGGTCTTCGACGAACGCCAGGCCTGTCAGGGCTTTCCTTTTGTTTTGACGGGCAGCATCCGGGTTTTCAAGGCCGCCCCCAGCGGGCGCGAACTGCCGCTCTACCGGGTCGCGCCGGGCGAAACCTGCGTCATTTCATCGGCCTGCCTGCTCGGCCAGACGCCCTACAACGCCCGCGGCGTCACCGAATCCGAAACCACGCTGCTGGTTTTGCCGAACGCCGATTTCCAGGCCCTGCTGGCCGAGCCGACGTTCCGCGATTTCATTTTCCAGTTGTTCTCCGAACGCATCGCCGAGCTGATGCAGCTCATCGAGGAAGTGGCCTTCCGCAAGCTCGATCAGCGCCTCGCCGCCCTGCTCCTGGGCAAGGGCCAGCGCCTGCATACCACCCACCAGCACCTGGCCGACGAACTGGGCAGCGTTAGAGAGATCGTCAGCCGCCTGCTCAAGGGCTTTGCGGCACAAGGGCTGGTGGCCCTGTCGCGGGAGCAGGTGGAAATCCTCGACGCCGCCGGCCTGCGCCGGGTGGCGGCCGGCTGAACAGCCGCTGTGTAACCAAAGTTACAGACGGCGCATATCAGCAAGCGCTTAAATACGCCTGCTCAACAGATCAATGCGCCAGGAGGCCACCATGAAAAAGAATGTAGGCGGTATCGACAAGATTTTGCGCATCGGCGCCGGTGTGGCCCTTGTGGCCTGGGCGGCGCTCGGTGGCCCGGCGTGGGCCTGGATCGGCGTGGTGCCGCTCGCCACCGGCCTCACCGGCTTCTGCCCGGTGTACCCGCTGCTGGGCATGAACAGCTGCCCGATCCGGAAGGATTGATCGCCTTTCCGGCATACGGAAGGACGGCACGGCCCCTTCCCGTGTCAGCCACAAAAAATCCGGAACCCAAACAGGTTCCGGATTTTTTTATGGCGGGCCACCAGGGGGCGCGGGCTTACATCAGGAAGATGGTTGCCAACCCCAGAAAAATGAAGAAACCGCCTGAATCGGTGGCGGCGGTGATGATCACACTGGAGCCGACCGCCGGATCCTGACCGAGACGGCTGCGGATCATGGGCGCCATGACGCCGACCAGGGCGGCCAGAAGCAGGTTGAGGGTGGTCGCAGCGGTCATGACCGCACCCAGCTCGGCGCTGCCATAAAGCACCCAGGCCAGCACACCGAGCAGGCTGCCCCACACCAGGCCGTTGATCAGCGCAACGCCCATTTCCTTTTTCAGGAGGCGCGTCAGGGCGTCATCCTGGACCTGGCCCATGGCGATGCCACGCACGATCATGGTGATCGTCTGGTTACCCGAGTTGCCGCCAATGCCGGCGACGATGGGCATCAGCGCGGCCAGCGCGACCAGCTTTTCGATGGAGTCTTCGAAAGCGCCGATGACCCGGCTGGCGATGAAGGCGGTGACGAGATTGACGGCCAGCCAGGCCCAGCGGTTTTTCACCGAATCCCATACCGGCGCGAAGATATCTTCGCCCTCTTTCAGACCGGCCTGGTTGAGCAGTTCGCTTTCGGTTTCTTCACGGATGAAGTCCACCACCGTGGCCACGGTGACGCGCCCGACCAGCTTGCGGTGGTAATCCACCACGGGGGCCGACACGAGGTCGTAGCGCTCGAAGGCCTGGGCGGCGGTTTCGGCTTCGTCCGAGGGTTCGAGGGTGAGGGTGTCGGTGAGCATGATTTCGCTCACCTCGGTGTCCTGGTCGTTGATCAGCAGCCGGTTGATCGGCAGCACGCCGCGCAGGTGTTCGTCCCGGTCGACGACAAAAAGCTGGTCAGTGTGGTCGGGCAGTTCGTCGAAGCGGCGCAGGTAGCGCAGCACGACTTCGAGGGTAACGTCCTCGCGCACGGTGACCATCTCGAAATCCATCAGTGCGCCGACCGAATCCTCGGGGTAGGACATGGCGGCGCGGAGTTGCTCGCGCTCTTCCGGGTCGAGGCCCTGGTAGACCGCCTCCATCACCTCATGGGGCAGATCGGGGGCGAGGTCGGCGAGTTCGTCGGCGTCGAGTTGCTCGGCCGCGGCCCGCAGCGAGGCCGGGTCCATCGACTCGATGAGGGACTCCCGCACCGCGTCGGAGACTTCGAGAAGAATTTCGCCGTCCCGTTCGGCCTTGACCAGATCCCAGACGAACAGGCGTTCTGTAACCGGCAGCGCTTCGAGAATGTGGGCGACGTCAGCCGAGTGGAGGCTGTCGAGCTTGTGGGTCAGCTCGTGGATGTGCTGCTTGTGGACCAGGTTTTCGACCAGGTCGTGCTTGGGCATTTCCTGGCGATGGACGAGATCCTCCACCAGCTTGTGGCGGGCGAGCAGGTGCTGGATCTCGCGCAGGTGGCTGTCGAGATCATCGTGTTGCTGGAGGTCGTCGGCTTCGGCCATGGTCGGGCATCCCGTGTGGCGGCGGGGCGCCGGGCGGCGCGCCGGGGCGGATTCTACGGCCTTTGCTGCGCCGCGGCGACCCGCAATTGAGCCCGATCGCCGGGCTTTTTTGTCAGGGCCAGGCGCGGGCGCCGAACATCATGCGCTTGGCGACGAAATGACGTGCCGGCGGGATCAGGTCGAGGGCCAGCAGACCGGCGCCACGGGCGTGGAGCAGCGGGCCCACGGCGTTGCTGAACAGCCGCACGAGGCCGTCGGTGAAGCGGATCGTGCCCTGGCGGTCGAGGCTGCGTTCGCGGGCGTAGGTGGCGAGGGTGTCGGCTGCGCCCGGGTCGCCGCCGGCCTTCAGCAGCACCTGGGCGCAGGCCCACACGTCGCGCAGGGCCAGGTTGTAACCCTGGCCGGCAACCGGGTGCAAAGTTTGGGCGGCGTTGCCGAGCCACACCGTGCGCTGGCCGACCGGGTTGGGGCGGTAACGCAGCTTGAGCGGATAGCAGGCTCGCGGGCCAACGGAGGCAAAGCGCAGGCGGTCGCCGAAATGGCTTTGCAGCCGGGCGAGGTAGGCGTCGTCGTCCAGGGCCATCAGCGCGTCGGCCTCGGCGGGGCTGGCGGTGTGCACGATGGCGCAATCGCGGCCGCACGGCAGCACGGCCAGCGGGCCCTGCGGGGTGAAACGCTCCCAGGCGCGGCCGCCGTGGGGGGTGGCCGGGGTGGCGACGCTGATGACGGCACACTGCCCGTAGTCGCGCTCGACGAGGGCCGTGTCGTCGTCGCCGGCGATGGCGCCTTCGGCGCAGGCGGCAAGGCGGGCCGACAGGTGGGTGCCGTCGTCGAGGCTGATGAGCACGTCGTCGACGCCGGCCGCGAGGCCGCTCACCGTGGCGTGGTCGCGCACCGGAATGCCGGCTGCGGCGATGGCATCGTCGAGTGCGGCGGCCAGATCGCCGGCGGCCACCACGTAGCCGAGGGCGGGCTGGCCGTATTCGCTGGCGCGCAGCACGCTGCGGCCAAGGCCGCCCTGGTGGGAAATATGGATGGTTTCGATGGCCGTTGCCGGCAGGCGGGCCCAGATGCCGAGGCGCTCCAGTGTCAGCCTGCTGCCGTGGGACAGGGCCAGCACCCGCGGGTCGTGGCGGGCGGCGCCGCGCGCGCGGGCGTCGAGCAGGATGATGTCGAGACCGGAATCCTTGAGCGCAAGGGCCAGGGTCATGCCCACCGGGCCGGCGCCGACGATGGCGATGTCGTGTCTTTCCATCTCAGCGCTCAGCCATCACGGCTTCGATGTCGGCAACGCTCTTGGGCGTGGCGATGGTGATGATGTCGCAGCCCGTGTCGGTGACGAGGGCGTCGTCCTCGATGCGGATGCCGATGTTCCAGAAGGCTTCCGGCACGCCGTCGGCGGGGCGGATGTAGGCGCCGGGCTCGACGGTCAGCACGTTGCCGGCCGCAAGCAGGCGCCATTCGCCGGCGAGCTTGTATTCGCCGGCGTCGTGCACGTCGAGGCCCAGCCAGTGGCCGGTGCGGTGCATGTAGA